>JAZSHL010000025.1:0-32442 GCA_045533205.1 Acutalibacteraceae bacterium | reverse complement strand
AGTACATCTCCGACGAGCTCTTGATTTTCTTCACGAAGGTAACTGTTATCCTCATACAGTTCATTAACCTTTCTTTTATCAAGGCCTGCTCCTATCTTCATACCGAACACTCGGGATTGAAGCTCCATACACTGCTTTGCCAATCCTTTTACAAGACCAATCAACTTATTAAAAAGAGGCTCAATGAATTTCGTCTTGTAGGTTTTAGCAGTCATCAGTGGCGGAGGGTCTGGCAATTTAAATTCATCCTGCTCATAGAAATCTTCTGTCAATTCATCAATTTTTACTTCGTACTTTGTGAGTGTTTCATATTTTGCTGTCAGCTCTTCGACCTTGACATTGAGTTCCTCTGTCTGTTGTGTGAGTTCTTCAACCTCTTGCTTACGCATTTTCTTTTCGTAATCATAAACTGACAAATGCTTTTCGTGTGTCCCCTTCTTCTCCCACTGAACGCTGTGACGCTTCATAACTTCTTCGAGAGCTTTCTTTTCACTTTCTACCCAAAGACTCCATTCAGTTTCTTGCCGTGACTTACCGATGAAACCTTGATTAGCTAATGCTTGTTTTAGTGAAACTCTTGTATCAAGTCCACGCTTGCTTTCAGTAGTGAACGGTACAAAGTCAATGTGCAGATGAGGCGTTGCTTCGTCCATATGAAGGTGAGCAGAGAAAACATACAAGTAAGGATTTCGTTTCTGAAACTCACGGTAGTACTCGTCGAGTATTCTTTCAGCAAGCTCACCCTCGGGAGTTTTTGAGTTGGTGTCTTCGTGATTGCCGATCTGAATTATGATTTCGTGAAAAAGTTTTTCCTGTCTGCCTGTTCTGATTTTCTCGTAGTAGTTTTCGATTCTTCTGTCGGCTCGTTTTTGTTTTTCGTTGTATGTTTCAAGTGCATAGTCAAACAAATAGTGATACACCTCTTTTATATCTATGTTGCAGTACTCGGTGTTCAGATGAGTTCTTTCCGGGTCTGTGTTCTTCGCATTGAACTCTCTGCTGTTATGATTGACCGAGCCTTTGCCTACCATTACGCTTATCGTTCTTCTTATAGAACCACCTTGCCTTTCGTCTTTTACAATCTACAAACCTTATAAAGGTTCTGTTACTCTTGTCAAGAGTAACGCAAAAGCACTTATGACTACTTGAGTATTCAAAAGTGCCATTGCGCCCTACGGGGTTAGGAAAACCGCATATTTATTTTCATCAATATGCAGTTTTCCGTGTCAACCGTGACGACCGTGACGACCTTTGTGGTAGTGGCAAATAAGTTGTCACGGTTGACACGGTTGTCACGCCTGCAGCACGAATCTGATTCGTCTGCCTGCGTGAGTGCGCCTGCTTTCATAGAGAATACCGTACTCATTAAGCAGTCGCCCGGCGGTGACATTAAGCTTCATTCCTAACTGAATGGGCGTAATGTCCGTCTCTATAAAATCTCTGAAGTCAGAAATGCTTCCGTCCCACACGGGATTTTCTTCCGTGATTTTTTCTGCAATCAATTCAAGCAACGGGTCAGGCTTTTCTTTCCAAAGCTCTGTTTCAACTCTCTCAAGCTCCCACACAAGTCGCTCTTCGTTTCTCACAAGGAACAGCCGTTGGTCCTGTTGGTCACGACCGGAGATGTCAAGTGTTGCCGTCTTTGCCGTTCGCTTCTCCTTCTGCAGGAGGAAAGCTCCGTCGGCGGCACCGAGTAAACCGTTGGTACCCGAAATCATATCGAACTTGTCCCCCGAATTTTGTTTGCGTGTGTGATGCACAAGAAGAAGACAGATACCGTATCGGTCAGAAAAATTTTTAAGCTGAGCAATCACCTCGTAATCATTTGCGTAAGAAAACTTTTCCGCACCCGACTCTCTCACCTTCTGCAAGGTGTCTATGATGATAAGTCTTGTGTCGGGATTCTCTTCAATAAATTTTTCAAGCTGTTCAAAGAGTCCGCCATTGAGATTCTTTGCCGACACGGAGAAGAACAGATTGTTCGTACCTTCCGTTCCGAACATTCGGTAAAGTCTTTTCTGCAGCCGTGAGTAATCATCCTCGAGAGCAAGATAAAGCACCTTGCCCTGTCTGACCTCGTTTTCCCAAAGAGGCTTACCCGTACTCACATGATAAGCGAGCTGTGCCATCATAAAGCTTTTACCGACCTTCGGTGCACCGACGAAAAGATAAGTACCCGGATAAAGAATGCCATCAATGATTGCAGGTTTACTCAGGTACGCCGTTTCGTAAAGCTCACTCATCGTTACAGTCTTCATATATGACGGATCCATTGACTTGCGGAGCTCTCTTTGCATCTGAGCAAATTTCTCTTCAAAGCTATTGATATTTTCTTCTCCGTCGGGTATAATATTACCAATAGGTTTTTGATTTGACTGTCCCGTTTCTGCGCCAACAGATGTGAGTAGGACGGTCTTTTCTTTTGTTACATCATTCATTTAAGTCTCCTTTCAATCCCTGAAGTGTTACCGTGATGAGCTTAATTATTTCAAGCATCTCATCGGTCACTTCATTTTTGTTTTTAAGCTCTTCAAGTACCTGGGCAAGATTATTTCTGAGTGCCTTGAACACTCTCGGATTACCACCCTGCACAACAATGTCCTGCTGCATGCAACGGCGGTAACAGTATTCCTGTTTGCTCAGTCCCGAAATTGCAACGGCCTTGTTTATCTGCTCGTTCTCTTCAGGTGAAACTCTGAACCCTACCGTTATACTGCGAAAACGGTTGTGCTTGTCTAAATTTTTCGCTGACACTTTATTCACGCTCCATATTTAATTTCTCTGCTATTTCTGTTTGCTTTGACGGGAAGAGATGTGCATAACGGTAAGTGATGTCTATACTCTCGTGACCTACCCTATCGGCAATAGCAAGAGGAGTGAATCCCATATCGATGAGAAGTGAAACATGTGAGTGTCTCAAATCGTGAATACGGATTTTCTTCACGCCCGTTTCCTTACAGCCTCGTCGCATCTCACTGTGAAGATAGGCTTTAGTTATAAGAAAAACTCTGTCGTTCTTTCTCGGCTTGTAAAGACCTTTGAAATAGATTTTCATTTCATCACAGAGAAAGTCAGGCATTACGATTGTTCGGTTGCTCTTTTTAGTTTTCGGTGTGGTAACAACGTCTTTGCCCTTAATGCACTGATATGACTTGTTGATTCTTACAGTCTTCTTTTCAAAATCAAAATCACCGTAAGTCAAAGCAAGCAGCTCACCGAGACGGATACCGCACCAATAAAGCATTTCAAATGCGTAATAGGATAAGGGCTTGTCCATCATCGAATCAGCGAATTTCATATACTCCTCTTTCGTCCAGAAGAGCATCTCCTTTGTGTTCTCTCTGCCCATATTGCCGACCTTTGCAGCAGGATTAGCAGGAAGCTCATAAAACCTTACGGCGTGATTAAAAATTGCACTGAGCTGATTGTGAATCGTTTTAAGGTATCCCGATGCATAAGGCTGACCGTCTTTATCACGGTACGCCATCATTTCCTTCTGCCAGGCAATGACATCGGAAACCTTGATTTCACACATCTTCTTTTTCTTGAAGTACGGCAAAATCTTAAGCTCGATAACACTGGTTTTCATTACCCAGGTGTTTTCCTTCAAGCGTTCCTCGAGGTCGCTTTTGTAGATGTCATAGAACTCTGCGAAGGTCATATTCAGGTCGCCTGTGTTTTTGTTTAGAAACGTATTCTCCCAAGCGACCGCTTCCTTACGGGTTTTGAAGCCACGCTTCATCTTTCTATCGCTTTCACCCTTCCAGTTCGTGTAGTACACCAATACATACCACGTACCTCTTTTGCTGTCTTTGTATACAGCCATTGAATCAATCCTCTCTTATTATTTTTCTTTGGGCATACCGTAAATCTGTTCTGACAGATAACGGCGGCTCACTTTACCCTTGATTACGAAATAGCCCTTTGCTTCAAGCTCTTTGTTGAGCTTCTGCATAATATCATAAGCAAGCGTTTTGGAAATACCGAGTTCTTCGCTGATTTCCTTTGCATTCATAAGTACTGCCATGTGTTTGTTCTCCTTTCTTTAAGATTTATTACAAGTCGGTTGCCCGACATTGAATACAAAATACAAATTACCCTCTACTTTATTACGGACAATTTACAAGCAAAAGCGGAAGTATTCTTAATAAACTTTTTATCTCTCTACTTTCCTACGGACAATTTTTCTGCTTTTGGCAAGTATGCATCATGATTATTTTAAAATATTTAAAACAACTTTCACCTATACGGACTGGGAGAAGCCAAATGGAAACCCCAAAACCGAAATGTTTTCAAATTGTTCAAAACTTCCTTTCACTTATTTACGGACATTTTTGAGTCAAAAGAGAACCCTGTGATTCGAAAGTTTTCAAATTGTTAAAAATATCCCTTCACTTATTTACGGACATTTTTTGATTAAAAATTAGCCCCCTAAATTAAATTTTTTTATAAGATTGAAATCGCTCTCACTTGTTCCCACTGAGAAAAGGTGAATGCACACCCTGTTTTTGATAAGTTTTTAGAATATTTACATTTCCCCCTACTTTCCTACGGACAATTTTTCGCAAAATGGTGACCCTCTAAATAAAAATTTTTTAAATTTTCGAAAAAACTAAAACACTCTATACTTCTTTATTGCGACATATTTTTGCGTATCATCCCACTTTTTTGAAAATTTTCTCCTACACTTCTCTATTGCGACATAAATTCAGCTTTTTGCAAAAATAATTTTTTAAACATCCTCTACTCTTTATTGGGAGATTTTTTGGTTATCAGTTGCGTTTTTATATAATTTTTTCAAAAAATATAGGTCACTGTTGCAGTATCACGCTACCAAAAAATAGGCATAAAAAATACCTCTCTCGAATGAACTAAGTGTTCAAACGAGAGAGGTTTTCTCTTGTATGAAATTAATGTGGGAAAGCCGTATGCAGTATCATTTTTGTATCACGAGGCTTTCTGAAAGTCCCGAAACCCTTGATATATAAGGCTTTGTGAACTTTTCGTTTCTTATTCCCACTCGATTGTGCCTGTCGGCTTCGGAGTAAGGTCGAAAAGTACACGGTTTATACCGTTTACTTCGTTAGTGATACGGTCTGTAATTTTGTGAAGAATTGCATAAGGAATTTCTTCAATGGTTGCGGTCATCGCATCCTTTGTGTTGACTGCACGGATAATTGCAGGCCAGCCTTCATAACGGCTGTCATCTTTGACGCCTACACTCTTGATGTCAGGGACTGCAATGAAGTATTGCCATACCTTTTCAGCAAGTCCGCTGAGTGCAAACTCTTCACGAAGAATTGCGTCAGCTTCTCTGAGTGCTTCAAGGCGGTCACGTGTGATAGCGCCAAGGCAACGTACGCCGAGTCCGGGGCCGGGGAAGGGCTGACGGTATACCATTTCGTGTGAAAGGCCAAGTGCTTCACCGACAACTCTGACTTCATCTTTGAAAAGAAGCTTGATGGGCTCAACAAGCTCAAACTTTAGGTCTTCAGGAAGGCCACCAACATTATGGTGTGACTTGACAGCCTTTTTGCCCTCAGCCTGCTTTATACTTTCAAGGATATCGGGATAAATTGTGCCCTGTGCAAGGAAGGATACACCGTCAAGCTTTCTTGCTTCATCAGCAAACACGTTGATAAACTCAGCACCAATGATTTTACGCTTGGTTTCAGGATCGCTAACATCCTTAAGAAGATCAAGGAATCTGTCTGTTGCATCAACATAAATAAGATTTGCGTCAAGCTGATTTCTGAAAACTTCAATAACATTTTCACTTTCACCCTTGCGCATAAGTCCGTGATTAACATGCACACAAACGAGCTGCTTGCCGATAGCCTTGATGAGAAGCGCAGCAACAACAGATGAGTCAACACCGCCTGAAAGTGCAAGAAGAACCTTTTTATCCCCTACCTGCTCGCGTACTGCCTCTACCTGCTCTGCAATAAACGCATCTGCAAGCTCTTTGGTTGTGATACGAGCCATGTCGTCCGGTCTTTTGTTTAAATCCATATTGATTACCTCCCGATATATTATTACTGATTTTTCTATACCAATAGGGCAACTGAAACAGCTGCCCTGATTTTTTTAGTTTGTGTAGTTGTCGAAATAACCCTGCACAAGCACAACAGGTGTACCCTTGTCGCCTGATCCGCTTGTAAGGTCACAGAGTGAACCGATAAGATCAGTGAATTTTCTGGGTGTTGTACCCTGAGATGCCATGTTGCCAACAAGACTTTCTTCGCCTTTTTCCTTGATTCTTTCGCTGATAGCCTTTTTAAGCTCGTCACCTGAAAGATCCTTGAAATCGTTATCTGCAAGGTACTTGAGCTTAAGCTCGTTGGGAGTACCCTCAAGACCTGCAGTATAGCCCGGTGATACACAGGGGTCTGCAAGCTCCCAGATTTTGCCCTGAGGATCCTTGAATGCACCGTCACCGTATACCATAACCTCAATCTTCTTGCCTGTCTTTTCGATAAGATACTGCTGTGTCTTATTTACGAACTCATTGCAGTCCTTCGGGAAAAGCTTGATTGTGTCTTCAGTTGACTTGTTAGAGCCGAGAAGGCCGAAGTCAGCATTGAAGCCGTTACCGTCAACGGATTCAGTAAGAATATCATCAAGACCGCAGACAACCTTAGCTCCTGCTGCTTTGAGGATTCTCTTTGTTCTTTGTCTTGTATGAATATCGCAGGTGAGAACACAGTCTGTGTAGTCAAGGATTGTTTTTGCCTGATTAGCAAACACAACCTCACATTCAGCACCTGCAGCTTCTATAAGCTTTGAATAATAGTCAACATAGTCAACACCGGTGAACTCATGCTTGTTTTCGCCGAAAAGCTCACGGTATTTTTCGAGAGACAGAACATCACTGTAAGGATTAACGCCTGCTTCATCAAGCTGGTCATAAGTGAGAAGGTGGTTACCGACCTCGTCGCTGGGATAGCTGAGCATAAGAACTATCTTTTTGCAGCCCATTGCGATACCTCTGAGACAGATGGCGAAACGGTTTCTTGAAAGAATCGGGAAAATAACACCGATTGTTTCACCGCCAAGCTTTGCTTTCACATCAGCTGCAATTGCTTCAACGGAAGCATAGTTTCCCTGACTTCTTGCGAGTATTGACTCGGTAACAGCAACAACATCTCTGTCACGAAGCTCAAAGCCGTCACATTCAGCTGCTTCAACAACACTGTCACAAACAATTTTTGCAAGGTCATCACCTTCACGGATAATCGGGCAACGGATACCTCTTGAAATTGTACCTGTTCTTCTTTGCATATTTATTACCCCTTAAAATCATGTTATCAATTTCGAATAACTCGATAACTAATACTTACATATTTTATCACTGTGAAGAGAAGAAATCAAGTTTCCAGTGCTTAATATTATAAGAATTAACAAAAAAATTTTTGTGAAAAATGACAAAAAATATGCATCAGCCCAAAATTCAGCTACAATATGTAGATTTCATTAAGTTTTTATCCGAAACTATCTGCAACAAAAAATCAGCACCCCGTCTGTCGGGATGCTGAAAATTGCTTTGCTATTTAAGCTGATCTATTGCGGTTAAGCTTATTACGTTTTGGTTTTTAAGCCATTAACCCTCTCAGACGGCTTCGCCGCCAGCTTTTCCTCCGGAAACGGGCACCCTTTTGTCTGCTTCGCAGACATTTCCCCTAACAGGGGAATTACCCAAAGGGAGAGCCGAGCCTTCCTCTCCATTGGGAGAGCTGTCAATGCAAAGCATTGACGGAGAGGGTAAAGCCGTGGCTTAACTTTTACTTTTCATCCGAAGACACGGAATCGTCCCCTGTCTTTATGATTTGATATTTTTATATCCAATGAAGTAAGTCCGATTAACGAACATCCTGTAGTGCTTGTATCTAAAAAGTCTGGCAAATTATTTTCAAAAGTTGAATCATGCCCGATACATGTAATATCCTGAACTTCGTCTCTAATAGGTTTCCATTTCAAATCAACACAGTATTTAACAACCCTTTTTGGCCTTGCATGTTCAGTAAGAATACTAGCCATTTTTTCTGCAGACTCTCTATCAAAATTATTCAATCCGGACAGATCAACATTCAGTCTTTTTGATTCATAATCTATAATCGGAATGTATTCCAACCTTTCAACTATGTCCGGATTAGGTATGTCATCTCCACACCAGTTATACAGACTGACAATCATGCCTTCGTCATAGAATTCCGTCGGCATAACTTTTGATATTCCATACTTTTTGATTTTAACTACTCTCAAAAGTACGTATTTACCAAACATTCCTGTTTCTTTTGCCCCTTTATACGAAGCAACTCTATATGCTAATAGATCTCCTGCTTTCCACGGACATCGAGTAACATATTTTTTTGCAATTTTCTTTGTTGGTGGCATTGGAGATAATAATTTTGCCTGTAATTCTAACAACACTTTTTTTCTCTTATTATAATCGCTTTCACTTGCTTGAGTCCATCTATCAAGATCTCTACCATTATCTATGAAGTGAATTGCCTTATTCTTTGCTCTTTCACTGAGCAGACCTCTTTTCCATTCACAATAGGCAAGAGAAAACCAAAAATTTGGTTCATCTTCATCATTACCTGTCAGAATATCAGAATAATAAGCACATAGCTTTTCCTCAACTTCATCATTATCTCTTAATAAAGATAACAACACACCATATTCATGTCGAACATCACAAGTCAAGTCATCAGCAAATAAAGCCGGACTCCATGTACCCATAATCTTACCTCCTAACTAAATCCATCATTTCGTCTTCTGCAAATGATCCAAACAGTTCAATAGCGCAATCCTTATACTGTTTGTAACCATCAATATTTTTTACTGATATTTCTCGACGTATGTTTTCCAAATATCCTATTGTATATGTTGAAATTAAAACTTGTTCGATAAATTTAGCCTCTTTAATTGACAAATCTTCGGCAACAACGGTCATATCATAATTTTTCCTTTCAGGATGTTTATCGTCTCGATCATGTTCATCTTTTCTTCTTTTTGGATCGTTTGTTCTACCAACATACACAACATTATTATTTCTCTGAGAATCAGTTAAAACATAAACACATTGTTCTTTTTTATTGAAGTCATTTTTCGAGTCACTTATCTTATCACACACAACATTCGTAATCTGCTTCACAATTGGATAAGCGATAGCCGCTACTACAATAACACCTAAAACAGCCAATCCAAATTTTAATAAAGATGAACCACCAACCAATGTTGCACCAATTGCACTATATCCACTTGGATCCGAATTGTTAACAGGACAATTATCACAATACACATACGAGTTAAATCCCAATAAATCATCAGAATTCAGCTGCGAATCCGAACTTATAAACCTACCAACCTCAGCATCATAATACCTTGACTGCAGATAGTAAAGCCCTGTTTCAGCATCATAATAATAGCCTCTATATCTGAACGGGTTAATTTCAGACCAATACTGTGCAAGGCTTGTAGGTGTGCCGCCTGTTGCATTTGTTTCAGCAATTATATTACCCCAAGCGTCATATTCATACTTTACAACAAGGTTGCCGCTTGCGTTATAAATGCCTATAATATCGCCCTGCTGATTTGTTGCAAGGAAAAATCTGTGTGACGTGCCGTCAGGCTCATAATATCTGATTGCAGTCGGTGTGCCGTAGCTGTCATAGAAATAATATATGTCAGTTCCGTTGCGGTTTTCATAAAGAAGCTGATCACCGACATACTGATAGGTTGTTTCGGCACCGTTAACTGTTTTTGAAGCTCTTAAGCCGTCAGAACCTCATCCGTCAGCCTAACGGCTGTCACCTCTCCTTTCAGGAGAGGCAAGCAACCTAACTTTTACTTTTCATCCGAAGACGGAGAACCGTCATCTGTCTTCTTTGCGTTCACACCTATTTTATAATAAACAATTAAAGCCACCGAAACAAGAAAAGTCCAAAAAATGTGTATCCACAAAGCAAAATAAGTAAAATCCGCATCATATTCTAAAAATATGTGATAGTACAATACACCAAAAATAAAAAGATAAATATCTGAGTATACTATATTTTTAATAATATTTTTCGAGCTGCTTTTTTTGTAAAAAATTCTAATTGAAAGAAGAAAAACAACTATTGGCATAACCACTAGTAAGACAAATATTATAAGAACATAGAGGTCACTTCTGAATACTTTATTAAACATAGTTTGCAAGAAATCATATGTTAAAAAAAAGGATATTAATTGGAATAAAAATGTGATAAAAGATAAAATTAAATTTCTCATTATTGGTCCTCCCCTGAATATATAGCAACAAAATATATAAAATACCAAACAATCATGCTCTCATTTTCATCCAAATTAACATGTTTAGCACTTTCATTTAGACCAGAAAAATTTAAATATCCCAATTTCAAGAACACCGATGTTATCCTATACGCATAATTATGTCCAAACCATTCTACATAATAAGAGAGCCGTGACCTCTTAAAAAAATCCTTGTCATAATACTTGCTTGACATAATTGTATCAATCACAAAAAGCATATCCTCTCTATTATCAATTTTATATGAATCATGAATCATTATCATAGGATTTTGCTCATTTGTTTTTGGATCTATAAAATTTTTATCAATCAGTACATTAATCTTACCGGATTTTTTTTGCCTTTCGTTGGAGTATATATATTAATCTCTTTGGATAAATCACTGTTTTCAGTATTTTCGTCTGCTTTTTTTACACTACTATAAGAAACTCCAACACCTCGAACAAGTTTTCTGCCTGTACAATCCTTACAATTCACCCCATTATTCTCACAATACGCAAACATATTGTAAGACAAGGCACTATCGGAATACCCAATATAATCCACAGAATCCGCATTAAGGAATCTGCCAATTTCGGGGTTATAATATCTTGACTGCAGATAATAAAGCCCTGTTTCACTGTCATAAACATAGCCACGGTATCTGATTGAGTTCAGGCTGCCTATTGCAGTTTCAGCAAGTGCATTGCCGTTTCTGTCTGTTGCGGAAATCAGCTTGCCCCAGGAGTCATAAACATATTTTACTCTTGTTGCACCGTTGCCGTCATAAAGGGATATTACATCTCCACGGGTGTTGGTCTGAGCATAAAGAATGCTGCTTGAATCTGTGCTGACAGTGTATCTTGTGACTGATGCCAGAACACCGTTCGTGTCATAGCGATAATACATTTCGTAGTCATCGCCTATTTTTTCTATTCTCAACAGGCCGTCAACATAGTAATATTCGTGCTCAACGCCCTACCCGGCGGTGGGGTTTGCGCCGCCGAGTTGGGTTGTTTTTCGTTTTCAGGGGTTAACGGCTGGGTTTTCACGCTAACCGTCCCCTGTGTTATCTTTTATAAAATAATCTTTTACATACTGTATCCAATGGTACATTAAAACGTTCAAAATATTTAGGTGTATATTCATGCACATTGTCTCTGAAGTAGCCTCTGCTAGTTGAAGAAATAACAATCATATCTTGATATGAATAACTGATTAAAGAAAAATTACATTCATAAACCATCTCACTATCTACAGGATAAAAAGAATAACCAAAATATTCATCATCACCTTGTATAACATTATATTCTTCACAAAAACAATCAATATATGAGCTGTTGTAAATATTTTTTTCTTCAACAAACGGATTCGTGTTTGTGTGATCAAAATTATTATCCGTCTTCATATATTCAGTTTTTAAATATGATATATATTTATCCATTTCTTCTTTCGTGCTAAACTTCAGTTCTAAATAAACATCCTCTGCCTCATGCCAATAGTCAAAATAATAAAACTTTACAACTTCGCAATTTTCTGGTATTTCTTGAGGGAATATACCTGACGGCACAGGATATTTTTTCGAATCATAGTCTGCTATATTGTCAGTATATAATTCTCCGTCTTCAACCGATATAACTCCAATAAACAACATTGATAAGACTAAAACTAACAATGCTACAACTACCCAAAATGATTTTTTCATTCTAAAGCCCTCCTCAACATAGATGATGGTGTTTCCTCAATATTAAGATCAGTTATATTAGCATTTTCAATTTCCAAATGATATGCAACAACATGAGCAGACAATTCCCAATTTATGTGAAACACACTCATTAAATTTTCTTCAGGAACATTATGACTCTTTGCATAATCTACAGAGTTGTTATATACATCACTACAAAAACGATGATAATTTTTCGTTCCTACTTTATACACAACATCATATGTGACTATGTGTATATATACCGTGTCTCTATTCTTTTTTTGATCTTTTGCGACACTCATTTTTACATTGTTTAAAGCTTTTTGGTACTTAGATTCCTCTTTACAATAATGACAATCCCCATGCGGGCAACATTCAAATGTTTTTTCACCCGTCGGGTCCCAACCATTTACCGGGTTATTATCACAATACGCAAACATATTGTAACCAAGCATACCTGTTCCTGTCGAAATATAACTATCCTGATTTATAAACCTACCCACTTCCGCATCATAATACCTTGACTGCAGATAGTAAAGCTCGGTTTCAGCATCATAATAATACCCACGGTATCTGAACGGGTTTATATCAGACCACTTTTGTGCAAGGCTATTTATATATTACATTTACGCTTCTGTTATGCCTGACACTGAGAAGACACCGTCCATATAGAAGTCACCGAACATTACCATTACGTCCTTTGAGGGATAGTAATAATAAGTGAACAGAGCTCTGTCCTCTTCGAGTGTGTTATAGTATTGATATGTCTTGCTTTCATAAACAGCCAGACCAAGATTTTTGCCATTGTTAAGTGCGGAAATAACCTTGCTTCTGTCATAGTAGTAGGTTGTAATTTTCATGCCGCTCTCATATACAGTATCCTTTTTGATATAGCTGATACCAAGGTATTTTCCTATGTCGACAAAATTATTGATGTCTGAATACTTTGCATAAGCCTTGTCAGTTGTAACTGTAACTGTTTTTGAAACTGCACCCTCAATTACAGTACCGTTTGAAAGCTTGATATAAGGCTCCACACGGAATTTATAGGAGGTGTTAGCCTTAAGGCCCTTCACCCAATAGTTTGTTGTACCCTTGACGGAAGCAATCTTAACAAATGTGCCCTTGCTTGCGTTGTACTGATACACTCTGTATCCGGTTGCTCCACTGCTCTTTGACCATGTAAGATCAACGGTGGTTGTTGACTTTTCATAAGTAATCCTTGAGGGAGCTTTAGGTTCTGTTGCTGTGTTGATAGCCTTTGACTCACCGAAAACAGCTGTGCCGTCAGAAAGCTTGATATAAGGAGTGATCTTGAACTTATATGCTGTACCTGCTTTAAGGCCGGTTCTTCTGTAGCTTGTTGTGCCCTTTAAGGACGCTTTGAGAACATAGGTCTTCTTTGAGGGGCTGTACTGATATACTCTGTAGCCCGTTGCGCCTGAAGACTTTGACCATGTAAGCTTAACAACGCTGTCTGATTGCGTAGCAGTGATTTTTGCAGGAGCCTTAGGCTCTGTTGCGGAAACAAATACCTTTGATTCAGTTCCCCAAAGAACTGTTCCGTCTGTGTCCTTGACATAAGGTAAAAGCTTGAATTTATATTCCTTTGCTGATGTAAGGCCGGTTACTCTGTAGCTTGTTGTACCCTTAACGGAAGCTTTGAGAACATAGGTCTTCTTTGAAGGACTGTACTGATATACTCTGTAGCCTGTTGCCCCGTCAATCTTATTCCATGTGAGCTTGATAACACTTGTTGACTGTGTTGCAGAAATCTTTGTTACGGTGCCGAGAGTAAGCTTTGAGTCAGCCTCTTCAACAGTGTCTGTTGCCATGCAGCCGTTGTCACATTTTGCTGTTCTTGTTCCGTTTTTAAAGAAGGTGGAATTTCTATCACTGTGATAGGAAGTGAAGGAGTGCTTACATACACCGTATGTTCCGTCCTCATATGTGCAGGGAACATATCCGTCAGCACAGAATTCTTCGGGAATTTCACAGGTGAATCTGCCACCGCTGATTACGATATTCGCATCTTTGATATCTTCTTCTGAGGAAGCGGCAAACTCAACATCAAAATTTGCAGAATTATCTGCATTTCTGTCAATGATAAGAGCGGCTTTTTCTTGCCAGCCGTCTGCTGCTCTGTCAGCTGCGCCGTATTCTATTTTACCTGTTACAGAACCTGTAAATTCCTGATCAAATGTAACTGTTACACCTTCATCGTAAACGTCAAACATTCCGTACCAAACATCAAAAGCAACTGTATCTTCGTCGCCGATGATGTGTGTGTCGCCTGTTATAACAACTGAACCGAAATTATTTGAAAGAGTATAAAGACACACATCACTCTTGGTGCCGTCGAGTGTTATATCTTCAAGCTTAAGATCCGAGTAGTTCTGGACAAGCATTTTTGCTTTTGTGGATGTAAGTGTACCGTTTTTGAGAGTAACATCTGCATCTTTACGAAGCTGCATAAAGAGTGTTACGGTTCCCGGTGAGCCTACAAGGTTATTCTCGTCACTGAGAGTGTAGGTAAATCCGCCAAGGTCGATAATAACATTCTGACCTTCCTTCACAACGACACCGTTGCCAACGGCATCTTTAAGAAGGGTTACTGTTGTCTGTGTGCCGTCTGCAGGAACAGCAGCAATTGCTTCATCAAGAGTTGCATAATAATCGTCTCCGATTTTTGCAATCGCTTCGCTTTCACTTACAGCAAAGGCTGAAAACGATGCAAGCAGCAGCAATACGCTGATTACAAGAATTGAAAGCACTTTCTTTTTCATGTTTTTTCCTCCTTTATAATTAAAAAAGTGCGCTACAAATGAGCGCACCTAAAAATGCATCTCATTTGTTGCGACACAAACTTAACGACACGAAAGGGTATAGTTAATAAGAGATACACTTTTAACAAAGTGTTTCCCTTTCTATGTCCGATATGCAGTTTGGTCGCAACTTCAATATATCATATCAGGCAAAAAAAGTCAACATATATAATAATTAATACTTTCTGAAAAGCTCTTCCACTTTTATCCTTTTTGTGATAAAATATAAGTGATATTTTTTTAAGGGATGTTATAGTTTTGAAAAGCTTTATTATCGAAAAAAACGATGCCAATCAAAGGCTCGACAAATACCTGACAAAATCCTTCCCTAACCTGCCGAAAACACTGATGTATAAGTATATCCGCATCAAGCGAATCAAGGTCAACGGCAAAAGGGCAGAAATCTCAACAAGGCTCAACATGGGCGATGTTGTTGATATGTACATTAACGATGAGTTTTTTGTTCAGAAGGAAACCGTGTATGATTTCATGAGTGCATCAAAAAATATTGATGTGGTCTATGAAGATGAAAATATTATTCTTCTTAACAAAAAGGTCGGTCTTCTTTGTCACCCTGATGACAGAGAATATATTGACACTCTTATAGGCAGAATCAAACGCTATCTTTACGAAAAGGGTGAATGGCATCCCGATGAGGAAAGCTCCTTCACACCTGCACTTGTCAACCGTATTGACAGAAACACAAGCGGTATTGTCATCTGCGCTAAAACTGCTGAGGCTCTGCGTATTCTCAACCGGAAAATGAAGGACAGAGAGCTTCACAAGCAATATCTTTGCATTGTTCACGGCAAGCTGAAAAAAGACAGTGATACCCTCGAGGGCTATCTTGTTAAAGATGAAAAGAAAAACAAGGTCTTTGTTTCAAAAAAGCCTGTTGACGGCGGAAAAATTATTAAAACAAAATATCGTGTCCTTGACTTTAAAAACGAAATGAGCCTTGTTGAAATTGACCTTCTTACAGGCCGCACCCATCAGATCAGAGCACACATGGCTTCAATCGGCCATCCTCTTTTAGGTGACGGAAAATACGGCACAAATGCACTGAACAAAAAGACCGGATATAAAAAGCAGTGCCTTTGCTCATATAAGTTGATTTTTGATTTCAGCACCGATGCGGGCGAGCTTGACTATCTTGACAAAAAAGAATTCACAATTGACGATGTGTGGTTCAGGCAGGAGTTTCTGGACGGCACATTGTAGGGGTTAGGACCTGGGAATTAGAAAATAAAAATAGTATTGATTTTTCGTTCTGAGGAGATAATTATGAGAGATTTTGAAATGATGAAAAAACGAAGTGAGGAGCTTCGTGAGATAATCAACTATCATAACAAAAGATATTATGACATGGACGAGCCTGAAATTGAAGATTTTGAATATGACAGGCTTATGCACGAGCTTATTGACATTGAAGAAAAATATCCTCAACTTCTGACAGCAGACTCCCCCACCCACCGTGTAGGCGGCAAAGCTGACAAAATGTTCACCCCTGTTGAGCATATTGTGCCCATGGAGAGCCTGCAGGATGCCTTCTCCTTTGATGATGTCTATGCCTTTGACAAGAGAGTCAAAGAGGCTGTAGGTGATGTTAAGTATATCGTTGAGCCGAAAATTGACGGTCTTTCCGTCGCTCTTGAATATGAAAACGGATTTCTTATTCGTGGTTCAACCCGAGGAGACGGCAGAGTCGGTGAGGATGTTACGGCAAACATCAGAACAATACGTGCAATTCCCCTGAAGCTTGACACTGAGCTTCCCCTGCTTGAGGTCAGAGGCGAGGTCTATATGCCCCGTGAGGTGTTTTTAAAGCTCGTTGAGGAGCAGGAATTGAACGGTGAAAAGGTGTTCAAAAACCCACGAAATGCGGCTGCCGGCTCACTTCGTCAGAAAAATCCTAAAATCACAAGCAAAAGAAATCTTGACATTTTCCTTTTTAACATTCAGAGAATTGAAGGCAAAGTTCTGAAGGGTCACAAGCAGTCTCTTGACTTTATCAAAGAACTCGGTCTTAACACTGTGCCTTTTTACACAGAATGTGATGACATCGAAGATGCTATTTGTGAAATCAAGTCTATAGGTGAAAAAAGAGGCTCGCTTCCCTTTGACATTGACGGTGCAGTTATCAAGGTTGACGATTTTCAGAAAAGAGCTGAAATGGGCTCAACCGCAAAATTCCCGAAGTGGGCACTGGCCTTCAAATATCCTCCCGAGGAAAAGGAAACTACGCTGCTTGACATTGAAATAAACGTCGGCAGAACAGGAGTACTCACTCCCACAGGTATTTTTGAGCCGACGCTTCTCGCCGGCACAACCGTTTCAAGAGCAACCTTGCACAACCAGGATTTCATTGACGAAAAAGGCATCTGCATCGGTGACAGGGTTATCATCAGAAAAGCAGGAGATATCATACCCGAAGTGCTTTCTGTTGTGTCACACAGTGACAATGCAGTCCCCTATCGAATTCCCGATATCTGCCCCTCATGCGGTGGCAGTGTAACACGTGAGGAGGGTGAAGCAGCCCTTCGCTGTTGTAATCCCGACTGCCCAAATCAGCTTCTTCGCAACCTTATTCACTTTTGCTCAAGAGATGCCATGGACATTGAAGGTCTTGGCACTGCAGTGCTTGATGCTCTTATCAAAGAAGGACTTATCAGAAATGCCGCCGATATTTACCTGTTAAAAGTTGAGGACATTGCTAAAATTGAACGCATGGGTGAAAAAAGCGGTGAAAACCTTGTATCTGCAGCACAAAAGAGCAAAGAGAATGACCTTGGCAAATTAATTTTCGCTTTAGGTATACGTCACATCGGTCAGAAAGCGGGCAAGCTCCTGTCTGATCATTTCGGATCAATGGATAAGCTGATGGCTGCTACTGTTGAACAGATTGAAGAAATTGACGGCTTCGGACATATTATGGCTGAAAGTATTGTTGAGTTTTTCAGTCACAACGAAAGTCGTGAGCTTATTGAAAAATTAAAAGAGCTTGGCGTCAACATGGAAAGCAAAAAGGAAGTCAAGGGCAACATTTTTGAAGGCAAGACCTTTGTTCTGACAGGCACTCTGCCCACAATGACAAGAACTGAAGCTTCAAAAATTATTGAAAGCTTCGGCGGAAAAACTTCTTCGAGTGTTTCAAAGAAAACCGATTATGTTCTTGCCGGCGAGGATGCGGGAAGCAAGCTGAAAAAAGCCAATGACCTTGGTGTTACGGTTATCAGCGAAGAAGAATTCAAGAATATGATTGAATAATTAATATCAAAAAGTAAAGGGTGAAGTTTCGAAAAGGCTTCACCCTTAATTTATTATTTGTTGTGAATAAAGATATAATATCCGTCAAGATATTCTCCGCTCTGATAATAAAAAGAGCCTGATAGACGGTTGACAACCTTCTGAAGCTGTCTGTCAACATCCTTGTCTGAAAACTCCTTTTTAACAGTTATCATGGCATATTTTCTTCCGCTTGCACGGTACGCCTTTACACAGCCGTCAACGAAGTCTGAATCAAATATCGAATCGTATTCCCCTGACCATTTGATAATCAGTCCTTCATCACACTCCGGCTCCACATCTGCAAAAAGACTCTCTTCATCCTGCAGACTATCAGGAAAGCCGAACAGTAAGCCAGGCCCGTAGCCGTAGTCCTTTTCAGGTATATAATCAGTTGCTGTGCAGTCAGCGTTGTACCACTTGCCGTCAACCTCAAAGCAGTTCCATGTATGTCCCGGCTTTAAGGATGTAAGATAATAAACCTTTTCAAAACAGGGAATCCCTGCAATATTAAACAAAAGTGAAATTGCGTTGGCATAGCCGTCACATATTGTTTCACCCTTAATAAGTGCGTCATAAAGATAAGCACAGATATAATCGTGTGATTCAACATATGTGGTTGTTGTGCCAAGATGTCTGAAAAGTGCTTCAGCCTTTTCGGTCTGAGTCAGCCCCTTATCAAGTGATGCCACAATTTCTTCAGCCTTTTCAACTGCTTCAATACGCTTGTCGAAATACTTCTCATCAAAATTGTCAACAGTTATATAATACCCGTCGAAGGGTATTCTTCTTTCATAAAAGTAGTCATCCTTAAGCGGATGTGTTATTTCAAAATTGCCGAAATATATTTCAAGATTCTGCTCAATCAACGGCGAATCAAGAGCAAGATATCTGACAATTTTATAAAGGTCGTCGTTATCATTGTTTTCACAAAGAGTTTCATCAACAAGAATACTGCGGTATTTGTTTTCAAAGGCATATTCCATCGCCTTATAAATCAGCTTTCCGTTTTCTGAAAGAGTATCATAATGAACGGTTGACGCATATTTTCTGTATGGCGACACATAATCGGACAGCTCCTCAGCCTTGATAACCTTAAATTCAGATTCAGGCGTAACTATCTTCTGACAAAAACCGATATGAGGCTGTGCTGATATTTCTTTGACATCACTGTTATTCCAGTCTATACCGAGAAAATCGTTGCCGTTGCTGACAGACACAATACCGACAGCAGAAAAAACAAACAACGAAACAGCCAAAACAACTGCAAAAGCTATTGCAAGCTTCTTCATATTATTCCTCCCTTCAAAAAAACTCCGACAGAGGCTGCCGGAGTTGATAGTCAGTCAGATGTTCAGAAAACCATAGCCGGAAGCACTTTTGTAAGATATGTAATAAGAACTGCAATAACTTCCCTGACAAGATTTACAATATTCTGTGTGAAGGTTGTGAACTGATCTGTGGGTAGTTCCTCGTAGTCTTCAACCGTGGCTTCTCTTTCTGTCTTTTTTATTGCATAAGAGTCAATGAGCTTTGTTTCCTTTGTTTCGTCATCAACCATATATGCGTTATAAACAAAGTGTTCACTGTCAAGTGAAACTGTAGCAAAAACGCCGCCTTCATCGGTATCTCTTGCAAGTGCAGCACAGTCAAGAATAGGTGCAACGGCATCTTCGTTCACACTGTAGCGCTTTGTGCCTGCTGTTGAAGGAAGGATGTGTGTTGTTCCGTCGGGATTCACTGCAAATTCAGTTTCAATGCCGTTCCATACTTCAGTTACGGTTTCTGCTTCAACAACAGCATCAGCCTTGACGTTTTCTGTTCTGAAGTACATATGGTCGTGACCTGCAAAAACAACATCGATGCCAAGCTCGTCAATAACAGGAAGAAGCATACTTCTCATCACAAGTGTATCTGGTTTATTGATATTCTTGCCTGCTGAATAAAGAGCACGGTGCATAAGAACGATTTTCCACTGTGCGTCGGATGCGTTCATGTCGTTCTTGAGCCAGTTGATCTGTGCAGTTGACATGGGATACATATCGTTGGAGTTTAACACCGCAAAGTGAGCATCACCCCAGTCAAATGAATAGTAGCAGCCTGTGACAGGAACACAGTTTTCTGCAGCACCAACATTAAAAATGTTGTTGAATTTGAACCACTGAAGATTGCCCTCATGATTACCTGCAACAGGAACAAGAGTTGTGTTCATGTTTGAGAAAGCAAAGTTTCTGAAATAGCTGTCCCATTCTTCGTTTGTGCAATCATTAACAAAGTCACCGAGATTAACCGTGAATTCATATTCAGGCATTGTTTCAACTGCCTTTTTCATAACATCTGCAGCCATTTTAAAGTTTTCTTCGTTGCTTGCCTGAACATCGGCAATAACAATAAAATCAGCCTTATCCTCATTCTTATCAGAGGTTGTGAAATATCCGATATCACTCCACACACCGCTTTCACTGTCGCCAACACGGTAGGCATACCTTGTGCCCGGAATAAGGTTATCAGCTTGTGCTTTATGTGCATATTTTTCCATAGCCAAGTAGCTATAGCCTGAAATTACAGATGCTTCATCAAGTTTTTCACCCACAGGCGCTAACTGAAGGTCTGAGCCTGCTTCTTCGTCTGTGTACCAGCAAAAGCCTCTTGCTGTGTCAGAACCACCGTTGATTGTCACACTGACTCTTGAAACCTCATATGCAGCAAATGCAGTGAGTGAAAGAGCAAATGTCATGCAAAGAACAAGAATAAGTGAAACAAGTTTTTTAGTATTTCTTTTCATGTTTAACATCCTTTCTTATAAAAAAACGAAACCTGAATAAATCATTTGAGCAGGCACACAGCATGAGCTGCAATGCCCTTTCCCTCACCTGTGAAGCCAAGTCCTTCTTCTGTCGTTGCTTTGACACTGATTGCATCAATATCAACATCGGTATATGCGGATATTCTCGCTCTCATTTCGTCAATATAAGGACGAAGCTTCGGTGCCTGTGCAAGAACGGTTGCATCAATGTTTTCGATTTCAAAGCCTTTTTTTCTCACATGGGAGCAGACCTGCTTCAGAAGCACAAGGCTGTCAGCACCCTTATACTGAGGATCACTGTCAGGAAACAGCTTTCCGATATCACCCAGAGCCGCTGCACCTAAAAGTGCATCTGAAATTGCGTGCAAGAGCACGTCCGCATCTGAGTGACCGAGAAGACCTTTCTCATAGGGTATTTCAACTCCGCCGATAATAAGCGGTCTGTTTTCAACAAGCTTGTGAACATCATATCCGTGTCCTATTCTCATAATTCCAGCTCCTTTACTGTGTTTTCAAACTCCTCGTATGTAACGAAGGTGTTGAGTATTTTTATCATAGACGATGAAGACATTCTTTCAGGAAGCTCAAGCCTTCTGAGAAGTGCTTTTCTCTTTTCTTTGCTGTTTTCCCTTCCGGAAAGTCCCCATTCATATAAGTCAATATTAGTTATCAGGCGTCTTTCGTTTTCTTCTGTGTTCTCACAGAAAACACCCGCCTTTGAGAAGGCTTCAAGAAGAATTATTTCCTCCACTCCCTCAACGCCAAGCTTTCCCTCTTTTGATTTTTCGGCTTTTCTTTTTTCCTTGCCGTAAATATCAGGAATATATACATGAGTTATTTTATCATCAGGTAATATTGAATTGAGAAAGTTTCTGATAAGAAAGCCGGCAGAATCGCTGTCCGTCAGAACAATTACTCCCTTTTCACCTGCAAGACGGCGCAAAAGCCTCTGCTTTTCTTTATCTTTGAAGATGCCGAAGCCGTCAGTTTTTATAATAAGGCCGTCAATAAGGTTGGAAAGCTTGATAATATCGTACTTTCCCTCAACAATCACAGGTCTGTCAAGCTTAATCATACTTTTTCACCGTTTGAAAGAAGAAAGAGCTTCACCATCAGCTGTTCGATTATCAGATTGGCATTATCTCTGCCGCTTTTAAGCTGACGGTCTGCCTTTGAAAGCTCTTCAAGGCAATTTCTCACAGTCTGCATATCCATGTTTCTTGAATCCCTTGCAGCATTTGAAAGACGGAAGGCAGTGTTTCTATAGTTAAAATCAGAAGCAAGTGAGTCGGCACTTTTGCCGCACTGCACAGACACCTTAGCTCTGTATATATCAACATATGCACTGATTATTGTTCCGAGAATATATTCAGGCTCAGTTTTCTGTCTGAAAAGAGAAGAAAGCACATCATAGGCACTGTCAAAATCCTTGTTAAGAAGCGCCTTTGTCAGAGCATAAATTTTCGCATCGTCAGTTTTAACGGCAACTGCATCGATATGCTCTTTTCTGATTTCTCCCTGTTTTGCAAAATGGCAAACCTTGGTCAGCTCATTGATAAGAACATTGTAATCATCACCACACACGGAAACCAGATATTTCGCCATCTGCACCGACAGCTCACATTTCTGCTTTGATGCAGATGTGATAAGAGGCTTTATAAGGTCATTTCCCGTACGCTTGTTGAGAGTGCAGACACAGCCGAATTTTTTAAAAAGCTCAACTGCTTTTTTTGCCTTTGCAAGTGAAAAGTCGGCATTTTTCTGAATAAAAATCAGAACTGTGAAATCGGGAAGATCAGCAAAAAAGCTGCTCATCAGCATGAAATTATCTTCACTCATGCCCTCAAGCTTATAGTCCTCCACCACAACACATCTTTTTTCACTCATCATGGGCATAAGCTCACATGAGTCGAAAACCTCTTCAAGATTTATGTTTTTGCCTTCAAATTTATTAAGATTGAAATCTTTGAAGCTTTCGTCCACAATCTTTGAAACAAGAAGGTCGCAATAATGCTTTTTCAGATAGGCTTCATCACCGACAATAAGATATGCAGGGAAAAAATCACCTTTTTTTATATGGGCCTTCAACCCTTTTTCATCCATGTCAGCCAAAATTTTCACCTCTGAAACTAATTTTTCCCTTCTGACTCACATTGACTGTAACGCCTGAATAATCACCGCAGATGAGTGTATAATCCGTGCTGTTGCTGTCGGTAAATATGAGTCCGTAGTTGTCTAATATTATATCACAGTCCGTTTGCTGTTGTAAACCATTATTTGAAAAAACTGAAATTTCAGCTCCATTGCCGCTAATCATTGTGTGGTCCCCTCTGTGTTCTATTTCAACACAGCCGAAAAGAGATACCCTTTCACCAAAGCTGTCAATCTGATTTCTTATACCGTATTCAGCGCAGATATAGCTTATTCTGCTTTCATCATCATTCTTTGTTTTCACAACTGCGTCAAGACTTATCCTCTTCTGCTCGAGCACATCTGACAGCTCATTTTCATAATAATATCCGTCCCCTACTCCCACAAGGACACCTCTGCCATTCATCGTCACAATATAAGAGGCCTGACTGACATGAATAATATTGTAGCTTGTGATTGATACGGACACATAGCTGTATCCGGCAATTATAAAAGCAAAAACAATGGCGAAAACCGAATATCTTCTGAAGCTCAGCTTCTTATTTATAAACAGGAAAAGACACACCAGCACCGACACAAAGGCAATGCACCAGAAAATGAAGCTTTCTCTTGTGTAGGGCAGATAAGAAAAGTACATTGAGCCTGTCTTTTCGACGACAAATATCATATATTCGCAAAGAATTTTCAAAATGAAGGACACTGCTGACGACAGAACAGGTATATTGCCCAAAAGTGAATTCAAGCCCGAAAGAACAACAATCGGTGACGAAACCGGCATAAGAAGCAAATTTGTAAGCGGCGACACAAGGGACACTCCGCCGAAAGAGAGAGCAAGAATCGGAAATGTAAACAAGGTTACGCTTAAGCTCACCGTTACACAGCCACAAACAACAGAGAACGCCTTTTGCAAAAATTCGCTTGGTATTTTCGGGCAGACCTTTTCTTCCAGCGTATCGTTAAGCGGCACTGCAAGAATGAAAATTGCAAGAACAGACATAAAAGAAAGCTGAAAGGCAACATTCACCGAAAGAAACGGATTATAAATTATCATCAGAAGCGATGCAAAGCCCAAGGAATTAAGGCCGTCACTTTCTCTTGAAAGGCGTCTGCCAATAATAGTCACAAGGCACATTATGCCTGACCTTACAACCGACGGACTGAAGGATGCAAGAAACATAACGAAAATCACTGTCAGAGCAAGAATAAGGTCCGAATACCACTTGCGCTTCGAGGAATCGCCGAGCATAACAGCAACAAACATTATCCACACAGAAAGGTGCATTCCTGAAACTGCCAGCATGTGCGCCGTACCTGACCTTTTGAAAGCAAGATACAAGTCACTGTCGACATGCCCTTTGTCACCTGTCAGCATCGCAATTATCATTCCTCCTGATTTGTTGGGAAACTTTCTTAAGGTTATTTCAACAATTTCTTCACGAAAAGCATCAACATAATATGTAAGCGGTCTGAAAAACGGCTTTTCAATTTTAAGTTCTTTTATTCCGTAACCGCCTAAGAATATTCCCTTTGAGGCATAGTGAAGATTCACATCATCACTTTCGCCGCCAATTTTATAAATATCAGCAAGAAATTTCACCTTGTCCCCTATCTTAAAGTCAGAAGAGGAAATTTCATCGTAGGTTTCAGAAAATGACAGACGGATTTTTCCGTGCTGCTTCTTACCCGAAACCGATGAAAGCCTTGCAACAACATAGTACCGTCCCTTGTCATGTGAAAATTCCGGGCTTTCGCATATTGTCGCTTCAACTGTTTTGTTTTCACCGCAGGAATCAACGGCTGTATTTTTTGAATGGACAGCAAAGAAAACAAAAATGCAGGCAAAAAGGCCGCCGACACATAAAAGGCTGACTACATTTACCTGCTTATGAGATATAGCATAAGATAAAATAAGACCTGCCGCGAAAATAATGATTCCACACACAGCAAGCACTGTGCTTGCCGAGTGAACAAGACACAGTGCTGTAAGAAGTGATGTGAAACCGATAATTGCGAAAGGCCTTTTCATTTGTTAACCGAATCAGTCATGGAAGAACAAGGGAAGCTCTTCAAGGAAGATGATATCATCTCTGTTTGCCGCATCGCCCTCAGCAAGAATTGCTGCCTGAGCAACAATCTGAGCATCGAACTTTGAAAGCAGCGCTTCAACAGCCTTCAGTGATTCACCTGTGCTGATAACATCGTCAAGAATAACAACTCTCTTGTTTCTTAACTGTTCGCCTTCAAGGGAGTCAAGATAAAGAGTCTGTACTCTGTCTGTTGTGATTGAGCGAACCTCGACATGAACAGGATCCCTCATGTAAAGCTTTGCGCCCTTGCGGCAGACAAAATATTTCTTGCCACTCTGTCTTGACATTTCATATGCAAGGGGAATTGATTTTGCTTCAGGAGTAACGATGAAGTCAAAATCAGGACACTTTTTCAGAAGCTCCGCTGCTGAAGCAACAGTTATTTCAACATCACCGAAGATAATGAAGCCTGCAATATCAAGCTTATCGTTAAGCTTGCAAATAGGTAATTCTCTTTCTAAGCCTGCAATTTTCATTTTGTATGTTTTCATTTCAGATTCTCCCTTAAACTATTTTTTCGCCAAGTTTTTTTCCACCAAGAATATGAAAATGGATATGACCTACAGTCTGTCCGCCATCAGCACCGCAGTTATTAATGACTCGGAAGCCGCTGTCAAGTCCGAGATCCTTTGCAATTTTTGCAATAACCTCAAAAACATGAGCAACAACAGCACTGTTTTCTTCACATATATCTGCCGCACAAGCGATATGCTGCTTGGGAATAACAATCACATGAACAGGCGTCTGAGGTGCAATATCATGAAAAGCAAGAACAGTGTCATCCTCATATACCTTATTTGAAGGGATTTCACCCTTTACAATTTTACAAAAAATACAATCCATTTTTATTCTCCTTCCGAATCAGCTTCTGTAGTCATTATAACCGTTATTTTCCTGGTTGTTTCCGTTATACTGATTGTTCTGATAGGGATTATTGTACATCTGGTTTCCCTGATTACCATTGGGATATGCACCGTTCGGGGTGCCGGGATATGAACCGGTATTGCCCTGATTGTTCGGATATGAGCCGTTATACTGATTATACATAGGATATCCGTTGGGGCCCTGTGCCTGATTCATAGCAGCATTCTTTTTCTTCTTTTTGCCTTTAACAACCACAACAATAACAACGATAAAAACAAAAGCAATCACAGCTATACCTGCTAAAACAGCACCAACAATCGCAAGAACAGCAACACCACTGTCAGATGAGTCTGTGTCAACAGGTCCGATTGTTTCAATATAATTGTCTGTGCCTGACTCTAAGCCTTTGATTTTGAGAGAACTCATGATCTCTTCAACTCTCACGCCAGCACCATCTTCATATTCATAGGTGTAGACATAAATGATGTCATCTTCCGTTGTGAACATATAAGTGTTGACAACACATTCAACACCGACAATTTTCACATCGCCTTTGATTTTTATGCCTTTGAGTCCATTTTCTTCATAACGTTCAATTCCTGCATTATCGATCACTCCGTCTGCACCTTCGAGGAAATAATCGAGAACGGTATCAAGCTGAGAATCTGACAAATCGGAGAAGTCCTCGTTGCTTGTATTAGTCTGTATACCGTAAGCGAAACCGGCCTTCGGTGAATCCTCTGTTACCCAGGTTCTGTCAACAGCGCCTATAGCACTGTCAACATTTTCAACAAATTCAGGTGCAAGAACAAACTCTATCTGACCGTCATCGGAAGCAATGTGTTGATAACCGTCGGATTCGTGATAATGCTCTTGTTCAATTTGGCCTTCTTCAGTAGGAGCATCGTTTTCATGATGATGATCTTCTTCAAGATAGCTGTCATCTATAGGATTGTCATCCTCATTATAATGATCTTCTTCGATATAACTATCATCTATGGGATTATCATCATCAATAACAGCCGAGAATGTAGAAGCAATATAAGCAACGTCATACTTATCATCCTGTGTTGCAACAGTTTCGAAGGTGTAGCTCCGTCCCTGTGCAACAAAAAGATAACCAACAACTGCATACTCGGTACCGTAGATTTCACAGCTGCCGCTGTATCTATATGCCATATGACCGCAGAAATTAACATTGGTACCCACAAAATCATCCGTGATGGTAACGCCATCAATTTCTTCGTAATTTGAAGTAACCTTTGCATTAAGTGCATTGATTTCAATTGTGGTAAGATTATCAAAATCCAGATTATTTATGTCAGCCTCATGATAAATATAAATTGTTGAACCGTTATCATTAGTCCATGTGTATTCGCAATAGCCTTGCTCCAGCTCATAGCTGTTCGGAATATCAAGCGTAAAATAATTGTCCGTAAACACTGCGCTTGTCATAGATACGCATGAGATTAAAAGAGTTGCAATAACCGAAAGTGATAAAAGTAATTTTTTCATGTTTTCTCTCCTTTAGTTTTTACATTTGTGCCCTTTCGCTTTACACTCAGAGCATAGTTGCGAGAACCTCTGCAGCAGCTTTCACTGCATCAGGAAGTGCTGTAATATCCTTCGCTCCCGCCATTGCACTGTCAGGCTTACCGCCGCCGTTTCCGCCTGCCTTCTTTGCAATTTCTCTTGCAAGATTGCCTGCATGTGCACCAAGAGCTACTGCAGCCTTGCCGCAACAAGTGCAGATATTACCTGTACCCTTTGCCTTCTGAACGCCTGCGATTACGCCAACATAATTATCGCCTTTACTCCTGACAAGATCGCACATATTACGAAGCTCGTCGGGTGTTGTGTCGTCAAGGAAGGCAGTGACAAGCATTACACCGCCGACCTCAACTGCATTTGAAAGCATGGATTCTGTTTTGATGTTTGCAAGAACACCTGAAAGCTTTTCGATTTCCTTTTCCTTTGCCTTCATGTCATTCATGACAGACTGTGCCTTCTGAGCGATATCGTTTGCATTTGCAACCTTCATTGCCGCTGCTGTATCGTTGATAAGAGCGAGCTTTGAATCGATATATTTCATAACATTAAGGCCTGTTACACCGACAATTCTTCTAACGCCTGCTGCAACTGAGGATTCAGAAACAACTCTGAAAAGACCGATATTGCCTGTGTTGCCCACATGAGTGCCGCCGCAAAGCTCAGTTGAGAAGTCGCCTGCCTTGACAACCCTGACAACATCGCCGTACTTTTCTCCGAACAGAGCCATTGCACCCATTGCCTTTGCTTCATCAATCGGCATTTCTTTATTGATAACAGAAACTGACTTGAGAATTTCTGCATTGACAAGAGCTTCAACCTTTTTAAGCTCTTCATTTGTAAGTGCAGCAAAATGTGTAAAGTCAAAGCGTACTTCATTTGCATCAACAAGCTGACCTGCCTGTTCAACATGTGTGCCGAGAACCTCACGAAGTGCTGCCTGAAGGAGGTGCGCTGCTGTATGATTACGCATTGTTGCACTTCTCATTTCCGCATCATAAGAAGCAACAGCTGCATCTCCGACCTTTACACCGTCACCGGTGAGTGTGCCCTGATGAAGGATAACTCCGTCAGCATCCTTTGTGGTGTTTGTAACTTCAAAAGCACTTTCTCCGATTGTGATAACACCCTTGTCGCCAACCTGTCCGCCGCTTTCAGCATAGAATGATGTTCTGTCAAGAACGAGCACTGCGTCCTCTCCGCCCTCGATGAAGTCCTTTCTTTCACCGTCAGAAACAAGAGCAACTATTCTGCCCTCAACATTGTTTTCTGTGTAGCCGAGGAATTCTGTTGCAGCAATATCCTTAAAGGACACGCCTGAATTTCTCCAGTCAGTGTCAGCACCGTCACGCTTGACGCTCTTTGCCTTCATTCTTGCCTGTTCAACAAGAGCTCTGAACTTTTCCTCGTCAACAGTTATGTTCTTTTCAGCAGCAATTTCTTTTGTGAGGTCAATTGG
The DNA here is from genome assembly GCA_045533205.1 of Acutalibacteraceae bacterium. Classification (GTDB taxonomy): domain Bacteria; phylum Bacillota; class Clostridia; order Oscillospirales; family Acutalibacteraceae; genus UBA6857. The sequence continues at coordinate 3,418 of JAZSHL010000025.1, read as the reverse complement.
AAAGCCGTAAGTATCCTGAAGCTTGAAGGCATCCTCGCCTGAAAGAACTCCATTTTCGCTCTTTGCCATCATTTCATTAAGAAGGCCAAGACCTGAATCAATTGTCTTATAGAAGCTATCCTCTTCCATTGAGATAACCTTTTTAATATAGTCCTGCTTCTCAACAAGGTTTGGATATGCGTTTGCATTTTCCTTTATAACTGTGTCACACACTTCAGCAAGGAAAGGTCTGTCAATGCCGATAAGTCGTCCGTGTCTTGCAGCACGGCGGAGAAGTCTTCTCAGAACATATCCTCTGCCGCTGTTTGAGGGAATTACACCGTCACCGACCATGAAGGTTGTGCTTCTGATATGGTCTGTGATAACACGAAGTGAAATATCCTTGTTAAGGTCGTCGTGATAGTTGATGCCTGCAATTGAGATTATGTGCTTCATAATGTTCTGCACAGTGTCAACCTCAAAAAGATTGTCAACATTCTGCATAACACAGGCAAGTCTTTCAAGGCCCATACCTGTATCAATGTTGGGATGCGCAAGGCGGGTATAGTTGTTGTTGCCGTCATTTTCAAACTGTGTAAAAACAAGCTTCCAAACTTCAATGAATCTGTCACACTCACAGCCTACCTTACAGTCAGGGCTGCCGCAGCCCTTTTCCGGGCCTCTGTCAAAATAGATTTCAGAGCAAGGCCCGCAGGGACCTGCACCGTGCTCCCAGAAGTTATCTTCCTTACCGAAACGCACCATATGTGAGGGATCAACACCAACCTCCTTGGTCCAGATGTCATAAGCCTCATCGTCCTCAAGATAAACGCTGACATAAAGAAGCTCTTCGGGAATTTCCATTACCTTTGTGAAAAATTCCCATGCCCATGCTGTTGCTTCTCTTTTGAAATAATCACCGAAAGAGAAGTTACCGAGCATTTCAAAATATGTGCCGTGACGTGCAGTTTTACCTACGTTTTCAATATCAGGTGTACGGATACATTTCTGACAGGTTGTTACTCTCTTGCTGGGAGGTGTCACCTCACCTGTGAAATACTTTTTCATGGGAGTCATACCTGCATTGATAAGCAGAATACTCTTATCTCCCTGAGGAACAAGTGAGAAGCTCGGAAGTCTCATATGCTCCTTTGATTCAAAAAATGCGAGATATTTTTCTCTGATTTCGTTTAAGCCCATCCACTGCATAAATACCATTTCCTTTCATTGCAGATAATAGGGTACAAAGACACCCCATCTGTTTTTTTGCTTATAAAAAAATAAAGTGCCACACACATTTCGGGGTGAAATAATCCACGGTACCACCCGAATTGTGCATAAAGCACCACTCTGAGCCCTTTAACGCAGAGCATACGGAAAACCCTTTCGGGCCCGACTTTGAAAGCAGCGACATTTTTCTTCGTACATAAGTAAGCTTTCAGCCATGGCTCACTCTCTCTGAAAGACTCTGAAAATGTTTCTTTCGTCACAGTCTTTATAAATATTTACAACACATGTATTTTACAATATTATTCCCCTTTTTGTCAAGCAAACCAACGTATATTTTTTACACTGTTAAAATATAATGTATAAATCTGCTTTTGCAGAGCAAAAATTTCAATATAACAATTAAAGGAGTTGTCTGAATGAAAAAAATCATTTCACTTGTGCTGGCTTTATGTCTGTGCTTCTGTTTTGCATTCGCTTCTTCTGCGGCAGAAATAAGCACACAAGAGCAACAGGGATATTATGATGAGATAATTCTCATTGAAAAAGAAACATCAGATGAAAACACAGATATTTTCGATTCACTTGAAAGCTTTTTCCCGGCAGAAGAAAATGAGGAGCTTGACAAATTTATCTCGCTTGCCGAAAAAGCAGCAACGCTCATTTACAACTTTGCGACACAGCCGGAAGAGCCACCTGTTGACCTTGCAACTGTTATCACAATTGTGCGCATCGCCGTAACTGTTATTTATACTCTTGTTCAGAACTACGCATGAAATTAACAAAATTTTCTCTTGAATCATAAATATGTTTTTTATCATACACGAATATTGCTCCACGAAATGTACACAATATTAATACAATATTGTGGAGGTGAAAGCATGAACAACGAACAGAACAAGAGAAACAATCAGAACAACAAAAACAACCAGAACATCCAGAATAATCAGAACAACAGAAACAATCAGAACGACAAGATGCAAAAAGAAAACCAGAGCAGATAACTTATATTTGAGTTATTGACCTGTATTTTTAAAAAGAACTCCCTTTGCCTAAGACAAAAGGAGTTCCTTTTTTGTAAAAAAATTGTCAAACAATTTTTCGTAATAGTATTAAATTCTGAAAACAGATGAAGCAACTGTCAAATCAGCAAAAACCGAGATTTTTAATTTCAATCAAGGTTTTTTTAAACTCCCCGGTTGTCTTGGAAATTTCGGAATCAATATTCGAGGAATTCAAGCAGTTTTTATCCCAAGGAGTATATAAAATTTCTCTTTGCGTAGCATCCCCGTAGATATTGCTTCGACTTTTTGTTGTATTTAAAATCGCCTCATCAAAAGTAGCTGGTTTTTTTCACACTTTTTCCTCCATAACCGCAAAATACATTTTGGAATATTATATCTAAATACAACATGGTGAAACCGAGCACTTATTTGTATTAAATATAAATTTCTCATAAATTTTGACAAAAATAAAACCTCTCTTGTCTTAGTAGACAAAAGAGGTTTTTTGTTGCAAAAGAGTAACCAAACGGAGCAAAATCGAGGTAAGCGTAAGCAAAAGTACACCAACATACCTCATAAGCCGTATTTTTGAATGTATCTCTTTGCTTCGTTCTTGATCCATGTCATTCTATGATCTGCATATGGTTTGATGTGGTCGACATATTGAGATGCGCCCATTTTATAAAGGGTACTAATAATGTGTCCGTCAATATCATCATCCGGTAAAATACTTGCTATTCGGTCTGCGTAGTGTAGAAAACGTTTCTTTCCAAGTAACATGACGAAGCTTTGGCGTCCTCTTTTAGCTTTGATATTCTCGCAAATCTTGCATACCCGGTCAGCTTGTTCTGTGCCCAAGTCTTTCTTTTCGGTTAAAATCAGTTGCCTAATATTCTCGCCTATCTCCCATAATTCGTGTTCAAAGTCATACCAATCATGAACTGTCGGTGCTAACTCCATATACGGTAAGTCGGGGAGGTCTTTCTCCGGAATCAACTTTTCTGCAGAAAGCAACAAACTGTTTAATTGCGAATCAAACTCATCTCTTTTCATTTCGCATTCTCCTTTGCGGTGTTGATGGAGGAGATGAGTATTCTGCGAATCGATCCGCAATCGTGCAATACAGTTTTTGCGACATCATCAGAGATAATGCTCGCTTTTTGTGCGATTTCAATCCAGTATTCTGTTTCGTAGCATTCTTTCAAAGC
>JAZSHL010000059.1:0-30479 GCA_045533205.1 Acutalibacteraceae bacterium | reverse complement strand
TATCACAGAAGATGCAGTCGGTTTTCACAGCTTGATTATAAGCTCGCCTTGCGGCATCTCCAGTCAACAGTCCATCCGGTTTGATAAGTTCCCAGGAAAAAACGTGCCAAATATATTGATCCTTGACATACTTTTCATACTAACTCTTATTGATGCCTTGCGCAAAATGACGCAGCCATTGGTTGATGAATTTCTGCTTTGTCATAGAAAATTTAGCCATACTCTCACCTCATTTACTCCGATTGTACCACACATTTGCAAACTTTTCAATGAAATCGCGAAAGCGCGATGAAATCCTCACTCTGCTCGGATGAAATCTGCTTCGCAGATGAAATTAAATCCGTCCTTATCTCCCGACGAAGTCGGATTTCATCACGAAGTGATTTCATCCCACGAAAGCGGGAATTATCCCGTCCGATAGGACGGATTTAGTTGAAAAGAAACACCTTTTGTCTACCGGACAAAAGGTGTTTCTTTTCTGGTGCCGGTGGCGGGGGTCGAACCCGCACGGTATCGCTACCAACGGATTTTGAGTCCGCCTCGTCTGCCAATTCCAACACACCGGCTTGATTGTGCTTTCACATTATATAACACCCGAAAAGGATTGTCAAGGTGTTTCGAAAATTATGAATCAGCCTGAAAGCGAAACAAACAGCTTATTTAGCATAAAGCATACCGATAATACTATTTCTGATTCTGCATGGAAAAACCTTGCAGAGTGTGCTTAAGAACTTGTAGCTAAGACCAATCGCATATATCGGCTTTACATTTTTTCTTAGTGCAATTTTAGCAATATATCTGCCTGCAAATTCTGGGCTCATTCCCTTTTCTTCGTCCTTTTCCATGCCGGCTACGCTTCGGGAAATTCTTCCGCCGTAAACGTCATCACCCTCAAAGGATTTTGCTCTCGCCTGAGTAAATGGTGTGCATATGTCCCCCGGCTGAATTGCAGTGGCTGTGATACCGTAAGGCCTGACCTCGTTAGCCAGTGCACAGGTATAGGACTCAATTGCTGCCTTTGAAGCTGAATAATAGGTCTGGAAAGGGATGTGTGCAACTGCAGCCACAGAGCTGATATTGACAACCCTGCCCTGACCGCTTTCACGCATAACAGGCAAAACAGCTTTCGTCACATTTATCGTTCCGAAAAAATTGACATCGAACTGCTTTTTAGCACTCTCAAGATCGGTGAACTCCACTGCTCCTGAAATGCCGAAGCCCGCACAGTTAACGAGAATATCAACCCTGCCTTCCTTTGAAGCCACTTCATTGACCGCAGCTTCAACTGTTTTTTCGTCAGTGACATCACAGGTAATATGTATTATATTTTCAGAAGAAATATTCCTTCTGCTGAATTCGTATACGATACAGCCCATATCATAAAGCGCCATTGCAGTGTGCTTTCCGATGCCTGAATTACCGCCTGTAACAATTGCTACTTTTTTCATATCCATTAACCCTTTCCGTAAGGACAGACCTTCATGCAGATTCCGCAGACTGCTCCACGGCCTATATGCTTGAACTTCTGCTTCATATAGGTGCTGCACTTTTCAGGGTCAAACATATCATCACGGTCAACTTCAACTGTCCATTCATTCCCACTGATTGCGCCTGACGGACAGGCATTGACACAAAGATTGCAGTTCCTACAAAGCGAAACAGGCTTTATATCGCTGATGTCAAACTGACAGTCGGTAAAAACAGAACCCAGGCGCACATTCGCTCCATATTGTTTATGAAGAAACATTGAGCTTTTGCCGATGGTACCAAGCCCTGAAAGAGCGGCTACCTTTTTGTGTGAGTATCTGCCCATATAGTTCCACCCGTCTTTATTAATGCTCTGAGAAGCGGCAACGGTTATATATTTATATCCATTTTTCTCAAGAAAAATGCCCGTTTTCAGAAGCAGTGAGTCAATAAAAGCATTAACACTTCTGTAGTGGTTGAAATAGGTGTGAGTAGGCTCTGCGCCGATTTCATCAACTATTGCATCAGACAAGTGCACAACTATACTGATACCGTATCTGCATTCACCGAAATCACCGTCATCGATACGACAAAAGCCAACATCAGTTGCACCTTCGGACAAAAGATATTCCTTTAATTCATCCTGAATTTTCATATTATCACCTTATATATCAAGAATGTTAAGTCCCGTTTCTTTTTCGTTGACTCTGCTGACTTCACCGTCGACGACACTGACAAAAATCTCACAGGTGGCGCCGATAACACCCTTCTTCAGGTGTCCGCCGAAGGCATTTCCCTCTTTGTCACAAAGAACTGCATGAAGATGGACATAAGCTTCACCGTTCATTGTTGTAACGTTGCCCGTGAGAGAAGCAATTTCCATAAGAGAATTGATTTCATTTGCAATGAATTCCTGCTTTGCAAGGTCGTAAAGACCGATTACGGCACTTTTTGTGACACCTATACCACTGACCGAAGCAAGCTTAACGCCGTTTTCTTCACAGCAAGCTCTGACACATTCACAGATTTCATCACCGATGTCGAGCCTTAATACAACCGTATTATCAAATCTTCTGCTTTTCATATTGCATCAACCTTTATAGTTAAACATAAACTTGCACTTATCAATCTTGCCCGGATCACTGTTTTCAAAAAGAATGGTGCCCTCGTTTTCGCTGTCATTCAATAAATCACTCGCTTCAAGAAGGCGCTTGCACTGCCTTGCAGCACCGAGAGAGCCGTCAAAAACAAGCACCTCATCACCGAGAATGCGCTGAATCTGTCTTCTTGCATAAGGAAAGTGAGTACAGCCGAGAACAACAGCATCAACCTTGTTATCGGCATAAGGAGCAAGAATTTTTTCAAGATATGCTATTTCCTCAGGCGAATCAAGATTGCAGCTTTCAATAAACCCCACAAGCTCGGGAGCAGGCAGCTTGATAAACTCTGCCTCGCCCTCAAAGCGTGCCATAAGATTGTTGAATTTTTCTTCCTTAAGCGTCAACGGAGTTGCAAGCACCAATACCTTCGGCCATTTTGCAGAAAGTGCCGCAGGCTTGATTGCAGGCTCAAGACCGACGAATGGATAACCCGGGTGCTTCTCACGAAGATATGCCGCCGCTGCACTTGTTGCAGTGTTGCAGGCAATAACAACTGATTTAGCTCCCCTTTCCATCAATGCTTCAACTGCGTTAACGGTGAGGTTTTTAATTTCCTCTTTTGTTTTTGTGCCGTAGGGTGAGTTCTTTGAGTCACCGAAATATATATAGTTTTCGTTTGGCATAAGCCGGTAGAGCTTGCGCAGCACCGTTATGCCACCCATGCCTGAATCTACAACAGCAATGGGATCTGTTTTCTTATTCATAAAATCACCGATATAAATTCGGAATCCGAAATTCGCAATCAGGAATTTTTCCTTAATCATTAGTCTTCATCCGATATTTCTGTTTTCACACGACCATGTGTGGGTATTCAACCGTCAAGGACGGCCAAAGGCCGTCCTGATGTTTGATTATAATTATTTTTATCAGAAAATTACGGTATACTCAGCGAACACTATTGCCGCTTACCGTCCTGCTAAGTGAAAATTTTCACTCTGCAGTTTGCATTCAATCAGGCTCTGTGCCACTTAACGCCCTGAGGTGTGTCCTCAAGAACAATACCCTGTGCCTTGAGTTCGTCACGGATACGGTCAGCCTCTGCCCAATTCTTATTCTTTCTTGCATCATTTCTTGCAGCAATAAGAGCTTCAATTTCATCGTCAAGGCTTGATGCAGCCTTACGGTTATAAAGAAGACCGAGAACGTTCATAAGCTCATCGAACACAGTGATTGCATATTCAACAAGTGCCTTTGACTGAACACCGTCATTGACATTTGTGTTAATATCACGCACAAGCTCAAATATAGCGCCGAGAGCCTCACCTGTATTAAGGTCATCCTCCATAGCCTCAATGAACTTAGCCTTTTTGCCGTCGATGAGTGCAATGATTTCAGCATCCTTTTCACCAGTTTCGTCCTTTGCGTTTTTAAGAGCAAAGTCCATATTGTCACGGCAGGTGTAAAGTCTTTCAAGAGAAGCCTTGCACTGTGCAATTGCATCAAAGCTGTAATTAATGGGGCTTCTGTACTGACAGGAAATCATCAGATAACGGATAGGCTCATAGCCGTACTGTTCAGCAACATCACGGACAGTGAAGAAGTTGCCCAGTGACTTTGACATCTTAACCTTGTCAACAGTGATAAAGCCGTTGTGCATCCAATATTTTGCAAAGGGGGCACCGTTGCAGCATTCACTTTGTGCTATTTCGTTTTCGTGGTGCGGGAAGATGAGGTCCTGACCGCCGCAGTGAATATCAATTGTTTCACCAAGATAGCGTCTTACCATGGCTGAGCATTCAATGTGCCAGCCCGGTCTGCCATGTCCCCAGGGTGATTCCCAATAGGGCTCACCGGGCTTAGCGCTCTTCCAAAGAGCGAAGTCCATGGGCTCTTTTTTAACATCACCGACATTGATTCTTGCGCCTGCTTCCAAATCTTCAAGAGGCTGATGTGAAAGCTTACCGTATTCATTGAACTTCTTTGTGCTGAAATAAACATCACCGTTCACTTCATAAGCATAGCCCTTATCGATGAGAGTTGACACGATATCAATGATTTCACCGATATTTTCGGTTGCTTTGGGATGTGTTGATGCCTCACGGATGTACATAGCCTTGGCAACAGCACAGAATTCTTCAATATACTTTTCTGAAATATCCTTGAAGGTGACACCCTCTTCATTTGCTCTTCTGATAATTTTGTCGTCAATATCAGTAAAGTTCTGAACAAAGTTAACCTTGTTGCCTCTGTATTCGAGATAGCGGCGCATGACATCAAAAACACAAAGAGGTCTTGCGTTACCGATGTGAATGAAATTGTAAACAGTAGGTCCGCAGGCGTAAATTTTAAATTCGCCTTCCTTAATCGGAATTAATTCTTCCTTATTTCTTGTGAGCGTGTTGAAAATTTTCATTTTTCTTCCTCCAGTTCTTTGATATGCTTTTCAAGTTTTTCTATTTTGGATTTTAATACACAGATTTCCTGAGCAATGGGGTCAGGGGTATGAATGTGGTCGAGCCTGTCCACCCTTCTGCCGTTTTGCTTGACAACTCTTGCAGGCGAACCGACTGCCGTGCAGTTTTCGGGAATTGCCGAAAGAACAACCGAGCCCGCTGCAACATTCGAATTGTCGCCGATTTTGAAGGGACCAAGCACCTTTGCACCTGCACCGATAAGAACATTGTTGCCGAGAGTGGGGTGTCTTTTGCCGTGGTCCTTACCTGTACCGCCAAGGGTTACGCCCTGATAAATTGTGCAGTCATCACCGATTACTGCTGTTTCACCGATTACAACACCTGTTCCGTGGTCGATGAAAAAGCGTCTGCCGATCTCAGCACCGGGATGAATTTCAATATTTGTCTTTCTTGCAGCAGACTGTGAGATCGCACGTGCAAGAAAATACATCTTTTTCTTGTGAAAAAAATGGGCTCTTCTGTATGCTCTCACAGCCTTGTAACCGGGATACAGAAGCATTATTTCAAGATTTGATCTTGCTGCAGGGTCACGGTCCTTGACACACTGCAGATCTTCTTTCATTCTTTCAAACATATATTATCACCTTAAAACAAAAAAATAAACCCCTGTGCCGAAAAAATTCGGTACAGAGGCGTTAAATTACGCGGTTCCACTCTGATTTATCACTCAGCTACATCATAATAGCCTTACCGTTAACGCCGGTTTACGCCCTCGGATACTCAATTTCCCCTCGGGTGCTGACGGGTGCATTTCATCACTTCTTCAACAGAACACTTCCACCTTGCAGTTCCTCTCTTGGATGAAGGGTGTGTGATTACTTCTCCCTTTAAGCGCATTTGAATATTTGTTTAATACATTATATACCTGTCAATTAAATTTGTCAACAATTTTATTGTGCATATCAGCATCAATCTGAGAACCTGTATTCGTTTTCAGTGAAAAAGTTTCTGTATACCCTGACACAATCAAGCTCGGTCCATTTTCTGATTTTGACGGGATCTGAGTCAATATCATATATTCTTGCACCTTTTAATGAAAGCAAAAAGGGTGAATGTGTTGATATGATAAACTGACAGCCATGATTTCTTACACAGTCCTCAATAAAATATTTCAGTTCAAGCTGATTCGCGGGTGAAAGACTGTTTTCCGGCTCATCAAGCAGATACAAGGCATCGTCAGCTATACTGTCAACAAACAACGACAAAGAGCTTTCACCGTTGGAACGCTCCTGAACGTTTCTTATAAGTCGGGAACGGATAAACTGGGATTGGCTTTTGTTTCTGTTTCTTGCGTCAGCAACCTTTTTCCAACGCTCGTAATCATCAAGGCCGTGAAGAGCTGTATCGGCATTATCGCTGTTGCTGTCCAGCCACTCACGCAGCAAATCTTCCCTTTTAGAGTCAATGCCGTTATTTACACGGCGGATATCAAGAACACGGTCAAAAACATCATCACTTGTAATAACACGGCTGCTACAGGACAATGATTTTTCAAGTGTATAATCGCAAAGATCAACATAATCTTCAAAGAAATCACTCGAGTTAAAAGGTGAGCTGCGTTTCAGATTAAGCTTTTCGGCAATGACATTCAGTATTGTGCTTTTGCCGCTGCCATTGTTGCCGCAGATTATTGTTATATCATCAAACTCAAATTCATCAGGCAAGCTTCTGTAACGGAACATTTCAAAAGGATACTTCGTTGTGTAGCAATTTCGCATATTTTTAGGGTTAAAGCCGAAAAAATAGTCTTCTTCCTCATCTCTTGACGGAAAGTGAAAAGTTGTTAAATATATCATAAGACACAGCCTTTTCTGAGCATATCAGTTCTTTGTTTATAATGTTCTGGGTATAAAAACTGCTTTCTCTCACATTACAAGAATAAATTGCGAGTTCAGATAATATCCTGACCGATAACCTCACCGACCAAATCACAGTCATCAACGCCGATGATTTTAAGCTGCACAAACTGCCCTTGCTGTAATTCATCTTCAGTTGAAATGATAACACTTGAGTCAATTTCGGGAGCATCCATATATGTTCTGCCCATGTAGAGCATATTATCTTCGTCGAAGCCGTCAACAATCGCAGTCATGACAGTGCCGATTTTGCTTTCCTGCTTCGATGCAAAAATTTCATATTGCTGCTGCATTATGATTTCACTTCTGTGTGCTTTAATTTCATCGTCAACCTGATTATCCATTTTTGCAGCAAAGGTGCCCTCTTCTGGTGAATAGGCAAAGCAGCCCAGACGGTCAAACCTCACATTATTGATGAAGCTTGAAAGGGTTTCAAAGTTTTCTTCTGTTTCACCAGGGAAGCCTGTTATAAAGGTTGTACGGATAACCACATTGGGAATTTTTGCTCTGATTTTGCCGATAAGCTCTGCCAGACTCTTTTCATCACCTGTTCTGTTCATTCTTTTCAGAACATCGCCGTCAGCATGCTGCAAGGGTAAATCAATATAATTGCAGATTTTTTCTTCGCTTGCCATCACTTCAATAAGCTCATCAGTGAAGCATTCGGGGTAGCAATAAAGAATTCTGATCCATTCGATTCCGTCAATTCTGCAAAGCTCTTTAAGCAGTTCAGCAAGCTTATATTCACCATACAGATCAATACCGTATCGGGTTGTGTCCTGTGCCACAACAACAAGCTCTTTTATGCCCTCTTTTGCAAGATTTGCAGCCTCAGCAATGATGTTTTCCATTTCACGGCTTCTGAATTTGCCTCTGATTGAAGGGATCGCACAATAGGTGCAGCAATTTGAGCAGCCCTCTGCAATTTTCAGATAAGCATAATGTGAAGGCGTTGTGAGAATTCTGTCACCCTCGAGCGAAAGGCAATATTTTGACGGGAAGGTGTTGACCTTCTCACCTTTCAGAACATCCCTGCAGATTTTTGCGATGTCACCGTTGGCACCGATGCCGACAACCGCATCAACCTCGGGAATTTCCATGGAAATTTCAGCCTTATACCTTTCAGCAAGGCAGCCTGTTACAACAAGACCTCTGACAAGGCCTTGTTCCTTCATTTCTGCAACGTATAAAATTGTGTCAATAGCCTCTTTTTTTGCATCATCAATAAAACCGCAGGTGTTGACAATGACAATGTCAGCATCCTCGATTTCTCCTGTTATTTCAAAGCCGTCTGCCTGAAGTGAGGACAGGATCATTTCTCCGTCCACCTGATTTTTCGGGCATCCCAGGCCAATCATTGCAATTTTATTCATCAGATACCTCTAAATCTGCTTCGTCATTAATTTCAGAAAGCGCATCACGGATTTCACTGTAAGAATATCCGAGACGCAAAAGGGCATTAATTGTTTTGTTAATACCCTTTTCATCATTAAGATAACGAAAATATTTTCTTTTTATAAGAGTTTTCAGTCCATCCTCAGGAAATTCGGCATTGTCAAGAGCATCGCGTATCACATCACGATCTATACCTTTTTTGTATAGCTCCTGCTCAATGCGCCGCTTTCCGTATTTTTTCACATTAATGAGCTCACTGACAAAAAGTGATGCAAAATGTTCATCATCAACATATCCGAACTTTTTCAGTTTTTCAATAGCCTCGTCTGCCCCATCAGCTAAACCCTTGAGCTTCATTTTACTGCGCAGCTCATACTCACTGTGGTCTCTTTTTGAAAGAAGAGAAACTGCATAATTGAATGCACGGCGGCTTTCAATAGCAGACTTTAATGTGAGCAGCTCATCCTGAGTGATTTCCTGTCCGTTCTTAAGATAAAGGGAGCTGAAATACATTTCGTCAACGCTCATAAAATACTCACCGTCAACCGAAATGTGAATTTTGTCCCCTTTTCCTTTTTTATATGTCAATGTCATTATTCGTCATCGTCAACAGCGATGTCAATTCTTGCTCTGACATTTCCGGCGCTTCTTCTGGGCGCAACCACAGTGGGAGCAGATTCTTTTTCATCATCTTTTTCTTCTGCTGACCTCTTCATGCCGAGCATATGAGCCATAATTTTGTCTTCGATTTCTTTTGCAAGCTCAGGCTCTCTCTGGAAAAGAAGCTTCACATTATCTCTGCCCTGACCGAGTCTTGTTTCGCCATAGGAGAACCATGCGCCGCTCTTATTGATAATTTCAAACTTGACACCAAGGTCAACAAGCTCACCAACCTTTGAAATGCCTGTGCCGTACATAATATCAAATTCTGCTTCCTTAAAGGGAGGTGAAACCTTATTTTTGACAATCTTAGCTCTTGTTCTGGCACCGATGAATTCGTTGCCGGGAGCTTTGAGCTGTTCGATTTTTCTGACATCTATTCTGATGGAGGAATAGAACTTAAGGGCACGTCCTCCGGTTGTTACCTCGGGGTTGCCGTACATAACACCAACCTTTTCACGAAGCTGGTTGATAAAAATAACAAGTGTGTTTGACTTTGCGATAACGCTTGTAAGCTTACGAAGTGCCTGTGACATCAGCCTTGCATGAAGGCCAACATGGCTGTCACCCATTTCACCCTCAATTTCAGCTCTGGGAACGAGTGCGGCAACAGAGTCAACAACAATTATATCCAGTGCACCTGAACGTGCAAGAGCCTCTGTGATGGAAAGGGCATCTTCACCGTTATCCGGCTGTGAAACAAGAAGTGAGTCAACATCAACGCCAAGGCCCTTTGCATAAACCGGATCAAGAGCATGCTCAGCATCAATAAAGGCTGCTTCGCCCCCCGCCTTCTGTGCCTGTGCAATGCAGTGAAGGGCAAGAGTTGTTTTACCGGATGATTCCGGACCGTAGATTTCAACGATTCTTCCCTTAGGAAGTCCGCCGATGCCTGTTGCAACGTCAAGACCGATTGAACCGGTTGAAATTGCTTCAACATTCATGTCGGGATTCTGACCAAGACGCATGATAGCACCTTTACCGTACTGCTTTTCAATTTTTGCAAGAGCAGCATTAAGAGCACTGTTTTTATCAGCCATTTTTAATTCCTCCATTTATCGTACAAATGTTCGTTAGTTGTATTATACATGATATATTTTCAAAAATCAACTATTTTTTTGAAATCAGAGTACAAATATTCGGTCTTTGCAAATTTTTTACTATTATAAAAGCACCGACACACGGCCGGTGCTTTATCAATGATTAATTATTCAACAACAAAGGTAAGCTTAAGTGTTTCTCCGCCTTTTGCATAGGGGCTGTAGGCTTTGACTGTTACACAGTATTCACCTGCTGAGAGCTCACCAAAATTGATGTTCTTTGTGAAATCGTTTGCTCTTGTGTAGTCTGAAAGCACTGTTGCTGAATATACATTTTCAAGACCTCTTGAAAGACTTACCTTGTAATTTTCAGCTCTGAAATAGCCTCTTGCTTCGGGGAAGCTGATTTCAGTTGTTCCGTCCTCGGTTTCAACAAGTGAAATCTCAGCATCTTCGGGGAATTCAGGCTTTGTGTCAAGTGAATACATGTTCGCCCAATTATATACCTTTGAGGATTTTTCGCTTAAAGAAGGAAGATAATAATCAATCTCGTCAAAGAACATGCCGCTGACAACATCATAAAGACGAAGTCTGATATTTCCCTCAGCATCAACCTCAACAAGCCAGAATGCACTGCTGTCGCCGTCACCGTACTGATCGCCTGAAATATAGTTAAGGTTGCCCATGGCACCTGTTACACCGCTGCAGCCGACAGCTGTGAAGGAGCCCTGCCAGATTGATCTGGGATCGCTTGCTGCATAATGTGAGTGACCTGAGAAGTCAACAACCTGAGGATACTTTTCAAGAACAGTTCTGATTTCGAAGTTACCCCAGTTGATGCTGCCATAAACTGTGAGTGCAGGATGGGGATGCTGAATGACAAAGATAGGCTTATCCCCTGTGTCTGCAACAGCAATATCAAGCTGCTCACGAAGCCAGTCTGTCTTTGTTTTGAAGGTTTCATCACCGTTGTCATCATAGGAAACAGCGATGAAATGATAGCCATTGATAACAGTGTGAAGGTCAACCTCACCGTTAACATACTGCTTGTATACATCATAAGCTACAGTTGCATCATTATCTCTGTAAGCAATGAATTCATGATTACCCATGCAGGGAACAAACTCTGTACCCTCTTTAAGGTGATTTTCGGTTATGCCCATGAACACCTCGTATTCTTCGGGAAAGCCACTGCCTGTCATATCGCCGGCAACGATAACAGCATCAAGCTTGTTATATTTTTCATCCTCTTGTGCAATTGTATATGCAGTTTCGAGTACCTTGTTATATTTTTCAACATTAACCTCGTCGATATGCTCTTCACCGGTTTCTTCGTTAACCTCCTTGTTGATGTGAACATCACTGCAGGCAACAAAGCGAATCACGGGAGTGAAATCCTCAGGCACTGAAGGCGGCTCAGCAAGAACACCCGTAAACAATGAATAAATGCTGAAAAAGCCCGTGAAAGCCAGAGTAATAACCTTGCTTAAAAACTGATGAAATACATTAGTAAAAGAGATCATATTTCTTCCTCCTTGACAAATAATACAAATATTTCCAAAATATTATATCACAACATAATTTTAACATCAAGACAAAAAGAGAAAAAAATCACCCGGGCTCAGTGCACAAGCTCGGGTGGTTACTATAATTTTATGCGTTGTTTGATGCTGAATTCATAAAGAAATATAAGAGCATCAGAATAATTCTCTTGATAAGATCAACGATGGTGCTTGTCATGCCTGCATCACTGCCGGGTAAGAAGCTGTCCTCGTCCTCGCTGTCAATGATATCAATTTTGAGATTCTGATTAAGGCCGTAAACGGTGAAGAACTGATAGTTTGAGGAATAGCAATGAACAGTTACAATTTCGCAGCCGCTGAAGGCTGTATACTGGCAGATTGTAAGGCTCTGAGGAACATAAACATCAGTGAGTGCAGTGCAATTTGCAAATGCTCTTGAATCGATGGTTCTGATTCCCTCAGAAATTGAAATAGCAGTAACTTCTGCACAATCCTCAAAGGCTCCCTTGCCGATTGTGACAACATCATAGCTTTTGCCCTTGATTGTGACAACAGCAGGCACAACAACCGTACCCTCTGCGTCAGCATCACACTTGACAACAACAGCCGTGCCATCTTCTGTCACGCTGTAAAGAAGAGGATCAGAGTCAGCTGCAAAGGACACAACACTCAGGCACGCAAAGCAGATAATTAAAGATAAAAGGACTGAAATTGATTTTTTGACTGTTTTATTCATATTATTGTTACCTCCTTGACATATATTTCAATTATAGATTAACAGAAATAAAATGTCAACTGACAGACAGCGAAAAATATAATTTAATAATTTGTGAAAAAACATAATCATTTATCCGAAAAAGTAAACTCTTGCCTTATGTCAGGACATTCTGCAGTGTAATAAAATAAAATTATTTTTTTTTGAAAAAACTATTGCTTTTTGTTATGTTTTCTGCTATTATATCAACTGCTTATGTAGTTTATTTATATTTCTTAAGGAGGTGCGACACATGGCAAAATGTGAATATTGCGGTAAGGATGTTTCCTTCGGCATCAAAGTTTCTCACTCACACAGACGTTCAAACAGAACATGGAAACCCAATGTAAAGCGTGTTAAGGCTATCGTTAACGGCTCACCTAAAAGAGTTTATGCTTGCACACGTTGCTTGCGTTCCGGTAAGGTTACTCGTGCCATCTGATCAGACGAAATTTGTGATATAGGACTTTCCTTTGGAAGGTCCTTTTTTCTTTGTCTTGAAATAATGATAAGTTTATAGTATAATGAATGAGTTGAATTTAAAGAAGGAGGATCAATGTGAAAGACAGAATTATAAAAAGGCTGAATAACCACTACTATAAATACCTCCATAAAGAGAAATACAGAAATCTTCTCAACCGTTTTCTTTTCAGGCTCTGGAAAATTGCCTTCTCTTTTTATCGGATGTTTCCCATCAAAAAAACGACTGTTCTTTTTGTTGCCGCAAGCGATCGGAATATCCCACCCGAATATGAAAGCCTTAATAAATACGCTCTGGAAAACGGATATAAAACTCAATTCATTTTCAAATTTGACTCCTCAAGCCGTGTAATTTATAAAAATGAATGGAACAAAATCAAGAGTGATCTTAAATTTCAGAGGCTCTATGCGAGAGCAAAATGCACCTTCCTTTGTGATTACTATCTCCCGGCCTATGCCAACGAGCCGAGAAAAAACACAAAGCTTATACAGATATGGCACGGATGCGGTGCTTTCAAAAAGTGGGGATATTCAACAAGAGAAACCTCATGGGGGCTGAAATCTGAATTTTTTGAGAAATACAATGTTCATAAAACCTACTCACTTATTACGACCTCCTCTGAAAGCATCAGAGAGATTTATGCCGAAGCCTTCGGCTCTCCCATTGAGAAGGTCACAGCTCTGGGTGTGCCGAGAACCGACATCTTTTTTGACAAAAAATTTGTTTCTTCTCAGAAGGATATTTTGCTTGAGAAATTTCCTGCTCTTAAAAATAAGAAGCTTGTCCTTTATGCGCCCACCTACCGTGGCGACAGCATAAAGGCTTCACACAATGAGCTGATGATTGATTTTGAAGTGCTGCAAAGAACACTCGGCGATGATTATACAATTCTGATAAAGCTTCACCCTCATCTTTCAAAAGGCTTTTCTGTCAGTCAGCTTCCCGAAGAAATGCAGAGCTTTGTTTATAACATTTCAGATATGTTTCAGATTTCATCAGCACTTTGCTTTGCTGATATTGTCGTTTCTGACTATTCATCTTTGATTTTTGAATACGCACTTTTCGACAGACCGATGATTTTCTTTTCCTACGACCTTGAAAGCTATGACAGCCACAGAAGCTTTTATTATAACTATGAAGAGCTTGTGCCGGGAAAAATAGTTAAAACAACCTCAGAGCTTGCAGTTGCGATTTTAAATGCAGAAAAGGATTATGACAAGCAGAAAATGGCAGAATTCAGAAAAAAATTCATGTCTGCCTGCGACGGAAGCTCAACAAAAAGAGTGTTTGAAGAAGCAATCAGCTAAACAAAAAAAGGGATGCTACATATCGGTAGCATCCCTTTTTTTGTTCTGATTATTTGTTTTTGTTGATAAAAGCAAGGATATCATCCTTAGAATGAAGGCCGACGATTCTGTCTGCTTCTTCACCGTTTTTAAAAAGAATCATGCAAGGAATTGACATAACTCCCATTTCCATTGCAATCTCCCCTGCTTCGTCACAGTTAAGCTTGCAGACCTTAATCTCACCGTCAAGCTCATCAGCCAGCTCTTCAATTGTGGGAGAAAGCATCTGACAGGGCTGGCACCAGGGTGCCCAGAAATCCACAAAAACAGGAGCAGTATCCTTAATTTCTTCAGAAAAATTACTTTCGTTAAGTTCAATATACGACATTTTAATTCTCCTTTATATACCGAAAATACCCAACAGGCTCTTGAAGAAGGCAAGAATCTTTCCGAACATACCCATTATTGTTTCAAGGAAGCTTCCCTCATTTCCGGTGTTTCCGTTTGCCTTCGGCTTTTCAACCTCTGTGAGAGTGTTATTTGTCTTGTACTGCAAGAACTGCGGATATTCCTCGCTGGTGTTAACAGTAACCTGCTTTTTACTCTTGATTACTTCATAAATGATTTTGTTGATGCTTGTTGCAAAATCTTCATGGGGTGAATCCTTGACAAACCATGTATAATCGGGGAAAAGGCATGTTGAAGCATCAATGATAAGATCGGGTGAAATATACTTTGAGGAGCCTGTAAGCTTAACCTCTTCAAGATATGCTCTTGTGAGAGTTTTGCCCATATCGGCTGATGTTGCGCCAAAGGACAGGTTGTAAAGCTCGATTGTGCCGTCTGCCTGCTTTGAGCTGCTTTCAAAAATCGGCGGCAGAGCAACATTATACTTTGCAATAACAGCAACCTTCATACCCTGCTTTTTGAGATTTTTGAGAGTAACATCAATGTTGTTCATCACATTATAATGATAATTATCAATCTTCTTGATAAGACCTGCATATTTTGCAGCGTTTTCACCGAAGATAAGGCGCTTTGCTTCTTCGAAATTATCATCGTCAACCATGCTCCAATATGCAGGCATTGTAGCATATGAGGCAAGAAGAAGACGGGGAACAACATTTGCAGATATCTGATCATACACTGACTTGACAAGATCAGCACCTGAATGAAGAATGCTCATAGCATGAGTAACGGAAACAACAGACTGAATAAGACCGATCATGTTTTCGTCACTTTCGCCCATATAGTTATTGACATAGTCATTGATAAGATCAGCATCAAATCTGAATTTTCCGCTGAAGGATTCACTGCAGACAACTGTGCCCTTTGTTGAGGGAACATAGAAAACACAGGTTTCAACCTTTTTGGCACCGTATCTTGTAAGATATGCAGCTGCATAGTTTGAACCGAGACAGCGTGATACAATCTGTACCTTTGATTTACCTGTAGCCTTAAGCACCTGATCGATATAAGCATCAAGCTCCGGTGCAACCTCCCAGGGGTCAAGTCTTGAATCATAATTAAACATATAATCGCTGAGATAATAGTTTGCTGTTTTCTTTTTGGGCTTTGCATTAGGCTTTATGTGGCTTCCGTCTGATGCCTCACCGTTTTCATCAAGAACAGCATCCTTATAAACCTCTGACATAACCTCAACGAGCTCGTCGCAGAAGGTATCCCAGTTTTTTGAAAGCATACTGCTTGCAAAAGCAGCAAGAAGCCTGTCAGATTCTTCCATAATCTGGTCTTCAGGCTCAACAACGAAAGGCATTATCTGCTTTCCGTCTGCTGTATAAATTTCACGGCCTGCACCCTTGACATACACAATGGGCAAATCATTTTCATATTTCGATTCTGCCGCACTGACAGCTGGAGCCATGACAAGGCCAAGAGTCATAATTGCAAGCATACATGCAACAAAAGATTTGAATTTTTTATTCATTTCATTTCCTCCGTTCTCACTCAGATGCAATTAAGCAAATAAAAGCTTAATTCATGCTTATTATATATTATCATAAAAATATCAATCATTCAAGTGAATATAAACAATTAATATATTATTTATTTTTAATATATAACAACAGAAATCTCATAAAAAAAGAACCACGCAAGCGTGGCTCTTTTTTCTTTGTTTGAATTAATAGTGTACGTTACCGCATTCGCAGCTCTTACCGATCTTGAACAGCTTCCAGAAGAAGTTGATAATCTTGAAGAGGAAGTGCATAAGAAGGTTGTCCTTGTGACAGATACATCCGCAGCGGTCTGAGTGTGTGCCGAGGTCCTTACCACAGTTGTCGCAATCACCGTCGTCATTTTCATCCACATGTCCGATTGCTGCAATTACCTTTTTACCGATATCTGCATTACAGTTTGCGCAGTGCATATATTCTGTGTAGCCGTCTTCCATACAGGTTGCAGCCTTACCGGGCATTGCAACGAGGTGACCTTCGTGACGGATTGCATCAATCTTTTCATAGGTTGTGTAATCGCATCTTGAGCAGGTCTGATATGCCTTCCAGCCGTCTTCTGTGCAGGTTGCAGCCTTACCTTCATGATCAACATAATCATGGTCAAGTGCTGCCTTTTCTGCATATGTTGTGTAATCACAAGCTGTGCAGTATTCGTATGCATCCCAACCGATATCTGTGCAGGTTGCTTCTTCAGCTTCTACCTGAACGAGTGTGCCCTCGTGGTTTGTTGCGGGAAGCTCGTTGTAGGTTGTGTAATCACATGCTGTACAGTATTCATATGCGTCCCAACCGATTTCTGTGCAGGTTGCTTCCTTTGCACCTACCTGAACGAGTGTACCGTTGTGATTCTTTGCAGAGATTTCATTGTAGGTTGTGTAATCACATGCTGTGCAGTATTCGTATGCATCCCAACCGATATCTGTGCAGGTAGCTTCCTTTGCATCAACCTGAATGAGTGTATCAGCATGGTTTGTTGCGGGAATCTCAACATAGGTTGTGTAGTCACAAGCTGTGCAGTATTCATATGCATCCCAACCGATATCTGTGCAGGTTGCTTCTTTTTCATCAACCTGAATGAGTGACCCGTGGTGATTCTTTGCAGAGATTTCATTGTAGGTTGTGTAATCACATGCTGTGCAATATTCGTATGCATCCCAACCGATGTCTGTGCAGGTTGCTTCTTTTTCATCAACCTGAACGAGTGTGCCCTCGTGGTTTGTTGCGGGAAGCTCGTTGTAGGTTGTGTAATCGCATGCTGTGCAGTATTCGTATGCGTCCCAACCGATGTCTGTGCAGGTTGCTTCTTTTTCATCAACCTGAACGAGTGTGCCGACATGGTTTGTAGCAGGAATTATCGTCTGTTCTACAAGAACTTCATCACACACTTCACAAACTACGCCGTCAGTGAGACCGGACTCTGTGCAGGTTGCAGCATAACCGGGAACTGTTACTTTATCGTGACCAAGCTTACTGTCAGGAATTTCTCTTACGACAGGTATACCACAGATACAATATCCTGTTTCAAAAGCATTGTTTTCACAATCAGCTTCACTGGTGATTGTGAAGTTCTTATAGTTATGAGGTGCAAAAACAGGATTAAGGTGGCAGCATTCGTACTCTGAAACGTGATTATCGTCATTATACCATACAGTTACATATTCACCTTCGTGATTTGTATAGTCATATACATCATAACCGCAGACATCGCATGTCACAGCTGTACTGCAGGTTGCACCAGTAACACCTGCATGGTCGCAATAAATGCCGCAATTTCCGCAGGAACCTGTCTCTGCTGACCAGTCATGGTTAAAAGCAGGTATTTCGACATAGGTTGTATAATCACATGCTGTGCAGTATTCGTATGCATCCCAGCCGATATCTGTGCAGGTAGCTTCCTTTGCACCTACCTGAACAAGTGTACCGTTGTGATTCTTTGCAGAGGTTTCATTGTAGGTTGTGTAATCACATGCTGTGCAGTATTCATATGCATCCCAGCCGATATCTGTGCAGGTTGCTTCCTTTGCATCAACCTGAACAAGTGTACCATTGTGGTTAAGCGGTGAAAGAATTTCTGTGTATCCGTTGTCACATTCTGAACACTTCCATGTTCTGTAACCGCTTTCTGTGCAGGATGCGGGATCTTCTGCATCAACTTTATAAGTACAGGTGGTGGAGGTTGTATATCCGCAGTCAAGGCAGCTATTTGTCATCTGACCGTTATCGTCTGTCTTGTTTTCAGGATCAGCTAACCAACCGGCCCAGCGGTGAGCCATTGTCTTTGTGTTGCCGCAGACACAAGTTGCAGTGTGACCGTCTGCACTGTTTGTGTTGGTGAATTTAACACCTTCACCGTAACATTCTTCAAGGCCGTTAAGAACAGGTTTTCCGCTCATATTTGCACCAAGTGCATCACATTTTTCACATTCATACTGATGGTATCCGATAAGATCAGCTGCAGGATAAAGGTCACCGCTGAAGCTATGATCACCTTCTTCATGAACACTACAATTTATGTCTGATACGCAATAGCGTCTGTGAGTTATGCCTTTGTTAAATTGTTCCCAATCACCATAAACGTGTTCACCGGTAGCAGTAATAGCTTCTGTATAGTTATGTGATGGATCATTCTTACATGTATAAGTTTTTACACCGTCTGAAATACAGGTAGCTTCCTTTGTAACAGTTGCCACATAATCATGGTCAAGTGCAGGAATTATAGTATCAGCAAGTGCGATTTCATCTGTTGCAGCTGCATCAGAAAAGATCTTACCACATTCGGAGCAGGTCCAATATGCAATATTACCGTCTGTTTCACATGTTGCACCGTTATATGCAGTTTCAGCAAGCTTATGTGCAACCATAGGAATTTCTGCGTGGCCAGAAATATAGGTGTTACAGTCGTTACAGAAGACGCCGGCTTCATAGCCAATCTGAGTGCAGGTTGAATCCTGCCTGTCTACTGCTGTTGTGTTCTTATGATTTGTTGCCGGAAGAACAACATCAAGATTTGTTGCACCGCAGGTACATTCATAGTCGGCACTGCCATCTTCTGTGCAGGTAGGATCGCTGTCAGTGTTTGTGAGTGTCCATGTGTGCTCATCGACCTCTGTCCACGCATCATTACATGCTGTGCAGACCTTACCGTGATAGCCTTCGCCCTTGTCTGACAGCTTGTCAGCCCATGTGTGTGCCTTTGGATCCGCAAGAATCTTATCTCCGTTCGCATCAGTTGCATATGTGCCGTCAGCATTTAAAACATAGTATTCATTATAGGTTGCATCACAGTTTGCACAGTCATATGTTGTGTAACCGTCCTGATCACAGGTGTGAGGTGTTGTTGATACAGCTTCATAAACATGACCGCTTACATCGTTGTCATAGAAGGTTTCTGTTCCGCTCTTGCGACCGCAGATTGAGCAGCTCTTATAATAAAGTGTACCTGTTGTACAGGTTGCGTTTTCTTTGATGTTAGCTTCACTCTTAATTTCAGCGAAGTTAGGTGTGTGAGTTTCAACATTGCCGCACTCACCGCAAGTCTTGTTATGAGCCACACTGCCTCCGGTCCATACGCCTGAGCAGGTTGATGCAGGTCCTGTCATAACACAGCTTGTACACTTGCGTGAATGTGTTCC
This sequence comes from Acutalibacteraceae bacterium, assembly GCA_045533205.1. Taxonomy (GTDB): domain Bacteria; phylum Bacillota; class Clostridia; order Oscillospirales; family Acutalibacteraceae; genus UBA6857. The sequence goes on along the minus strand of JAZSHL010000059.1, from coordinate 10,835 downwards.
GTCACCGTTATAAACATAAGCACCGGTGAAGCTGTGTGAAGTGCCTGAATATGTGGGGTTGATAACAGTGTCGCCTTCAACAAATTCATAAGCAGTTGAATCCCATGACATGAAGCTATAATGGTTAGCACTGTCAGGTGCCTTTGAGGGATTAGCCGGAGGTGTTACTCTTGAACCGTAAACATGGGTGTTTGTTGACTGAATTGAATTGCCGTCAGCATCATTGAATCTTACGGTATATGTCGGATGTGTCAGATTGATTGTTGCATATGTTTGCAGATTGCCTTTTGTTGCAAAAAGATAATATGTTGATGACGATGTGTTGGTTTTAAGCTTCTGCGCCTGTTCAGTAACATAAACTCTTACACCGTTTGAATATCCGTTTCCGCCGGCATCATATGAAACACCTGTTCCCGGTGCTGAGCCGCTTGATGAAAGAGATGTAGAAAGTTTATAATCTGCAGGAACAGGCCATGTAACACCGTACTGGTCAGTTACAGTGGCAGTTCTTGTATAATACAGAGTGTTGGGAGAATTGAGGCTGGGAATAGTTGCATCAATATTAGCCATTGAAGTGATGCTGGTCGGAACGGAAACACTCCAGTTCTTATTTGCAATACTGCCTGAACTGAGGTTATCGTTGTCGTTATAAGCCCAATGCTTGGTTATGGCACCCTTAATATCATAGCCTTCATTGTTATTGGCAACCATACCTGTTGTTTCGACACCGTTGATGAAGAAGCCTAAAAAGCGCACAGTACCTGACTGCACTCTGATTTCAACCTTCCAGGGCCAGCCCTGTGTAATGTTGAAGTTAGCGTTATATGTTGTGCCGTTGTTGGCATACCCATCACCGGTATAACTGTTGATAACATTTGTATATTGATTTGTCTGGCTTGTATCAAAGCCTGAATTGTCAGCTTTCCAAGGGAAATAATAGACATTGATATGTCCGGACGGGTTTGATGTCTTCGGTGAAAAACGGATTGTTATCGGGAAACTGACAGTTGCTGCGTCAGCCTTGGTCGGAGCTACCCAAACCCAGCATGACAGAAGCATCATACATGCCATAAAAATTGAAAATGCTTTTTTGAAATGTGTTTTTTTCATGTGCTTTTCCTCCTTTGTGTAAGTATATTACTTCTGAATTACAGATTAAAACCGATTTAATCTGAAGTGACAAAAGAACATCTGAAAGCATTCAACACATCTGACCTCCCTATGCTTTTGGTGAACGCTTGCATCCATTCCGTTTTTTTGTCAGCAAAGTGAATATACCTGTTTTTAGTTACACACTGTAATTATAACATCAAGTTAACATTTCGTCAATAATTTAATTGAACTTTTGCACAAAAAAATCAAGAGCAGAACAAATAATATTGTGCTTATTATTGCTAAAAGACTGTTTTACACTCTTTTATTCCAAATTAATTGTTGTAATGATTATATATATTTGCTATAATGTTACAAAAGGATGTGGAACAATGTTTAATTTCTTTGTTGACAAAGGTAACAAACAGACTGACAGATACTATATAAGCGGTGCTGACTTCAATCATATAAAAAATGTACTTCGTATGAATAAGGGTGATATTTTTCTTGTCAGCTGTGACGGAAAAAGCGATTTATGCTGTCTTGATTCTTACGAAGGCGATGTGGCAGTGGCAGTTATACAAGAAGAAAATTATAATAATACTGAGTTAGACGTAAGGCTTGTACTTTTTCAGGCTCTTCCCAAAAGTGATAAGATGGAGCTGATAATTCAGAAGGCTGTTGAGCTTGGTGTTTATGAGATTATACCGACAGAAATGAACAGATGTGTTGTGAAGCTCAACGACAAGAAAAAAGGCAGTAAAACGCAGCGCTGGCAGGCGATTTCCGAAAGTGCCTCAAAGCAGAGCAAGCGCAATATTATTCCCACTGTACAGGAGCCTGTCAGCTATAAGCAAGCACTGGAGATGGCAAAAGAGCTTGATATTCTGCTTGTGCCCTACGAAAACGAAAGAGGCATGATAGCCACAAAAGAGGCTCTTTTACAAATAAAGCAAGGCATGTCTGTGGGCATCTTAATAGGTCCCGAGGGCGGATTTGAAGAAAAAGAGGTTGAAGCAGCAGTAAATATCGGCGGACTTCCGATTTCCCTCGGAAGCAGAATTCTTCGAACAGAAACTGCCGCAATTGCCGCACTTTCAATGTGCATGCTTCATATAGAAATGAATGTGGAGAGTGACACAGAATGAAGAAGCTTCCCGAAGAATATGTCAGCAGAATGAAAGCTCTTCTCTCTGATGAATATGAGCTTTATGAAAAATCCCTTGAGCAACAGCCGATAAAAGGCTTCAGAGTCAACACCGGTAAAATCAACATTGAAAGTTTCGAAAAAATAAATATTTTCGGCAAGGAAAAAATTCCCTATGTTGAAAACGGATATTATCTCAATTATGACAAGGTCGGCAATCACCCCTGTCACCATGCAGGCATGATATATGTTCAGGAGCCCGGTGCAATGGCACCTGCAGAATGTGTGGATATCGAGCCTTGTTGGAAAGTTCTTGACATGTGTGCTGCCCCCGGCGGCAAAAGCACTCAGCTGAAAAACAAGCTCGGTAAGGACGGCATTCTTGTTTCAAATGAAATTATTCCCTCACGCTGTAAAATTCTGACAGGCAACATTGAACGGTTGGGACTTAAAAACACAGTCACCACCTGCATGGATACAAAAAAACTTGCCAAGACATTTCCCAAAACCTTTGATCTGATTATGGTTGATGCCCCTTGCTCAGGTGAGGGCATGTTCAGAAAAGAAGAAGCTGCAATTGATGAATGGAGCATTGATAATGTTCTGAAATGCGCTGAAAGACAGATGGAAATTCTTCACAATGCAACGCTCTGCCTTAAAGACGGCGGATATATCATTTATGCGACCTGCACCTTCTCCCTCGAAGAAAACGAAATGACCGTTGACAGCTTTCTTGAGTCGCACCCCGATTTTGAAATTTTGCCTGTTAAAGATAAAGTCAGGGAAAGCACCTGTGACGGCATTCACTTTGACGGCTGCAATTGTTCTGATATACATTTTGCCAGAAGGTTTTATCCCCACAAAAGCAGAGGCGAAGGTCAGTTTATGGCTGTTCTTCATAACAGGAACACTCCCTATGACGAAGAAAAGCCCGTCATAAGAGGAAAGAGCGAAAAGGCTGACAAAATTGTCTTCGACTTTCTTGACGATATTCTTACAGACTATGACAAAAATAAAGTTATTATGTACAACGGAAATCCTGTTTATTTCACACCGGACTTTGAAGTAAAAAAGGGCACTGCTTTTTCCTGCGGTGTCACAATCGGTGAAATACGCAAAAATTACATTCTCCCCCACCACCAGTTTTTCATGGCTATGTCAGCATTGTTCAGAAGAAAAATTGAGCTTACATCCGACAGTGAAGAAATCAGGAAATATCTTCACGGCGAGGAATTTGACACCGACTGTAAAAACGGTTGGGCAGTTGTCACTGTTGACGGCTGCAGCGTCGGCGGAGCAAAGGTTGTAAACGGCAGAGCAAAAAATCATTATCCGAAAGGATTAAGAACAAATCAATAAATAAGGAGTCAATATGAAGAAAATAAATCTTGAAGGAATATGGAAATTAAAAAACTGTACCGACAGTAAAGAATATGATGCTTCTATACCCGGCACTGACTTCGGCAACCTTATAAAAAACGGTGCGGTAGTTAATCCGCTGATTTCCGGCGACGAAAAGGAAGGAATCGCCATTGGTGAAAATGACTATGAGTTCAGAAGAACCTTCACACTGAAGGATGATGAGCTGAAAAAAGAGCACATTCATATTCTTGCCGGGAGTCTTGACACTCTCTGCACCTGTTTTATAAACGGCAAAGAGGCTTTCAGAAGTGAAAACGCATATGTGCCCGTTGACGAAGAAATAAAGGAATTTCTTCATGCAGGAGAAAATGAAATTGTTTTTCACTTTGAGTCTGCCGTGAACTACATCAATAACAGACAGAAAGAAAATCCTCTGCCCAAAAACTCAAACGGAATTGACGGCATTCCCTACATAAGAAAGCCCGGCTGCCATTTCGGATGGGACTGGGGCCCTTGCATCCCCTTCTGCGGCATACTTGAAAGAATTGAGATTATCTGCTTTGACAGAAGAATTGAAAACATAAAAATTTCACAGACCACTACAAAAGAAAAAGCGACTGTTACGGTGTCAGCCGACAACGCTGACAAAATATCAATCATATGCCCTGACGGAGCTGTTCTGAAGCCGGATGAAAATAATAGTTTCGAAATAAAAAATCCTGAGCTCTGGTATACACGTGAGCTTTCCGGCAAAGAAAAGCAGCCTCTTTATACTGTCATTTTCGAAAACGATGAAGATCATGTTGAAAGAAAAATCGGTCTTCGTTCACTTTATCTTGACAGAAGCAATGACGAATACGGCAGCAATTTCTGCTTTGTTCTCAACGGAGAAAAAATTTTTGCAAAGGGAGCAAACCTCATTCCCTTTTCAGCAATATATGAAGACAGCAATAACGATACTGTTGATTACTATCTCGACATGGCGCAGAAATCACACTTCAACATGATCAGAATCTGGGGCGGCGGCTGGTATGCAAGCGATTATCTTATCAGTCAGTGTGACGAAAGAGGTATTCTCATCTGGCAGGATTTCTGCTTTGCCTGTCAGCTTTATCCCTTCTATGAGAAAGACTTTACAGATAATGTTCTCAAGGAAGTTAAAGCAAATGTAGAAAGGCTCACTACCCATCCGTCACTCGCTCTCTGGTGCGGCAACAACGAAATTGAAACAATGTTTTCATTCATGCCAAAAACTACAAAGCTTATGAAAGCCCACGAAGAGTTTTTCTATCATACGCTTCCCGATTTCATTGAAAATCTGACTGATATTTCGTATATACCGACTTCACCCATCGGCAGTGAATGCTTCAAGGATTGCTCAAGCGACGATGTCGGTGACACTCATATGTGGAACGTATGGCACGGACTTAAAAAGCTGGATTATTACACAACAAGATATTCCAGATTCCTTTCTGAATTCGGCCTCGAATCACTGCCCTCAATGAAGTCAATCCGCACCTTTGCACCCGAAAGCGAATATGATATCAATTCAGCCGCATTCAACAGACATCAGAAGTGTATCGGCGGCAACCCGAAAATGCTCTTCTATCTGACTGAGATGTTCGATTTTCCTGAATCCTTCACAGATTTGCCCTATCTTACAGGTATCGTGCAGGCAGAATGTATAAAAAATGCAACCGTACATTTCAGGCAGAACAAGGGCAGATGCAACGGATCTCTTTTCTGGCAGTATAACGATGTATGGAACTGTCCGAGCTGGTCGTCGGTTGATTTTGAAGGTGTGCCGAAGGCACTTCAGTATAAAGCAAAGGAATTCTTTGCGCCTGTGACGGTAAGCTGCAAAAAAGAAAAGGGAAAAGCAATAATTTTCGCTCACAATGATACCCTTGAAAAAATTGATATGCCCCTGACCGCCAAGCTTCTTCTGTCAGGCAAGCAGCAGAGATACAACATTTCACTTGAGCCAAACAGCTTCAAAAAAATCGGTGAGATCAATGTGACAGACAAATCAATTCTGCAGCTTAAATTCGGCGATCAGGTTATTACGGAAATTTTCACTTCACCTGCCAATCTGAAGCTGAAAAAAGCAAACATTAAAACGGAGCTTAACGGGAACAGTCTTACTCTCACCTCTGACAGCTTTGCTTATAATGTTTTCATTGACAGTGATGAAATACCCGACGACAACTATTTCTGCCTTGCCGCAGGTGAAAGCAGAACAGTTCACTTCAATAACACTCCTAAAGAAATCAGAGTAACCTGCGCAAATAATATCAAATTCAAAAACAGTGCTGTTAAAAAGAAGTTCTTCAGATTCTTCTACAGGCTTCAGCCCTTGAATATCGGAAATTATTTCTACTATTCAACTAACTGATTCATACAAAACCAAAGTAAAATTCCCACAAAGATTGAAGTGTCTTTGTGGGAATTCTTTACTCATTTTCTAATGTAGCGTTAAGTAATATTAAAATTATATTTTCTTTTTCATCAGTCCGTGTTTGTTACAATAAATATACAAATATCCTCTGCCACGAAGCTGAAGTCGTGTTTCTGCGTTACCCTCCGGATAAAACTTTACAAACTGCACTCTGTCCGAGGTTACAAAGGCTACAAAAGAAATAAAATGTATCTTTGTCATATCGTGATGAACAGTTATAAAGTGCTCATCCTCCACAGGTACAATTTCTATTTCATGTGCTTCATCGGGATCTTCGGCACAAAGCGGAGGTAATGTTATTCCGCAACAGCTGATTAAAGTCTCCCCTATTGTGTGTATCACATTGCCGCAGACAGGACAGACATAAAACCTTGAAAAAATAATATTGGAAGATATATTTTTGTTCTTAACTGTTTCTCCCGACATTAACTCCATAACAGAAACCCCGAGAGCGTGACTCAAAGGCTCAATAAGTGAAATATCCGGAAGTCCCTTTGAGGTTTCCCATTTTGAAACAGCTTTACTGCTGACCCCTATTTGTTCAGCAAGCTCGGCCTGAGTAACGCCTTTGGCTTCACGCAGTCTTTTGATTGTCTGTGCAGTTATGTAGGTATTCATAAAGCCTTCTCCTTTTATGTTATGCAAATATTATAATCTTCGCAAACGGAAAACGCAACCTACGCATAGTGGAATGGGCAGTACATCACGATATACTGCCCATAAATAATCAGTTTAACAGTTAAAGCTTCTTACCCAATTCAGCAAAGAACCGTGATGTGTGTTTTCACGAACAGTGCCGAGCATATATTCTGTTACAGGTCCGTTCTTTCTCATTTTTTCGAGAATCGCTTCCTGAAGCTCTTCAACAGACATCTCTTCATAAGGTTTGTTAAGGTCAACAGATACTATTTCTTCCTTGTTTTCCAGCTGCAGAGTTTTCTTTTCGGTTCTCTGTGTGTTTATGCTGTTATCAGCTTTGTCAGATTTTTCTGCAGTTTTGCTGTATTCCGCAAGAGGCTTTTGCTGTACAGCTTTTACAGTCTTATTTTTCTTCATAATTTCAACTGTTTTAACCGGTGCAATACTGTTGCTGTAAAGCTCTTTTGAAAGCCATATTTCACCTGAAGCAGGCTGAACGCTCACGTGTATGTGTCCGTCTTTTGCACATACCCTCTTCCCTGTCAGAGCACCGATGTATTCTTCGGAATTACCTGCTGAAAGAATCATACTGATATCACTGTCGCCATTATTAACAGTGACAATAACCGACCTACCGTCAAGGCTTCTCTCATATGCAAAATGGGTTGTCTGAAGTTCAAGCTCTCTGTAGTCACCGTAGGCAAATGCTGATATATTCTGACGAAGCTTACCGAGTGCTGCAATAAGACTTGTGCAGGGGTTTGTTTTAACAGCATCCCTGTAATCCTCATAATTCAATTGCGGTCTTAATGAATCATCAGAAAAACGTTCTTTTTTGCCTTCGATGCCGAATTCAGAGCCGTAATATATTGACGGAATACCGGGTAAGGTATAAAGCATGATATGTACCGGCACAAAATGAGCCTTGTTATTAAGCTTTGTGTAAATACGCTCTACATCATGGTTATCAACAAAGGTATAAAGATTCAGTTTTCCGCCTGTCATATTGCTGACATATTTAATTGTGTGCGCAACCTCAAAATAGTTGTGGTCATTATGGGCAGAATACAGTGCTTTATGCAGCATATAATTTGTTACTGCATGAAGGGTTTCATCGTTTGCCCAACGTGAATAATTGCCGTGTATAACCTCGCCCATGAGCCAGAAATCAGCCTTGACATCATTTGCAACATGACGCAGAGCCTTCATATAATTGAAATCCATAACATCTGCGGCATCAAGTCGGATTCCGTCAATGTCAAACTCACTGACCCAGAAGCGGATAACATCACAGATATAATCTCTGACTGCAGGATTATGTTGATTCAGCTTCACTAAGAGGTCGTATCCGCCCCAGTTTTCATAAGAGAAGCCGTCATTATAGGAGTTATTGCCCCCCAAATTTACGTTACAGTACCAATCCTTATAAACGGATTTTTCTCGGTTTTGTTTAATATCCTGAAAGGCAAAAAAGTCACGGCCCGTATGATTGAACACACCGTCCAATATTACCCTGATCCCATTTTTATGACACTCGGAAACAAAATTTTTTAGATCGTCATTTGTGCCGAGTCTTGAGTCTAATTTTTTATAATCCGTTGTCTCATATCCGTGGCCGACAGATTCAAAAAGCGGCCCGATATATAGCCCATTACAGCCGATTTCTTTTATATGTGAAATCCATGGCAGCAATGAATTAAGACGATGAACAGGTTTTTCGTATGCGTTCAGCTTCGGTGCCCCTGTCATACCTAAGGGATAAATATGATAAAAAACGGATTCGTCATACCACGCCAAGTTGTTTACCTCCTTATTGAATCAAGTGAGTTTTACTTGCAAAAAATAATATATCAAACAGAAAATTTATATCATTTTCCTTCATTAAGAATATACCAATTTAAAAATTCATCGATATATCTTTCATGCGGTGTAATAACATTTATGTTTACTTCAGGATTTTGCTTTGCGAAGAGCTCAAGCATATCTTTCAAGTTTGACCCTGATTTCATATAATCATCAATTATACAGTCTCTGCTCATACCTGATTTATGTAGCAGAATCGCAGATACAACACCCGTTCTGTCTTTACCAGCATTACAGAAATACAGTACATTTGATTTGCAGTTTATAATAAATTCAATGGTTTTCTTCAGCGATTCATCAACCATATTTATGTATGACTCTGAAACATCATCAGTTGATTGCGGAACAGCATTTCCACCTGTAACAGGCAAACAAAAATATTTAAAACGTTCATCCTTTTCCAATGGACATTCCTTTTTAGCCCTTTCCTCGTCTGTTCGAAGATCAATAATGACGGTTATATCATTTTTAAGTAAAAACAATCTTTCATCTTCAGTAATGTCAATAGGAACATCGCTTCTGATATATTTAAAGCTCTTATCCAAAATTGAACGGGTATTACGTGTACATTTAAAAAGATTATCCATCAACAATTCTCCTACACATAAAATCAATAAAACGATTATAGCACCTTATGTTATAACTTTCAATCGAAATATAAAACGAAGCAGTTCCCACAGTAATTTTTTTACTGTGGGAACTGTTTTAACGCTATATCAGCTTAAAAGCCGTTAATAATTGTCTTTATCAGATAATAACATCAGTGCTGAGAACCTCAACAGCGCTCATGCCTTCTGCTTCTGCATCCATGTAATTGAATGCCATTGTGTAAAGATCGTTAACATGCTCTGAAATCATTCCGACCATTCTTTCAATGTCGTCGCTCAGAGAAGTGAACTTTGAAATGTACATCTGGGATACATCGCCTTCCCACACTGAGCTCAGACCTGTTGCAAGGCAGAGCATTTCTTCTGTGAGCTGGGATACTGTGATTCCTGACTGTTCAAACATATCTGCTGTGTTGATTAAGTCCTGTGCGTTTACATTCAATATTGCGTTGCTATTCATGATTAAAATCTCCTTTTTCTTTTTTCAGTTTCTTTTGTTCTTTTCTTATCAGCAGCCGCCGTATGTTCTTGCGCCTGCTACTTCGCAGTTGTATGCTTCATATCTTCTGTAGCACTCGATGATGAATCTCAGCTGCTGAACATAAATTCTGATTGCGTTGTAGAAGTTTTTCATCTGAATCGCATCTGATTCGTAAGCGTTTCTGAAGGCCTCCTTTGCTTCGCCTTCCCACATTCCTGCAAGCTCTGCTTCTCTTTCGTTGAGTACACCGATTTCTGTGAGAAGCTGTTCGTTGAGCATTTCGAGCTCGTTTGCTCTTTCTGTAAGCTGGGCCAGATCAAGATAAAGTAATGACATTTTTCTTTCCTCCAAAATTTTGTTTTTTTGTTCATCGGATCTGTATTTTCCTTTGATGTCTGTATTATACGTCAAATTTTTCACTTTTTTTCCGTTTCCGACAAACAACCGATTTTGTAGGACGAAATGCACTTTTTGCTGTTTTCAGGTGTCATATGTCAATTAAAAACCGTTGAATTCCACTGCATATATTATAATGTAATATAAATTATTTCAAAAAGTTATGCTGTTCCCCTGCCCTGCAAGCTCTTCTGTGGCAACACCCGACACCCTTCGTGCACCTCGGATTCCGGTGAATTTTTCAACAAAAAACAGCATCGCCGGGGAGAACTCCCCGACGATAACTTTGCTTATGCTTATCTGACATTTACATTCTTAACTGTACTCCATGAGGAATATACATAACCACTTTCCGTTTTAATGTATGCTCTGACCTTGAAGTAATACTTCTTACCGCTTTTAAGGCCTGTTTTATAATACTTCCTTGTATCAGCCTTGCAATTGGTAAGCTTAATATATTTTCCGTTCTTGCTTGTTGAATACCATACCTGATATCCTGTTGCGCCATTAGTATTATTCCAGGCAACTGTAGCTCTTCCCTTTGCAGTTGATGCAAGATGTATTTCAGGAGCTTCGGGTTTTGAAAAAGCGTTCACAGTTTTATAAACAGGAGACCACACACGTTCTTTTCCCTCATAGGTATAGGCTCTGACAGCAAAGGTAAATTTTTCTCCTGCTGCAAGATCTGATACAACATATGAGGTAGAACGCAAAGTTTTGATTGCTTTCCACTTGCCATCAACAAGAAGATATATTCTGTATCCCTCAGCATCCTTACATTTTGTCCAC
>JAZSHL010000038.1:0-3544 GCA_045533205.1 Acutalibacteraceae bacterium | reverse complement strand
AGGGTTTCTTTCGGTTTTAACCGCCAAAGAAACCCTTTAAAAGTATAAAAATCATTACAAACAGACAAAAACTGCGTTTTTGTGCTTTGTGCTATAAACCAACCTCGCCCTCGGAGAACCTTCGTACGCCGTCGGGTAACCCAAAATAAAGCTTTTAGCTTTATGCCTTATCGGCTGTCGGCATATTTGGGCTCGGTTTGTTCATTCTGCGCATTTTTTCCTCGCCCCTTTTTGTCTGGTAAGAGTAAACACAAAAGTTATGATAATTCTGCCTTACTTTTTCACCCATGTTGAGGGGGACAACGTGAGAATAAGGGGATAAATTTCCAGTCTTCCGAAAAGCATTGCAAGGGAAAGAATTATCTTTGCAAAGGGTGAATACAGGCTGTAATTCATCGTGGGACCTACTGCTTTAAAACCGGGACCGATGTTGTTGAAGCATGCTGCCGCTGCAGAAATATTTGTTTCAAGGTCAAAGCTTTCAAAACCGAGCAGAAGCACAATTGCAAAAAAGAATAGTGCATAAATTGCAAGGTATGAGCTTACTGAACGGGTTGTTCCTTCGTCAAGGCGCTTACCTTCAAAACGGATAACATCAACGCTTCTGGGATGAAGGAGCTTTTTCAGCTCGCGTTTAATGGTTTTTACAAGAATAATAAGTCTTGAAACCTTAATTCCACCGCCCGTTGACCCTGCACAGGCACCTATAAACATCAGTGTGAGCAGAACGGTTTTGGAAAGTCCGGGCCATGTGTCAAAATCAGCCGTGGCATAGCCGGTGGTTGTGATTATGGAGCTGACCTGGAAAGCGGCGTCCGTAAGGGCTTTACCGAAGGATTCGTAAAAAGAAAGAATGTTTACGGTAATAACGGCGATGCTGATACCTACTATGCCGAGATAAATCCAGAGCTCTCCACTTTTGAAAACCGACTTGAATTTTTTAATAAGCAAAAGATAATAAAGGTTGAAGTTTACACCGAAAAGAAGCATAAAAACCGTAATTACCCATTGCAGGTAGGGACTGTAGGAAGCAATGCTGTCAGCCTTTATTCCGAAGCCGCCCGTACCTGCCGTACCGAAGGCGTGAACAAGGGAATCGAAAAAAGGCATTCCTCCGGCAAGAAGAAAAACAATTTCAATTGCCGTAAGTGCTATATAAATAATATAAAGAATACCCGTTGTCTTTTTGATTCGGGGAACAATTTTGCCCACTATCGGTCCGGGAACCTCCGCTCTTAGAATGTGGATGGAGCGGTCAGAAAGCGAAGGCACAATCGCCATCATGAAAACAAGAACACCCATGCCACCGACCCAGTGGGTAAAGCTGCGCCAGAAAAGAAGTCCCTTGCTCATGGCTTCAATATCGGTCAGAATTGAGGCACCTGTTGTGGTAAAGCCGCTGACCGTTTCAAAGAATGCATCGATGTAATTGGGAATCTCGCCCGAAAGAAAGAAGGGGAGAGCACCGAAGGCGGAAAGTGCCAGCCATGAAATTGCAACAATAACAAAGCCTTCACGGGCATAGATAACCTTAGTTCCCGGGCGTGAAATCAGAGTCAGTGCAAAGCCTGCAACAGCACAGGCTGCAATTGAAATGAGAAAATCGGTTATGCACTCTTCTTTATAGATAAGAGCGCAGATTGTGGGCAGAAGCATCAGAGCAGCTTCAATTTTGATAACAGTGCCCACCGTATATAACACCATTCGTCTGTTCATTTTGTCACCTACCTGATGATGTCCTGCAGAGAGCTGATTTTATGCTCGGCAGCAAGAATGATAACGCGATCATCCTCACGGATAATGTCATCACCTGTGGGGATAGATGCCTTCTTGCCGGGACGGATGATGCCTGCAATAAGAACACCGGGCTTGATTTTCAGATCCTTGATGGGAGTTTCTGTGACGGGCGAGCCCTCGCCCACCTTGAACTCAACAGCCTCAGCCTTGCCGTCCATAAGCTTATAAAGGGTTTCAATGCTGCTGCCACGGGAATTTTCAAGTGCTCTTGTGTATCTCAGAACAATATCCGATGTGACGGATTTTGTTGAAACAATACAGTCAATTCCCAGCTTTTCAGCCATTGCAACCATTTCACTGCGATTGATTTTTGAAATTACCTGAGGCACATTCTGGCTGCCTGCAAAAATAGAGATCAGGATATTTTCTTCGTCCATACCTGTCAGGGCAACAAAGGCGTCAAGGGAACGAAGACCTTCCTCAAGAAGAAGCTCCTGCTGCAGACCGTCACCGTGAATCATGATAGCACCGGGAAGAAGCTCGCTCAGATGCTCACACACGGAAAGGTCCTTTTCAACAATTCTGACATCGTTGCCTGATGCGAGAAGAAGCTTTGCAAGATAATATGCAGTTCTGCTGCCGCCGAGAAGCATTATGTTTCTTGATTCTCTTTTCAGAACACCGAATGACTTAAGAAGCTTCTGCATATCTGATGGCACGGCAGTGATTGAAATCACGTCCCCTGCCTGAAGCTCAAAATTACCGTCGGGGATAATAACCTTGCCCTGCCTTAAAACGGCACCGATGAGAAATTCAATTTTCTGCTTTTCACGAAGCTTGAACAGCTTTTTGCCGCAAAGCGGGGATTCGGGCTTCAGACGCAGCTCTATCATTTCAAGGTTACGCCTTGAAAAATATTCAACCTTGAATGCAGAGGGGAGCTTAAGAATATTATAAAGCTCCTGAGCCATAAGCTGCTCGGGGTTGACTGCCATTGAAAGATTGAGCTCATTTTTCATAAAGCCGAGGGAGCGGTCATTATATTCGGGGTTTCTGATTCTTGCAACAGTGTGCTTTGCGCCCATTCTCTTTGCAAGGAAGCATGAAAGCATATTCAATTCGTCAGAGCCTGTGACGCACACAAAAAGGTCGGCCTTGTGAACGCCTGCCTCCTCGATAACCTCGCAGTCCGTTGCGTTTCCGCAGACACCGATAACATCGTATATATTTGTGATTTCGTTAATGACACTGTCAGAGTTGTCAAGGGCAGTCACGTCATGACCTTCTGCAATAAGTGTTGATATTATAGCAGTACCGATTTTTCCGCAGCCTGCAACGATAATATTCATATTTTTTACCTTTGCTTTCTTCTTATTTTTGAGTTGATTTAAGCTATATGGTGATTTTACTCCATTTTTTGCTTTTTTTCAATACTTTTGTGAAATTGTATTAGGGCCTATGGGATAGGGGTTAAGAGCCAAGGGCCAAGGGATGCAATGCTTCGCATTGCATTTTATGATGAAGCCAATTCATTCAGATATAAAGCTTTTCTCATTGTTAATTCGGCGGCATCAAAATCAAACTCAGAACAACCCTTCCCCGCAATTCCGAATCCCGAATTCCGAATTCCAAATAAGCCTTGTTTCGCTCATGCCGCTCGGGCACTTACTTTGGCTCATTCGAGCGCCAAAGTAAGCAAAGCGCCCTTTTTGTTGACATCAGGCGTTGCTTTGCAGAAAAATGTAGTCCGCCTTCAACAGCAGACTCCGCAGCGCAGAGGTTTGTTCCTTTACCCAACGCCAAAGCT
>JAZSHL010000055.1:0-7009 GCA_045533205.1 Acutalibacteraceae bacterium | reverse complement strand
TAAGCATCGGTATGCAGGCAGTAAGACCTGCAATTGTTGCAAGCTGATTTTCAAAGCCCTCGATAATCTGACCTGTAAAGGTGGACGCAATCATAAGCACAAGCAGCCAGCCGATACGGTTTTTTGCAAGGGAAAAAACGCCTGTTTTCAGATATTCGTCCTCTGAAGGGGTAAGTGAAGCCATCTTTTCAAAGTCTTCCGTAGCCTCTTCATCAATAATGTCAACGATATCGTCGATGGTGATGATACCAACAAGGCGGTCCTCCTTATCTGTTACGGGAACAGACAGAAGGTCATATTTTTTTGCAACGGCGGCAACCTCTTCCTGGTCGTCCATGGTACGCACAAAAATGAGCTGCTCATCGTCACTCATGATGTCTGTGATAAGAGTATCCTCGTCGTTTAAAAGAAGACGGCGAAGGGGGATAGTACCCACAAGGTGACGCTTATCGTCAATAACATAGCAGGTGTAAATTGTTTCCTTGTCAACACCGGTTCTTCTGATGCTTTTGATTGCCTCGGCAACGGTGAGACGGTCGTGAAGCTCAACCATTTCAATGGTCATCACGCTGCCTGCCGAATTTTCGGGGTATTTAAGGAAACGGTTGATGATTTCTCTTGTTTCCTTGTCTGTGTTAGCAAGCACACGGCGCACAATGTTTGCCGGTACCTCTTCAAGAAAGTCAACAGCATCGTCAACATAAAGGTCATCCATAAGACGCTCAATTTCGCTGTCGGTTATGGACTGAACAATAACAGTCTGGCTGTCAGTTTCAAGGTAGGAAAAAACGTCTGCGGAGATATCCTTGGGCAGAATACGGAAGATTTTGACGGCAAGCTTATCGTCGTCAAGGTCCATGATGAATTCCGCAATGTCGGCATAAGCCATGTCTGAAAGCTCTTCGCGAAGCTCTTTCAGCTTGTTTTTGGCAAGAAGCTTATAAAGTCCGCCAAATTCATTTTCATTCATTTGATTCACCCTCTTAACAGACCTGACGGTGAACAAGTCGGGTCTGCACTGATTTTATTGAATTGCACGCGTTAGGTTTACTATCGCCATCCATTGTGCGACCCACCTCCTAAGTTGGCGAGTATAATCCGAAATAGTTTTTTGAATGCGGATTTTCGCCAATATTTTGTTAAAATACTCGTAAATCCGAAAGGATTTACTGCGTTTTATGCCTCATTTTGACAAAAATCCGCTATTCAAAAAATCTTCGACCTGAAAGTGAAGAATTTTTATTGGATTTTTGTTTTCTGAGAATGATGAAAGGCTGACGCCTTTCGAGGGCGAAGAAACGAAAAGCCTTGAAAATAAACGCTTTCAGGCTACTTCGGATTATACTCGCCAACTTAAAAACAAATTCGGGCATTTTTCCCGTATTTTATATTTTACCTTTTTGAAGTAATAATGTCAACAGAAATAAAAAAATAATTTTAAGCACCAAACCCCCGAAGGGTCAGACCTCGGGGGTTTGGTACTTTCACTAAGGAGAATAGAACTGTATGTTGGATTGGTTTGTTGTATCTGTTTGGGTTAACTCATCCGACTTCGCTTCGCTCAGCCACCTTCTCTAAAGAGAAGGCTTTTTTTGCCCTCTCCTCTGGAGAGGGTGTCACGAAGTGACGGGTGAGGGCCTTTCGAATTCACTCAGGTTGCATCACCGATTGCACGGAAGAAGCCCGTGATTTTTTCAATGATGTTTTTGAACAATGCGATAATGTTGTTAATTATATTAACAAGCTTGCTTTCGCTGTCGCCTTCCGTAAGGTCACCGAGGTTACCGAAAATGTTATCAATATCAAGACCGCCGTTATCGTCAGCAGGCTCATCTTTCTGATACATTGCCTCAACAAAGAGGTCACAGTCGGGCATTGTGAAGGTGATTTCTGTTGCCATAAGGTCAGCTATACCGAGGTCAACCTCGTTGCCGCTTGCATCAGTAATTTTCCAACCGAGGAAAGCAACACCGCCAAAGGTTGAAAGCTCAACTGTGTCACCAAGCTTTGCAATGGGTGTTCTTTCATCGCCGTTGATTTTGTGGTTTACGGCTGACGGATCGGCATAAGTGATGCTTCTTCTGATTTTTGCAGTTACAACCTTTTCAAAATCAACCATTGAATAGGGGTCATTTTCGGTGGGGTTGTAAACAACCTTGATTGTGTAATCGCCTGTTGCGGGAATGGGATAATCAACGGACCATTCGTTATTGGCGCCCCCTGCCTTGATATCATCGGCAACAAGCTTTCCGTCAACAAAAATATCCAATGTTCCCTTAGCCTCGTGGCTGAGTTTTCCTTTGATTACGCCGTTTGTGCCCCATGAAGCAGTTGTTGTGATAATAACGGGCTCAATGGTAAGAATAAACTGAAGGTCAGTTACATTGTAGTTGCTGGTACCGCTATTGTAAGGTCTTACACGCACATTGTATGTGTTTGTGCCAACGGGAGCAACTGTTTTATAATCACCGGCTTCAAAAATGAGAGAACCGACAATGTCAACACCGCTGAGCTCATCATAATCTTTGATAAAAGCCTTAAGTGAATTGCCTAATAAGTCATTCGTGTTAAAGGTTGTACCGTAGGGAAGTGTGAGTTCAGGAACAATTTCTTCACCGTTTTCGTTGACGAACTTGTAGTTTGCTTTGGTAACGGTGACTACGGCTGTACCTTCACAAGGAGCATACTTTTCAAGGTCATCGGGTGTAAAAATGACCTGAACAGCATTAAATACACCAACAGAAGGCTTTCCGGTGCTTGTTGATTTGCGTGTAAAGGTACCGCTGACCTCTGTGTCGCCTGCCATAACCTTTCCGCCTTCAAACACTACCTCATTCCAAGCTGTGCCGTATTCTATTGTTGCTGTGGGAGCTTCAACAATTGTTGTTACTTCTATGCTGCTTTCAACCTCAATATAAACAGGAACAACAAAATCATTGAAATATGCAGTTGACCTTATTGCATTGTAATAACCGCTTTCTGTAACAATCAATGTTGTATCCTGCCAATGCCAATTATAAATGTTTTTGTTGGCATCTGCTGCATCTGAAAGAACATTAACAACTTCACCGCCTGTTATTACAATATCTGTTATAGGAGTACCGCTTGGATATTCACCTATTGTTATAGGAGGATCGTTTACTTCATCCACCAATTTAAGTGTACCCTTTTCAACTTTGAAAGTAACATTCGGGCATCTTTTCCTTTGAAATCCTGTATAGGTTGATTCATCATCGGGAACAAATTTAATATTTGCTCTTACTGCGTCATCTGCAGCAGTAGTAATTTCGTCAGGATCAATGAACTCAAAATGACCTGCAACTTGTTTACCGGCTGCATTTAAAACAATTTCATCGTCGTTGATTACTAAATAGTCAGCAGGTTTTTCTCCGAAGTATATTAACTCACGGTCGGTCTTATAAGACAATGTCGGCCACTGACTTACATTTTTAACGGCTAATGCTTCAGCTGCACTTGCATAAAACGGCACAACTGATAACATCATCATAAGTGCCATTAAGATTGATAATAATTTTTTTGTTTTCATATTTTCTGTTTTCTCCGTTTCATAATATTTTTGATTGTGATATAATAAAAGTGGGGTAGTTTACTTTTTAATGAACCATATTATCTACTCCTTTCTATAGTAAAATATTACTATAGAAAGAATTATAACAGAAAGATTTTAGTAAGTCAATAGAATTTAACTAAAATATTGGTATGGTATCAACATTATAGAAAGGGGCTGTATAAAATGAATCGTATTCGTGATCTTCGTGAAGATATGGACTTAAGACAAATCGATGTTGCAAAATCCACAGGAATCGACCAGAAAACCCTTTCCAATTATGAAACTGGCAGAACAAATCCTGATAGTGAGGCTATTATCAAGCTTGCTGATTTTTTTGATGTTTCAACAGATTACCTGTTAGGTCGTTCCGTAAAAAATAAGCCCTCTGCCGAAACCCTTATGAAGAGGCTTGCTAAAATTCAAGCGGAGTTTTCCGAAATTATGAAGGATATTGAAAAATACTATTAAACGTAAAAGGACAAGCAATTTAATTTGCTTGTCCTTTAATCAATCTTATGTGGTTTTTACTCCAGCTCAAACGCACCCGTATAAAGCTGATAATACTTGCCTTTTTTGGCAATCAGATCATCGTGGGTGCCTCTTTCAATAATAACACCGTTTTCAAGCACCATTATAACATCGGAGTTCATAACCGTTGAAAGGCGGTGAGCAATAACAAATACCGTTCTGCCCTTCATCAGCGCATCCATACCCTTTTGCACAAGAGCTTCTGTTCTTGTGTCGATGGAAGAGGTCGCCTCGTCAAGAATCATAACCGGGGGATCGGCAACGGCAGCTCTTGCAATTGAAATGAGCTGACGCTGACCTTGTGAAAGGTTTGCTCCGTTTGAGGTGAGCATTGTGTCATATCCGTCGGGCAGACGTGAAATGAAGGAGTGAGCGTTTGCCTTCTTTGCTGCCTCGATAATCTGCTCGTCAGTTGCATCAAGGTTGCCGTAACGGATGTTTTCCTTTACCGTACCGGTGAAAAGGTTGGTATCCTGAAGAACAATGCCCAGAGAACGGCGAAGGTCGCTCTTTCTGATTTTATTGATATTGATTCCGTCGTATCTTATTTTACCGTCAGCAAGGTCGTAAAAGCGGTTAATGAGGTTCGTTATTGTAGTTTTGCCTGCACCGGTGGCACCTACAAAGGCAACCTTCTGACCGGGCTCGGCATAAAGACTTATATTGTGAAGCACAATTTTTTCTTCGTTGTAGCCGAAGTCAACATCGTAGAAACGAACCTCACCCTGAAGCATTGTGTAGGTTGTGGTGCCGTCTTCATGGGGATGCTTCCATGCCCAGAGACCTGTGTGCTCAGGAGTTTCGGTGATTTCACCTTTTTCGTCAAGCTTTGCATTGACAAGGGTAACATAGCCTTCATCCTTTTCGCTTTCGGTGTCGAGAACCTCAAAAATTCTCTTCGCACCTGCCATTGCCATAACAACTGAATTGAGCTGCTGTGAAATCTGGTTGACAGGCATGGTGAAGGCCTTTGAATATCCCAGGAAGGTGGCAACAGAGCCTGCAGTGAGAGAAAAAATGCTCATGAATCCGTTTTCGGGGAAGACTCCCTTTGATGTCATAACTGCAAGCACGCAGCCGGTAATTGCAAGCACAACATACTGCAGATGACCGAGGTTGTTGTTGATAGGTCCGAGCATATTGACAAACTTGTTGGCTGAATATGTGTTGCGGAAAAGCTCAGCATTCTTTTCGTCAAATTCTGCCTTTGTCTTTTCTTCGTGGCAAAAAACCTTGACAACCTTCTGGCCTGTAATCATTTCTTCAATATAGCCGTTGACGTCACCGATTGACTGCTGCTGCCTGATGAAGAATTTTCCGCTGTTGCCTGCAACCTTGCCTGTGACGGTAATCATAAAGAATATGCACACGAGAACAACAACAAGCAGGGGAATGCTTTCAAGAAGCATTGCAGTGAAGGTTGAAACAATTGTCACAACCGAAGAAATCACCTGCGGCACTGTCTGTGAAATCATCTGACGCAGAGTATCAATATCGTTGGTGTATCTGCTCATAACATCGCCGTGGCTGTTAGTGTCAAAGTATCTGATGGGCAGAGTCTGCATGTGTGAGAACATTTCATCACGGACATTCTTAAGCACTGCCTGTGAAACAACAACCATAATACGGTTATAGGTGAAGGTGGAAATGATGCCCACAAGGAAGATTGCCGCCATTTTGAAAAGCATTGCAATGAAGGGAGCGAAATCTGTTGAGCCGCTTGAAAGCATCGGAGTGATATAATCATCAATTATTGAGCCGACAAAGCGTGAAGAGAAAATGTTTGCAAGGCTCGAAAGGAAAATGCACAGAACAACCAAAAGCATAAGAATTTTCTGCTTTGTGCCAAGGTAGGAGAAGATTCTTTTTATAACCTTGAAATCAAGCTTTTCGCCTTTCATTCTCACAGGTGTTCCTCCGTGACGGTTTACAGGCACACGGGGAGGCATTTTTGCCTGAGGTCTTTGCTGATTACTCATCTTCTTTTCCTCCCTTCGTCTGTGAAAGATAAACATCACGGTAAATTTCGTTGGTGGACATAAGCTCCTCATGGGTACCGAAGCCTGCAATATCACCGTCATTGAGAACAATAATTTTATCTGCACCCTCAATTGAAGATATTCTTTGTGCAATAATAATTTTTGTAGTTTCAGGGATATATTCACTGAAGGCCTTTCTTATGAGAGCGTCTGTTTTTGTGTCAACGGCACTTGTTGAGTCGTCAAGGATAAGAATTTTCGGTTTCTGAAGAAGTGAACGCGCAATGCACAGCCTTTGCTTCTGGCCGCCTGAGACATTGGTGCCGCCCTGTTCAATAAAGGTGTCGTATCCTTCAGGCATTTCTGAAATGAAGGGGTGAGCCTGGGCTGATTTGCAGGCTTCAAGCATTTCCTCGTCTGTGGCATCCTCCTTGCCCCAACGAAGATTATCCTTTATTGTGCCGGAAAACAGAACATTCTTCTGAAGCACCATGGCAACCGAATGCCTGAGAGAATCAAGGTCATATTCACGCACATCGTTGCCGCCTACCTTGAGTGTACCTGTTGTAACATCGTAAAGGCGGGGGATGAGCTGCACGAGCGTCGACTTGCCCACGCCGGTGTTGCCGAGGATGCCCACGGTCATGCCGGAGTCGATGTGTACGTTGATGCCCGAGAGCGTGTCTCGCTTGGCGGTGGCAAAGTACTTGAAGCTGACATTTTCAAAGTCAATGGAGCCGTCGCGCACCTCTGTAACTGCATTTTCAGGAGAGGTGATGCTGCTCTCTTCGGTGAGCAGCTCGTTGATGCGCTTGACCGACTCGGCCGACATCGTCAGCGTCACGCCGATCATCGAGAGCATCATCAGCTGCATCAGCACCTGCATACCGTAGGTAAGCATGGCGCTGATCTGGCCCACGTCGACGAGAGT
>JAZSHL010000087.1:0-8793 GCA_045533205.1 Acutalibacteraceae bacterium | reverse complement strand
TTTAAGCTTGCCGAAGCTTTGGCGTTGGGTAAAGGAACAAACTTCTGCGCTGCGGAGTCTGCTGTTGAAGGCGGACTACATTTTTCTATAAAGCAACGCCTGATGTCAACAAAAAGGGCGCTTTGCTTACTTTGGCGCTCGAATGAGCCAAAGTAAGTGCCCGAGCGGCATGAGCGAACAAACGAAAAATACCAGATGAAAATCCATGCCCTCAGCTGTCTTTGATGAATAAAAACAGGGACGGCACATGGCCGTCCTCTGTTTAAATTTTTGACTCATCAAAATCAATCAGCACCGAATCTCTTTTCGGTGTGATTTTTGTTATTTTCACGCCTGCAGCTTCAAACATTCTTTTTGAAGCTCTTGTTGTGGGTGTGTCGGCATACTTATCCGAAAGATATACAACCTCTTTGATGCCGCTCTGGATGATGGCCTTTGCACATTCGTTGCAGGGGAAAAGAGCAACATAAATTCTGCAGCCCTCGAGAGAGGTGCCTCTGTTGTTGAGAATTGCGTTCAGCTCAGCGTGGCACACATAAGCGTACTTTGTGTTGTAGGCGTCGCCATCTCTTTCCCAGGGGAATTCATCATCGCTGCAGCCCATGGGGAAGCCGTTATAGCCCATTGACATGATTCTGTTTTTGTCGTTGACAATGCAGGCGCCTACCTGTGTGTTGGGGTCCTTGCTTCTGTAGGCGGAAAGCATTGCGATTCCGAGAAAATATTCATCCCATGATAAGTATTCCTTGCGCTTTGACATTCTGTTTTCTTCCTTTCGTTTTCCTTTTTTATTTCGAAAATTTATGCTTTAATTGAACAATAAAAACAAAACAAAGTGACTCTTTGCACTTTGCGCTTTACACTCACAGTGCGCCTCTGTAATAAAGCCCTCTTGTGAAATCGCCGTTGACACTTTTCTTTTTTCGGTAGGCGTCCAGCACAGCCTCGCAAAGCTCCTTTTTTTCTTTTGTGAAATAGAAGGTTATGAAATCGAGATTTTCAATTTCATCAATTCTGTCACCCATATAAATGGGCTGGCTGTTAAGAATTTCACTGCAGCCCCACGAGCACACAACAGGGAATTTTTTATCCAGACGGTCAGTCAGATAGCTGCTGCTTCTGCACTCCTCACAGCTTTTGCCGTTTCTTACAGGGCAGTTTCTTGTGAGCATGAGAGGCAGTCTGCCGTATCCGATTATGCCTGCCCCGGCCTTGCAGCTTATTTCTGCTGCCTGCTTAAGTGTGAGCTCAGGTGACAAGGTTATTTCCTTTACACCTAACTTATCCAGAACTGAAGCCGAAAGGCTGTTGAATATGTTCATTGAAAAGCCTGTGTGTATTTCAAAGCCCAGCTTTTTTGCAATGGCAAGAGCATCAATTGTGCTGCAGTAGGCGATTGATATTCCACATTCTTTCATCTTTAAAAGACGGTTTTCAACAGCTCTTTCTGCGCCGAAAATGCCCCTGGGAAGCTCAACTCCAAGCTTTACAGGCAGGTTTTTCAACTTTTCCACCGAGTTTTCCTCAAGGGAAAGGGGGAAGTATAAGTTTTCAACATTCTGCAGATTGTCGGGAATCTGCCTGATATCTGAAATTCTGATGCGATATTTAAGAGGGGCTTTTCTTTCAGAAGCAGGAATTTTTATATCCAATGCTGTAAAGGGAATTGGCTTTACAGATGAAAGCTTGCTGTCAAGCTCTGAAAGGGCACTGCGTCTTAAGCTGTTTATGACACTTGCAGGCACGATAAGTCCTTCATCAAGTTCGATTTCAACACTTTCTGCATAAAACTGTGTGCCGCCGCATTTGGATATTCTCTCTGTCAGACTTTCTTTAGTCATAGGCTTGCTGATTGCCTTTTCAGGAATATAATCATCGGTGATGAAAACAGTTTTACCCATGGCAGATGCCGAAAGAGAAACCCTTTCGTTTTCAACAACCGTCAGATAAAAGCTGACGGGTACGGTGGGGATTTCCTTGTCATAAAGATGGGAAAGCTCAGACAGAAGCGAATTTGTTGCCGAGGTAACATCCTCTTTTTTTCTTGTGCCGAACATGTGCTTTCCACGGTTGTTTTCATAATATCCGTCTGTGAAGCCTGAACGGGAAAAGACAGCACGGAGCTTTTCACTGATGTCCCTTGTGTCCTCACCATTAAGAGCTTTGTTGATGCAGGTCACTGCCGCAGCCACATATTCGGGCCTCTTCATTCTGCCTTCAATTTTCAGCGAGTCAATGCCGAGCTGCTCAAGCTCCCGTGCCTTGTGAGCGAGGGAAAGGTCCTTAAGGCTAAGATCATAGCCGGTGCCGCCGGGGGCAGAGAAGGGGAGTCGGCAGGGCTGGGCACAAAGGCCACGGTTGCCGCTTCGTGAGCCGAACATGCTGCTCATATAGCACTGGCCTGAAACGCACATGCAAAGAGCACCGTGAACAAAAATTTCAATTTCACAGTCAGTGCTTTTTCTGATGCTTTCGATTTCAGCCTTTGTCATTTCACGGGGCAGAACAACCCTTTTAAAGCCAAGCTGCCTCAGAAGCTCAACGCCTGCAACGGTCTGAACAGACATCTGTGTTGAGGCGTGCATTTCAATTTCAGGTGCTGCCTTTCTCACATACTGCGATAGGCCGAGGTCCTGCAAAATAAGCACGTCTGCACCTTTTCGGCAAACGTGCTCGAGTGTTTTTGTCACATCGGGCAGCTCACTGTTATTGATAAGAGTGTTCAGCGTGATGTTGACTCTGACATTGCGACCGTGGCAGTAGCTGATTGCTTTTTCAAGGTCGGCTTCGTCAAAATTATCTGCTTTGATTCTGGCGTTGAAGCTTTTGGTCCCCATGTAAATTGCATCTGCGCCGGTGCGGACAGCAGCAACAACACTTTCAAAGGAGCCGCAGGGTGCCAGAACTTCAATGTTTTTATTCATCTTATTTCTTTTCGCTTATTGTGTTGAGAACGGCAGTGAGCTCACTTCTGAGTCTGTCATTTTCAGCCTTGAGGCTCATAAGCTCTTTTTTGAGATTTTCGGTTTCATGTCTTGCAAGGTCAGCCTTGCTCTTTGCACTTGAAGCGTCGTCAAGATAATCCTTGATCTGATCACGGAGTCTGTCTGCTGTTGCAGTTGCTTTGGCTGCCTCATCAGCAAAGTCAAGAGCAGCAAGAACAGCTGCCTGGGTTGTTGAAATTCTGCTGTTGCCCTTCATGATGTCTGCCATTGTAAGATCAAGAGTCTTTCCGAGGGCCTGAACATATTTCACATCGTCTTCTGCAAGAATTGAATATTCTGCACCTGCAATGTGTAATTTAACTTTGTTTGCTGCCATAGTTAACCATCCTTTCCCAAAATGAGAGTTATATCTGTGCTGAAGCAAAGATACAAAAAATTTATCAATATAATTATACAACAAAGTTTTTTTATAATCAAGGATAAAATAAAATATTAAGGTAATGGAAATAAAACATCGTTGATTTTTATGTTAAATAGTGATATAATCAATTATAGTTATACCTGATTGCAGGCGCTTTGCACCGATTCAGGCTTCACGGTGTTATTTTTGTCAGTAAGGAGAAGAAAAATGAAAGAAATGCTGGTGGAATTTTTTTCAATTTCATATGTCAGCGATCTGATTGATGCTGTTATAAAGCTGGTGCTCGCTGTGGTTTTCAGCGGAATTATCGGATATGAAAGAGAGCATTCGCACAGACCGGCAGGCTTCAGAACACATATTCTTGTTGCAGTTGGCTCAGCCATCGTTATGATGACCTCTGCGTATGTTTTCAGGGAATATGAGGGACTCACAAATGTTGATCCCACAAGACTCGGCGCACAGGTTATCAGCGGTATCGGTTTCCTCGGCGCAGGCACTATTCTCAGAGAGGGCTTTTCTGTCAAGGGCCTTACAACGGCGGCTTCCCTTTGGGCAGTCAGCTGTATCGGCCTTGCAGTTGGCGCAGGCTATTATGTGGGTGCACTTGTTGCAACCTTGTTTATATATCTCACCCTTAACACCTTCAAGAGATTTATCGCAAGAAGCACACCCTCAAAGAATATCTATATCGAAGCTGAAAACATGTCAAAGCAGGCAGCTGAAATCGGTGCAATCATAAAAAGATACGGCGGCAATCTGCACACTCTTGAGGTGCTTTATGCCGACTCATCGCCCACAAAAAGAAAAAGTGATTCCATCGTTATGAAGGCCGTTGTTTTTCCGAGAGATACGGACAGCCTTAATCTGACAATATCAGCTATCAGGGCTCTTGAGGGAATCAGAGATCTTTATGTTGACTGATGAAAAAAGAAAAAATCCTGCGGATAAACGCAGGATAAATCTTTAAAAGTGTGAAAATTATTCTTCTGTGTTTTCAGCGTCTTCTTCCTTGATGCCGAAAATGAGGAAAACATAGGTTTTGATTGTGTCAAAAATCATCTGGATGAGATTGAGTACTTCCTGCATTGGTGTCACTCCTTTGTTAATTAGTTGTTTACAAAGTTATGATACCATTTATCCTGTTTATTGTCAATAGAGAATAAACATTAAAATAATTTAAAAATTTGGATAATGATTGTCACCACGGCGATGTTTAAGGCATTTTCAAGTGAGGAGATTTAATATGAGCAAAGCAACTCTTATTGTTATGGCTGCAGGTATGGGCAGCAGATATGGTGGGCTTAAGCAGATTGATCCTGTGGGCCCGAACGGTGAGGTAATTCTTGACTATTCTGTTTACGATGCGGCAAAGGCAGGCTTTGATAAGGTTGTTTTTGTTATCAAGCACGAAATCGAAGAGGATTTCAAAAAAATTATGGACGGAAAATATGACGGCATTATTGATGTTGAATATGCTTTTCAGGATATAAACAATCTTCCCGATGGCTTCAATGTGCCTGAGGGCAGGGTGAAGCCCTGGGGAACGGGCCATGCCGTGCTTTCATGCAAGGACATGATTGACGGTCCCTTTGCCGTTATCAATGCCGACGATTATTACGGCAGGGAAGCCTTCAGACTCATTTATGAGGAGCTCACAACTGAAAAGGCTGACAATGGCAGGTATCGCTTCTGCATGGTAGGCTTCAGAATCAAAAATACCATCACTGAAAACGGTCATGTTTCAAGAGGCGTTTGTCAGGTTGGTGAGGACGGCTATCTTGAGGATATTGTCGAAAGAACAAGAATTCAGAAAATCGACGGCAGAATATGCTTCACTGAGGACGGTGAAACATGGACAGAGCTGCCGGAGGATAACATTGTTTCAATGAACTGCTGGGGATTTTCCCCTGAAATGATGAAGGAGCTTGACGCACGCTTCGTGTCATTTCTTGAAAACAGCAGCGGCAATATGGAAAAGTGCGAATATCTTCTTCCCTTTGTTGTTGATGATCTTCTTAAAGAGGGCAGGGCAGAGGTTAAGGTTGTTTCCACCTCTGAAAAGTGGTACGGTGTAACCTATAAAGAGGACAGAGCTGCCGTTGTTGCTGCTTTGAAGGAAAAAACAGAACAGGGGATTTATCCCTCATGTCTTTGGAGTAAATAATATGTTTATGACAACAGAAGAATCAAAAAAAAGAATGGCTGAGGGCAGGCTTTATCTGCCCGAGGACGAAAACATAATGGCAGAGCAGCAGCTTTGCCTTGAAAAGCTCTATGATTTCAATATGACACGTCCCTCAGAGCAGGAAAAAAGAGCGGCAATGCTCAAGGATATGTTTGCTGAAATCGGTGAGGAGTGCTATATCGAGCCGCCCCTTCATTCAAACTGGGCAGGCAAGCATGTGCACTTCGGCTCTTATGTTTACGCCAACTTCAATCTCACTCTGGTTGATGATACGGATATCTATGTGGGCGACAAGGTTATGTTCGGTCCGAATGTAACGGTTGCCACGGCAGGCCACCCCATAGAGCCTCATCTGAGGGATCTGCAGATGCAGTTCAATATCCCCGTTCACATCGGCAACAATGTGTGGATCGGTGCTAACAGTGTCATTCTTCCCGGTGTGACAGTCGGAGATAACACGGTTATCGGCGCAGGAAGCGTTGTGACAAAGGATATACCTGCCAATGTTGTTGCAGTGGGAAATCCCTGCAGAGTGATGAGGGAAATCGGCGAAAAAGACAGAGAGTTTTATTATAAAAACAGACGGGTTGATGTTGAAATCCCCGAATGATTATGAAACAGTATTAAAGGAAGGAATGAAGAAAATGATTTGTCCGAAATGTAATGCCACGGTTGATGACAATATGCGATTCTGCGGAATCTGCGGAGAGGATATGCTTGCTTTTCTGCAGTCACAGCAGGCTTCGTCTGCATCAGAGGTGAAAAATGAAGTGCCCGATGAATACGCAAACACAGAGCCTGCACAGCAGATGTATGACAACAGCTGGCAGTATAATAATGCAGGCGCACCGGGCTATGCCCCTGACTATAACGGAGCGCAGAATCAGAGCTATGCAAACAACAGCTTTGCTGCAGAAGCTGAGGATAAGCCTGACACACTGATGAATATTCTGAGCTTTATTGTTCCTTTTGCAGGAATGATTCTGTATTTTATTGAAAAAGACAAACACCCGATCAAAGCGAGAACCATGCTCAAATGGACTGTTGCAGCGTATATAGCCTCCTATGCCTTTGCTGCACTTATGGTGATTTTCTGCTTCGGCATGATGTTCTTTGCGATGTTTATGGAAACAGCTCTTTATTGGTAATAAAACAGCTTCTGTAAAGGGACTGAGAAAAAGAGATACATACTTGACAACATAATACCGTGATGTTATAATTTCATCACAGGAAAATATACTGTAGTAAAGAATATAAGGAGAAATAAAAATGATTTGTAAGAATTGCGGCAATTATCATGAAGATAATCTGATGCAGTGCCCTTATTGCGGTGTTGCAGTTCAGTATGAACAGCCCGACTACGCACAGCAGCCGAACTATGCACAGCAGCCGAACTATGCACAGCAGCCTAATGTACAGCAGCCCGTTTATACACAGCCGCCTGTGGATGAGGATAAGCCCAGCACAGTTATTAATGTTGTTTCACTGCTTCTTCTTCCCATTCTCGGCATCATAATCTATTTTGTTGAGAAGGATAAGCATCCTATCAAGGCGAAGGCTGCACTTAAATTCGGTATCGGTGGCTATGTGCTTTCGCTGGTTGTTGGTATTTTCAGTGCGATTTTCGGTATGGTTCTGGGATTCCTTCCGATGCTGCTGGAAGAATTTTTATAATAACAAAAAATCAACAGGCTCTCTTTCCGAAGCGGACAGAGAGTCTGTTTTTCTCTTGCTTTATATTATTGACAAGCCTTTCTGCAAATGTTAAAATAAGAATGATGAATACATTTTGTGTTTGCATTGATTTTTAGAATAATGATTAATACCCGATGAAAGGGGAGTGTAAAATGATTTGTCAACATTGCGGAAAAGAGCTGCGTGAGGACGATGTGTTCTGTCCATTGTGCGGCATGAGAATTGAAGCTGCAGCGCCTCAGAATGATTCTTCACAGCAGAATGATATGGTTGCATTGCCTCAGGAGAACACCTACAGTCAGCCTCAGCCGTCTTTCAACAATCAGGGACAGAATGCTTCTGACATGAATGCTACACCGGACATATCTTATCAGATGATGTATTATAAAGAAAACCCGCAGTGGGTTGATGAGCCTCATGTTATGATGAATATAGTGAGCTTTTTCATCCCTATGGCAGGCTTTATAGTCTATATCTTCGACAAGAAAAGATGCCCGATCAAAGCAAAATCTGTTCTGAAGTGCGCTTTTCTGAGAATCGGCCTTGATGTGCTTCTCACAGCTGTTATTCTGGTTTCACTCTTCACAGGTGCTCTCGGCTTTTTCGGCATAACAGCTTCTGATGTTGAGGCGTTTTTCGATCAGGCAATACCCGTGGTCGGTGATATTCTTTCCGAAGGTATGGATATGCTGGAGGATTTTCTGTCAGCTTTTATATGATTTAAAGAAATGTATGTAAAGGAGAAAAAATATGATTTGTTCAAATTGCGGTTATGATGTTCCGCAGGGCATGCACTTTTGCGGAGTCTGCGGTGCACAGGTTACAGCACAGTATCAGGAGAGTCAGCCTTCAGATTTCAATAATCAGCAGGTGAATGCACAGCTCGGTGCAGATTATAATCAGATGAATGGAGCTGCTTTTCAGCAGCCTGCTGTAAATAGTGATGATCAGCCGGATTCCGTTGTCAATGCAATGAGCTTTTTCTATCCGATTTTCGGCTTTATTCTCTATTTTGTTGACAGAGAAAAGAAGCCGGTGAAATCAAAAGCAGCGCTTAAATGGGCAATAATTTCGGCTGTGTGCTATGTTGTCTTTTTTGCTTTGTATTTTGTTGCTATTTTCGGATTTGGAGTCTTCGCAGGAATCGCTGAAGCAGGAATGATGATATGATTCGTTCACTAACCCCTTGAAAAATAAAGCCGCATCAGCGGCTTTTATTTTTTCACTGCTTTGCTTTGTCGTCGGACATCTCAACAATTTTAACGATTGCATGCTCATGCCGAATCTAATTGCACCACAGGTTCAACAAAGGTTTGACTCCACCTTTGGGAGAGCAGCCGACAAAGACAGCTGAGGGGGTAGTTCCAAATTCACCTTGCTTCGCTCGTGCCGCTCGGGCACTTACTTTGGCTCATTCGAGCGCCAAAGTAAGCAAAGCGCCCTTTTTGTTGACATCAGGCGATGCTTTATAGAAAAATGTAGTCCGCCTTCAACAGCAGACTCCGCAGCGCAGAAGTTTGTTCCTTTACCCAACGCCAAAGCTTCGG
>JAZSHL010000069.1:0-18861 GCA_045533205.1 Acutalibacteraceae bacterium | reverse complement strand
CACTCAGAACGGTCAGGGACAGCGTGTAAGCTATAATCCTCCTCAGTACAAGTATTACTACAATTTCAAGCTCAAGTTCCTTGTAAACAATCCCTATTTTGATGACTTTGAGGTTAAGCTCAACAACTTCCGTGTTGAAGGCATGGGCTCAATGGAATATAACCGCTATCAGAAAATGGGTATGGATATTATGGCGGCTCTAGGCGTAAACGGCGCTGTTAATATGACAGGCGGTATGGGCAACATGGGTGGCATGAATATGGGAATGGGCGGTATGCCTATGAACAATATGGGCTACGGCCAGCCAAATCCTTACGGTCAGCCTATGCCTCAGCAGGGCATGTACGGTCAGCCTCAGCAAATGGGTTATGGTCAGCCGAGTCCCTATGGTCAGCCTATGCAGGGTAATATGGGCTACGGTCAGCCTAATCCTTACGGTCAGCAGATGCCTCAGGGTAATATGGGCTATCAGCAGGGCGGTTATCAGCAGCAGAATCCTTATCAGCAGAACCCTTACGGTCAGAATCAGCAGATGCCTCAGAATAATGCTGCTTTTGCTCAGCCTGCATCGGCAAGCTGGACATGTGACTGCTGCGGTAATGTAAATGAAGGTGCCTTCTGTACCGGCTGCGGCAATAAAAGAGGTTAATGAAAACTAAAATTATAATAATTCTCTCAGTTGTTATTCTCGTAGCTTTATCGGTGCTTGCAGTTAAAAAGTATATGGACAGCAGTGTTGTCGATAAGTACGGAATGATAAAAACGCCTGAGGATGATATTATACTGTGCCGTTATTCAAGCGGCGGCGGTATGGACGGTTCAAGTGAAAGCCTTGAAATCCGTCAGTCGGAAAACGGCGGCACCGTAATTACCTATGATTACACCTCTCTTACTTCAGATAAAGACATATCAAAGAGTGTTGAAGCACCCTTTACACCGCTGAAGGAGATAAGGGATATCTGTAAAAAGTACAGAGTTTTTTCCTGGGGCAAGCTTAAAAAGAGCGAAGAGTTTATCCTTGATGCTCCCGTAAGCAGTATTTATATTTCTACGGGAGAGGTAGAGTATTCCTTCAGCAATACGGACGAGATACCCGAAAACGCTTGGGGAATAACAACGGAGATTTGCAATGTTATGAAAAGCTATATAGAAGGAGTTGATTGAATGTCAGCTTTATTAGAACAGAAGTGTCCCTGCTGTGGCGGTGCCATAGAATTCAATGCAGGTACACAGAATATGAAATGCCCCTACTGTGATGCAGAGTTTGATGTTGCCGCAATGGAGCAGGCGGCACAAAGCAGTGCAAACATGGGTCAGGATAGTTTTGAATGGCAAACCGAGGCTTCTCAGTGGCAGTCTGACGAAATAAGCGGTATGGGTGTTTATACCTGTAAATCCTGCGGCGGTGAAATTGTCGCTGATGCAACAACAGGTGCAACAACCTGTCCTTACTGTGATAACCCCGTTGTTATGACAAGTCAGTTTGCAGGCGGACTTAAACCAAACCTGATCATTCCTTTCAAATATGATAAAAAACAGGCAAAGGAAGCTCTCAATAAATACATAGCATCAAAGAAGATGGTGCCTAAAATCTTCAAAGACCAGAATCATATTGATGAAATCAAGGGTGTTTATGTGCCTCATTGGCTCTTTACGGGTACAGCTGTTGCCACAGCCGACTTCAAGGCTGAAAAGGTACGTACCTGGTCAGACAGCAATAATAATTACAGAGAGACATCTTATTTTGACTGCTACAGAAGCGGTAATATGAATTTTGCAAACATTCCCGTTGACGGCTCGTCAAAAATGGATGACACTCTTATGGAGTCCATTGAGCCCTTCAACATTAATGAAGCAAAGCCCTTCAGCACTGCTTATATGGCAGGCTATCTTGCCGATAAATATGATGTTGATCTTAATGCAAGTGTTCCGAGAGCCAACGAAAGAGTAAAAAACAGCGTTGAATCTGCTCTTGAGAGAACAGTTACCGGTTATAATGTAGTTATACCTCAGAATTCACAGGTTGAAATTGCTAACGGCTCTTATGCCTATGCTCTTTATCCTGTGTGGATACTCAACACAACTTGGAACGGAAAAAAATATACCTTTGCCATGAACGGTCAGACAGGCAAGTTTGTCGGGGACCTTCCTCTTGACAAGTCTGCCTTTTGGAAAAAGGTTGTAGGTCTGACAGTGCCCCTGACGGCAGTTGCCTATGCAATTCTCTGGGCAATCGGAAATATGTAAGGAGGGGAGAATAATGAAAAATAAAATTTTATCGGTTTCAGCAGTAATTGTTCTTTGCCTCTGCTTTGCTCTTTCTGTGTCGGCGGCGGACACTCACATCTTTGATCAGAGCGGATATATAACACCTGACGCTTTCAATGCACTTGAACAGCAGGCACTGAAAATCGAAGAGATCTACGGATGTGAGGTTGTTGTAGCTATTATCGGTGACTCCGGTCAGACAGACACAATAGGCTACACAAAAGACCTTTACAAGACAAATATCAAGGGTGAAAACGGCATTGCACTCACATACAACTTTGGTGCTCAGCTGTATTCCTACCATTGTGAGGGTATAACAGAAACACTTTTCCCCTCAGAAGAACAACAAAATATTTTCAGCAAAACCTTTGGCAATGCTGAAACCTATTATGATGCTGTTTATACGTATCTTCTTGCAGTTGAGGATGTTCTGCGCGCTTCAGCTTCAGACACAACTGTAACAGAACAGACAAGTGATTCATCCTCAACAGAAACAATAGGCACAACTTCTCCGGAAAAAGCGTTGCCGCTGGTGGTTGATAATGCGGATATTCTTAATTCTGAAGAAGAAGCCGAGTTCACAGCAAAGCTTGAGGCTTTAGGTGAAAAATATGATCTTGAGGTTGCTTTGCTTACTGTTGATACCTTTGAAGGCAAGGATGGCATGGCTTATTCCACCGATTTTTATAAGAGGTACGGATACGGCAGGGGAAATGACCATGACGGTGTTATGCTGGCTTTCAATACCGGCAAAAAAGACGGAGAAAGAGAACTCACACTCATTGCTCACGGTGCTGCCGAAGACAGCATAACAGACATGGAAAGAGAAGTAATTTTTGAAATGATGATACCGCAGTTATCTGACGGTAATTATACAGAAGCTTTTGATATTTTTCTTGATGAAGCAGACAGTGCAATTGATGAGAGTGTACCTTTCTATTACATTCCCCTGAGTATTGTTATCGGCTTTGTGCTTGCTTTTGTTATTGTGAAAATTCAGGCATCGAGCCTCAAAACTGTAAGGAAGAAGGCAGATGCTGCAGATTATGTGGGTAATGTTACTCTCACTTATCAGATGGACAACTTTATGTATAAGGATGTCAAGAGCACACCTAAAAGCAACAACAATTCTTCTTCCGGCGGCACATCAAAGTATACAAGCTCTTCCGGCGATACTTACGGCGGAGGAAGCAGAAAGTTCTGATAAAGACTTATGTTAAACGGTGTATCATTGCACCGTTTAACTTTTAAGAAAGGAGGATGCAAATGGTATCTTCATATAAAAATGTAAAAATCACATTCAGCTCCTTGCCCGAAACTCTCGAAAGCTTCAAGGCACTTCCTGAGGCAGGGCAGGATACGCCATTTAAGACTGCGGCTCTTACGGTTCTCTCTTTCTGTTATTATCCTGAAAATAAAGACTTATCAATTCAGATGCTCGACTTTTTAAGAGGACCGAGACCTCTCAGCGTTATGGATAAGCAGTTCATTGCTGACCGTTTCAGAGACAAGGACTATGTACCCCGTTCATATTTTGACGGCGCAACACCTGAAAATAATTATCAGCCGTCAGAGCCTTACACTATAACCGTAAGTGAAAATCCTTATTCTTATCAGAATGAGGGCTATGCAACACTTTATGTAACATCAGGAGGTGCAGACAGTCCGAGAAGCGTTCAGCTCAGACTTGCCAAAGACGGCAAATGGTATCTCTAGGAGCATTATCTTCTTGCTGATATAAGAAAGCCTGAAAGTGAAAATCCCTGGGCATGAAAGGAAGTAATAATATGAAAAAATTAACTGTTCTTTTATCTTTGCTTTTCTGCCTTATGATTCTCTGCTCCTGCGGCGGTAAACAAGAGTCTGAAACAACAACAGAAGAAACCACAACAGAGACAACTACCGAACAGGTTGCATCCACAGAGCCTGTTACACAGTCAGAGAGTGAGAAGGCTCTCGGTGAATTCCGCAGGCTGATGAAGGACGAAAACTATCTTTGCGGTGTGGCATATCTCGGTTATTACAGCGAGGATATCGGTGTGATTATTGAGGACCTGCAGTACAAAGGCATTTATAAGAAGCATAAGTTCCTTGACGAATTCAGACGCAAGAACTTCTATTCTCTTGAAGGAAATGAGCTTTATGCCGTAATACCTGCAGAGGGTGCCGAGGTTACCGTAAACCAGTATGCCTTCAATGAAAACGGTATCGGCTATGCGAAGAAAAGAATTGCCGAAAGTGACGGAGAAATTCTTTTCCTCAGAGGTAACGTCAGTGATATTATGCCTAACCTTCAGCTTGCAATTACCGATAAAGACGGAAACATCACCGAATATCTGCCATCGATGAGCCTCGAAACCGGCTATCTGAGCAAGGGTCAGCAGATATGGGATTTTTCGCCCTATGACCTTCTCGGCGGACACTTCGAAAATAATATATTCGAAGAAGATATGCCCAACTTTATCGGCTCATGGTGGGGTGAATATGAGGTCGGCGGTGAGGTTTATACTCTCACTGCCGAATTCAAGGAAAACGGTGAGGCTGCCTATGGCTACGGCTACGGTAACAGCGATATTTTAGAGTATTTCGAGGGCTCCTGGTATAAGGAGGACAGCGATACTATCAATATCGTTATGTACGGCGGTCCCGACAGCTTTGACGGAAACGAAGCAGATGATACCGAAAAGTATGAACTCAACGGCATTTTTGACTGGGGATGCACAGATACTAATGAAATGTTTTTAACGCATATCAGCGGAGGAGTTTTGCTTTACGGTACCGAGGGCGAAAAATTTCATTTTGAAAAAATGGTAGAAGAGGAATAAAAACAAGTATATTCTATGCACCCTGCACAAAAACAGGGTGAAAAAATCCGAGATTCGTGTAAAAGCGAGTCTCGGATAATTTTTTTGTGTTAAATCGGTTAAATGTGGAAAATTGTTAGCTTTTAGGGTACACCAATCAAACCGACGAAGTTTTTCGTCAGTTGTGTTGAAAACTTTTTAGTTTTTTCAAGCAGCAAGTTGTTTTGCTGTTTGCTTCAAATGGTATTTATGAAGATTAAAACCGCAAGAAATCATAGAAATCTCTAAAATTACACCTTTTAAACCTCTTCTTCTTGCTCTTTTGTACGCTCTGTTCCATTTGATCGTGCCAAAAGCTCCTTCTGCTTGTATGCTTCTGTTCATACGGAGTAATGCACCGTGAACACTGTTAAGATTGTTCAAAACTTCTTTATGAAATTTTGTCAGTTCTTCATTTATACGGACAACTCTGTTGCCTTCACATTTGCAACACTGTTCTTTTAATTGGCATCCTGAACAATCTTCACATTGATACATTTCCTCCGTTCTTCCGAATTTGTTTCCTCTTACAGGTCTGCTGTAAAGATAATGAAATTCTTTTCCACCCGGACAAACGGGATTACCGTTTTCGTTTATCGGAAAGTTAAAGCAGTCTTTTTTTGCTTTCGCAATTTGTGCATCAGATTGCAGAATATTTTGCCGAAAAAACAGGTATACCTTGTATTATGAATATCCGGATTTCCGACGGCTACAAGGATATTCATGTCGACAGATTATCTCCGAGAGCGAGATTTAAAAAAGTCTTGATGAAATTCTTGATATACCTTATAATAAAGAAAAGGCGGCTGAGATTTATATGCTCACAGCACATCTGCCAAGAATCAACACAATAAAAGATGAAGAAATGGTTGAGCCTGCAGAGCTTTTTGGTGTAAAATACAGAAAGGATTTTCTGAATGTTTAAGCCCGATATCAGCTTGAAAAATAAGAACAAAATGAAAGAGGTATCTTTATGAGCACTGATAATTTATATTACACTAATCCGTCAAAGCACTACATGGACGCTTTACCCTTGGGCAACGGCTCTCTGGGCGCCATGTGCTACAGCAGAGTAGGCACAGACATAATTTCACTTAACCACGATACACTCTGGACAGGCCATCCGAGAAAGGTAACAAAAGACGGAGCTTATGAGGCATATATTAAGGCGCAGAAAATGGCTTTTGACGGAAGCTACAAGCAAGCGCAGGATGAAATAGAGAAAAACTTTATCACCTGCTGGTCTCAGGCATATATGCCCTTTGGTGACCTGAAGATTCATTTTGAAAATGACGGCTTTGAAAATTATCAGCGCAAACTCAGCTTATCTGAGGCTCTTCTTACCTGCTCATATAAATCGGACAGAATCGCTTTCACAAAGACAGCCTTCGTTTCTTATCCCGACGATGTCTTTGCATATAAAATTAAATCAGAAAACAAAAAAGTTTTTTCTTTTAAGTTAAGCATAGACTGTCCTCTCAAGTCCGAAACATATACGAAAGACGGCTTTCTTACGGTTGACGGAGAATGCCCCTCAGATGCTGACACCAAAAGCCACGAATACCCCTGCAACAGCCTTATTTATTCCGAAAAGGATGAGGAAAGAGGCATTTTGTTCCGTGGCGCTGTTATGATAACTACTGACGGCGAAAAGACAGAGGAAGAAGCCTCCCTTTATGTCAGAAATGCAACCTATGCCGTAATTTATCTGTCAATTAAAACAAGCTACAACGGCTTCGACAAATACCCTGCAACAGAGGGCAAGGAATATAAAGACGCCTGCCTTGAAGCTTTGAAAAAGGCAGACAAACTGGGCTTTGATATGCTTAAAAGCAGACATATCAGGGACTATAAAAAATATTATGACCGTGTTTCGTTTTCTCTCGGCAGACAGGATAAAAAGTTGATTCCCACTGATGAAAGAATAAGAGCTTTTGAAGAAAACAAAGAAGATATCGGCCTTTACGTGCTTTTATTCAACTTCGGAAGATATCTGCTCATTTCATCCTCAAGAGAAGGCACCCTTGCAACCAATCTTCAGGGAATATGGAGCAACAGCATAAGGCCCTCATGGAACTGCAACTACACCGTGAACATCAACACTCAAATGAATTATTGGCCTGTTCTGCCCTGCAATGTGCCTGAGCTTATGACACCTATGCTTGAGCTTGTGAAAATGCTGTCGGTCACCGGCGAAGAAACGGCGAAGAGCTTTTATAATGCAGGCGGCTTTGTTGTTCATCACAACACGGATATATGGGGACATTCTGTTCCTGTTGACGGCAGAGCGAGCTGGGCATACTGGCAGGGTGCTTCGGGCTGGCTTTGCAGAAGCCTTTATGAGCTTTACGAATACACTCTTGATAAGGAATATCTTAAAAACACGGCATTTCCCATAATGAAAAAAGCGGCACAGTTTTATCTTGACACTCTTATAGAGGACGAAAGGGGAGAATATATAATCTGCCCTGCAACCTCTTCCGAAAATATGTTTAAAACGAAGGACGGTTCAGTTGCCGTTTCAAAGAGTACGGCAATGATGAACAGCATTGTTCTGGATTTGTTTATTAACTGCAAAAAAAGCTGTGAAGCAATGGGAAACACAGACAGCTTTTATGATGACATCTGTAAAAGAATACCAAAAATCAAGGCTCTTTCAATCGGAGCAAGGGGAGAACTCCTCGAATGGAATGAGCCCTTGCCCGAAGCAGAGGTGCATCACCGTCATGTTTCTCACCTTTATGCTCTGCACCCTGCAGGTCTTATAACCGAAAAGGACAAAGAGCTTTTTGAGGCATGCAAGAAAACCCTTGAAATAAGAGGTGACGACGGCACAGGCTGGAGCCTTGCATGGAAGGTAAACTTCCGGGCAAGACTTCTTGATGGAAATCATGCTCTGAAGCTTATAGACAGACTTCTTACCCTTGTAGAGCCCGACAATGAAAGATCACGCTGTGGCGGAGTTTATCCCAATCTCTTAGATGCACATCCGCCTTTTCAGATTGACGGCAATTTCGGTGTTCTCAGCGGCATATGTGAAATGCTTTTGCAGTCTGACCTGAAAAGTATTTATCTTCTTCCGGCCCTTCCCGATAAATGGGAAAGCGGCTCGGTGAAGGGCCTTGCCGCAAGAGGCAATATCACAGTTGATATCGAATGGGAAAAGGGTAAGTTGAAGAATTTTGCCCTACATGGTGATACATCGGATATCAATGTTATTTGCGCAGGAAAAAATTATGAATGTAAGGGAATATAACGATGCTGAGTTTACACTTGAATAAAAAGTGTGATGTTGATGCGGCATCTGACCGGCATGGCCCTGGTGTATGGCGCACGAAAGAAGAAAAATGGATTTACGAATACAGACTTAAAACGGTGGTTATTATGTCTGCTCCCGTAATTAAGGCGTAAGAATTTCAAGGCAAACACTTTAATAAAAAAGCAGAGAGGTGACTTTATGTTAAAAGCAAACTGGATAGTTCCGTCTTATCTGTCAAAAAAGGTATGTCCCCTTTTCAGGAAGGACTTTACCGTCAGCAAGCAGGTGAAATCTGCCCTTTTGCATATAACAGCAAGGGGTGTTTATGAAGCAAGACTCAATTCAAGGCGTGTGGGTGATTTTGTTATGGCACCCGGCTGGACCTCATACCACAACCGTATTCAGGTGCAGACCTATGATGTGACGGAGCTTCTCGGCGAGGATAATGTTCTGATTTTAGAGCTGGCTGAGGGCTGGTTCTGGCGACTTAAAAACAAGAAGCCAAAGGCAATTATTGCCGAACTGCACATCGTCTATGCCGACGGCAGTGAGGAATATATCGGCACTGATGAAAGCTGGATTGTGGCAAAAAGCAATCTGCGCTTTTGCCATTTATACAACGGAATAAAATACAACGCTGCTCTCGCACCGGTTTTTAAGTACCGTGCAAAAATTGCAAGGGATAACAGTCAGGCCTTGCTTGTTTCTCAGCAGGGTGAAACCGTAAAAGAGCAGGAGTGGCTTAAGGTGAAAGATGTTTTTGTCACGCCTAAGGGTGAAACTGTTCTTGATTTCGGTCAGAATATGACAGGATATCTTGAATTTACCGTTGATGCAAAAGCAGGGGATAAGGCTTCGTTTTCCTTTGCTGAGATTCTTGACAAAGACGGCAATTTTTATAACGAAAACTATCGCAAGGCAAAAGCAATATATGAGTATATCTGCAAGGACGGAGTGCAGACCTACAAGCCGAATCTTACCTTTTACGGCTTCCGCTATGTCCGTGTGGATTCATATCCGACTGAAATCAGACCCGAAAACTTCACTGCCATTGTAGTACACAGTGATATGAAACGTACGGGATATATCGAAAGCTCCGATGCAATGCTCAATCAGCTTTTCAGCAACATTATATGGGGACAGAAGGGTAACTTTCTTGATATTCCCACCGACTGCCCTCAGCGTGACGAAAGATTGGGATGGACGGGAGATGCACAGGTGTTTATCCGCACAGCAAGCTATAACTATGATGTGCTGAAATTTTTCAAAAAGTGGCTCGATGATGTCAGGGCTGAGCAGTTTGAAAACGGCGGTGTACCCGACTTTATTCCGAGCATATATCCGAGAAAACCGCGGCTTAGCACAGCGTGGGCTGATGCAATCGCTATCTGTCCCTGGCAATGCTATCTCACCTACGGTGACACGGAAATAATCGAAAACCTCTTTGAGCCTGTCAGAAAATGGGTGGATTACATAACAAAAACCACAACCAAAAAGAATCTCTGGTTTGGCGGTGACCATTATGCAGACTGGCTTGAGCTCGGTGGAGAATACGGCAAATGCAAAGGCCCTACCCGTGATGACCTTGTCGCTTCAGCCTATTATGCCAACTCGGTGAATATCCTCGTAAAAATGGGCAAGGTGCTGGGACAGGATGTCAGTGCCTATGAAGAGCTTCACAAAAATATCCGTTCAGCCTTTATAAAAGAATTCCATGACGATTTCAGAACCCAGACCGAGCACGTTATGGCTCTTCAGTTTGAGCTGACGGACAAGCCTCAGGCCATTGCAGATTCCCTTGCAGAGCTTATTCAAAAAGAGGGAAACAAGATACAGACAGGCTTTGTAGGCACACCCTATATTCTGCACGTTTTGTCACGCTACGGACATAAAGAGCTGGCATACACACTGCTTCTGAGAAAGGAATATCCGTCATGGCTATATCCCATCAGCAAGGGAGCAACAACAATATGGGAGCATTGGGACGGCATCAAGCCGAACGGCGACATCTGGCCCGCATCGATGAATTCATATAATCACTACGCCTACGGTGCAGTGGGAGACTGGATGTACGGTGTTATGGCAGGTATCAATACAGTGGAGGATGCCCCGGGCTTTGCAAAGGTTCATTTTGCCCCGGTTTCCGATGACCGTATTGATTGGTTCAAGGCTGAAATTGACACTGCTTTCGGCAAGGTGTCTTCACGGTGGTGGCACGAAAACGGTAGGATAAGTTATGAAATAGAAACTCCCGTTGACTCCACTGCTCTGATAGACGGAAAGATCTATGAGCTTTCTGCAGGCAAGCATACTTTTAATTCGTAAGATAAAATTTACTGTTTTGACTATCAAATTTGTTGCAGGAAAGACATAATACGAAAATTACTTCTTACAGCACTCTTTCCGAGGTGCTTTAAAAATTTAGCTCCTTGTAAGGCACACGACCTTGCAAGGAGCTTTTGCTATATAGTAATCCTTGCTGCAGCTACATCGCCCAATGAAGTTATCTGACAAATAAGAACCTCATGCGGTGTGAAAAAAACGTTGCCTCACAACAGATACGGTCATCAGCTTGAACTGAGAAAATTGTCTTCGTTTTTCCATATAAGAAAGAAACAATAAAAAGATTTGATAGTGATAGATTTTTAATGTAACAAATTGAAATTTAAATGTTAATATACACAAAATACAACACTGATTTTTGGCTGATTGTTTGCTTGTGTTTTTTTGATGAATTTGTTATAATATAGAATTGTAAAAATATAGTTTTTGGCTTATATTCTGATTGCCGCAGAATTGAGGCCGGAAGAAAAGGAGGAAACTTCTAAAATGAAAAAAAGGTATTTCAAAAAATCATTGTCAGTCTTTATGGCTGTGCTCATGATTTTGTCATGCTGGGTATGGGTTGCACCGACTGAATCGGAAGCAATCAACGGTACCGTTTA
This sequence comes from Acutalibacteraceae bacterium, assembly GCA_045533205.1. Classification (GTDB taxonomy): domain Bacteria; phylum Bacillota; class Clostridia; order Oscillospirales; family Acutalibacteraceae; genus UBA6857. The sequence continues at coordinate 7,546 of JAZSHL010000069.1, read as the reverse complement.
TGGAGCACCTGCACTTAATGGTGGTCATTATAATACCGGTACAACCAATGCCTACGGTACACCGCTCTTTGATGGTAATACCGACCGTTGGTTCCTGTGGCAGAATGGTGACGACTGGACAAAGGTTTTCTATCCCTCGCAAATTTATCTTGATAAGACCGAGTCGCTTGAAGCGGCAGGTTATTATTGGAATGTACAGTGGCACTTCGGTGATTCTGCAATCTATCGTACATTTATGGGTGCTAATATCTGGGGTGATCACAGTCAGTGGTCAGGCAAGCCGGAAAGATATTACACTATGAATAACATTTTCTCAAATTATTCTGTTGACGCTTCATTGCCTGACGGTTATTACGGCACCAATGACGGTGGTGTATATGGTAGCAACACAGGTAGTAGTGCCAACTATGACCTTCGTATAATTGGTTATGGATATACCAGTCAGGGCTCAGACCAATTTTCCTATAATAATACAACGCATACCAAATATATCAGCTTTAGAACAAGAAATAGCACCAATAACGCTACCATCTATCTTAAAGGTAATCCTAATTCAAGTTACGTAGGTACAACTAATGAGTATAACACCTCCGGTGATTCATTCCAGGGTTACGGTTATGCTCAGAAAAACGGAGACACACACGCGGATGGTTCTAACGTTTACTACAAAAAGGGTGATGATTCCAGCTACAGAGAAGGCGAATGGATTGAAATGCAGTGGTTTGTCACCATCTATGACAAGCAGGCTCTTAACAATGCTATAACAAAATCAAACAGTATTTATAGCCAGAACGAAGCTTATGCCAATTATATCACCACCGGTCTTGATAATTATGTAGCTCAGCATCAGGCAGCTCCCGTTCTTCTTAAAACAAGAGCAACAAACCAGACCGCACTTGATAATCAGACAACTGCTCTCGAAAATGCTGCCGAAGCACTCAGATTCGCTGCTTCCAACGCAGAGCTTCTTACAGCAATCAGCCAGGCAGAAGCTATCCTTAATTCCAATGCCTACACAAAAGCAACAAAGGATGCTGTAAGAACTGCATATAATGCCGCCGTTAACAGCTCCTATTATAACGGTGTTACAAGCTATTCAATCGATTTCTCTGACAGCAGCACATGGAATGCAGGTCAGAAGGCTGACAACGATCAGAAGGCTATTGACAATCTCACAACTGCTCTTAATGCTGCAATAGCAGCTGCAACAAACAGAGGCTTTGATGTTACATATGAAAATATGTTCTCTTTCTCATCATGGGTTGAATCTGCTTCTTCTGTGGTCGGCACTCCCTTGAAAGGCACAATGACTTATGACATTGCTGCCGGTACTATTACTTTTCAAAATAACGAAAGCAATACACAGACTTACCCTAACGACCATTACTCAAGCAACGGATTCGGAAACGGACATTATAACATCGCTCTTACTCCCGGTGAAACTTATACATTCGAATATAAGACATCAGGCGGTACAGGTGATCAGGTTCATATTTTCTTCTTTGATGCCGACGGTAATGCAGTGGCAAACCCTGCAAACAGAGGAGATGCTTTTGCAAATGCTTACGGCAGCGGTAACGGAAAATCAACAATTACCTTTACTGCTCCTGAAAATGCAACTGTGGCTTCAGTTCGTTTCGGTTCAACAGTACTTGGTGAAACCGTAACCTTCTCTGACATCGTTCTTTATTCGCACACAAGAGGAGATTATGCCGGTATAGCTGACTGGACTACCCGTCCTATAAGAAAGTATTATACTTATAATACTCCACTCGGTGCAACTCTTGATGTTCCGGTTAGACCCGGCTATACCTTCAACGGTTGGTGGGTTGATTCAATTAATCCCAACGGTCAGAAGGATGAAGGCGAGCAGGTAACAGACGGTGACGGTAATGTAGTTGATACCCTTCAGAACTTTGGTATTGCTCAGGACTGGGTGCTTTATTCGGAATGGACGGTTAACAAGTATACCGTAACCTGGGAAAACGAGGACGGAACGGTTCTTGAAACCGATACCGATGTAGAATACGGCACAACACCCACTTATGACGGTGAAACACCTACAAAGGCAGCTGACGGTCAGTATACTTATACCTTCAAGGGTTGGTCACCTGAGGTTACTGAGGTAACGGGTGATGTGACATATACTGCAGTTTATGAAAAAACTCAGAACAGCTTCACCGTAACATGGAAATTTGCAGACGGCACAGAAACAACAGAAAGCTATGCTTACGGAGCAACACCCACAGCTCCCGCTAACACAGCAAGCTATAACGATGCAAACGGTCACCATACATACTCATGGCCTGCACTTTCAGAAGTAACAGGTAATGTTACCTACGAGGAAACTCTTTACACCGCAGGACATACCCCCGGTGCAGCGGCAACCTGTCAGGCTCCTCAGACTTGTACAGTCTGCGGCGTTGTACTTGCAGAAAAGCTCGCTCACACCGAGGAGATTATTCCTGCTGTTCCTGCAACCTGTACAACTCCCGGTAAGACCGAAGGTAAGAAGTGTTCAATCTGCGGTGAAATTCTTGTCGCTCAGCAGGATACAGAGCTTGCCGCTCACACCGAGGTTGACATTCCTGCAGTGGATGCAACCTGCACATCAACAGGTCTCACATCTGGTAAGAAATGTTCAGTCTGCGGCACTGTTACAGTTGCACAGACTGAAACAGAAATGCTCGACCATGAAATGGGCGACTGGAGTGAAACAAAGGCTCCCACCTGTATCACCGCAGGTGAAAAGACAAGAAAGTGTGCAAACTGTGCTCATACCGAAACTGAAGCTGTTGCTGCAACAGGCGAGCACGTTTACGGTGCATGGTCACAGTTCAATAACGGTACAACTCACAGACGCACCTGTACAGCTGATGTCAATTGTACAGCTTTTGAAGATGAATCACATAACTTCAACGGTGCACTCCGCCAGATGGCCGGCAACAATTACCATCAGTACAAGTGTGAAAAGTGTGAAGCATACGGTGTCGGCACACAGATGAATGTTGGTGAAGCCTGCTTTGAAGAAGGCACAACCTTTACACAGATAGAAAACGATGCAAATCAGCACAAGGAAACCTGTAAGTGCGGCAGAGAAAAGAACGACGCTCACTCATGGGCAAGCTGGGTAGCTGACCCCGAAAATAAAACAGACGAAAACGGACAGATGTCAAACACCTGTTCAGAATGTAATTATGTTAAAACAACAACATGTACATATGAAGCAACCGAAACTGTTGAAGCCACATGTACAGTTGACGGTCATAAGACCTGGGAATGTACCAAATGTGATAACGGCTACACAGAAGTTCTCAAGGCTCCCGGCCACACAGAGGGTGAAGCTCAGAAAGAAAATGTTCAGGATGCAACCTGCACAGCAGACGGCTCATACGAGGCAGTAGTTTACTGTACTGTATGTGACACTGAGCTCAGCAGAAAGACAGAAACTGTTCCTGCAGCAGGTCATGACTTTGGTGAGATCACACCTGCAGATGCTGCAACCTGTGTTGCAACAGGTAATGAAGCATACAAGCAGTGTACAGTATGCAGCAAGTTCTTTGCAGCAGATGCTGATGTTAAGTCAGAAGATGCAAAAGACAGCGCAGATGCATTCACAACAGAAATTGATTCAACAAACCACGAAAACACAACAAACCACGAACAGACTCATGAAACCTGCCTCAATGAAGGTTACACAGCGGGTGTATTCTGTGAAGACTGTGACAAGTGGATTTCAGGTCACGAAGAAATTGATGCAATCGGTCATAAGAATAAGGTTCACCACGCAAAGGTTGATGCTACCTGTGTTAAAGAGGGTACAATCGAATACTGGTCATGTCCCGACTGCGGTAAGAACTTCAGTGACGAAGCATGCACAACAGAAGCAACAAACCTTACAATTGCAATTGATGCAACTGCTCATAAGTACGGTGATTGGACTCAGACCAAGGCTCCTACCTGCTCAGCAGAGGGTGAAAAGGAAAGAGTCTGTGAGTATAATAATGCTCACGTAGATAAAGCAACTGTAGCAATTGATGCAACTGCTCATAAGTACGGTGACTGGACTCAGACAAAAGCACCTACCTGTTCAGAAGCAGGTGAAAAGCAGAGAGTCTGCGAATATGATGCAACTCACGTAGATACAGAAGCTATAGCAATTGTTCCGGATGCTCATAACTATTCCGCAGAAATTACTGCACGTCCCGAGCTTGTTGACGGCACATGGACTGACGGTACATATACCTACACCTGTAAATATAATGAAAGTCACACAAAAACCGAAGCAGCTCCCAGAGCAGATTATGCTGCATTTGATGAAGCAGTGGAAGCACTTAATGCACTTCTTTCAAACGAAAAGCTTACAGACGAAGGCAAGACATCTGTTAACGGTGCTCTCGCCAAGGCAGAAGCACTTGCCAAAAATCTTGTTGTAAGTGAGCAGTCGCAGATTGACGAGCTTGTAACAGAGCTTAACAGAATCAAGGCAGCTGCTGAGCATATTATTGCTAACTCAGGCAAGCCTCAGCCCATAACAGAAGCTGTTTCAGGCCTTAAGGTTCAGTTCCTTGAAGCAGATGACATTGCAGCAATTGAAAGCCTTCAGCTCAATGCAGGCGGCGGCTTTGATACAGCAAGACTCAGACTCACAAACAACAACAAGGATCTTCCCATAACCGTTGTCAGAGTTGAGTCAGATAAAACTGCAACCTATCTTGACACTGCAAACACACCTGCAACAAACAGCACAGGTAGCTTTGTTATTGACATTGACGGCTCAAAGGATCTCTATATTGCAGCTCCCGCATCCTTCAATGAAACAGGCGTCATTACCTATACTGTTACTTATAATGTAGGCAGTGCTGCCGAAGGCTATCTTATGAATGCAGACGGAACTCCCGTTGAGCTCCAGACAAAGGCATACATCTATGTCAAGGGCGCAGCATTCACTCCTTACCATCTCATGGATGAAGACTGTAGTAACGGTTCTGCAACATCAGAATGGGATTATACCCTTGAAGCGTCAGTCGGTGATTTTGCACCCGTTTACAATAATAAGGCTCCTTTAACAGAATTTGGTAATGAGAATCTTCAGCAAGTTAAAAACGGACTTTATGTTTATGATTTATATGACTATGTAGATGATAAGTGCTTTGCCGGATGTACGGGTACAGGTGATGAGCCTTATGTTAAGGGCGACGCACACGCCGCAACCTACAGATACTATGTTGATACAAGTCTTGCTGCCAGATGGGAAGACGCTGGCTTCAAAGCTGTATTTGCTGAAACTTATGAATCGGTTTATGATAACGCAGCTCTCAAATATATAAGACTTGCTAATAACCAGGCATATCTTGACAGTATTACTGAAAGTGATAAAACCTTTACAGTAACACTTGTTCCCGGTGCATCTACAAATGCACCTACAAAGACATGGTCAACCTCCTCAACCGGTGATTTGACTGTTTCTCATTATAAAAACGAAAACGAGGATGAGTATCTTTTCGGTAACTATCTTGATGAAGCTCAGACTTGGTATACTGCTTATTCAAACTTCTCCGGTTACATTCCGCAGAATACTGAAAATGCAAAAATGATGTTCTCACACAGAATCGAATACAACAAAGCTGCAGAAGGTTTTTTGGGCATACAGGGTTATCAGGCAGAAGCTACCACAATGACAACTCACCTTTACATCACTTCATACGATAAGGGTGAACTCAGAGCAGCGGTCAATGTAGCAGAGCAGGCAGCATATAACAGAGACTATTATGCTTCAGCAGAGTGGGATGCTTATAACACAGCTCTCAAGGCTGCAAAGGAAGTTCTCGGTAAGGCTGAAACAACACAGAGCGAAATTGACGCAAAGCTTGCTGCTCTCAACACAGCAGTTGCAGCACTTACAGCAACCGAAGCAAGAGCAAAGTATGTTCTCACTCTCACTCACAGCATCCGTGAAAGTGCAGATAAGAACAGTGAAGCAAGCACAAAGACTGAATATTATCTTCTTGCAAAAGACAGCTCCTTCACAGCTCCTTATGATGCAGTAATCGAAGGTGATACAATCAATAAGTATGATGCTGCTGAAACTCTCACAATTGAGGGCACAACAGAGCATACATATAATTATTGGTTCATCGATTTCTCAGAGATTCAGGATGCTCTTAGCAGTGCAAAAGCTATTCTTGATAAGGACCCCTGGTGTTATACTGAGGCATACAGAACTGCACTTCAGGCAGCAAGAGACGACCTTGCAGCTGTTGACCAGGAAAAGGGTACAGCCACACCTGAGCTTCAGAGTGAAGTTGATGCTCTTATAGCTGCAGTAAATGACCTCGTAGCTGACGAGGCTGATGAGGCAAATCACGAACATGTCAAGGGTGAACTTATAACAGATAACGATCCCACATGTACTGAAGCAGGTTCAGGCCATTACAATTGTATCTATTGTGACGTTAAGGTAGAAGATGCAGTAATTGATGCACTTGGCCATAGCTTCGGAGAAACAGTTGCTTATAAGGCAGCAACCTGTAAGGCAGAAGGTAACGAAGCATACAAGGAATGCGGAAGATGTAATAAGTTCTTTGCAGCTGATGCAGAGGAAGATTCAACTGATGCAGAAGACAGCGCAGAAGCATTCAAGATTGACATTGATCCTGAAGCTCACGACTGGGATGAAGGCGTTGTAACAACAGAACCCGGCTGCACAACAAAGGGTGAAATGACCTTCACCTGTCAGAACGACAAATCACATACTAAGACAGTAGATATCCCTGCTCTTAACCATATCGACGAAGACAACAACGGCTACTGTGACCGTGAAGACTGTAAAGAACTCATCTGTGACCACGCAGGTCAGGATACAGTTCTTAAGGATGATAAGGCAGCAACCTGCCTTGAAGATGGTTACACCGGCGACAAGCATTGTGCAAAGTGTGATGTAATTGTTGAATACGGTGAAACAATCGGTAAGCTTGGTCATGATTGGAAGGCTACAACATACGACTTTGCAGCAGACGGCAGTGCTTGTACAGCTGAAAGAGAATGTCAGAGAACTGATTGTGGTGTAACAGAAACAGCAACAGCAACAATCACATCAGCAGTCAAGACACCTGCAACATGTACAGTAGACGGTTGGACAACCTACACAGCAACCTTCGCAGAAGACTGGGCAGATGAACAGACTCTCGATGTACAGGATATCGATGCTCTTAAGCACGATTGGGCAGATACAACATACAACTTTGCAGCAGACGGCAGTGCTTGCACAGCTGAAAGAGTATGTAAGAGAACTGATTGCGGTGCAACAGAAACAGCAACAGCAACAATTACATCAGCAGAAAAGATTGCTGCAACATGTACAGTAGATGGTTGGACAACCTATACTGCAACATTCGAAGAAACATGGGCAGATGAACAGACTCTCGATGTACAGGATATCGATGCTCTTAAGCACGATTGGGCAGAGACAACATACAACTTTGCAGCAGACGGCAGTGCTTGCACAGCTGAAAGAGTATGTAAGAGAACTGATTGCGGTGCAACA
>JAZSHL010000104.1:0-6652 GCA_045533205.1 Acutalibacteraceae bacterium | reverse complement strand
ATAGCATAAAACACAAAAACGCAGTTTTTGTCTGTTTGTAATGATTTTTATACTTTTAAAGGGTTTCTTTGGCGGTTAAAACCGAAAGAAACCCTCTATCTATCTTGCTTTATGCGGTCTGCACTTTTTTTACAGCCCCTTGTTGTTTTATTCAGCTGACTTGTTGTTTATTCGGTAATACATTATCCGTCATCAGCATAAAATTGTTCTGTTAACAGGCGGAATTATGTATACGGAAGAAAAGAACGGATTTTTTTCCAAATCTGACAAAAAAACAGGCATTAAATTGTAAATAAAGTAAAAATTCCCTTGACCTTTTTCATGTTTTCTGTTAGAGTATAGTGTGTATTGGAATTAGTTACTATGTCTTATTATATACATATTCCCGGGAGGCTTCACTATGAATTTAGAAAAGAATAAATCATCAATACTGATAATCGTTGCACTGTTGGTTGTGTGTATCGGTTCATTTTTCGGAGTCAGTGCACTGACAAAGCCCGATATCGTCACAACAAACACAACTTTACCGCCGACGACTCAGTCAACACAGGCTCCCTCAACAACACAGAGTGCAAGTGTGCCCACAACGCTGCCCCTTGCAACAACAAATCAGATGCCTCAGCTGTCAGAGGAGGCTGAATCCACAACCGGAGCCTCAAGCATAATTACAACCTTCCCCATCAGCCCCAGTGCCACCACAACAACCAAGGCACCGACAACAACAAAGGCTCCCACAACAACTGAAGCACCCTCAACAACAAAGCCGACACAGGCTCCCACAACAGAACAGCAGCCTGATGAAATAATCAACAATGCAGCAGTTTTCGATCAGGGCTTTTTGAGCTATATGTTTAACCCCGACGGAAACTACTACTACACAAATTCTGACCCCTGGCAGAGAGCTCTCGGATATAACGAGTTCTATGATATTGGCGCAGGCTTCGTGTCTATCTATATGGACACAATGAGATGTAAGTTCGAATATGCTGATAAGGATTGGCTTATTCAGTTCTGGAAGGGTCAGTATGGCTTCCTGTTTGTCGGCCATGAAATCGGTGTTTATACAAAGCCGAAGGACAGACAGACTGAGCATTATGACGCAGCAACAGAAAACAATGAAAACGCACTTTACATGTCAATGACAGGTTATCGTAAGGGCGAGGAATTATACACAAGAGAATATGCAAGATACTGGTGGTGCACAGGCTTTGTGCCCGGAAGACTTGATAACTTCTCTGACCGTTCAGAGCTCCAGCTCAAGTGCAGAATTACAATGAAGGACTACAGCATGCTCATCGGCTTCTGCAATGCTCTTAAAGAAAACGGTCTTGTGCTCGGCGAAGACTTCACAACAGAAGGCCTTGATGTGTTTGTTACATGGTAATTTATTGAAAAAAATAGTGTATATCTATTGATATTTTATGCCATATATAGTATAATATATCAGATAATTAATATATTTTCAGTCAATATGACTGTTGATATAAATATTATGAAAGGATTTGATAGGACATGAAAAAGTTTCTTGGTGTAATCGTTGCAGTTGCTCTTTGCGCATGCTTGCTCGTTCCCACAGCTTTTGCTGCTGATGAAACTGATTCAATCGTTGAAGCACTTAAGAATGCTGACAACCTTTCTTCAGAAGAAGTTGCAACAATTCTTGACGGTTTTGATCTTGAAGGCCTTGATATCGATGCAATCATTGCAGAGTTTGAAGGCGATGAAAGCCCTGAGGCTCTTGACACTCTCAACGGTATTGCTGATCAGCTCAATTCAGTTCAGGCAGAAAACTCAGGCGACGGAACAAGCACAAACGGTTTTGACATCGCTGCTATCCTTGAAATGATTCCTGTTGATTTTGACACTGCACCCATCGCAGAAATGCTTGGCGGTCTTACAGACGGCGGTCTTGAATCACTCATGGCATCAATCGGTAGCATCTTTGGCGGCGAAGGTATCAGCCTTGCTTCACTTGAACTCGGCTCATTCGATATCGCTAACCTCACAGCAGGCGGTGACATTGCTTCCAACGCAACAAACCTTACAGCAGGCCTTGCCGATACTCTTGTTGGTGCTCTTGAAACACTCGGTCTCGACAGCTCTGCAATTGAAGGACTTCTCGACAACGAAATCGTTAACTTCTTCGCAAACATGTACATCGGCTTCATCGGTGAAGTTGAGGACACAACTGAGGCTCCTACAACAACACAACCCGCCGTTGTAACAACAACTACTCCTAAGACAGGTGATACATCTGCAGTTCTTGTTTCACTTGCAACTCTTACAGTAGCAGCAGGCGCAGCATTTGTTTGCCTCAAGAAGAAAAAAATTGAGGCATAACAAATGTTGTTCCGAAACTCTTTTTAACTTTTTATAAAAAGCTATAATGAAGAAAAAGCACTCCGCAAGGGGTGCTTTTTTTGTGTATATAATTTTATAAGCTTGTTATCTGTTGACACAGGAAAGCTAAAGTGATATAATAACACCGTAAAAGCAAATGAGGAAATACGGGTGAAAATCCCGAGCAACCGCCATTGCCGTAATAAGCCTATGCTTTAAGTCGGAATGCTTGTTTGCTTTTGTGCAGCTGTCAGACTGCACACAAAATAAACAATCACTTTTGGGCAAACGGAAAAGTGGTGAAACATTGAAGATTCGATAATATTGTCGGTCTGTTTTGCTGTTTTCTGTCCCTTGCCTTTTTGGTGAGGGCTATTTTTATGGAGGTGAAAGGGAAAACAGACTTAGTAATTATAATTCAGAAAACACATCTATCAAAAAGGAGTTAAAAAAATGAAAAAAAGTCTATCAATTATCCTCGCAATTCTGCTCGTATTTTCGTGCATGTTTATCCTGACAGCCTGTGGTGGTGAAAAGGCAAGTGACGGAAACATCGCCGTAACAACCGAACAGTCGGAAAATCCGTTAACGCCTACGGGCAGCACCGAAATCGGTGAGGGTGAGACAGCCTTCACTTTCTCTGTTGTTGACACTGAGGGAAAGAGCACATCCTTTTATGTGCACACAGACAAAACAACTGTGGGCGAAGCACTTCTTGATTGCGGACTCATTGCAGGTGAAGAAGGTCCCTACGGCCTTTATGTCAAAACCGTCAACGGAATCACTCTGGATTATGATAAAGACGGCAAATACTGGGCTTTTTATGTCAATGAGGAATATGCTGCTACAGGTGTTGATATGACAGAAATTAAAGACGGTGAAAGCTATTGCTTCAAAGCAGAATAAAATGAAGCTTAATGTTAAAGAACTGACAGTTTTCAGCATGCTTGGCGCAGTTATGTATGCCTCAAAGGTGCTGATGGATATGCTGCCGAACATTCATCTCATCGGCGTTTTCATTGTTGCGCTGACAGTGGTATATCGCAGAAAGGCACTTTATCCAATCTACATTTTTGTGTTTATAACAGGGCTTTTCGGTGGCTTCAATGTGTGGTGGATACCCTATCTTTATATCTGGACGATACTGTGGGCGATAACCATGCTGCTACCCCAAAAAATGCCGAAGGCAGTTGCGCCTGTTGTTTATATGATTGTCTGTTCTCTGCACGGCTTTTTATACGGCATTCTCTACGCACCGGCACAAGCGCTGTTTTTTGGCCTGGATTTCAAAGGTATGATTTCATGGATTATAGCCGGCTTTTCCTTTGATGTTATCCATGGAGTGAGCAATCTTTTGTGCGGACTTTTGATTGTGCCGCTGATATCCGTGCTGAAAATGGCTGAAAGAGCTTCGGAAAAAGCATAAAAAACAAGGAGCCAAGGGACAGGGTGCTGCCCGATGGCTCCTTATTGCATTTTTAGTCAGATGCTTATTCTTCAGTTTCTTCGTCATCTTCTTCAATTTCAAGAATAACATCCTGATTTGTGAAGAACTTGATTTTGTTCAGGGGAACACCAAGAGCTTTTTCGCATCCTGTGCTCATAAGTCCCATCATTCTTGATTCAACAACAGTGTTGATCATTGCAAAGTCGATGAGAACCTGAAGCTGTGCCTTGATGAAGTCATCGTCTTTATCGTCAAAGAAGCTGCCCTCAACCTCCTCAACAGTAACGCCTGCAAGAGCCATATCCTGGTCATAAAGCTTTCTGTTGTTCTGGAAGCACTTCTGCATCAGAGAGAGCATCTGCTCTCTTTTGCCTGCTTTAAGGGCATTGTTCAGCGATGTGGATTTTAACTGATACTTGAAAGAAAGCTTGCATGATCTTACAACAGCAGAAGCCAGCTTAACAAGATCAGGATTGATTTTTTCGGGGATAAAAATTTCTCCGTCTTTCTTATAAAAATAAGTCATTTTCTATTCTCCGTTCTGTTTGATCTGACGGCTTATTTTAGCAAGTTTTAAAGCTTTTGTCAAGGTATGTGCTGATACAAAAAGAACACAATATGATATGTGCATCTGACTGAAATTAAATTTGCTTTTATCGGCAATATGGTGTATAATAGAAAAAAATCTTACGAGGTAAATTTATGAAAGTATTGAAGTTATTTCCGGGCATTATTTTATCGGCACTGATTGCTGCGCTGGCAATTTTTATAGAGAGTCTGTTGCCTGTTCACCTGATCGGCTCTGCAGTTATTGCAATGTTTATAGGCATGCTTCTGAATCATTTTTTGCAGAAAACCGAAATTTTTGCAACCGGCATTAAATTCACATCAAAAAAGATATTGAAATTTGCCATTATTCTTTTAGGTCTGTCACTCAACATTACAACTGTTCTTCAGGTTGGCAAAATGTCACTTACTGTAATGATCTTTACTCTTCTGACCTGCTTTGGCGGCGGATATTTCATAGGGCGTGCACTGAAGCTTAACTGGAAGCTCTCAAACCTTATTTCTGCAGGTACGGGTATATGCGGCGGCTCTGCTATAGCGGCGATTGCCTCCACCATTGATGCAGATGACGACGATGTTGCTTATGCCATGTCTGCGACATTTCTTTTTGATATGGCAATGATAATTCTTTTTCCGATTATGGGCAGAGCACTCGGCATGACAGACGAGGCCTTCGGCATCTGGGCAGGAACTGCAGTTAACGACACATCTTCAGTTGTTGCCACAGGATATGCTTTTTCAGAAGGAGCAGGGGACTTCGCAACAATGGTTAAGCTGACAAGAACCCTCTCGATTATTCCTACAGTAATTACTTTTGCATTTATACAGCTTCACATTAAAAAGAAGGAAGCCCTTGCAAGTAATCAGAGCGATGATAAATTAAAAGCAAATTTCAGCATAAAAAAGATTTTTCCCTGGTTTATTCTCGGCTTTGTTGCTATGTCAATTGTTGCAAGTATATTCACAATCCCAACTGAGGTTGTGTCGGTAACAAAGGATATAAGTAAATTCCTGATGGTAAGTGCTCTTGCAGCTATCGGGCTCAATACATCCTTCAAAAATCTAAAAAAATCAGGTATCAGACCGATGATTCACGGCTTTATCATTTCTGCTCTTGTTGTAATTGTCGCCTTACTGGTTGAGGTTTGCATGGGTATCGTTTGATTTTAAGTATTTTTCTGCAGCACCAATTTTGTTTGATAATGACAGAATTAAAGTATTAAAAAAGGAAGTTTTATTATGAAGAACAGCGAAATCAACATCCGTGATCCCTTTGTTCTGTGTGAGGACAGCAAATACTATATGTACGGAACAAGGGCAAGAAACTTCGGACGGAAAACATCAGGCTTTGATGTTTATGTTTCAACCGATCTTGAGAACTGGAGTGATCCTGTTGAGTGCTTCAATTCTGAAAAACATTCAATGAACCATGAGGTCAACTGGGCACCGGAGGTACACAAATATAAAGGTGCATACTATATGTTTGCCACCTTTACAAGAAAGAGCAACAACCTGAGAGGCACCTTTATTCTGAAAGCAGACAATCCACTCGGTCCCTTTTTACCCCATAGCAAGGGAGTTGTGACTCCAGCGGAATGGGAATGTCTTGACGGTACGCTTTATATAAACCGTGAGGGTAAGCCTTACATTGTTTTCTGCCATGAGCATACTCAGATTATTGACGGAACAATTTGTTATGCACCTTTGAGCGAAGATCTGACAGAAGCAATTGGTGAAGCAACAACAATGTTCAAGGCTTCATCTCCCTATTGGGCAGACAAAAGCAAGGATGAAAAGGAGCACAGAATAACTGACGGACCGTTTATGTACCGCACAAAGACCGATGAGCTTTTAATGCTCTGGTCAACCTTTATCAAAGGTAAGTATGCTGAATGCCTTGTTAAGTTTTCCGGCGGTGAAATAGGCATGGATTTTGTGCATCTTCCTCCGCTTATTGATGATGACGGCGGTCACGGCATGATATTTGAAAGTGGCGATAAGCTATATCTGACCTTCCATTCACCGAATCAGACCGACTATGAAAGACCTTGCTTTAAACAGATCTTTGATAACGGATATGATGTTTCCGTCAGATGATAATATATAAGCAAAAGGGGATGTAAAAAACTCGTTTTTTTACATCCCCTTTTCAGGGGCTAGGAAAAAATGCGCAGAATGAACAAACTGAGCCCAAATATGCCGACAGCCGATAAGGCAGTATTTGTTTCTCGAACAAAATTCCCTGTATTATTGCCAAAAGCCTCGCAAGGCGACAGCCTTGCTGTGTTTTATGGCTTC
>JAZSHL010000005.1:0-5884 GCA_045533205.1 Acutalibacteraceae bacterium | reverse complement strand
TAAAAATCAAGGTTGAAGTTGTCGATAAATATCTTAAAGGCTGTACTACTCCCAAAGAGCGTGAGGATTTTCTACTCAAGGCGTGTGAGTATTACAGCCGTTTTTTACAGCGACAGAGAAATAAAGACAGAGGTGCGAGATGATTCGCACCTTTGATAAGGAGGTCAAGTATGAGTAAAATTGATATAAATGATTTAAGCAAAAATCCTGATTACTGTTTTGCGGCTTTGAAGCTTATTGAGCAGTTGTTCAGGGACGGGAAAATTCCCGAGTATATGTTCCGCAATATCTTAAGCGAATATGCGGACATTGTTGATGAAACCGAATTTGTAAAAGGAAATCACAATCAGATAAAGGAGGAATGTGCATGATAAATTCTGATTTCGGAAAGCGCAGAGTTGTAATCTATGCCCGAGTTTCTACGGAGCACGAGGCGCAGATTTCGGCTCTTGAAAATCAGGTGGATTGGTACAAGCCCATTTTGGCCGCAAGGCCCGAATGGGAGCTTGTCGGTCAGTATATTGACGAGGGAATCACGGGTACCTCTGCCGAGAAAAGACCGCAGTTTATGAAAATGATTCGCGATGCGAAGCAGAAAAAGTTTGATATGATTATCACCCGTGAGGTGTCACGATTTGCGAGAAATACCGTTGACACTCTGCAGTACACACGAGAGCTTAAAGCAAAGGGTGTTGAGGTTTTCTTCATCAATGATAACATCAAAACCTTTGACGGTGACGGTGAGCTTCGTCTTACCATTATGGCGACTCTTGCTCAGGATGAAAGCCGTAAAACCTCGGTACGAGTGAAAAGCGGTCAGCAGACCTCTATGAATAACGGCACATTCTACGGCAACGGAAATATCTTAGGCTACAGAAGACATCAGGAGCTTCTGCCCGATAACAAGAAAAAGGTGGATTTCATTATCGACCCGGAGCAGGCTGAAACGGTCAGGCTCATTTATGATATGTATCTTGCGGGCAACGGACTTACCAAGATAAAGGAAGAGCTTGAACGCCAAGGCAGAAAAACCGCTATGGGTAAAACAAGATGGTACGAAACCGTAATAGGCCACGTGCTGAAAAACACATTCTACTGCGGAATCATAACCTATCACAAGGAGTATACTCCTGACTATCTCACACAGAAAAAGATTAAAAACTATGGCGAGGTTGAACTGATACAAGTAAAAGGGAGACACGAGCCGATTATATCTGAAGAAGACTTTGAAAGGGTGCAATTAATTATGGCAAGTAAAACAGCTCAGATGAAAAATCTTAATACAGGCAGAAGAAGTACAACGGGAAAAAGACCGAGAACCACAGTATGGGGCAAGCTCCTTATCTGCGAATGCGGTCACAGATTCAACACGAAGCTCTGGAGAAAAGAGGGTGATAAATCCATTATCGGTTATCAGTGCTATGACTCGGTGCGTACCGGGTCATACGAGAGCCGAAAGAAAAAGGGCTTACCCCTTGAGGGCATCTGCCGTGTGCCAATGATTCCCGAGTGGAAGCTGCAGATGATGGCAAATTATATCTTCCGTAATTATCTTTCTGAAAAAGACAAGGTGCTGGCTCTTGCCAACTCAATGCTTGAAGCTCATATTGACGACAAATAGGATGATGTGGATTACGAGGCTATCATCGAGAAAAAGTGCAGAGAGGTTGAAAGGTACAGAACAAAGCTCAGTAATTTCATTGATATGAGGGCAGAGGGTGAAATTGATAAAGAATCCTACACAAAGAAAACTGCCGAGGTGAAAGAAGAGATTGCAAAGCTGTCTGCTGAGATTGAAGAGCTTCAGCTGAAGCTCAATAAAGAGCCTGTAATCACAGATTACAAGGACAAGCTGAGGGTGCTTCAATATGCACTCGAGCAGTACACAAATGCGGATGAAAACGACATCCCCGAAAGTGTGATTGAAGCCTTTGTTGTGAAGATTGTAGTAAGGCAAGACGGCTTTGATTGGTATCTTCGCTTTGACGGCGACCCCAATGACCCTCTGCACATGAAAACCGAGGGTAAAAGAAGAAAAAACAGTTCTGTTTCTGTGGTTGGCGGTAAACTGCCAACCAAGCAGAATTGCGACACAGGCAGCAATAGCAAACAAATAATTCATCTATAAATGAATTTACCCCACCGATTTCTCGGTGGGGATTTTTGTTTTATGTTATACCATATTTGTCGGGTCGAGGATTTCGTCAATTTCCTCATCAGTGAATATGTTCTTGCTTTTGAGTATTTCACGCACAGGCTGGCCTGTCTGGATTGCTGTTTTTGCAATGTCTGCCGAAAGCTTATAGCCGACTGTGGGGCAGATTGCAGTGATGACACCGACTGAGTTTTCAACGTGCTCTCTGCATTTTTCTTCGTTTGCGGTGATGCCTGATACACAGTTGTCGGTGAAGGTCTGAACTGCACCTGTGAGCACAACAATTGACTCGAAAAGCTTATGATAAAGGATGGGCTCGGCATAGTTCAGCTCAAGCTGGCCTGCTTCGGCTGCCATTGTGATAGAAACATCGTTACCCATTATGCAGAATGCAGCCTGTGACATAACCTCGGGAATAACAGGGTTAACCTTGCCGGGCATGATTGATGAGCCGTTCTGCATGGCAGGAAGGTTGATTTCCTCAAAGCCGCAACGAGGCCCTGAGGACATAAGACGGAAGTCATTTGCTATCTTTGAGCAGGAAATGGCACAGGTCTTGAGTGCCGATGAAACAAAGGCAAAGGAGTCAAGATTCTGTGTGCCGTCAACAAGGTCCTCTGCTTTTATAACGGGGATTCCACTTATTTCAGCAATGGTGGGGGCAAGGGAGTTTACATACTCGGGGTTCGCATTAAGCGCAGTGCCTATTGCAGTGCCGCCCATGTTTATTGAATACATTTCTTCAAGTGCGGCAGAGAGTCTTTCTATGTCACGGGTAATAGCTCTGCGGTATGCGCCGAACTCTGCACCAAGACGGATGGGAACAGCATCCTGCATCTGCGTTCTGCCCATTTTGATGATATCGTAAAAGTCAAATTTCTTCTGTGCAAGTGCCTGCTCAAGGCTTTCAAGCTGCTTGATTGCTTTTCTGAGAAGCACTGCTGTGGTAAGCTTTGCTGCTGAGGGGATAACATCGTTAGTGGACTGTGCTCTGTTTACATGGTCGTTGGGATGCACAATTGAGTAATCGCCCTTTTCACCGCCGAGAATTTCAATGGCTCTGTTTGCGATAACCTCATTGGCGTTCATGTTTGCAGTTGTGCCTGCTCCGCCCTGAACAGGGTCGCAGATAAACTGGTCATGAAGCTTGCCTTCCAGAATCTCGTCGCAGGCCTGACAGATTGCATCCTTGATTTTTTCATCAAGCTCGCCCACATTGCAGTTGCATATTGCGCAAGCCTTTTTTATCTGTGCAAGGGAATTGATAAATTCGGGTCTCAGACTCTGGCCTGTGATTCTGAAGTTTTCATAACCTCTGAGTGACTGGACGCCGTAATAAGCCTCTGACGGAACCTGCCTTGTGCCTATTGAGTCTGCTTCAATGCGAAAAGTCATAACATCTACCTCACATTAAATTTTTAGTGCCGAATAAGCCTTGTATAGTGAATAAAAGCCTATATCATTTTGATTGTAGCATGTTTTTTAAAAAAAGTACAGATATATTAAAAAAATTGTCTGATATGTATATATAATCTCACAAAGTGCAGCATGAGATATCAGAAATGAATTGTGTTCGGGAAAAGAGTAATCTTTATTATGACTTTTTTTCATGGAATAAGGCTGATGACTTGTTGTAAAATCTTTTTTGTTGTATTATAATTATGATGAAATATTTTCAAAGGAAGAGATATATGAAAACTGCTGAAAAAATTTTGCAAAGTGAAAAGAAAGAAATTTCAAGGCTTCAGAAAATGCAGACACGCAGCGCAGGGGGCAGATACTTTCTTGTTCTGATTGCGCTTATTGCAATTGTCAACATTCTTGATGAGGTTACAAGCAATCTGACCGTAACGGTGCAGTCCTCCTTTGTGACGGAGTTTTTCGTCAACAATCCTTTTATGGGTAAATACTACACTTATGAGGACGGTCTTGCATTTCACTCGGGTATCGGGGTTTTTACTTATGTTTTAGGCCTGTTTACTCCCTTTTATAAGGCTCTTGCCGACAAGTGGGGCAGAAAGCCCCTCTTTGCAATGTCCACCCTGGGCATGGCGCTGGGCCTTCTTGTGATTCACCTTTCCTCAAGCTACATAATGTTCCTTGTGGGCTTTGCTATTATCAGCTTCTTCATGGGACACGACATACAGATCATCTATATCCTTGAGGAAGCACCGGATAAGCACCGTGCAAAAATATACAGCTTTCTTAAAAGCTTCGGTATTCTGGGCGTTATTCTGATACCCACTCTGCGTGATATGCTGATGGGGGATGATGCCACAAAATGGCGTGAAATCTTCCTTGTGCCTGCTGTTATCGGCTTCGTCGCAGTTCTGCTGGTGGTGCTTTTCGCCAAGGACACAAAGGTATTTATAGGTGAGAGAATCGAATATCTTTCCCGTCCTTATGCTGAAAGACAGGCAGAAAAAGAGCTTAAAAAGAAGCAGAAGCAAGCTCAGCGCAATCAGTCGGGTGTGTTTAACGGTGTGAAATACATCTTCTCCAACAAGGACACAAAAATCCTTATCATATCTCACATCATTTTT
This sequence comes from Acutalibacteraceae bacterium, assembly GCA_045533205.1. Lineage (GTDB taxonomy): Bacteria > Bacillota > Clostridia > Oscillospirales > Acutalibacteraceae > UBA6857. The sequence continues at coordinate 1,186 of JAZSHL010000005.1, read as the reverse complement.
GACTCAGCCATGCCGGCAATCGCTCTTTACTTTGAATCCTCAATGCACCAGGCAGGTATGAGCACAAGCAGCATAACAAAGGCTCTGTTTATGGTACCCGTAATATATGCCTCAATCACCTTTCTTTCAGGCTTCATTGCCGATAAGCTGGGCAGAAAAGCGACAGTTACCGGCTTTTCCGTAACCTGTGTTGCAGGCTATATACTTTTTGTTGTAGGTATTCTCTGCGGTTGGAATCCCTATCTTGTCGGTGCTTTTGCAGGTCTTTATCAGGGCTCATACTGGATAGGAAGAGATTACATGAATGTTATGATGACTGAAAAGGTGCCGACGGATATCCGTGCATCTGTTGTCGGTGCAGAGGGACTTCTTGTCATTATCGGCCTTGTTGTGGGCTACGGTGCAATTATTGCAGGAATCACCTTAATGCCTATCTGGTGGGCTTGCCTTGCAATATCTATCCCTGCAGTTTCCGTTGCGGCAATTATGTTTGCCCTTAAGGTTAAGGAAACCAAGGGTGCAAACCTTGACGAAATAGAATAAAAGGTGGAATTCTGATGGCAAAAAAACCGAACATTTTGTTCATAGTCACTGATGACCAGCGCTGGGATACTATCCATGCCCTCGGAAATGAGGAGATACTTACACCGAATCTTGACAAGCTTGCAGGCAGGGGCACATCCTTTGTCAGAGCACACATTGCAGGCGGTACCTGCGGCGCTGTGTGTATGCCCAGCCGTGCGATGATTCTGTCGGGACGCAATCCCTTCCGTTTGGAGGGGCTGGGAGAGAATATTCCCGAAGCACACAAAACACTTCCAGAAGCCTTTAAAAGCAACGGCTATGAAACAATCGGCCTTGGCAAGTGGCACAACGGCTGCCCTGCTTATGCACGCAGCTTCACGCAGGGGGCAAAGGTCTTTTTCGGCGGCATGTGGGACCACTGGAACGTGCCGACCTGCCATTTTGAGCCCACGGGGCAATATGACAATGTCATCAATTTTGTGGTGGATTTTTACAAGGACAACCATCCGCAGCCACAGCATTGTGACGAATTTTGTCCCGGCAAGCACTCAAGCGAACTGCTGACGGATGCGGCGATTGACTTGCTGCAGCAAAATGCAGGCAAAGAAAAGCCGTTCTTTATGTATTTAGCTTACCTTGCACCGCATGATCCGCGTACCAT
>JAZSHL010000056.1:0-5467 GCA_045533205.1 Acutalibacteraceae bacterium | reverse complement strand
AGGGCCAAGGGCTAAGGACTGTGACTATTATCAGACATAAAAATTTAAATAATCAACCTTTCCCGCTGCGGAAACTGCAGACGCAGGCGGACTGTGTCTTGTTGAAAAGAATAAGCTTGCTGCAGCGTCAGGCATCTGCGGATTTACGCTTGCCGAAGCTTTGGCGTTGGGTAAAGGAATAAACTTCTGCGCTGCGGAGTCTGCTGTTGGAGGCGGACTACACCTATATACAAAGCATCACCCTGACGGCAACAAAAGGGCGCTTTGCTTACTTTGGCGCTCGAATGAGCCAAAGTAAGTGCCCGAGCGGCACGAGCGAACAAACGAAAAATACCAGATAAAAATCCATACCCTCAGCTGTCTTTGATGAAAAAAAGGACGGCCAATGGCCGTCCTTTACTATTTTTTGTGATTATTGTGCGTTGTCCATAACAAGACAACCTAATTCTGCAACAATTCTTGATGCTGTGGTTTCACCGAGAGATACGAACTCGATGCTGCCGCTGTCTTCGTGAAGCATTGCAATGTAGTTGTTGTCGGGTACGATATAACCGATCTGATCGTTTGCAAGGCCAAGAACATGAAGCTCTCTGTCGCCTGCGTTTTCAGTAACGATTTCCTGGAATGAGGGATAAACCCAGTCCTCACCTGACCATGAATAGTCAGCGCCGAGGCAGCCGCCGTATGCGATTTCGGGTGCAAGCTCACCGGGAATGATTGCAAATGCAAGGTCCTCACCGATTTCCATGTATCCGATTTCTGTCACTACGCTGTATGTGCCGTCAACCTTCTTGACACAGTTTTCAAACAGACTTGCCTTACCTGCAAGAAGAAGTATCTGATTGTCGATGGGAAGGCTGATTTCCTTGTATGCAATGTTAAGAAGAGGCTCAACCTTTGTTTCTTCACTGATAGCGATGAGGTCATTTGCAATTGAAACACCGAAGCCGATTGTGTTTTCGATGCCTGTTTCTTCTTCGACAAAGCCAACAACGGTGTCTTCATTTTTTTCCTGTGTTGTGCTCTGCTCTGCACCGAGATAGAACAACAGATTTGCATCTGCCTGAGTGTTAATAACCTGCTCAGCATAGTAGGGATAGTCACCTGTAATCTCTGTGCCGCCTGCACCGTTACCGACGCAGTGGATGGGTGATGAAACAAGCCATGTTTCCTTGCTGCCGTCATCGGGAACAAAGCGGAGTCTATTGAAGTTGGGGTCCATAACATAGGGCTGACGCTTGTCGTGTGTATACTTTGATGCGTCTGCTGTACCAAGATACATTTCGCCTTCGTCCATGTTTTCAACTGCATATGCAATTGACTCTGTGCATCTTGCAAAAAGGTTTTCCATGTATGCTTTGTTTTTGCCGTTGACAATCTCTTCACCGAAAAGAGTGAAGGCAGGGTTGAAAAGCACCATTTCAAAAATGTTGCCGTTCATGCCGAAGGTGTCAATTGCGCTGTGCTGGTGCATAACTGCAACAGTGATGCTGTTTATACCCTTTTCAGCTGCATAGTCGGAGAGTCTTGTGCGGATTTCACGCACATCAGTGAGTGCAAGGCCGTAAGCGTCAATAACAGCAAGAACGGAGATTCCTCTGCCGCTGCCGTCTGAAAGAGCAACAGTTCTTACCTTAAGGTCGTCATAAACCTTCGTTGCAAGCTTACCGTCAAAGCCGATTGTGCCGGCAACATAATAATTGCCGATAACACTGTCCTTGTTTTCGGGAAGGATTGATCTTGCATCGTAGCCGAGGCTCCATTTGCCGTTTGCAGCAGGCTCGTCAAGAAAAACCTCTGTGCCCTGCATAAAGCCCTCGGGAATTTCATCGCTGTCCCAGGATGCAGGTGTGGGGAAGAAGTGTGCAAGAGCCTTAACAAGATTGCTCACAAGGTCATCAAGCACATCAAAGAACATTTTTTCAATTGTGGATGGTGTTGAATAGCTGTCTGTGTTTGTTTCAACGCCCACAACTGCCACTGACGAGAAAGTCAGGCAGAAGCAAAGGCATACAGCTATAACTGCAGAAAAAAGCTTTTTCATTAATACCGTTCTCCATTCCGTCGCAAAATTATTTACAGCGACATTTTTACAGAGTAATATTAGCACAAGAAAAAATTAAGGTCAAGATTTTCTAATACTTTTGTAACAGGTTTTATAATTATTAAAATTTAAATTGTCTAATTGCATAATTTAAAACACTTCACAATGTACACTTTGACGAAAATAAATATCACCGTTGCAATTTATGAAGTTAAAAGCTATAATTGTTTATACTATTAAATAAAAGAAAGGAGTTTTGACATGGCAGAGCAAACCAAACAAGAAAAACTGAATGTCAAACTGACCATATTGACCGGCTTCGGTTTTATGGCATCTTCTATAGCATGGGCAATCTATGACCCATACATCACAAAGATTCTCGATAAGCTTCTCAGAGAATCCGATTTCGTTACAGCCCTCAGCGCAAAGCTCAACGAGGCAATTCCCTTCCTTGCAGAATTTGCCCGTTCACAGGGTGAAGATGTAGGCTTCGGAACAAGCATATCGCTGGTACCGCTTTTCATCGGTATCATCATGACCTTTGATAACATCTTCGGTGTTATCTTCCAGCCCACCTTCGGTAAGCTTTCCGATAACTGCCATTCAAAGCTCGGTAAGCGCCGTCCCTTCATTGTTTTCGGTGCTCCCGTTTCAGCCTTGCTCTTTGCGATTATTCCCTTTATCGCACTGAACACAGGCAGCCTTCCCGCATCAATGGTCTGCATTATCCTCTTTGTTTTCACAATGTCCCTGTGGAGAGCCCCCGTTGTTGCTCTCATGCCCGACCTTACTCCTCCTCACCTTCGTTCAGAAGGTAACGCCATCATCAACCTTATGGGCGGTATCGGCGGTGCAGTCGGTATGTTCGCAGGTACAATTGCAGGCATTATTTATAAGCTCCTCTTCGGTGAAGCAACAGAAGAAAGCCAGACCTTCCCCATCGTTTTCCTTATCGGTTCAATCGTTATGGTTGTCGGCGCTCTTGTTCTTCTGTTCTTTGTCAAAGAGCCTGACAGCCGTGTTCAGCTTGCCGGCGAAAGAAATCAGGCCCTTGATGCAGCCGCAAGAAGACAGGCAGAAAAAGAAGCCAAGAAGGCTGAAAAGGCTGCAAGAAAAGCCAACAAGCTTTCAAAGGGTGAAAGAAAGAGTCTTGTCTTCATGCTCGGCTCACTGTTCTTCCTTTTCTGCGGCTCAAACGCAGTTACAACCTTCTTCTCACTTTTCGCACAGGAAATTCTTCACATGGCAACTGCAAAGGCAACAATCGTTATGGCAATCTTTGCCGTTTGTTCAGCCGCTGCAGCTATCCCTGCAGGTAAACTCGGCAGAAAGATAGGCAGAAAAAAGACTATCATTGCAGGTCTTTCAGTTTTCGTTGCAGCATTCCTTGTCTTCTTCCTTGTTTTCACAATCATGGTTACAAGCAGCGGACTTTCAGTTACAAAGTACGTTCAGGCAAACAAGGTTTATGCAAATGTTGACACAGCAATCAACGAAATCAATACAGAGCTTAAAAAGGCTCACGATGATGCTGTTAAGACAGGCAAGATTTCAGAAGACGAAAAGTTCCAGCCCTTGACCATTGACGGATATGTTGCATATCTTGAAAAGAACGAAAATGCAGAGGATTATGCAAAAATAACAGCTGCACTCGAAGAAAATTCCGGCGGCTCATTCAAGCTCGATAATCTGGTTGCAACAAGCAACAATATTCTCGGCAAGGAAGTTGCAGACGGTGAATACAGCACAGCTCTTGCAAACATTCAGGAATCTGTTGACGGCATCGTTAAGGTGCTCAAGGTTCTCATCTATCCCGTTCTTGTTCTTGCAGGCTTTGCAAACATGTTCATCACAGTTAACACCCTTCCCCTTGTTCTTGAAATCGGCGGTATTGATAAGGTCGGTACCTTCACGGGCTACTACTACACAGCAACCTTCTCAGCACAGATTGCTTCCCCCATCGTATACGGTGGTGTTGCAATGGTAACAGGCACGTATATGTCGCTGTTCTATTACACGCCCATTGCCTTCCTGATATGTCTTGCACTTATCCTCTTCGTTAAGCACGGCGAGGCAGTTCCTCAGGAAATTATTGACAAGATTGAGGAAGAAAATAACGACTGATAAAAAAATTAACAAGGCAGGTTTTCCTGCCTTGTTTTTTTACCTTTATATACACCGCAGGTGCAATTCATGGTGAAGCCAATTCATTCAGATTTATTATTTTCTCTTTGTAACCTCGGCGGCACCAAACACTTCTCACAGAACAACCCTTCCCCGCAATTCCGAATTCCGAATTCCGAAATCCGAATTCCAAATAAGCCTCGTTTCGCTCATGCCGCGAGGGCACTTCCTTTTGTCGGTTGTGACAAAAGGAAGCAAAAGCACGCTTCTGATATAACGATCCGCAAGTGTGAAGTTGTCGGAGCAAAAGTTATTTGCTCTGTCTGTTTTATAACTTCTTCGGTGCTTCATTTGTAATTTGGAAACATCATCACCGACAATTCACGTTGCTACGGGCATCTGTGCCATCTTTCGTGAGTTTCACAGTGTGCCTTACTTATATGATTAATCCTGCAACCCGCTACGGCTCAGCTTTTCCGATAGCAGCGTTATCGTCTAATTTTTTCGTATGCCTTTTCACAGCCCTTTATTCCGACAGTCGTGAGCCGCTACAGTTATGATAAAGTCAGAGAATTCCTTCAACCTTCTGCAGTTTTATGAAAGAGGTTCTTTGTAACCTCGACTGCATTTAATCTCCCTTACAACCTTTCCCGCTGCGGAAACTGCAGACGCAGGCGGACTGTGTCTTGTTGAAAAGGAAAAGCTTGCTGCAGCGTCAGGCATCTGCGGTTTTAAGCTTGCCGAAGCTTTGGCGTTGGGTAAAGGAATAAACTTCTGCGCTGCGGAGTCTGCTGTTGGAGGCGGACTACATTTTTCTATAAAGCAACGCCTGATGTCAATAAAAAAGGGCGCTTTGCTTACTTTGGCGCTCGAATGAGCCAAAGTAAGTGCCCGAGCGGCATGAGCGAAGCAAGGTGAATTTGGAATGCGGAATTCGGAATTGCGGGGAAGGCTGTGCTGTGAGGGAGATTTAATCCCGCCGAGTTTACGAAGAAAAATCTTTTTTTATAAAACTGCAGAAGGACAGAGGAATTTCTGACTTTATCAACACTGTTGCGACTGAGGGCCAAGGGCTAAGGACTGTGACTATTATCAGACATAAAAAATTAAACAATCAACCTTTCCCGCTGCGGAAACTGCAGACGCAGGCGGACTGTATCTTGTTGAAAAGAAAAACCTTGCTGCAGCGTCAGGCATCTGCGGTTTTAAGCTTGCCGAAGCTTTGGCGTTGGGTAAAGGAACAAACTTCTGCGCTGCGGAGTCTGCTGTTGAAGGCGGACTACATTTTTCTATAAAGCA
>JAZSHL010000065.1:0-10695 GCA_045533205.1 Acutalibacteraceae bacterium | reverse complement strand
GCACCTTAAAATTCAGATGGTTTTGATGCAGAACAAGGCGAAAAGCGCAGAAATCCTTGCGGATTTCGAGCATTTTTAACGCAGTTATGTGCAAAAACAGCGAATTTTAAGGCTTAACATCCTTGTGAAGTGCCGCCCTTTTGATTGCTGAGTTTTTTTCAGATATAGCTTAAGTATATTTCACCTGGCTACTGACTACTGTCTACTGGCTACTAAATCACGCAAGTGCTTTTTCAAGCTCTGCCTTGATAGCAAGAATGAATTCCTCTGTTGTGAGAGCTACTGCTTCACTGCCCTCCCAGAGTCCTACGAGGTCCTTTGTCATTTTGCCGCTTTCGATTGTGTCAAGAGATGCCTTTTCGAGCTTACCGGCAAAATCAACAAGGGGTGCATTGCCGTCAATTTCACCACGCTTGCGAAGAGCACCTGTCCATGCAAAAATTGTTGCAATGGGGTTTGTTGAGGTCTTTTCACCCTCAAGATAGCGATAGTAGTGACGTGTTACGGTGCCGTGTGCAGCCTCGTATTCGTAGTTGCCGTCAGGTGAAACGAGAACACTTGTCATCATTGCGAGTGAGCCGAAGGCAGTTGACACCATGTCACTCATAACATCGCCGTCATAGTTTTTACATGCCCAGATGTAGCCGCCCTTTGAACGGATAACCCTTGCAACTGCATCGTCAATAAGGGTGTAGAAATACTCTATGCCAAGCTCTTCAAACTTTGCCTTATATTCATTGTCATAGATTTCCTGAAAAATGAGCTTGAAGGTCTGGTCATACTTCTTTGAGATTGTGTCCTTTGTGGAGAACCACAGATCCTGCTTCGTGTCGATTGCATACTTGAAGCATGAGTGAGCAAAGGAACGAATTGATGTATCTTTGTTGTACATACCCTGAAGCACGCCGCCGCATTCGAAGACGTAGATTGTTGCCTTTTCCACTTCACCGTCTTCTGATGTGAAAATAAGCTCTGCCTTGCCCGGCTTTGTGGGACGAAATTCAGTTGCCTTATAAACATCACCGTAAGCATGACGGGCAATTGTGATAGGCTCTTTCCATGTTCTTACTGTGGGTTTGATTCCACTGACAAGAATGGGAGTTCTGAAAACAGTTCCGTCAAGAATTGCGCGGATTGTGCCGTTGGGGCTTTTCCACATTTCCTTGAGCTTATATTCTTCAACTCTCTGTGCATTGGGTGTGATTGTTGCGCATTTAACTGCAACGCCGTATTTCTTTGTTGCTTCAGCAGCATCAATGCTTACCTGATCGTTTGTTTCGTCACGGTAAGGAAGACCCAGGTCATAATATTCTGTATTAAGCTCTACATAAGGCTCCAGAAGCTCCTCCTTAATCATCTTCCAGATAATTCTTGTCATTTCGTCGCCATCCATTTCGACGATTTTTCCCATCTTGATTTTTTCCATTGTATTTACACTCCTTCGGGAATTATTTGCTTGTTTTTGCCTTGATAAGACTCTTCAACTTATCGGGATATCTTGTTGTGATGTTGTCAGCGCCAAGAGGCAGCTTCTTCAGCATATCCATTTCGTTATTAACTGTCCAGATCGACACAAGAAGTCCTCTTTCGTGAAAAACCGACACAAGCTCTTTGCTGCAGTTTTTGTGGCTTATGTTGATACCGACTGCGCCGAGAGAATCAACCTTTTCGGCAAGAGAAATAAGATAGCTTCTGTTTCTGCTTTTTTTAACAGGTGTGTTCAGATAATAAGCAACATCGGGAGTCTGTGCCTTAACTGCATCAACGTCTTTTTCTTCAATGCCTGTGTAGAAAATTCTGTCAAGAACGCCGTACTTTTCAGCTGACCGGACAATAGCCTTAAGATTCTGTGTTGTCTTGCAGTCAACATTGACCTTTAAGTTAGCGTATCCTGCAATAAGGCTGAAGGCTTCGTCAAGAGTTACGGAATTTTCAAGAGCTTTATCGTGAGCCAGAACAGGCACTCCCTCTGCGTTGAAGTTGATGTCGAATTCTACGATATCAGCGCCGCATTCGAAGCCCTTTGTTATAGCTTCAAGGGAGTTATCCACTGTTCCCTCACAGCCTGTATGAGCAGTTAATGTGAATTTTTCGGGCAGAACAATTTTCTCTTTTTTCTTTTTGTTATATTCACCAGCTATAATTGCAGCCGAACTGACAACAGCTACGGCTGAAGCAGCAAGAATTGCTTTCATTCTTGTTTTCATAAGGCTTCACTCCTTTTTCCGATGTAGCATATTATATCAAACATCTTTTATAAGGTCAATACAGGAAAACAAAAAGAGCAGCCGAGATTTTTCTCTCAGCTGCTGCATTCTTATTTTGTTCCGAATTCTGCTTTTCCCTCGGGAGTATCTCTGTAATACTGCGTCTTCGGGTTGGGATGCTTGTTGATTTTCCAGATTTCTTCTGCCTTGGGTGCCCATTCCTTAGCGAATTTATCACACTTGCTGCAAAGCATATCTGCAGTTTCTTCGCAGATAAGGTTGGTTGATTTGACACCTGTTCTTGAGCAGATATCTCTGAGCTTTTCGGGATTTTCAAGCATGGGACAGGGTCTTAAGTGGTTATCGTTAAAGGGCTGGTCGTGTCTGAAAGCCATAAACAAGGGATTGCGAAGGCCCTCAAGAAGAGTATGTGTTCTGATGTTGGAGTCAGAGAAGTGAATAAATACGCAAGGCTCCATATCACCTGCGGAGTTGATGTGGAAATAGTTTCTGCCTCCTGCGATACAGCCGCCGACATATTCACCGTCACCCTGGAAGTCCATGAAGAACATGGGCTTACCTGTTTTTGAGTTACGGATTTCTCTCATGCGGTAATACATATATTCTCTTTGCTCAGGTGTGGGGATAAGGTCTGCGGGTGAGTCGTGACCGACGGGCATATAGTTGAAGTAAAGACCGAATTTAACGCCAAGATCAACCATATTATCAAGGAACTCGTCACTCGTTACACTGTAGATATTATCTTTTGTGTAGCAAACGGAAATTCCGAAAAGGCAGCCCTTCTGTTTAAGAAGCTTCATGGCACCGATTGCCTTCTGATAGTGGCCCTCGCCACGGCGTCCGTCACTGATTTTTTCTTCGCCCTCAACAGAAATTGCAACAGCGAAGTTGCCGACTCTCACCATCTCGTCGCAGAACTTTTCATCAATAAGAGTTCCGTTGGTATAGGCAAGGAAAGCACAGTCGGGATAGGTTTCACAAAGCTTTATGATGTCATCCTTTCTGATAAGGGGCTCACCGCCGGTGAACATATAAAGATGTGTGCCGAGCTCTCTGCCCTGTGACACAACAGATGACATTTCTTCAAATGTAAGATTATTCTTGTGACCGTATTCTGCAGCCCAACAGCCCTGGCATTTCATGTTGCAGGCACTTGTGGGGTCCATAAGAATAAGGAAGGGGATGTTACACTTATAAACATCTCTGTTTTCTCTGACAGCCTTTGTACCCTTGACACCGGCGCCAAGACCCATTGCAAGAAGCATCTTTTTGAGCATGCCTCTGTCAAGGTCGTTAAGAGCATTCATGGCAAGCTGATAATATACATTATCGCCATCCTTGATTGCTTCTCTTGTTGCGTCAAGATATTTTTTCGGGAAGGTACCGCCGAGAAGCTTTTCGGAAACGTCGAGAAGCTTTGTCAGATTTTCCTTGGGATTTTTATCAACATATTTCAGAAGTCCGTCAAGAGTTGCACCAACTGCGGCTCTTTCGGCTTTTTCTTTAATTGTCATATCTGCACCTCTAAAAAATATATGATCTCTTTTTTAACACATTTGAATACAATATATCATAAACAGCAGAAAAAGTCCATAGCTTATTCTTAAATATATGTTACCAAAATTGTCTGAAGCGTAAAAAATTTCTTTTTCCTCTTTTTATTGCTTGTAATTATGCAAGAACTGGTATATAATGAGATAATTCTGTGCTTATGAGGTGTATTATGAATTACAGGACAAAAGCAACTCTGCTTGCAATTCTGCGTGCTGCTGTTGCTATGATTATATTTGTCGTTGCCGTTATCAATTATGAAAAGCTGAAAAACATCGACATCAGAGCTATCGTTGAAGGCAGCTCAAGCATGATTATCGCAATCGGCACAATCTGGGGCGTATATCTTGTTAAAAGTGTTCTCTTTATTATACCCGCTTCTCTTATCTATATTTCAATCGGCATGGCTTTTGACACTCCTGTTGCCTGCCTTATCAGCCTTGTTGGTATTATCATTGAAGTTACCGTAACCTATTACCTCGGCCTTTTTCTTGGCGGAGACTATGTCAACAAGCAGCTTTCCAAAACAAAGGGAGGCAAAAAAATTCTTGACATGAAATTAAACGAAAACTTCCCCACCCTTTTAGGCATCCGTGCCCTGCCTGTTTTTCCCATCGACTTTGTCAGCCTTTTCTGGGGCGCATCAAAATGCCGCTTCCCCCGATATTTTATTGCTTCCGTCGTGGGAATTATGCCAAGAGTTATCCTCTTCACTATTTTAGGCGACGGAATCTATGATTATATCCCCATTCATCTGATTATTAAAATTGTTATCATCTGCATCCCCATCGGTGCAATTGTTTATCTTATCAGACATTTTATCAAGCTGAAAAAAGGCGAAATTAAAGAGAAGAAGTAAAAATGTAAACAACAAGGAAATATTGACAGAAAAGCCCTGAATTGATATAATAAAATTTATGTTATTCCTATTAAGGAGGCAAATTTATGGCACATTGTATACCCGAAGATTATGTACCTCATCTGACTTTGAGAGAAACAGAGGTTGCAATCAAAAAGGTTAAAGACTTTTTTGAAAGAGATCTTGCAATTGAACTTAATCTCACAAGAGTTTCAGCACCCTTGTTCGTCGACACTGAAAGCGGTCTTAACGACAACTTAAGCGGCAAGGAAAGACCCGTCAGCTTCGATGTTTTCAGCGGAAAGAATTTTGAAATTGTTCACTCCCTCGCAAAGTGGAAAAGATATGCTCTGAATATGTACGGCTTTGAAAGCGGTGAAGGTCTTTACACCGACATGAACGCTATCCGCCGTGATGAGGATACTGACAATATTCATTCCATTTTTGTTGACCAGTGGGACTGGGAAAAAATCATCGAAAAGGAAGACAGAACAGAAAAGACTCTCAAAAAGACAGTCAAGCTCATTTATTCTGCTCTTCGTCACACTGAATATTACATAACTAACGAGTATAACTTCATCGGCTCACTTCTGCCTGAAAAAATCACCTTCATCACCTCATCAGAGCTTGAAGAGAGATATCCCGACAAGTCAAGAAAGGAACGCGAATATCTTGCTGTCAAGGAGTACGGTGCAATTTTCCTTATGCAGATAGGCGGCAAGCTCAAGGACGGCGAGCCTCACGACGGCAGAGCCCCCGACTATGACGACTGGACTCTCAACGGTGACATTATCGTTTACTATCCCGTTCTTGACATTGCTCTCGAGCTTTCATCAATGGGCATCAGAGTTGACGAGGAAGCAATGGAAAAGCAGCTTAAAGAAAGCGGCTGCGAAGACAGAAAGTCTCTGCCCTTCCACAAAGCACTTCTTAACGGTGAGCTTCCCTACACAATCGGCGGCGGCATCGGTCAGTCAAGAATGTGTATGTTCTTCCTTCGCAAGGCACACATCGGTGAGGTGCAGTCCTCCTACTGGGATGAAGAAACAGTGAAGTATTGCAAGGAGCACGGAGCAGAGCTGTTATAAGTGCAGAGCGCAGAGTGCAGAATTGTGCCGGACAAATCGGCAAAAGCAAATTCTGCCCGCTCAGCTGACCTGTTATAGACATCTGATTTTGATTCAGATGTCTTTTTTGTTTGCATCAATGGCAATTATCTGAAAAAAGGGACGGCACACAGCCGTCCCTACGATTTTATATTTACAAATTCAGCAGACTGAGTTTCACTCTTTAACGCTCGGGGCGGGTGCAATTATGCACTCAATCAGATACCGCCACCGACTGAGCCGTCCCATGTGTCAACGGTTGTTGCCTTCATTTCTTCTTCATCAAACCAACGTGTGGTGACTGCCTTTGTTTCTGTGAAGAAACGGAAAGCATCCTTACCGAGGCAGTGGAGATTGCCGAAGAATGAGAGCTTATGGCCTGTGAAGGGGAACACACCAACGGGTACGGGAATACCAACATTAACGCCGACCATACCGCCGTCTGTTCTCTTTGCGAATTCTCTTGCATAATATCCGTTCTGTGTGAAGATAACTGAGCCGTTAGCAAAGGGATTACGGTTCATGAGTGCAAGACCTTCTTCAAAGTTCTTGACTCTCTTGATGCAAAGAACAGGACCAAAGATTTCCTGTGTGCCTACAGTCATATCCTCTGTAACATTGTCAAGAATTGTGGGACCTACATAGAAGCCCTTTTCATAGCCCTCAACAACTGCATTTCTGCCGTCAAGAACAACAGTTGCACCTTCTTCGATACCCTTGTTGATCCAGTTGATAACGCTCTGCTTGTGTTCTGCAGTTACAACAGGGCCGAGTGTTGAGCCTTCTTCATATGCAGGGCCGAGCTTCAGCTCTGAAGCGTACTGCTTTAAAAGTGCAACGAGCTTATCTGCAATGCTTTCCTGTGCAACAACAACGGGAAGAGCCATGCAGCGTTCACCTGCACAACCGAAGGATGAGTTGATGATACCTCTTGCTGATCTTTCAAGTGCTGCATCCTCAAGAACAAGTGCATGATTTTTTGCTTCGCAAAGAGCCTGAACTCTCTTGCCTGTAGCTGATGCTTCCTTATAAACATGAAGGCCTACCTTTGTTGAGCCGACAAATGTGATGCCCTTGACATCGGGATGCTTGAGAAGGATGTCAGCTTCAACTCTTGAGCAGGTTACAAGGTTGACAACGCCCTTGGGAAGACCTGCTCCAACAAGAAGCTCATTGAGCTTCATAGCTGTCATCGGTGTCATTGATGCAAGCTTAAGAACAATTGTGTTGCCGCAAGCGATGCAGCAGGGAACCATCCAGCCCATGGGAATCATGCCGGGGAAGTTGAAAGGTACGATACCTGCGAAAACGCCGACAGGTTCATAATAAAGAGTTGTGTCGTAGCCGTTTGATGTGTCTCTCATTGCGTCGCCCATTGTGAGTGAGGGTGCGCTGAGTGCGTGCTCAACAGGCTCTTTAACCTTGAGGATGTCACCCTTTGCCTCTGAAAGCACCTTGCCGTGCTCAAGAGCGCAGAGTCTTGCAAGCTCATCCATATGCTCAACAAGAAGCTCACGGAATTTGTAAAGCACCTGAACTCTTTTCATAACAGGTGTATTTGACCATGCGGGGAATGCAGCCTTTGCTGAAGCGATAGCTGCTTCAACCTCATCTGCTGTGCAGCAGGGTGTTTCTGCAATAACTTCACCGGTGCTGGGGTTATAAACCGGCATATACTTTTCTGTCTTTGATTCGAGCCACTGGCCGTCTACGAAATACTTAAGTCTTTTGATATTGCTCATTTTTTCGTACTCCTTTAAATTTATATTTCAAAATATTACCACGTTATATTAAGCCACAAAACAGAAAATAAATCAATAGAAAACTGTTAATTTCTTCATTTACAAATCAATTTTTTCACATGCTTTTATAAGCATGGCCTTTGCACTGTCTTTTATTTCATCAAATGGCAGATGCCCGGGATTTGTTTCGATTATTTCACTGATGCCGTAGCTTGCGGCAACTTTTTCCGTGACCTCACTGACACCGACAATGGCAATCACTCTTCTGCCGCAGCTTTTTTCTGCAACGCCGAAGGGCACCTTACCCATAAGACTCTGTGAATCCATTCTGCCTTCACCTGTGATTATCAGGTCAGCATTTTTAACCTTTTCGCAAAAACCTGCCGCTTCAAGGATACAATCTATACCACGCATCAGCTTTGCACCGCAGAAGGCAACAAGACCGAAGCCGAGCCCTCCTGCTGCGCCTGCACCCTGAAGTGATGAGAAGTCTTTTCCGAGTACCTTTTCTGATATCTTTGCGAGCTTTTCAAGGCCTCTGTCAAGAAGCTCCACGGCTTTTTCATCTGCCCCCTTCTGTGGGGAATAAACATATGCCGCACCCTGTTTGCCGTAAAGAGGATTTTTCACATCGCAAAGCACTGATATTTCACATTCCTTCAGCCTTTCGTCAAGTGCTGAAAAATCAATTTTTTCAATCTGTGAAAGTCCTTCACCGCAAAGTGAGACACTGTTTCCTTCTTTGTCAAGAAACCTGCCACCAAGAGCCCCTACACAGCCGATACCTCCGTCGGTCGTGGCACTGCCTCCGATGCCGAGAAGTATTTTTCTGCAGCCTTTTGTAAGAGCGTCAGAAATGAGCTGTCCTGTGCCGTAGGTGGAAGATTTGAGTACATTATTATCTTTTTCAATTGTAATACCTGATGCCTGCGCCATTTCGATAACTGCTGTGCCGTCGGGAAGTATGCCGTAAAAAGCCTCAATATCCCTGCCGAGAGGACTTTTAACTGTGCAGTATACTCTTTCTCCCCCTGACGCATGAAGGAAGGCATCCACTGTACCCTCTCCCCCGTCAGCGACAGGTATTTCTTTTATTTCAGTGTCGGGGTACCTTTTTTTAAATTCGGCTGAAAGGATATTACAAACCTCAACACACGACAATGTACCCTTGAAAGAATCGGGAGCGATAATCACCCTTTTCATCAGAGCACCACTCCTTCAATTTCGGATATATCCGAAAGGACAGGCACCGATGTTGAAAGAAGTCTTTCTTTTGAGTTGTGTCCTCTTGAAATGAGCACACAATCGCAGCCTATACTGTCAGCGACCTCTTTGTCGTGGACAGTATCACCGATGAAAAGTATCTCTGACGGTGCGGCATCATTTTCTTTCATCCATCTTTGTGCAACTGCAACCTTACTTCTTGCGTATATATCCGAGTTGCCGAGAATATCGGTGAAAAAATGTTCAAGCTCAAAATATGTTACCTGCTTTGTGAGATAGCTTTGCTCTGTCTGAGAAATTATAAGCTGTCTGATGCCTGACTCCTTGATTTTTCTGAGAATTCTTTCTGCACCGTCGAAAATTTCGGCCATGGGATACATCTCATCATAAAGATGGGCGTATTCCCTTGCAATCAGCTCAAACTTCTCGTTTTCAAGGTCAAAGCCAAGCCGCCTGTAAAAATCTATTATCGGAAAGGAAAACTTGTCGTGATACTCCTCGATGCTGCTGATTGTTTTAACATTCCGCCTTGAAAGCAGAATATTTTCAATGTCAAAATTCATCTGCAGGTCATCGAGCAATGTTCCGTTCCAATCCCACATTATGTATTTATACTTCGGCATTTTAATTTCTCCTTTTGCTGTTACGCCGCCCTTAAGGACGGCTGAGATCAATTCACCTTTGAAGACACATAGGAAACAATATCTCCGATATTTTTGAATCTGTCAAGCTCCTCATCAGGTATTTCAATCCCGTATTCATCTTCAATTTCCATAACGATTTCGACCATATCAAGGCTGTCTGCATTAATATCCTCTGTCTGTGTTTCCTCGGTCAGAACCGTATCTTCATTGAGACTAAGACTTGCTCTTATTATACCGCATACTTCTTCAAAAATATCCATTCTCTTTTGCTCCTTATACACCATATTATCTGCAACAGACACATTTGTCAATAGAATAAAACAGTTTAATAACACAGTTTTATCCTTCACTAACATGCTTATTATTAATTGAACAAGGATATGTTATGCAGAAAATATAAAATAATTTTTGTGTCGTAACGGTATAATGCTGAAAAATCTTTCCAACAATTAAAGCAGCAAAAGCGAAAGGGTGAAAGAAATGAAAACAAAAATATTGGAAATATCAGTTTTTGCAGCTCTTATTGTTTGTATCATCAGCTCTGTTTCATTTTCAAAGGACTGTAATGACATCAGAAACAGCCTTTTAAGACTGCACGTCATTGCCTCGGGAGACACCGAAGAGGAACAGGCTCTCAAGCTGAAGGTACGGGATACTATACTCAAGGACGGTGCAGATATTTTTTCGCAGAACGACTGTCTTGACTCTGCCACGGAAAAAGTGAGCGACAATCTCGTCAGACTCACAGAAAGTGCAAAGAAAACGATCAGAGAAAACGGATATACATACGATGTCAGAGTAGAACTGACGGAGTGCTATTTCCCCACAAGAGTATATGAAAACATCACCCTGCCTGCGGGGAAATACAACGCAGTGAGGGTGATTATCGGCGAGGGAAAAGGCAAAAACTGGTGGTGCGTTATGTTTCCGCCAATGTGCCTGCCTGCGGCAAAGGAAAATGAAGCTGAGCTTTCTGATGTGCTCGGTGAAAAGAGCATGAATATTGTGGAGAACGGAAAAAAATACGAGGTCAGGCTGTGGATTGTGGAGAAGTGGTATGAGCTGAAGGAAAGAGTAGCCGGCAGTCAGTAGCCGGTAGTCAGGTAATAATGCACCAAAGGTGCAATTCACGACCGTCAGGTCAATTCATGATAAAATCAATTCATGCCGAATGGCAATTCATTCAAAAAGGACAGACTGTTTCGCCGACATCCCATAAGGCAGTATTTGTTTCTCGAAAAAAATTCCCTGTATTATTGTCAAAAGCCTCGCAAGGCGACAGCCTTGCTGCGTTTTGTGGCTTCAATACAAGAAATTTTCATTTCTTACGAAACTGCGAAG
>JAZSHL010000052.1:0-16480 GCA_045533205.1 Acutalibacteraceae bacterium | reverse complement strand
AAGCAGTTTTTATTGAGATATTTTTCGTTTAAAGGAAATGATAAAACTCCCGTAATACTCGCGTATTTCGGGAGTTTTTCGTAATGTTTAAGCGGAAAAGAGCCAATAAAAACCTTAACTTCCTTATGAAGTGCCGCCCAAGGAAAGATGTCTT
The DNA here is from genome assembly GCA_045533205.1 of Acutalibacteraceae bacterium. Lineage (GTDB taxonomy): Bacteria > Bacillota > Clostridia > Oscillospirales > Acutalibacteraceae > UBA6857. Next base: position 16,326 of record JAZSHL010000052.1, on the reverse strand, counting down.
TTTTCGTTCAATTATTAATACTGGAAATCTGAAAGGTGGAGATAGTTATCAAGAACTGCTGTACCAACAGCGCTCATGCCGATAACCTTACCGCTCTTGATATCAATGAGTATGTGCATGTACTGATCAAGAGATACGATCTCGTTAGTTGTGGGGTTGTAAACAAGCTCTGCAGTGCAATCATAATAGGTCAGGTCAAAATTAACGTCTTTGACAATAAACTTAACTGTTGCATCGTTTTGAAGTACGTCGTGAACATCAGCAAGCATAATCGGGGTAAACATTGAGCCGACTGCTGTGTCACAGGTTGTTGCGCCCTCTGCGGGAGGCTCCGGATTAACATCATCATGAAGAACGATAACCATTTTGACATTGCCGTCGGGAAGCTCTGTGCAGGAAGCTGACTTGATTCTTGTTGCATCTGTCAGCAAGCAGCCCTGAACCTTGTAAGGCGGGAACCAATACATATCGTTGCCCTTTTCTCTGATTTCCGGGTTTGCTCTTGCATCTTCTTCAGTTGTGAAGAAATTGGAAGCTATCGGAAGAATTCGGTCGAAGATACCGCCGCCGAAATTAACCTTGTCTTCGGGGATTGCCTGATACTCAACCTTTTTGTGAGCAGGGCCTGATGTCTTTGCCTTAGAAATAATCTCATTATACTTCTTGAGAATTTCTTCATTGCCTGTGGGAACAGTGTTTGTTGCTGCAGGCTCAGTTGTAGCAGGAGCATCAGTGGGTGCTTCGCCTGATACGGGCTGTGAAGGCTGTGTTGCCTGTGTGGGTGCCTGTGTTGCAGGCTGAGTCTGTGCAGGAAGTGTTGCCTGGGTTGCCGGCTGGGTATTCTGCACAGCGGGTGCGTTGGTGCTGACAACAACCTGCTGAACAGCATCAATGGTAATCTGGTTATCTCCCATTCTTCCGCCCAGAATTATAACAATGGACAGAAAAAGGCAGATTGCTGAGGTGATTGCTGTGGTCACCCAAAGTTCATTCTTTTTCATTTTAAATCTCTCCTTATTATTTATTACAGAAAAGCTTTCACTTTTCTGAAACTTCCTTTATATTACATGTCAAAAAGGCTGATCTGTCTTGTTTCTGGCAGATCCTTCAACGCACCGACCTGACGGAGGGCATCAATAGTTGAAGATGATGCTGCGCCCTTCTGGGCGAAATCATCAATTGAAATGAATTCTGTCACACCGTCTCTTGCGTGCATGAGAGCAATTGCAGCATTATCTCCGACACCGGAAAGTGCACCGAAGGGCATTCGGATTTTTCCGTCTTCGATTTCATAGGTTGTGGCGTGGGATTTATAAATGTCAACAGGCAAAAACTCAATACCTCTTGCCATCATCTCATTAACAACCTGCAATGTGGGATACATGTTCTGCTCCTTGGGCTGTGCATCCTTACCCTTCTGCTTGATTTCTGCCATTCTTCGTTTGACGGCATCTCTTCCCTGAAGAACGGTAACAGCCTCAAGATCTCCGCCACGCACTGTCATAAAGGCTGCATAATATTCCAGCGGATAATAAATCTTGTACCAGCCGAGTCTTAAAGCAGCACTGACATATGCTGCCGCATGAGCCTTCGGGAACATATACTTGATTTTCATGCACGAGTCAATATACCACTGCTCAACGCCGTTATCCTTCATGGCCTTGATGTGCTCATCCGTCAGAAGCTTGGTTGCATTACCCTTACGGACAATTTCCATAATCTTGAACGCCATACTCGGCTCAACGCCCTTGTGCATAAGATAAACCATGATATTATCTCGTGTGCCGATAACCTCGGAAATTGTGCAGATGCCGTCCTTGATAAGCTCCTGGGCATTGCCGAGCCAAACGTCGGTGCCGTGTGAAAGGCCTGAAACCTGCAGAAGGTCAGAGAAATTCTTCGGCTTTGCATCAAGAAGCATCTGAATAACAAATGGGGTGCCCATCTCGGGAATTGAAAGTGTACCTGTGGGACAGTCGATATCCTCTGCCGTAACGCCTAAGGGCTCAGGGCTCAGAATAAGCTCATAGACCTTGGGATCACATATATCCGTTTCCATAACGGGAACGCCTGTCAGGTCCTCAAGATATTTATAAAGCGTGGGAACATCATGACCGAGATTATCAAGCTTAAGAATGGTGTCATGCAGAGCATGAAAGTCGAAATGGGTTGTTCTTGTTTCACTCTTGTTATCATCAGCCGGATGCTGAATTGCTGTGAAGTCAGAAAACTCAAAGGCATTCGGCACAACAACCATGCCGCCGGGATGCTGACCTGTTGTTCTTTTGACACCGGTGCAGCCCCTTGTAAGTCGGTCCTCCTCTGCCTTTGACACCACAATGCTTCTTTCCTGCAGATACTTTTTGACATAACCGTAGGCTGTTTTGTCTGCAACGGATGCGATTGTTCCTGCTTTGAACACATAGCCGTCACCAAAAAGGGTTTCGGTATATCGGTGTGCTCTTGACTGATACTCACCTGAGAAGTTAAGGTCGATATCAGGGCTCTTATCTCCCTTGAAGCCAAGGAAGGTTTCAAAGGGAATGTCATGTCCGTCTCTTGCCATGGGAGTGCCGCATTCGGGGCAGTCCATCGGAGGAAGGTCATAGCCTGAACCAACTTCGCCTTTCAGGAAGAACTGACTGTATTTACAATTCGGGCAACGGTAGTGTGGTGCAAGAGGATTAACCTCTGAAATGCCCGAGGCGTTGGCAACATAGGATGAGCCGACAGAGCCTCGTGAGCCCACATGATAGCCATGCTCCTCTGAATTATGAACAAGCTTCTGTGCAATCATATAAAGAACACCGAAGCCGTGCTTGATGATTGAAGTGAGCTCTTTTTCAAGCCTCTTTGCAACATATTCGGGAACAGGATCGCCGTAAAGTGCCTTTGCCTTATCCCAGCAGAGCTGTGTTAATTCTTCGTCTGCGCCTTCAAGGAAGGGCGGATAGTTCCCCGAGGGAATGGGTATGATTTTTTCAATCATATCCGCAATTTTGTTTGTGTTGGTGATTACGATTTCCTTTGCAGTGTCTTCACCGAGATAATCAAACTCAGCCAACATTTCTTCTGTATTTCTGAAGTAAAGCGGTGCTTGTTGATCCGCATCGGAGAAGCCCTGACCTGCCATAAGAATTGCTCTGTATTTTGCATCGCCCGGGTCAATGAAATGAACGTCACAGGTTGCAACCGTCATTTTTCCGAGAGCATCAGCAACATGAATAACCTTTCGGTTGAAGTTCCGGATATCCTCAACACTTCTGACGTGAGGGAATTTTTCCGAGCGGATCATATATTCATTGTTGCCGCAGGGCTGAACCTCAAGATAATCATAGAAGGATGCAATTTTAAGAATTTCTTCGTCACTTTTGCCTTCTGCAATAGCTCTGTAAACCTCACCCGCTTCACAGGCAGAGCCGATTATAAGACCTTCTCTGTGCTTTATGAGTTCACTTTTAGGAATAATCGGTCTTCTGTGGAAGTATTCAAGGTTTGATTTTGTGATGAGCTTATAAAGATTTTTAAGGCCTGTAAGATTTCTGACAAGAATAATCTGATGAAAATATTTGTTTTTGCCCTTTTTCCAGTCATCAAAGCTCATCTCGGTATCGTCCATGAAATAGCCTTCCATGCCGTAGATGATCTTTATCTTGCCCTTTGATGCCTTGACAGCTTCGGGATAAGCCTGAACAACGCCGTGGTCTGTGATGGCAATTGCCTTGTGTCCCCAGTCAATCGCACGCTGAACAAGCACCTTTGCATCGGTCATGCCGTCCATCATGGACATTTTCGTATGAAGATGAAGTTCTACTCTTTTTTCTTCTGCATCGTCTGTTTTCGGAATTTTTTCAACAAGGCTGATGCTTCTTGGTGAAATCACATTCTCACCTGAAAATTTATCGAAGGCAAGGTCACCTCTTATCATTACGGTGACACCGTCTTTGATTTTTGCAATAATTGTGTCGCAATTTTCTTTTCTTTCAAAAACCTTGCAGGTGTAAGCGTATGTACCGTCAGTGATATTGAATGTGATTATATAGCTTCTGTTGTCCCTTGTTTCTCTGGCTTCAAAGGAGAAAACATCCCCCCAGACAACACAAGAGCCGTCTTCAACTGAAATTTCATTAAGGGGCTTGGGATTTTTTGTTATCTTATTGCCGTAAATAGGTCTTGCTGTTTCAAGGTAAAGAGGAATTCCCTCAACAATTTTGTGTTCCTTCGGCTTTGCAATGCTGACAGTTGCAGGGTCAATCCCCTTTGCAATAAGGTTTTCTTCCTCTGCCTTTTTCTGGAATGCAGCAATCTGTTCATTATCAAACTCAAGCTCTGTTGCGCCACAGAACTCAACCTCAACCTGACGGCCGAAGCGCTTGAGAATAATACGCTGCATAAACTCTGCCGCATTGACACTTTTGAGTATGTCTCCGCCACCATGGGTCAGTTCAACATATAATTTTCTGCCGTCAAAGCCTGCGCTGCTGCCGACAAAAAATCCGTTTGTTGCGGCAATGGCAAGATTTGCCTCATGAGCAAGGGTGTGAAAATATTCTTCACTGAAAACCTCAGATGGCATTTCGGGAAAAATTGATACCGATGAAACCGAAAGGCTCTCTCTGAGATATTCTTCTGCTTTTTCTGTTATTCTGTATGTCACAAGAACAGGGAAAAACACATCAATTTCGATGCTCTTTTTTTCCATTGCTATTCTGACATTCTTTATCTGTGCATTTTCGAACGCTTCGTGCAGCTTGTCATCAGGAAAGACACCGAAGAGCTCTTCAAATCTGTTACTCATTTATGTTCTCCGTTATATTTGCATTTGCTGTTTTACATTTTTTCAATTTCTGCCATAAGCTCGTCAACAATTTTATCTTCCTGCACCTTGTGAAGAATTTCTCCCTTTTTGAAGATAATTGCGCAGCCGTCTCCGCCTGCGATACCGATGTCAGCCTCTCTGGCTTCACCGGGGCCGTTGACAACACAGCCCATAACAGCAACAGTGATATTCTTTTTCACATCACGAAGCCTTGCTTCAACCTCGTTTGCAAGAGAGATAAGATCAATTTTCGTTCTGCCGCAGGTGGGGCATGAAACAAGTCTTGGTGAATTGTCGTCAAAGCCGATTGCCTTGAGAATGTCTTTACCTGCATAAACCTCACTAACAGGGTCATCTGTCAGTGAAACTCTGATTGTGTCACCGATTCCCCTTGTGAGAAGTGAGCCGATGCCTACAGAAGATTTGATAAGGCCCATTCGTGCAGTGCCGGCTTCGGTAACACCCAGATGCAAGGGATAGCTGCACATTTCAGCAACTCTTTCATAGGCTTCGATCATATTGATAACATTGGATGACTTGATTGAAATTACGATGTCATCAAAGTCGTATTTTTCTAAAAGTCTCACATGATACATTGCGCTTTCTGCCATTGCTTCAGGTGTGGGGCCACCGAAACGAGCAAGAATGTCCTTTTCAACAGAGCCGGAATTGACACCGATTCTGATGGGCACACCGAATCTGCGGCACTTTTCGGCAACCGCCTTCACGTTTTCGTCAGCACCGATATTGCCGGGATTGATACGCACCTTGTCAACGCCTGCGTCAATGCTCATGAGAGCTAATTTGTGATTGAAATGTATGTCGACAACGATAGGCACATTAACAGCCTTTTTCAGTGCTTCAACGGTTTTCACCGCCTGCTCGTCGGGCACCGCAACTCTGATTATTTCACAGCCTGCTTTTTCAAGTGCCTGTGCCTGCAGAACGTTACCTTCTATATCATGAGCGGGGATATTGAGCATGGACTGAACGGTGATTTTGCTGTCACCGCCGATATATATATCCCCAACCTTAATTTTTTTTGACTGTCTTTTCATAATTTTTACTCCTTAAATTCAGGAAAAGTATTAATAGAAGCCTATACCTGAAATCAGCTTCCAGATGTCACCGAAGGACACAATCGCCATGAAGCCTAAAAGAATAACAAGGCCTGCAGCGTGAATCCATGATGCGTATTTCTGCGGAATCGGTTTTCTGATAACAAGCTCAATGAGCATGAAGAACAGATGTCCGCCGTCAAGGGCAGGAATCGGAAGAAGATTGAAAAGTCCGATATTGATTGCAATCATTGCCATAATCATGAAAAGCTGTGTCCAGTTTGTTGTGACAACACTCTGCTGTGCAATGTCGGTTATAACAGAAATCGTTCCGATAGGTCCTGCGAGATCGTTAAGGCCGTACTGACCGCTGAGCATATCAAAAAGTGAAAGATAAACCATTCTGCCCATTGAAACTGCATAGCCGAAAGCTGCTTTTGTCACGTTGAAAACATTCTTGTCTTCACCGAGGATAACAAAATCGAGAACGGTTACAGTTGCAAGTGTTACCTCTTCAAATTTCAGCTCCTCACCGTTTCTTTCAACCGTGAAGTCATAAACATTGTCTTCATCAGCCTGAATCTGTTCAAATAAAGACAGATTATCTCCTGTTTTCACTCCGTTGACTGATGTGATTATGTCACCGTCCTTAAGACCTGCCTTTTTAAGCTTGGCACTGACGGAGGAAATCTCACATTTCTTACTGTAAGAGAAGTTTCCGCCTGTTCTTTTTGCAAAGGGAACATCGTCGAGCTTCAGTGTTTCACCGTCTCTTTTAACAACGAAATCATAGCTGCCTGTGTTGTTTCTCTGCATCAGAAAGCTGATGTCATAATCAGAATAAATTCTTTTTCCGTCAATTTTGACTATCTTATCCTCCGGCTGGAGCATTGTTGAGCTGACGGAGCCTTCATAAAACTGAAGAATCTGATTTGTGCCCACATATTCATCGCTGCCCACAAGAAAGAAGCACACAACAAGACCGAGAATAAGATTGAAGGTTGCACCGGCAGCAAGGATTATCATCCTTTTCCATACTTTCTGATTGCAATAAGCTCTTTCGTCATCGCTCTCCTCGCCTTCACCCTCCATAGCAACAAATCCGCCAATGGGAAAAAGACGCAGTGCATATTTTGTTTCCTTGCCCTGCTTTTTGAGAATAGTCGGTCCCATGCCGAGGGCAAATTCATTCACCTTCACACCGAAAGCCTTTGCGAAAATGAAATGTCCCAGCTCATGAATAAAGATGATAAGACCGAAAAACAAAATTGCAATGATTATCGGCAAGGCCTTTGATGCAACCTGTGAAAAGCTTAAAAGTAAATTGAAATCCATGGTACTGCCATTCAGAGATACTTTCAGTATCCCTTACCTTTCGTTATTTTATATAACACTGCTTCTGACGATACTTCGTGCTTCTTCATCAAAAGCGAACACATCCTCAAGAGTATAGTCATCCTTTTGTGAACATTTTTCCAGAGCCAGCTGAACCTTGTCTGCTATTTCAAGGAAGCCTATCTTGCCCTGACGGAAAAGCTCATTTGCCATTTCGTTTGCACCGTTTGCAACGCAGGGATTAAGGCCGCCTTTTCTGATAGCATCACGGCAAAGATTAAGGCAACGGAATGTGTCGTAATCGGGTTTATAGAATGTGAGATTCTGATAATCCCACAAGTTGAGCTTTTTAACAGGTGACTCAAACCTTGCAGGATAAGTCAGCGCATACTGAATGGGTATTCTCATATCGGGAACACCAAGTTGTGCTATAACTGAATTATCATTATATTCAATAAGTGAATGAATAATGCTTTCACGGTGAACCACAATATCGATCATGTCGGGGTGAGCATCAAACAGCCACACGGCCTCAATCAGTTCGAGACCCTTGTTCATCATTGATGCACTGTCAACGGTGATTTTTGCACCCATTTCCCAGTTGGGATGCTTGAGTGCCTGGGCTACCGTCACGTTTTTCAGTTCTTCCCTTGTCTTGCCGAAGAAGGGACCGCCTGAAGCTGTTAATATGATTGACTTAAGCTCTGCCTTTTTATTCATACCCTGAAGGCACTGAAAAATTGCACTGTGCTCACTGTCAACGGGAAGAATTGCACAGCCCTTTTCCTTTGCCTTTTCCATAACGATTTTACCGCCTGCAACAAGGGTTTCCTTGTTTGCAAGGGCAATATCCTTGCCTTCATTAAGAGCTGCCATAGTCGGAGCAAGACCTGCAATGCCGACTATCGAGTTAAGCACTGTATCACTCTCAAAGGCTCTTGCACATTCGATTACACCCTCTTTGCCCACAAGCACCTTTGTGTCGGTATCGGCAACAAGAGTGCGGAGTGTTTTTGCGGCTTCTTCGTTTGAAAGTGCCGCATATTTCGGCTTATATTTTCTTATCTGCTCTTCGAGCAGCTTATAATTTCTGTCTGCAGTTAAAGCTATAACCTCATACTCCCGCATATCAACAACATCAAGAGCCTGTGTGCCGATTGAGCCTGTTGAGCCTAAAATTGAAAGCTTCTGTGCCACAGTTCACACATCCTTTCTTTACATCTGAACTTAAAGAGAAATTAAAGCAAAAATGCCGTAAAGTGCGGGAATTACAAACATACATGAATCAAAGCGATCCATGATTCCGCCGTGACCGGGGAAAATCTGGCTGTAGTCCTTGATTCCGAAGTTACGCTTCAGAACTGATGCTGCAAGGTCACCAACCATACTTACAAGTGAAAGCACCATTGAAACAGGGATAAAGAAAAGATATTTCATGTTGCTTTCGCCAAAGATATTATAATCAAAAAAGTGCTGACCGATAAGGTCGAAGGCCACAAGAATAACAACATTAAGAACTGCTGTTATTGCAACACCGCCAACGGCGCCCTCAATGGATTTTTTCGGGCTGATAACAGGTGCCATTTTGTGCTTGCCGAATCTTTTGCCCACAAGGTAAGCAAAGGAGTCTGTCAGCCAGCAGCAGGCAAAGCCGAGACCTACAAGATAGATTCCCTCATAGTGTGTGAAATCGGAATTTATATCTGCTATGTTGTTCAGCCTCAGAAAGCATGAGAAGGCATAGGGCAATGCTATGGATGAAAAGAAAGCAGTTGAAGCATGAACAAAGGTTATTTTCTTGTTGATAAACACAGTGAGGCTCATGAGAAGAAGCACATAAAAGCTATAAAGCACTGAAACCGGTGGCAATGGAATATTGAAGCCGTAAGAAAGCACGCTGAAAAGGCTGACTGCACAGCAAACGGCATAAAGCACCTTACTCTCGTTACCGACAGCTCTGACAACCTCAAAGGTTGCTATTGCTGCAAGAACTGCGAGAATAACGGTTATTACAGGCACAACATCATATGCAACAGCAGCAAGAAAGCCTATAAGACCGATAATGATTTTGATTGTAGAAGCAGTTCTTTCACCTTTGAAAAGCTTCTTTTTTTCTTTTGTTTTTGTCTGGTTACTCATTTTTTACCTCTCTTTTAATTGCAGCGCAAAATTGCACGGTTATATTTCTGAGCTTTTGCCGTATAAAGAAAAGCTTGTGTTTGCGCAGCAATATTTCACTTGATGCTTTAAGGCATCGGTTATACTCCTCCGAAGCGGCGGTTTCTTCTGCCGTATTCTTCGATTGCTCTGTCAAGATCTTCAGGCTTGTAGTCGGGCCAGAGAACATCGTCAATGTAAATCTCTGAATAGGCGCTCTGCCACAGAAGATAATTTGAAAGTCTGTATTCACCGCTGGGTCTGATAATCAGATCAGGATCAGGCTGACCTGCAGTGAAAAGCCCCTGAGAAATCATATCCTCTGTGATATCCTCGGGATTAATTTTTCCGTCCTTTACCATCTGTGCGATATCTCTGACGGAATGAACAATTTCATCTCTTCCGCCATAGTTGATTGCCAGATTAATGTTTATCTTTGTTTTGTCGGCAGATTTCTTTTCAACGGTTTCCATAAGCTTCAGAATATCCTTGGGCATACCCTTTTTTGAGCCAATGAAACGAATTCTGTAGCCTGCTTCCTCGTTTTCGAGAACACGCTGCTGCATTTCGTCAAGATATTTTCTGAAAAGATTCATTATTGCAGTAACCTCAAGCTTTGAGCGCTTCCAGTTCTCGGTTGAGAAGGCGTAAAAGGTCACATGCTTAACACCGATTTTTGAGCAGTATTCGCATATTTCCTCAAAAACCTTCGCACCGACCTTGTGGCCCTCGGTTCTTTTAAGGCCTCTCTGCTTCGCCCAACGACCGTTACCGTCCATGATTATTGCAATATGCTCGGGGAGATTTTGGAATTTCTTTTCCATTTTCAGCACTCCTTATAATAGGGAAAAAGGGACTGTCGAAGAAACAGTCCTCTTTTATAATGCGGTGGCAATCAGGCACAGAGCCCGACTGTCCCACTGTTGTTTAGATTTCCATGATTTCCTTCTGCTTTGCATCGGAAATTGAGTCGATATCCTTAATGTAGTTATCAGTGATTTTCTGAATTTCCTTTTCGCCGTCTTTAAGGTCGTCCTCTGTGATTTCGGAAGCCTTCTTCATTGCTTTGAGCTTTTCAAGGCAGTCACGGCGGATTGAACGGATAGCAACCTTTGAGTTTTCGCCGATTTTCTGGATGTCCTTAACAAGCTCTTTACGTCTGTCCTCTGTGAGAGGAGGGAAGGTAAGTCTGATAACTGTACCGTCGTTCTGGGGGTTGATGCCGATATCTGATGTCTGGATTGCCTTTTCAATTGCCTTAAGAACAGACTTGTCCCAGGGCTGGATAACAAGCACTCTTGCCTCTGCAACTGAAACGGAAGCGAGCTGATTTACGGGGGTCATTGTTCCGTAATAGTCAACGGAAACTCTATCAAGAATCTGGGGATTTGCTCTGCCTGCACGGATTGCACCGTATTCACTCTGCAGAGCGTTGATTGTTTTGCCCATTTTTGTTTTTGCTGTTTCAAATACTGTCTTCATAATTTAGTCCTCTTTCTGTTTATTTTTTAGTTATGTATATTTTTTATTCTTTAACAACGGTACCGATGTTCTCACCCTTGAGTGCTCTGACAATGTTCTGAGGATCGTCAAGATTGAAAACAAGAATACTGATGTTGTTATCTCTGCAAAGGGATGCTGCTGTGCTGTCCATAACCTTGAGGCCCTTTGAAAGAACCTCTGAATGAGTCAGCTCATCATACTTCACTGCATCGGCAAACTTGTTGGGGTCCTTATCATAAACGCCGTCAACATTTGTTGCCTTGAAAATAATTTCCGCATCAATTTCCGCAGCCCTTAAAGCAGCTGCTGTGTCTGTTGAGAAGAAGGGATTGCCTGTTCCGCAGCCGAAAATCACGACCTGACCGCCCTCAAGATATTCAACAGCCTTTCTCTTTGTGAAGACCTCTGCAACCTGAGGCATTGAAAGAGCTGTGAGCACCTGTGCCTTAACACCTAACTGCTCAAGTGTATCCTGCAAAGCAAGGGAGTTGATTGCAGTTGCGAGCATACCCATCTGGTCTGCTCTGGGTCTGTCCATCTCACCGCTTGAACGGCCTCTCCAGAAATTGCCGCCACCGACAACAATACCTATCTGTGTACCCATTTCGGCGCATTCCTTAACAACCTTGCAGACAGTTGTCACGGTGTCAAAGTCAAGGCCCTTGCCCTCTTCACCTGCAAGAACTTCACCGCTTAATTTCAAGAGAATCCTTTTATATTTACCCTGCATAAAGCTTGTCCTCCGAATATGATTTTTCTTACTCTATATTTTACTAAATATCTTCTTAAGTGTAAAGCCTTTTTCGGTTTTTTCTTATATAATTTTAATCTTTTCTTTGTCACTTCCTGCACTTTCTGCATCAAAACGGATAAGTTCAAGATTTATGACGTTTTCAGCATAAAGGCCGTGAGCATAGCTGTCACAGATATTACCGAATGAAGCACTGCATTTTTCAAGTGTTACATTTTCTGCGTTTTTAAAATAGAAGCAGGAATTTTCGCTATCCATAATGCCGACATCAATTCCGGGGCGAAGGTCATAAATTCCGCAATTCCACTTTGATGTTTTGCTAAGCTCAACACTTACTCTCTCGAATGTAACATTTTCAATCATGTTATCCTCTGTACCGTGAACAAGCACACCGTTTTCACCCTTGCAGGTGACATTGAAAAAGCGCACATTCTTTATGTGTCCGCACTTTGTGTTTGTATCGCGGCGGAAGGCTGTGATTGCAATAGGCTCTGCACTGCCCCACCAGTCAGGACAGAAGCGTCTTGTTTCAATGATAATATTGCTGAAGGAAACATTTTCAACATTACCGCCGTCTCTGATCTGAATTGAAAGTCCACGGTTGGATTTTGAAATCACACAGCTGTCAACAATCACGTTTCTGAAATTCCCCACACCCTCGGTGCCGATTTTGATTGCGGCAGAGGTCGATGTGAGTGTGCAGCCTGATATAACAATGTTTTCTGTCGGTCCGTATTCGCTGTTACCCTTTGACGCCTTAAGGCAGATACAGTCATCAGCGCAGGTTACATGACAGCCGATAATCCTCACATTTGAGCAGTGGTCGGGATCAATGCCGTCACTGTTTGCAACATCAAGAGGGTTGAGAATACGGATATTCTGAATGAGCACATCGTCACAGCCTGCAGGATGAAGAGTCCAGAAGGGAGCATCCTTAATTGTGACATCCCTGACTGTGATATGATGGCTGTTTTCGATGTAGATTGTTGTCGGACGGGGATAAAAATTACCTGTGACATAATACTGATCTTTTCTTTCAACGAAGGCATAGCAATTGGCATCAATTGTTCCTTCACCGCTGATGACAGCGCCGTCAGCACCGTAGCCGTAAATGAAGGCGAATGAGGGTTTGCCTGTTACGGGATTTCCTACAAGTGCAGTTTTCGGGTCGTTGATTGTTTCGCAGGGTCTGATGTATGAATCTATGTCGCTGCTTGCCTTGAGTGTTGCGCCCTTCTGAAGATGCAATTCAACATTTTTCTTAATCTGAATTGAGTGGCTGTAATAGCAGCCGCTTTCAAGCACAACAACACCGCCACCGTTTTTTTCACACTCGTCAATTGCTTTTTGTATCGCTGCACCGTCATCAGCTACACCGTCTGCAAGTGCGCCGTAATTTTTCACATTATATAAAACCATAAAAGTACTTCCTTTTTTAGTATTCTTATCAACCACAGAATGTCCGAAGGACATTCCCCTGACTACTTATACAAGTTCCTGTCAGATTTTCTCAAGCTTGGCATAATTTGCCATAAGCTTCTTTGTTCCTCCGTTTTCGAAAGCGATTTCAAGCATAGAGTCACTACCCATGGGCTTTGACGACACAATAACACCTTTTCCGAAAACCTTGTGGATAACTCCGTCGCCTGCACTGAAGCTGACCTTCGGCACATCGGGAGCCTTTCTGACAGCAGCCTTCTGCTTAGAAAGATATCCGTTTCCGCTATAGGATGACCTTGAGTCATCTCTTTCATAGTCACCTCTGACGAGTGCCTCAAAGGACATCTGTGAGCTTTGCTGTCTTCCCACCTTTTCTGTCAGTGCATCAGGAATTTCCACGATAAATCTTGATGGTAAATTTCTTGATGTAGAGCCGAAAAGCATTCTCATTGAAGCATGAGAAAGATAGAGATTTTTCTTCGCTCTCGTGATACCGACATAAGCAAGGCGGCGTTCTTCTTCAATGTCATCATTGGAATACATGCTCTGGAGTCCCGGGAAGATACCCTCCTCCATGCCGGGAATAAACACAACGGGGAATTCAAGTCCCTTTGCCGAATGTATGGTCATCATTACAACTGCATCAGTCTGAGCATTGTAATTGTCAATATCGGTCATAAGTGCAACCTCCTCAAGGAAGCCGGAAAGGGTTGCCCCTTCGTTTTCTGTTTCGTATTTCAGAAGGTTGGAAATAAGCTCGGTGATGTTTTCAATTCTCTCACTGCCCTTTTCCTTGTCAAGGCGAAGATGATTGAGATACTCAGTTTTTTCAAGAATCTTTTTGAAAAGCTCGTCAAGCTTCATTTTGTCGGTGTAAGTGCGAAGCTCGTCGATAAGATCTGTGAATTCCATCAGCTTCTTCGCACTTCTCTTAAGGCTTTCATATTCATCGGCACTTTTGAACACTTCATAAAGACTGATTCCGAGTCCCGTTGAAATTTCGGCAGCCTTATTGACAGTTGTGTCACCTATTCCCCTTTTGGGAACATTTATTATTCTGCGAAGACGCATATTGTCGTCAGGATTATTCACAACCGTCAGATATGCAATTGCATCACGGATTTCCGCTCTTTCATAGAAACGGTGACCGCCGATAATACGGTAAGGAATACCTGCCTTGACAAGGGTTCTTTCTATGGAGTTGGACTGTGCATTCATTCTGTAAAGAACGGCATGGTCACTGAAGGAAAACTTGCCCGAGCTGACATTTTCTTCGATGGTGTCAGAAATAAACCTTGCCTCTGCAGACTCGTCATAGGCATTGTTGATAACAACCTTATCTCCTCCGCCATTGGCTGTCCAGAGGTTTTTGCCCTTTCTTTTCTTGTTGTTGGAAATAACCTCATTGGCAACATCAAGAATGGTCTGTGTTGAACGGTAATTCTGCTCAAGTCTTATAATGCTTGACTCGGCATACCTTTTTTCAAAGCTCATAATGTTCTCAATCGTTGCACCTCTGAAGCGATAGATACTCTGGTCGTCATCACCGACAACACAGATATTTCTGTGACCTGCCGCCAGAAGCTCTGTCAGACGGTACTGTGCATGGTTTGTGTCCTGATACTCGTCAACCATGATATATCTGAACTTGCGCTGATAATACTCCCTGATTTCGGGATTCTGATCAAGAAGCAGCACTGTGTTATATATGATATCGTCAAAATCCATTGCATCGCTCTTTTTCAGCTCTGACTGATACATGGAATAAACCTTTGCAATCTGACTTCTTCTTGCGTCCTTACCCTTGGCAGCTTCCTCTGCATACAGGTCGGGTGAAATCATGCTGTCCTTAGCATTGCTGATTTCATTGATGATTGTTTTATAAGACAGGTTACCTTCACTTATACCGAGCTGACGCTGACATTCCTTGACAAGACGCTTTGTGTCATCTGTGTCATAAATTGTGAAGCTCTTTGAATAGCCGAGAACCTCACCGTCACGGCGCAGAATACGCACACAGCTTGAGTGGAAGGTTGATGCCCATATATCATTTGCATCCTTCTCACCTAACATTTTTTCGAGTCTTTCCTTAAGCTCATTGGCTGCCTTGTTGGTGAATGTGATTGCAAGAATCTGCCAGGGTCTTGCGGGCTCAACACTGAGAAGGTCTTCTATGTCAAAAAGCAGACTTTCATCACCGTCAAGATAAGCCTTCATGTTTTCAATATCTCTCTGTGTGGGCTCAAATTCAACCTGCTTGCTCTCATAGGCGTTGCCGTATTTGACAATGTTTGCAATGCGGTTAACAATAACGGTGGTCTTGCCGCTGCCCGCGCCTGCAAGAATAAGAACGGGGCCCTTAACCTGAAAAATGGCCTGCTTCTGCTTGTCATTCATATTTTTAAAATCACGTTCAATGATTTTTTTTCTGAGTTCAAAAAATTCCTTAGATGCCATTTATGTTTACCTCAAATTCGTCTCAAGTTATACAAAGCTAATTTTACAATATATCCTGAAAAATTACAACATAAAACGTCAAATTAACTGCATTAATTTTTAAATCCCGTACCTTGTTGACAAGTTAATTCAGTGGGATTATAATTATATGAAGCCTAAGCAAAGGAGAAAGAAAAATGTCTATCGAAAAAGTAAGAGAATATATGAAAAAATTCAGCATGGAAGATAAAATTCTTGAGTTTGATGTTTCAAGTGCTACGGTTGAGCTTGCAGCAAAGGCTGTCGGTGTTGAGGGCGCAAGAATTGCAAAGACTCTCTCATTTCTTGTCAATGAGCAGGCTATTCTGATTGTCGTTGCAGGTGATGCCAGAATTGACAACAAAAAATATAAGCAGACCTTTTCAGCAAAAGCAAAAATGCTCACACCCGAGCAGGTCGACACACTCATCGGCCATTCAATCGGCGGCGTGTGTCCCTTTGCAATCAATGAAGGAGTTACTGTTTATCTTGACGAAAGCCTTAAGCGCTTTGAAACGGTTTTCCCTGCCTGCGGAAGCAGCAACAGTGCAATTGAGCTTACAATTCCCGAGCTTGAAAAACTGTCAGCTCCTAAAGAATGGGTTGATGTATGTAAATTGCCTGAAGCATAAAAAAAGCCGGAAGGATTTCGCCGACATCCCATAAGGCAGTATTTGTTTCTCGAAAAAAATTCCCTGTATTATTGTCAAAAGCCTCGCAAGGCGACAGCCTTGCTGCGTTTTGTGGCTTCAATACAAGAAATTTTCATTTCTTACGAAACTGCGAAG
>JAZSHL010000057.1:0-3272 GCA_045533205.1 Acutalibacteraceae bacterium | reverse complement strand
AAATGCGCAGAATGAACAAACCGAGCCAAAATAAAGCTGCAGGCTTTATTTTGGGTTACCCGACGGCGTACGAAGGTACTCCGAGGGCGAGGTTTGTTTATAGCATAAAACACAAAAACGCAGTTTTTGTCTGTTTGTAATGATTTTTATACTTTTAAAGGGTTTCTTTGGCGGTTAAAGCCGAAAGAAACCCTCTATCTATCTTGCTTTATGCGGTCTGCACTTTTTTACAGCCCCTTGTTTATTATTCAGCTTTTGCTTCTGCCTTATCTTCAGCCTTTTCTTCTTTGGGCTTTTTGAAAAGAATTTTGTCAACAGGGAAATAGAGGAAGAACTGAACTGCTGAACAAATCATTGTTGCAATATTCTTTGCAGCAGCTTCGTTTAAGTTCCAGCCGACAAACACGTCTTTAAGAGTGGGGTTAAGCCATGCTGAGAAAATGATAAGGCCGATTGTGAACGCAATGTAGATGGGAAGTGCAACTGCAATGTTTGCACCTGAATTGAAGGTCTTTTCTTTATTAACAAAGAAAGCAACGATCTGTGCCATAATGTTTGCAACATTACTTACGATAAAGTAACCGAGACCGCCGACTGCAACAGGATAAGAGAAGAAGAGCCAGTTGAATTCAGTTGTTTCAAGTGCTTCAATAGCAGGGATGAGCTGAAGTGTGTTGAGAAGAACGAACTGAACGATCATTGCAAGAAGGCTTACAACGATGAATTTAACAAACTGCCAGATTGTTACAAGAAGGCTACCCTTGTTTTCTGCAGCTTTGTCGATCTGATTGAGCTTGGACATAATTTTAACTCCTTTAAAAATATACTTTGTGAGTTCACGCTTTTTTGATTATACAATAAGAAAAATAAAAAATCAATGATTATGTAAACTTTTTAACATTTCATTTATAAAAGAAGAAAGCAGTCAGAAATCAGAGGCCGGGACAAATCAAATCACTCCCTGACTACTGACTACTAACTACTGACTACTTATAATGAGTGAATCTGTAAGCCGAGTTCTGTCATTTAAGGCAATCATCTATCTAGGCTGCGGATTACTCCGCAGCTCAAGCCACCCTTCGTTTTCGCGCCCAGCTGACGCATTCTACAGTCGGTGTTGCTTCGGGTAGGGTTTACATGGCCACACAGTCTCCTGTGTGCCGGTGAGCTCTTACCTCGCCTTTCCATCCTTACCGTGAAACACGGCGGTTTATTTCTGTTGCACTTTCCCTAAGGTCGCCCTCGGCGGTCGTTAACCGTTACCCTGCTGTGTGAAGCTCGGACTTTCCTCATCCCCGATTTCTCAGGTCCGCGACTGCCCAACTCACTCGAATGGTATTTTACACAATTTATTGTTAATTGTCAATTGTTTTTGATCTTCCTTTTCTTACGAAAAACTGAAGCTTATATAACTTTCAGCAAAACTATTGAGATTTTCACTCATTTGAGGTAAAATAAAAACAGAACATATTCTTTGGAGGTTAAAATGGGAGATATTTATTTTTCAGACAGAAGAAGAAATAAAAACAACGGCAGCAATGATAACGACTCCAATGATTTTATCGAAACCGATTATTATGACGAGGATTTTTCCTTGAAGTTCAATAAAGGCAAGGGCAATCCACAATCCTTCATTCCTCGCAGCGAAGAAAAAAGAGCGCAGCACTCTGCTTCTGATAACAGCTTTTCCGATTTTGTTTCACCGTCAGATTATGTGCCTATCAGTGAGCATCCGGTCCCCCCTGGCACATCACATGTTGTAAGCGGCCTTGACAGAACACCTCACGGCAGTCCTGTGTCCTCAAATCGCACAGTGCCGCCAAGTCATCCCCAACAAAGCGGGTCCATCAGCAGCGCTCCCCGACGCCCGGCGCCGCCTTACGGCAGCCGTAACATCAGCTCTTCCGGGGCGCAGCCGTCACGTCAGCCTATGGGAAGGCCCGTGCAGCCGCAGCCGACACCGACAGCGAGACCGCAGAGCACAGCTCAGACACCGTCACATTCAAATCCTCATGTGCAAAGAAAGCCCGACATACAGCCGCAAAATCACACAAAAGCATCCGCCGACAGCCACGCCTCACCTGCCCCGAGAGCTTCCCAACGCTCCCAAGGCACAGCAGACCCGCAGGGCTCATCACGGCCGCCTGTCCGCCCAAAAAGCTCTGCAGCGAAGCGTCGCTCCTCTTCATGGAAGGTTAAGCTCGGTTTGGCCGTTGTTGCTGTTTTCGCAGTTGTTTTTCTCTGTCTGTTCGGCTACGCCTATTCACTGCTCGGCGGGCTCAACTACGATTCAGAAATAATCGAAAACAGATATATCGACTCCACTGCTGTTTCCGACCCGTCACTGACAAACATTCTCTTCATCGGCAGCGATGCCCGAGGTGATGTTTCCGGTCAGCGCTCTGACACAATGATTCTTTTTTCTATCGACAAGAATAACGGTCAGATAAAGCTCGCCTCCTTCCTTCGTGACAGCTATGTGTATATTCCGATGCTTGAAAGAAAGTCAAAAATCAACGCAGCCTTCAGTAACGGCGGCGCACAGGCAACAATTGACACTATCGAATACAACTACAACATTGACATTGACAATTATATCATCATTGATTTCGTGGTGTTCGAGCAGATTGTTGATTCCTTGGGCGGTATCACTGTTGATGTAACTGCAAACGAAGCAAAATATATGCGTGAAGCGGTTAAAATCCCGTGGGTTAAAGAGGGACCGAATGACTTCAACGGCTTCGTTTCCTTGTGGTATTGCAGAATCAGACATCTCGACAACGATTTCAGAAGAACAGAAAGGCAGAGAAAGGTTATCTCTGCAGTTATCGACAAAATCAAGTCAAATCCCATGGCTGTTCCGAAAATGCTCAAAACAGTTATGCCTAACATTTCA
This sequence comes from Acutalibacteraceae bacterium, assembly GCA_045533205.1. Taxonomy (GTDB): domain Bacteria; phylum Bacillota; class Clostridia; order Oscillospirales; family Acutalibacteraceae; genus UBA6857. Next base: position 376 of record JAZSHL010000057.1, on the reverse strand, counting down.
ACAGATCTTACAAAGTCTGATATAATGAACCTTGGCATGGGCGTTCTCAGTTATCTCAGATATGACATTGTTCAGCAGCAGGTTCCTGCACCCGGAACATGGAACGATGCCTATGTCAACGGAAGCTATGTCATCAAATTCAACGAAGAAGAAAACAAACGGATTCTTCGTGAGTTTCTTCTCAACAAGGTTGAAAAGAAAGAAGAAGCAAAATAATTTCAAAGCGGCTGTACATTATGCCGACAGCCGATAAGGCAGTATTTGTTTCTCGAACAAAATTCCCTGTATTATTGCGGGAAAGCCTCGCAAGGCGACAGCCTTGCTGTGTTTTATGGCTTCAATACAAGAAATTTTCAGTTCTTACGAAACTGCGAAG
>JAZSHL010000102.1:0-3085 GCA_045533205.1 Acutalibacteraceae bacterium | reverse complement strand
GTACGAGCGTTTGTCTTTGAACGCTGACCTCTTACGGGAAGGCCCTTTCTGTGGCGAACGCCACGATAGCAACCAATTTCAATAAGTCTTTTGATATCGAATGCTGTTTCTCTTCTGAGATCACCTTCAACCTTTACGTTGTGGTCGATGTACTCACGAAGCTTGGAAACGTCGTCCTCGGTAAGATCCTTAACTCTTGTGTCGGGATTGATACCTGTTGCAGCAATGATATCGCTTGCAGTTTTACGACCAATACCAAAGATATAAGTAAGAGCGATTTCAATTCTCTTATCTCTGGGCAGGTCAACACCTGAAATACGAGCCATTTTTCAGTTGCACCTCCTAAAATTGTATGCGTCAGATTAGCCTTGACGCTGCTTGTGTTTTGGATTTTCGCAGATAACCATGATTTTGCCGTTACGCTTGATTACCTTGCATTTTTCACATATTTTCTTTACAGAAGGTCTGACTTTCATAGGATTGCCTCCTTTAAATTCAAACTGTTAGGTTTATTTTGATCTCCATGTAATGCGCCCACGGGTCAGGTCATATGGAGACATTTCGACTGTGACCTTGTCACCGGGAAGGATACGAATGTAATTCATTCTGAGCTTTCCCGATATGTGTGCTAAGATTTTGTGACCGTTTTCGAGTTCGACCTGGAATGTTGCATTGGGAAGAGCCTCAACAACTGTTCCTTCGATTTCGATCATATCCTGTTTTGACATAACTTTTACCCCCCTGGGTTTGCCCATTTGCTGAGCGTTTTTCTAATCTTACGATTTGTTGCCATTGAGTCACCATCTAGCACCCTTTCGGTGGGGCTGACGTGGCACGGATTTTTGCTCTTGGGATTTTCGAGTTTTCTCGATTTTCCGTCGCAGAGCAAAACCCTTTTTTCATCAAAGCCTGCAACCACCAGCAGATCGCCTTTATCGTGACCTGCGGTTGAAACAACAACCTGTCCTATGCTTAAGCTCATACTCCACCTCAAACCTGGGTGAGAATGACCGGTCCGTCTTTTGTGATGGCAACGGTGTGCTCAAAGTGTGCAGACAGCTTGCCGTCAGTTGTTTTGACTGTCCATCCGTCAGGAAGGACCTTTATTCTGGCAGTGCCTTGGTTAATCATCGGCTCAATAGCGATTGTCATGCCCGGTAACAGGCGTACGCCTCGGCCGGCTGTGCCGAAATTCGGCACACTTGGGTCCTCATGAAGAGCCTTGCCGACTCCGTGGCCCGTATATTCACGGACAACACCGTACCCTCTTGATTCGCAGTAGGACTGCACCGCATAGGCTATGTCACCGATTTTGCCGCCGGGAACAGCAACCTTGATTGCCTCATAAAGGCTTTCTCTTGTTGTGTCCATCAGCCGCTTTGCTTCGTCACTTACGTCACCGCAAGCAAAAGTGGCAGCATTATCACCGTTATAGCCGGCAATTTTTGCCCCAAGGTCAATTGAAACTATGTCGCCTGACTTGAGTATGCGTGTTTTTGAGGGAATTCCATGAATGACCTCATCGTTTATGGAAATGCACGCAGTAGCCGGAAAGCCGTAAAGTCCGAGAAAGTTGGGCTCTGCACCCTGACTTATAATGTACTTATAGGCTATCTGATCAATTTCCCAGGTTGAGATACCCGGTCTGACCGCTTCGCCGGCCACCTTAAGCGCTCCTGCCGAAATCCTGCATGCTTCTTTCATCAAAGCAAGCTCACGGGATGTCTTGAGCACTATCATGCTTATTCCTCCAATGCTTTAAGGACAAGAGCTGATGTGTCAGCAACCTCTTCCTGTCCTTCAACTATGAAAAGCTTATTTTTCTTTCCATAGAAATCCTTAAGCGGTTCGGTCTGGCTGTGATAAACATCAAGCCTTTCCTTAACCGTGTCGGGATGGTCGTCAGCTCTGATGATGAGCTCTGCACCGCAAGCGTTGCAGATGCCATCCTTTTCAGGCTTCTTGTAGAGAAGATGGTATGAATTGCCGCAAGCGGGACATACTCTTCTTCCGCTCATTCTCTCAACAATCTTTTCGTCGGCAACCTCGATGTCGATAACCTTATCGATTTCGATGCCCATTTCGTCAAGAGCTTCAGCCTGAGGTATTGTTCTGGGGAAGCCGTCAAGGATGAAGCCGTTTTTGCAGTCATCCTCCTGAAGGCGTTCCTTGATAATTCCGATTACTACTTCATCGGGAACAAGCTGACCGTTATTGATGAATTCCTTGGCTTTAAGTCCCATCTCTGTTTCAGCCTTTAAAGCTGCACGGATGATGTTACCTGTTGAAATTGTGGGGATTGAAAGGTGTTCGCAGATCATTTCTGCCTGTGTGCCTTTTCCCGCACCGGGAGCACCTAAAAGAATTAACTTCATGGTTTTGATCTCCTTTTTTTCAATTAGTCAAGAAAGCCCTTGTAGTGTCTCATCATCATCTGGCTTTCGAGCTGCTTAACTGTTTCAAGTGCAACACCGACAACGATGATAAGTGATGTACCGCCGAGTGAAATCTCGATTTCCCAACCGATGAGCTTTGTGAACATTGTCAGAAGGTTCGGGAAAAGTGCAACAACTGAAAGCATAAGTGCACCGAGAAGTGTGATTCTGCCAAGAATCTTCTTGATATAGTCGGCAGTGGGTTTGCCCGGACGAAGACCGGGGATCATACCGCTGTTCTTTCTGATGTTGTTAGCCATTTCAACCGGATTATACTGAATGCTTGCATAGAAGTAAGCAAAGAAGAGAATCAGGAAGAAATAGAGGATACAGTAGAACCAGTGGTCTGAGTTGAACATATCGAAGAATGTTTTAAGAGCGCCCTCTTCAAGAGGATCTGCCTCTGTGTCAACAAACATTCTTACTGTGGGAACAACTGAAAGGATTGATGATGCGAAGATAACGGGAAGAACACCGGACATATTTACCTTGATCGGAATGTTGGAGCTCTGACCGCCGTACATCTTACGGCCTACAACTTTCTTTGCATACTGTACGGGAATTTTACGCTCTGCACCGTCCATAAAGCAGATATAAACGATCATAGCAAGAAGGCTTATAAGAGCTAAGGGAGCAATGAGCCAGTACCA
>JAZSHL010000031.1:0-9184 GCA_045533205.1 Acutalibacteraceae bacterium | reverse complement strand
AAATCTGCTTCGCAGATGAAATTAAATCCGTCCTTATCTCCCGACGAAGTCGGATTTCATCACGAAGTGATTTCATCCCACGAAAGCGGGATTTATCCCGTCCGATAGGACGGATTTAGTTGAAAAGAACCCACACTTGTCGCAGACAAATGTGGGTTCTTTTCTGGCACCCCCTGCGGGAATCGAACCTGTAACTAACCCTTAGGAGATACCGAAGGAAACGATAACGGCCTCCCTTATAATACCTAAAAATCCCCTGCTATCAGGAGATTTTTAAGGTTAAAGTGTTATCTTGTTTTACTCCGTTACCGCTGATTTTATGTTGTTTTACAGTGTTTGATTGGCAAGCAATTAGCAGGAACAGCGACTATGGGGTGGTGATAATAGGCGTATAATTTGTTACGATATTATCACTGATACTTAATGAAACGTATGCGTTTTGTTGAAAAACGAAACTTTTTGTGTTATACTATCGTTATATAACTATTTAAATATTAGGAGTAGTGTTGTGATGGATCAACAACTAACTTTTGACTTCATAAATACTGATGCTGATATACCTATTGTGATTACATCAGATGTTCCTGCATATCCGTTTGAGGATATGTTTGTTGAGACAAAAGGTATTACTGAAATGCACAGCAACAATTCAATGGCAATTCTCGGAGATTCCCTTGAAGTTCTCAGAAAAATAAAAAGCAATTCCGTAAAACTGATTTTTGCAGATGCACCTTACAACATAGGCAAAGACTTTGGAAACAACCAAGATAAATGGGAAACCGTTGATGCATATATCAACTGGTGCAAGGAGTGGATTGATGAATGTATGCGAATCCTCACCGATGATGGCTCTATGTATTTTATGACCGCCACTCAGCACATGCCGTATCTCGACATATATGCAACTCAAAAATATAATGTTCTTTGCAGAATAGTCTGGACCTATGACAGTTCTGGTGTTCAGTCAAAAAAAATGTATGGTTCTCTGTATGAACCCATTTTGATGATTAACAAAAGCGCAAAAGCAAGATACACCTTTAACCATCAAGACATTATGGTGGAGGCAAAGACTGGCGCCACCAGAAAATTGATTAACTATCGCAAAGACCCTCCACAACCTTATAATACTGAAAAAGTTCCAGGAAATGTGTGGGACTTTAGTCGTGTTCGTTTCAAGATGGAAGAATATGAAAACCACCCGACACAAAAACCAGAAGCTCTTTTGGAGCGAATCATCAAAGCATCTTCCGACGCCGGCGATGTAGTACTTGATCCATTCTCTGGGTCCTTTACAACATCTACAGTTGCTGTCCGTTTGGGCAGAGTTGGTGTTGGTATTGATATGAATGAGGAATACTTTGAAATTGGTCTCAGAAGAACAGGCATTGCCACAGAATACAAAGGAAAGGCACTTGTGAAAGAGAAGGTGCGAAAGACCACTGCAAAATCCAAGTACGTGAGGGATTGATATGAGAATTACTGAAGAATTTGTGAAAATTATACTCCAAGCGGAGCATCCTCAAAACTATCAACAAATATATGATTCCAGTTTGCTTTTGCAATATCTGGACAAAAAGATGAAGGCGGTTCATGGCAATAGCAAAACAAGAAGAAGCCTTGCAAACATCTATGCAATTTACTCTATTCTGCATTTTTACCAAGCAGATTTTTATAACCAGCCAGACAGATACAGAAATTTCGGCGGTTATGATTATATGAAACTATTTAACCACTACCGCAGTCTGTATGGCGGTAGCAAGTTGCAGAACCATGCTCTCAATTCTCGTGTGAATGGCGAATTTAAGAATAAATTCCCAACCATCACCAACGACTTGATTATCATTGATAACGGCAAGTATCTGTTACATATTGATTATCTGTATGTTGGTCAGACCGATATCAGCAAAACCGCCGTAAAGGTTATTGAGAAATACATTGATTTGCTGATTGCAAAGGACCACGCTCTGATTCAGATTTTAAAGGAAATGCAGGAACTGACCGATTATGCAGAGAAAAAGAATCAAATTACTGCCCTTTTGAACGAGGATGCAGAGGCACGAATTTTTGAGATTATCAGTTATGCTATTCTAAGAAACCATTACAAAAATATCAAGGTTTATTTCGGTTATACCCTTGATACAATCCGTGAGGAAGAGTTGCAACTGTTTAAGACTGGCAGAACCAATGCAAATGATGGTGGCATTGACTTTGTAATGCGACCCGTAGGCAGATTCTTCCAAGTTACCGAGGTTAGCAGTTATGACAAGTACCTGCTTGATATTGACAAGGTTATGCATTTCCCGATTTCCTTCGTTATCAAAACAAACAACAGTAAGCCTGTGGTTCTTAGAGAACTTGAAGCATACATCGAAGAACGTGCAAACGGTATGAGAGTTATTCGTGAACGATACGAAAAAGCCATTGAAGAAGTTATTACCATCAATGAACTGAAAGAATGGACGTCTGAACTTGGAGATTCTGATATTGATGATATTATCCGTGACATGGACATCTATTACAGATTGGAAATGCATATGGATGCAGATGATGAAGAATAATTTTCATAGACGATATGATGAAAATTATATTGTCTCTCTGTTATTGACTTGAAATAAAAAAAGTCTATGGATAAAACATACGCCTGTACAAATTAGCAGAAATTTACTAAAAATTTGATTAGCAAAACGGCGATTTTCTGCTAATCGCAATTAGCAAGATTTAGGTCGGGGAACGATAAAAGTTCGAGCTTTTGGTTTACACTAAAAAAAACAAGAAAACTCACTCAAGAAAATGAGTGAGCAATAAATTGTAAAAGTGCCGAGAAACCTTGATTTCTCGGCACTTTTTGGCGCGCTTGCCCGGATTCGAACCGGGGGCGTTCCGCTTAGGAGGCGGACCCTCTATCCTGCTGAGGTACAAGCGCATATACGATATAATTCAAACCTATGACCATTTGCCTTTTTGCAAAGGCGAGCGTTAAAACACCCACTTAGGAGGGATTTATTCTATCCATTGAACTAAGGAGGCGTGTATAATCGGTCGCAATGTAAATTGATTTTATCACCCTTTAACCTGAATGTCAATATTAATTCTTTACAGTTTTGTTTTCACCGTGTCACAATGTTGTTTTATTGGCAAGAAATTGTGAACAATTAAATAAATTTGCACTTTTGTATTGGTATTATTTTCAGTTTGTGGTATAATTTACAATTGAAGTTTTATGTAAAAATACTTTATGTTAATATAACGATTATTTATCGGAGGATGAATAAAAAATGAAACCTACCTCAAGCTATGTGTTCGAAAAGGGTATGCCCTACCCTGAAACCACAATGTTCGGCGCAATCAAAATAGCTGCAGAAAGAACACCCGATGCACCTGCCCTGGATTTCATGGGTAAGGTTACAAGCTACAGAACCTTCCTTGAAAAAATTGAGGCTGTCGCAAAGGCTTTTGTGAATTACGGTCTTAAAGAGGGTGATGTTGTCACAATCTGTATGCCCAACACACCTCAGGCTGTTATCTGCCTTTACGCACTTAACCGTATCGGCGCAATTGCAAACATGGTGCACCCCCTTTCGTCACAGAAGAACATTACATATTATCTTGACTATTCCGAAAGCAAGATGATTCTCACTCTTGATATGTTCTATGAAAAGGTAAAGGCGGCTATAGGCGAGTCCAAAACAAATGCAACTGTTATCACGGCACGAATTGAAGAGGAGCTTTCCTTCATCAAGGCAACAGCCTTCAAGTATATAAAAAACAAGCCTAATCACAAATTTCCCAACGATGAAAGAGATTTTCTCTGGTCTGACTTCATGAAAACAGGCGAAGGAGTTGAGCTGCCCGAGGTCGTATATGACAAAAGCAAGACTGCTGTCATTCTTTACAGCGGTGGCACAAGCGGTACACCCAAGGGAATCATGCTTTCAGACTTCAACTTCAATGCTCTCGGCTATCAGGTTGCAGAAATCACGGGCTGCTCAATGGGTAACGGCATAAAGTTCCTTTCTGTTATGCCTGTTTTCCACGGCTTCGGTCTGGGTATCGGTATCCACACCGTTCTTGAGCACGGTGCGATGTGTATTCTCATTCCCATCTTCAACGAAGAAAGCTATGCAAAGGCAGTTATCAAAAACAAGCCGAACTTTATTGCAGGCGTGCCCACTCTTTACGAAGCACTGCTTAAAAACAAAAAGCTTCAGAAGGCTGATCTTTCATTCCTTCTCGGCGTATTCTCAGGCGGTGACACCCTGAGCCCCGAGCTTAAGAAAAGAGCAGATGCCTTCCTCAGAGCACACAATGCAAACATTCAGATTCGTGAGGGCTACGGCCTTACAGAGTGCGTAACTGCTTCATGTGTAACACCTATCGACAGGCACAAGGAGGGCTCAATCGGTCTTCCTCTTCGTGACATGATTTATAAGATTGTTGAGCCCGGAACCTTCAATGAGCTTCCCACAGGCGAAAAGGGTGAAATCATCATTTCAGGCCCCACTCTCATGCTCGGCTACATGAAGGAAGAGGAAGAAAATGCTAAGACACTTCGCACTGACGACAAGGGCACAACATGGATGTTCACAGGCGATATGGGATATATTGACGAGGACGGCTTTGTTTACTTCAAGCAGAGAATCAAGCGCCTTATCGTTACAAGCGGATACAATGTTTTCCCCACCCATGTTGAAAACATCCTCGACAAGCACGAAGCTGTTGACTACTGCTGTGTAATCGGCGTCAAGGACCCCTACAAGATGCAGAGAGTCAGAGCATACATCGTGCTTAAGGAAGGCTATGAAGCAAGCGAAGAAACCAAACAGAAAATTCTTGAGCACTGCAAAATATATCTTGATTCATTCGAAAAGCCTAAGGAAATCATTTTCAAGAAAGAACTCCCCCGAACCCTCGTAGGAAAGGTTGCCTACCACGAACTCGAAATCGAGGCCGAAAAAGAACAGGCCGAAAAGGAGAATACTAACGTATGACAACTCTTGAAAGAATCAAAGCCAGAAGAGGCTACGGCTTCAACCGTTTCGCAATGAACACAGTTGTGCTTGTTGCAAAAAGACAGGTGTTCAAAAAGAACAATGTTCACATTGAATATCACAAGCCCGAGCATATGCCCTTTATTCTCATTTCAAACCACACCGAATCCTTTGATCCGGGCTATGAAATGGCAGCAATGAGAAGATATGTCCGCTATGTAGCAAGTGACCATACACTCAGAATGAAAATGGGCTGGATATACAGAGTCGTGGGCGGCGTTATCATCAAATACAGAGACAAGCCCTCATCGATTCTCACATCAGAAATCATCAAAAACCTCGACGCAGGTATTCCTGTCGGTCTTCATGCCGAGGGTGCAATGTCAGTTAACGGTCAGACAGGCTTTATTTCAGAGCATACAGGTCAGCTCGTCAAGGATTCAGGCGCAGCTCTTGTCACCTACCGTTTCATCGGCGGCTACTTAAGGAAGCCCCGTTGGGCAGAAAGCGCAAGAAGCGGCCCCATCATCGGTCAGTTCATGGGTGAATATTCACCTGAGGAGCTTTCAAAGATGTCCGTCAAGGAAATCACAGAGCTTATCAGACGTGATACATATGTCAACGTTTACGAGGAACAGAAAAAGAATCCCCACGAATATGCAGGTGAAAACCTTGCAGAGTGTGTGGAAAGAGTTTTATATGTGTGCCCGAAATGTAAGCAGATTGGCACTCTTCATTCAAAGGGCAACTCCCTGACCTGCGACTGCGGCTACAGTGTTGATATGGGCACTGACGGTCTGTTCCACGACACAGGCTCAGGCAACATCATCGACAATGTTCTTGACTGGGATCTCTGGCAGAGAGAAATCTGGAAGGAAAGGGTTCTCGCTGCAAAGGAAGGCGAATGTATCTTCCACGAGGAAGGACAGATTGTCAAAAAGGTTGACGCAACAGAAGAAGTCGAGCTTTCAGACAAAGCAAAGATCAGCCTTTATCCCGAAAAGTTTGTTGTTGACCTTTGCGACGGCAGTGAGCCTATCGTGATGGAAATGAGCAAAATCAAGCAGGCATCCATCGCAAACAAGGATACCCTTCTGATTGTTGATGACAAGATTTTCCTCGATATCCGTTGTCACATTCCCCGTTCCCCCAACAAGTATATCGCCGCATGGAGATATCTCACAGGCAAGGAATATTATTGATAAAAGAATAAGGCATCAAAAAATACCGCTGTAGCTGCAGCGGTATTTTTTTGTTGTGCCATAAGGCAGAAAGCTTCTGTCAATTAATTACTGTTCATCTTTTTCTCTTTTTCTGAGGTATACAAAAAGGCAGACAAATAATGTCACAGACAGCACCGAAGCTGCTGCACCAACCTTTATTCCCGGAACAGTGTATACCATTTCTATTTCATGCTCACCCTGCGGCAGAACAACGCCGCAGAAATAATCAGCAAGCTTCAGCACTCGGGCCTGTTTGCCGTCAACAAAAATTTTCCAGCCGCCGTCATCGGGCAGGCTTGTCATCAGAACACTTTCATCCTCTGCAGTTATGGTACCTTCAATTCTGTCCGTGTCAAAAAGAGTGATTGTCATACCCTTTTTCTGCAGCTGCTTCACCTGTTCAGAAAAATCAGTGTCATCATTTTCCGTCAGAGAAAGCCACAGCGCTTCACGTGTTTCCTCCCCCGGCTCATGCTCCGTCAGGCTGAAAGAGAGAATTTCATCACTGCAAAGGAAGGCCAATGGCAGTGCGTTCTCATTTTTTGTCACCTCAAAGCTGTATATATCATTGCCATCTTTGTCTTTTTTGATTTTCTGTGTCATCACATTGGTTATTCCGAAAAGGGCATTTGCAATATCGTTCTGCTCATAATATACACTGACATTTTTTGCATATCTGGGCTGACCGATTGCCTGCAGAAAGTTATAGGCATCGGCTGTCATGGTGGAGGAATAATAGGTTATGCCTCTGAAGGAATACTGTTGAGGCCCGTTATTCTTCTTCACATCAGCAAACTCTATTCTTGAAAATCCGTTTTCCTCTTGCAAGGGCACAAACTCACTCATAATTTTGTCGTATCGGTTAAGCGAGCTGATTTTTGCCGCCCACACCTGACTTGCAAGCTGCCCCACACCGTTGAAGGAGATTTCGAATATCAAAAGTCCGCAAAGCACATACATGATTTTTTTCTTCATTTCTGTCACGGCTATATACCCTGCCGCAAAGGACAGCATGAGGAAAATGAAAAGGAAGCTTTGCCTGCCCGGCAGCTGATTGGGATAATGAAAGCCGTGCCAGATGAAGTCGCCGATATTAAGACTCATTGACACAAGCATAAACAGCACAAAGGCTGCAGCTGCAAGCCTTTTGCGAAGCTCTGTTTTTTTAGAGAGCAATCCGCACAAAGCGAGAATGACGGTTATGCTTCCGCAATAGAGATTCGGTGCAGCATATTCCAGAGATGGTGCTCTGAAGGGCAGCAGGCGTGTGAGCATCTCAACAACGCCGTATTTTATCTCTACCCCACCCTCAAAGCCCAGATCACTTGCAAGCGTGAGCCCCAGCGCTTTATAGACGGGCACCAGAACAACTGCCGCCATACCTGCGCTGATGATTGAGCAGGCTGCAAAAAGGCAGCCTTTTTTAAAAAATTCAACGAAGCTTGTTTTCTCTTTTAAAGCCAAGAAAATAAAATACAGACACACAAAAATGCAGACCATATAGCTTAAATAAAAGCATGACCACATTGATAAAAACAAGGTTATGATATAAAGAGCAGGCTTTCTCTTTTCATAAAGGCTTTCGAGTCCCATAATCACAAGGGGCAAAAGCACCACTATGTCCGTCCACATGAGCTGATTGACAAATGCGAGCATATATCCGCTAAGGGCGTACGCAGCTGACAAGACAGGAAAAGCAAGCAGCCTCTTACTCTTTTGTGTTTTCGGATATTTCAGATAAATTCTCAGATAAAAGAAAAGTGATGCAAGACAGAACCTGAGAGCAATCAGAAAATGTATTCCCGAAAGGCGTGCGCTGTGAGGCAGAATGTAAACCGGCAGCCACAGAGGGCTGTTGGTATAATATGCACTTTGTGCCCACAGATTAAAGCCCCCCGCACCGTTAAAGCTGTAAAAAAGCTCGCCCTCTTTTATCGCTTCACCCATGTTTTCGAGCATGGGCCAATACTGTGAAAAGCCGTCCATTGCGCAAAGGGTTCTGTCACCGAAAGGAGCTATTCCGCGCATGAGAAAGCCGAGCAGCAGCACAACAAAGGGAATTGAAAATGAAACAGCGGCGCCCGCAAGAAGCATTTTGTCGAGCTTAAGGGTTTTATATTTCATTTTCTCACCTTCTTTTCTGTCTTTTTTGTTAGTATATCACCTTTGTTAAATTTTAGCAATGAATATTTATATTCGGTGTGATTTTTGCTTTTTTCGTCTGCCTTTTCACAGCCCTTTATTCCGACAGTCGTGAGCCGCTACGGTGCTGATAAAGTCAGAGAATTCCTCAAGCCTTCTGCAGTTTTATGAAAGAGGTTCTTTGTAACCTCGACTGCATTTAATCTTCCTTACAACCTTTCCCGCTGCGGAAACTGCAGACGCAGGCGGACTACGCTTTGTTGAAAAGAAAAACCTTGCTGCAGCGTCAGGCATCTGCGGTTTTAAGCTTGCCGAAGCTTTGGCGTTGGGTAAAGGAGCAAACTTCTGCGCTGCGGAGTCTGCTGTTGGAGGCGGACTACATTTTTCTGCAAAGCATCGCCTGACGTCAACAAAAGGGCGCTTTGCTTACTTTGGCGCTCGAATGAGCCAAAGTAAGTGCCCGAGCGGCATGAGCGAAACAAGGCTTATTTGGAATTCGGATTTCGGAATTACTCCCTCCGTCAAGGGTGGCGGCTTCCTGTGTGAGCAATCTTTTATAACTTGACGGCATTTAATCTTCCTTACAACCTTTCCCGCTGCGGAAACTGCAGACGCAGGCGGACTGTGTCTTGTTGAAAAAAATAACCTTGCTGCGGCGTCAGGCATCTGCGGTTTTAAGCTTTCCGCAGCTTTGGCGTTGGGTAAAGGAACAGACTTCTGCGCTGCGGAGTCTGCTGTTGAAGGCGGACTACATCTATATACAAAGCATCACCCTGTCGGCAACAAAAAGGGCGCTTTGCTTACTTTGGCGCTCGAATGAGCCAAAGTAAG
>JAZSHL010000013.1:0-7545 GCA_045533205.1 Acutalibacteraceae bacterium | reverse complement strand
AAGCGAGGTAAAAATTATGTTTCCTGAATTCAGAAAATTCGAAACTACTCTTGCAGGCAGACCTCTCGTAGTTGAAACAGGTAAAATGGCAGGTCTTGCAGGCGGGTCATGTCTTATCAGATATGGCGAAACAGAGGTTCTTTGCACAGCCACAATGGCAGCAAAGCCCAGAGAAGGCGTTGACTTCTTCCCTCTTTCCGTTGACTATGAAGAAAAGCTTTATTCAGTAGGCCGCATTCCCGGCTCCTTCCAGAGAAGAGAAGGCAAGGCAAGTGAAAAGGCAACTCTTTCTTCAAGAGTTATCGACAGACCCATCCGTCCTCTTTTCCCCAAGGATATGAGAAACGATGTAGGCGTTGTTGCAACTGTTATGTCAGTTGACCAGGATTGTCTTCCCGAAATCACAGCAATGATCGGTGTTTCCGTTGCAATCTCCATTTCAGAAATTCCCTGGGACGGCCCCATAAGCGGTGTTTCCGTTGGTCTTGTTGACGGCAAGTTCGTTATCAACCCCACAGAAGCTGAAAGAGAAAAGAGCGAAATGGCTGTTACCGTTGCTTCAACTGCAGATCTTGTTGCCATGATTGAAGCAGGCGCAAACGAAATTGACAACGAAACAATGTTCGACGGTATCATGTACGCTCACAAGGTAAACCAGGAAATCGTTGAATTCATCAAGGGCATTCAGGCAGAAGTAGGCAAGGAAAAGGTTCCCTTCGAATCACAGGATCCCGCACCCGAAATGTTTGAAGCAATCAAGGAATTCGCAATTGACGATGTTAAGTTTGCTCTCGACACAGACGACAAGAGAATCCGTGACGAAAGACTCAAGCCTGTATACGAAAAGGTACACGAAAGATTTGATGAAGAATATGCAGATGTAATCGAAAAGATTGATGAATGCCTCTATAAGCTTCAGAAGTATGTTGTAAGACGTTGGCTTCTTGACGAAGGCAAGCGTGTTGACGGCAGAGGCATCAACGATATGCGTCCTCTCAACGCTCAGGTTGACCTTCTTTCACGTGTTCACGGCTCGGGTATGTTCACAAGAGGTCAGACTCAGGTTCTCACCGTGACAACCCTCGGTCCCATGAGCGATGCTCAGCTTCTTGACGGCCTTGACAACGAAACCGAAAAGAGATATCTCCATCACTACAACTTCCCCTCATACTCAGTTGGTGAAACAAAGCCCTCCAGAGGTCCCGGCAGACGTGAAATCGGTCACGGTGCCCTTGCTGAAAGAGCTCTTGTTCCCGTAATTCCCTCAGTTGAGGAGTTCCCCTATACAATCAGACTCGTTTCCGAGGTTCTTTCCTCAAACGGCTCAACCTCACAGGCTTCAATCTGCGGCTCAACCCTTTCACTCATGGCAGCAGGTGTTCCCATCAAGGCTCCCGTTGCAGGTATCTCTTGCGGTCTTATCTCTGAAGGTGACCGTTTCATGACAATGGTTGACATTCAGGGTCTTGAAGACTTCTTCGGCGATATGGACTTCAAGGTTGCTGGTACTAAGAAGGGTATCACAGCAATTCAGATGGACCTTAAGGTACATGGTCTTACTCCCGAAATCATCAAGGAAGCTTTCGAAAAGACATATGATGCAAGATGCAAGATTCTTGACGAGGTTATGCTTCCCTGCATTGCAGAGCCCAGAGCAGAGCTTTCCAAGTATGCTCCCAAGATGCTCACAACAAAGATCGATGTTGAAAAGATCGGCGACGTTATCGGTAAGCAGGGCAAGGTTATTCAGAAGATCTGTGCTGAATGCGAATGTAAGGTTGATGTTAACGAAGACGGTTCAATCTTTGTTTCAGCTATTGACCTTGATAACGCTAAGCGTGCAATCACAATCATTGAAACAATCGCAAACGATCCCGAGGTTGGCTCAATCTTCCGTGGCGTTGTAACACGTCTTATGAGCTTCGGCGCATTCGTTGAAATTGCACCGGGCAAGGAAGGACTTGTTCACATCAGCAAGCTTGATGTTAAGAGAACAGAAAAGGTTGAAGACTGCGTAAACGTTGGTGATGAAGTAATCGTTAAGGTTATGGAAATCGACGATCAGGGCAGAATCAATCTTTCAAGAAGAGATGCTCTTATCGAAATCGAAGGACTCGTTCCGGAAGATGACGGTGAAGAAGCCCCCCGTCGTCCCAGAAGAGACGGCGACCGTCGCAGAGACAACAGAAGAAGAGACAGATAACAAAAAGCACCCTGTTGGGTGCTTTTTTAGTAGTCAGTAGTCAGTAGTCAGGGAGAGCATCCGAAAGGGTGCTCTTTTTAGGGTATACAGGGTATAGGGGAGTTAGTCTGATCTGAATTTTTTGTAACATCAGACGGAATGGCATCGAAAGGATATATTTATGTCAGAATTTATGTTGACAATCGATTGTATAATTTGTAGAATGACATTAAAGTAATTTTATGAACGGGTGAAGTAATATGCAGTTGGAAGAATTTATTGATAAGAAACAGGGACGACGACACAAAAGAATCCACCGAATCGGCGGTGGTTTTTATGCCGATGTTTATAAGCTTGATTATGAAAACCAAGATAAAATTATTGTAAAAGTGTATAAATCCAAAGGTATAATGGAAAAAGAAGTCTCGCAGATACAGTTGCTTTCTGAATACTCTCTATATCCCATGCCTGAAGTGCTGTGGACTCATTCTGCTGATGAAATTTTTTCAAATGATATTCTTGCTATGAATTGTCTTGAAGGTAAGAACGGCGGAAATATTCATTATCTGTCATCTGAAAAAAGAAAGGCTTTGGCTGAGCAGGTTGTTAATAATCTTCTTGCTTTTCACAATGTACATAACCCAAATGGATTCGGAGAAATCAACGGTGATAAGTTTTATAAAACATTCAACGAGTTTTATAAAGAAAAATCAAATGCAATTTTTAACATGGCAAAAAAACTTAATGAAGAAGGTCAGATTTCAGATTATGTTTCAGATGTTGTAAAGGAAGCAGTCAAACAGTTTGATGGAATCTTTTATCTGCCGATTACGGAATCATCTCTTATTCACGGCGACTATAATATGTGGAACATTATGGCAGACAAAAAGAATTGCAAGGTTACGGCAATTATTGATCCTTGCGGATGTATGTGGGCTGACAGTGAATATGACTTGTATCAGCTTAACAATGCCAACGGCAAGCATTTAAAACTGTTTGATATCTACGCAAAGAAGAAAGCTTTGTCAGAAAACTGCCGTCAGAAAATGGCTTTTTATGAGCTGTTTACAGAAATTGAGCATTATTATAATTCAGGCTATCCCGTTCAGCAGAAGTTAATCAAGACACAGGCAGATAATTTGAAAGCATATTTAGAGGTTTAACAAAAGTTTTGAATAACGCTTTGAAGCAAGCAGAGAAGTTATAATAATAAACAAAGGACGCCCGCCGGGCGTCCTCACTGTTTACTGCTTAATATTTATCTTTTCTTCTTGCCGATGTTGAGAAGTCTCACAACGGTGGGGGAGAGAATAATGTTGATTACAAGCTCTGCTATAAAGTTGATGCCTACCATACCGAAAATCATGTATGCAAAGGCGTTGTCGTAGCCGAGTCCTGCACCCCATTCACGGATTGTATCCATGAAGAATACCACACATCCCAAAAGGAAAATGCCTGTGTTGACAAGGGGACATACGATAGCTGCAAGAACAACTGCGAGATAGCGGTTTTTCTTTTCAAGTGCCTTGCAGATGAGTCCTGCTGCAAGACCGCATCCCATGCCCTTCAGAAGAACGGTGATTACTGTTCCCGGAACACTGACTGCGAAAAATGCGGCGGCATCTGTCATAAGCACCACAACACCGAAAACGAAACCGAGCCAGGTGCTGATTTTAGGTCCGCACATTGCTGCACCGATAACAATCGGAATCAGCACAAGTGAAATTGAAAAGGGACCGAAACGGATGAACTGACCGAGCATCTGCAAAACTATTACAAGTGCGGTCAGAATCGCTCCAAGCGCTAAGGTCTTGGTCGACATTGCTTGTTTGTTTGCTGTTTGCATAAAAATTTACCTCCTTGCTGTCGTTCGCTAAAGCGATACAACGCAATCAAAAATTTATAGTATCCGCCACAAGCGGTAATACCCGGACAAAGCTATTCAGTTGTTTTTGTTGTATATTATGTTGAGCCCTTTGAGAATAAGATGCTCGTCAATGGTGATGCTGTGCTTGCAGTGGCCGATAATAGCCTTTGCCATGCCACCGGTTGCAAAAACAGGCAGCTGTTCTCCGTATTCCTCGTTGATACGGTCAATCATGCCGTCAACCATTGAGGCGTTGCCGAAAATGACACCAGATTTCATGCAGTCGGCAGTGTTTTTTGCTGCCACAAGAGAGGGAGCTTCAAGACCTACCTTCGGAAGCTGTGCCGTGCCTTCAGCGAGAGCATTGAGACCCATCATGACACCGGGAATAATTGATACACCTGTGAAAGCACCTTTGCCGTTGAGCACAATCATTTTGGTTGCAGTACCCATATCGATAATGAGTGCAGGGCTGCCGTAAAGGTTGTGTGCGGCAACGCAGGCACAGATAATATCCGTACCGACGGAGGAGGGGGTATCGCAATGAATGTTGATGCCGGTTTTTATGCCGGGACCTACAATTTTTGCGCTGACACCGTAAATATTTTTCACAGCCTTTTTCATAATTGTGTTAAGAGGCGGCACAACGGAGGAAATAATAGCACCGTTGATTTTTTCCTTTGACACACCGTGAATCATCAGGGTGGTGAGAAGCTGTGCGGCATATTCGTCCTCTGTTTTGATGGTGTCGGTTGAAATTCTTGCAGTGAAGGTGAGCTTATCATCCTCAAAACCGCCGAAAACGATGTTTGTGTTACCGATATCAATTGTGAGTATCATAATACAGCACCTGCCTTTCAGAATTCGCTTGCATTATAGCACCGCAAAATATAAAATTCAAGGTGAATTTATTATCTTTGGCAGAATAGACAAAACAGCAGTGTCGCTGGAGTGAACTGCTGTTTGTTATTTCCTTATGAGTTGATGTGGGTATTATTATTGCAGACTATCAGAATCCGTAATGCACCGTTTTCCTTCTTGCTCCCAAAACAAAAAGGCATATAGAAGCAGCAATAAATAAAGGTAATACGGTAACAGGGAGTGAAGGAGTTGGTTTATTATAGGATGATTGCGAGTGATGATCAGGATTATACCATATTTCTACCGCTTTTCCAACATATTCAGAATCGGGTATTTTTCCACGAAAGTCCTCTTCATCGGTATATTCCACCGCATCGACAGTGTAAGAATAATAGAGTATATATCGCTCTCTATTGTTGTGGTTTGCTGAATAGTTGTAATCTTGCTCAACCTTTGTAAGCACACCGCTTGTAGATTGCCAAGTCTTATATTCCCGACTATTTATGAAATAAAAGCTTACAGAAAGAATGACGGCAACAAGCATTATAATGATAACTTTTTTTCGCTTATCAGGTTGGTTAAAATTTGTTTTCACCTGAGAAAGATCAAGTATTATTTGCATGGTTATTCTCCTTTGCAGTGTTGATTGAAGATATGAGAATTCTTCTTATAGTTCCGCAATCGTGTAAAAGAGTTTTTGAAAAATTTTGTGAAATCAAACCGGCTTTCTGACATAATATTACCTTCAAACTGTGATTATTATATCATACAAATTTCATAAGAACAAGTTTCAGTGAAGTATGCTACTGATGGAGCAAGTGAAGCGGCAATGATGCTATGAAGTGTTGTGCTTCGTACAACGTATTATTTGCTGCAGCAATTTTCAATTGCACTTTTTATGAATTCTGCTGTGCCGTCACCGTGTTTGTTGATGTTGTTTCTGAATCGTTCATCAGAAACATACATCTGACCAAGACCGAAAAGGATTTCCTTTGTGCAGGTGTAGTGATTGTCGCTTATGTGGCTCTGCAATTTTTTCACAAGGCTTTCAGCTTCAGGGGAATCGGGGGAGCTGCCCTTTTTCATGCACACTGAAAATTCAGCGAGGATATCGTTCATACCGTCGGCAAGGCTGTTCCACTTATCCTTTGAATAGTCTTTTGTTTTTTCGCTGTGCTCTTTGTAAGCGTCGGTATTGCCCCATTTTTCCTTTACTTCCGCTTTGTAATTTTCAAATTCACTGTTGTCAAAAGCTGTCATAACTGCTTCTCCTTTCACGGCACCGTCGATTGCAGAAATCAGTCTTTCCAGGCGTTGCTTTTTCAGAACAAGAAGCGTCTTCTGCTGTTTCAGTGCCTCGTTTTTGTTGTAATCGGGAGAGGATAAAATTTCTTTTATGCTTTTCAAAGAAAAATCAAGCTCACGGTAAAAAAGAATCTCCTGCATTTTAATAACAGAGCTTTCATCGTAAAAGCGGTAACCGCTGTTTCGGTCAACCATTGCAGGCTTTAAAAGACCGATTTCATCATAATAATGTAGTGTGCGCACACTGACACCCGTGAAGAGGGCAAATTCTTTAATCTGCATTTTCATTTTATCACCTCACAAAATGGAGTATACACTATAACGCAGCGTGAGAGTCAAGAGAAATTTTATATATCAATCTCATATTTATCATCGATAAGAATATAATTCACATTATGTATTTGTGCAAGACGCAGAACTTCCGAATTGTCGTTGAGCACACTTTCGATAGTGCAGTCATCATCAAGACGTTTTTCAATTATATTGGCATAGTGCTTTATATCTGAAAAGTGATTTCTTATATAATTCTCACTCATAACAAGGCAGAGACATCTGATGCTGTTCAGATACTCTTGTGTAAAATCTTTTGCCCAGTCAAAGGGAATATAGCAGCCTTCAAGAATAAGATTCTGCTTGTTTTCAACGGCAGTTTTAATGATTTCACGAACAATCGGCCAAAGGAAGTTTGTCAGAGCCCCGCTATCGCTTAAAGGAGTAAGTGAAGTGTTGCCACTTCTGATCAGACCCATTTTCAGATGATCTATTGATAAATAGGGATAGCTGTATTTTTCGAGCAGCTTTTGTGCCAGTGCAGTTTTGCCCGTGTGGGATGCACCCATGATTAAAATGACCATCTCAACCCTCCCTACAAATTATTATTCATCGAACAGATTATATCACTTTTCTTAAATCGAATCAAGGCGAGGCCTTGTATATTATCCGCAACTTGTTGGGGCATATCATCAAGCCGCAGGAGGGTTTATGCACGGCTATGCCGTGATGATATACCATCGCAAAGCGATGGATGATATACAGCCCCGTTGGGGCTGATGATATGCCAAGCCTGCGGCTTGGATAAAAAAAGAACGAACTTTTGGTAGACAAAAGTTCGTTCTTTTTTGGTGCGAGAAACGGGAATCGAACCCGTATGGAAAAATCCACACGCCCCTCAAACGTGCGCGTCTGCCAATTCCGCCACTCTCGCAGATTGTGTCACCGTATCGGCGACATTCACTATTATACACATATTTTTGCGTTTGTCAAGAGTTTTTTTGAATTTTTTAAAAAAAATTTTTAAAAGGCTCACAGTTGCGCAAGAAGAGCATTTGCC
>JAZSHL010000017.1:0-3908 GCA_045533205.1 Acutalibacteraceae bacterium | reverse complement strand
ATCCACAAGGGAAACGGTACGCAGCAAAATAGAGCAGATTAAGGCGGCAGGCATCAGCAACGTTATGGCGCTGCGAGGCGATATTCCTGCAGGACTTGAGAATGCGGACAGAAGCGGCTGCGACTATAAGCACGCGGGTGTGCTTGTGAGGGAGCTTAAGGAATGTGATTCCGATTTCTGCATCGGCGGAGCCTGCTACCCCGAAATCCATCCCGAAAGCACGGACAGCAGAGAGGATATAAAGCATCTCAAGGAAAAGGTTGATGCAGGCTGTGATTTCCTGACAACCCAGATGTTTTTTGACAATAACCTTCTCTACAGCTTTCTTTATAAAATCCGTGAGGCAGGAATAACCGTGCCGGTTATCCCCGGAATTATGCCTATTACCAACGCAAACCAGATTGAAAGAGCAATAAAGCTTTCAGGCTCGTTTATGCCACAGCGTTTCAAGAGTCTTGTGGATAAATTCGGTTCCGACCCCGATGCGATGATGCAGGCAGGCATTGCCTATGCTACTGACCAGATTATCGACCTTTATGCAAACGGAATCCGAGCAGTTCATGTTTATTCCATGAATAAGCCTGAGGTTGCTCAGAAGATTATGGAAAACATCAGCGCAATTATTGAAAAATGAAGAAATGCCACATCGGTTGACGGTGTGGCAACATTTGATTGAGGTATATTTATGATAAGTTTTCTGACGAAGGATGCAAAAGAAATTGTTGTTGACAAAAAGCAGGCATGTCGTTTTATGGGATGCAGGGATGAAAATATCAGCGGAGCTTTTGCAGAGCTTTATGATGAATGTCTCGGAAAATATCTTGCTGCAGCAGAGCTTAAAGCTGTTGTGAGAAAATCAGATGTCATTATTGCTGAAGGAAACAAGATTCAGTTTGATTTCGGCATAATAGAAAGTGAGAGCCTTAAAAAGAATCTGCAAGGCTGCAAAAGTGCTTATATTTTTGCCGCAACTGCAGGCAGTGAGGTTGACAGATTGATAAAGCGTCTTTGCATTTCATCTGAAGCCGAGGGTATGATATTCAGCTGCATAGCTTCGTCGGGGGTTGACTGCTTTTGTGACTTCATAAATGATGAAATGGCAAAAAAGCATAAGCTTCGTCCACGTTTCAGTCCCGGCTACGGCGATGTAGCTTTGTCGGTGCAGCCGGCAATTCTTGACTACCTCGAGGCAGGAAAAAGAATAGGTATAACCCTGACAGAATCACTTATGATGGTGCCTGTGAAATCGGTCACTGCCATAGTCGGTATTTTGGAGGAAGAATGATGAATATAAGAGAATTACTTAATAAAAGAAGAATATATTTTGACGGAGGACTCGGTACTCTTTTACAGAAAAGGGGACTCAAGGCAGGTGAAAAGCCCGAAACATGGAATCTTACTCACCCCGAGGTGCTGACGGATATTCATCTGTCATACCTTAATGCAGGCAGCAATGTTATCACATCAAACACCTTCGGTGCAAACTGCCTGAAATATGATAACCTGCCTGAAATCATAGCTGCCGCAATCAAAAATGCAAGAAAGGCAATCGAGCTTTTCGAGGGGGATAAGTCTGACCGTTTTGTTGCCTTCGATATGGGGCCGACAGGCAAAATGCTTGAGCCCATGGGCGATATGCCCTTTGAAAAGGCTGTTTCAGTTTTTGCAGAGAATGTCAGACTCGCAGAAAAATACGGTGCAGACCTTATCATAATTGAAACAATGAACGACTGCTACGAAACAAAGGCAGCAGTTCTTGCAGCAAAGGAAAACTCATCACTTCCGATTTTTGTGACCAATGTTTTTGACGAAAAAGGCAAGCTTATGACAGGTGCCGATTCCAAAGCAATGATCGCTATGCTTGAAGCGCTCGGCGTTGATGCCATCGGCATGAACTGTTCACTGGGTCCCGATCAGATGCTGCCCAGGGTAGAGGAGTATGTGAAATATTCATCTCTGCCTGTTATCGTCAATCCAAACGCAGGTCTTCCCAGAAGCGTTGACGGAAAAACTGTTTTTGATGTTGATGCAGAAAAGTTTTCCGATGTGATGAAAGAAATCGCTCTTATGGGTGCATCAATTCTCGGCGGCTGCTGCGGAACAACACCGGAATATATTAATAAAACTATACAAAAAACCAAGGACTTGCCTTTTATACCCGCAGAAAAGAAGAGTTACACCTTTGTGTCCTCATATACCCATGCAGTTGAAATTTCCGATGAGCCTGTGCTTATCGGTGAAAGAATCAATCCCACAGGTAAAAAACGCTTCAAAGAGGCCCTGAGAGCAAATGATATTGGCTATATCGTGTCAGAGGGTATCGCACAGCAGGAAAAGGGTGTTCACATTCTCGACGTCAATGTAGGTCTGCCTGAAATTGATGAGGATGCAATGCTTGTTACTTCTGTCAGACGTCTGCAGGAGGTTATCGACCTTCCCTTGCAGATTGACACTGTCAAAATCTCCTCAATGGAAAAGGCAATGCGTATATATAACGGCAAACCTCTTATTAATTCCGTCAACGGCAAAAAGGAGAGCATGGATTCTGTCTTACCTCTTGTTAAGAAATACGGCGGAGCAGTTATTGCGCTGACGATTGACGAAGAGGGCATACCCGAAACTGCAGAAGGTCGATGCAAAATTGCCGAAAAAATTATTGAAGAATGCAAAAAGTACGGCATAGATAAAAAGGATATTATCGTTGATCCTCTCGCAATGGCTGTGTCCTCAGACGAAAACAGCGGAAAGGTCACTCTTGAGGCTGTGAAGCTTATTAAAGAAAAGCTTGGAGTGAAAACAAGCCTTGGTGTGTCAAATATTTCATTCGGTCTGCCCAACAGACCTGCTGTCAATGCGATTTTTCTGTCAATGGCCTTTGAAAAGGGACTCAACTGTGCTATTATGAATCCGAACTCTGTAGAAATGATGCAGAGCTATTATACCTTCAGAGCACTCAAGGGATTTGACAAGGGCTGTGTGGATTATATCGGCTTTGCTTCAAAGGTTACCGTAAAATCTGATGTGGCAGTGCCTGCTTCTGCGAGCAAAAGTGAAAGCAGTGACGGTCTTCAGTATTTTATAATCAAAGGGCTCAAAGAAAAGGCATATGATAGTGCACAGAAGCTTCTGGATACTGTAAAGCCTATGGATATCATCAATGAGTATATCATTCCTGCCCTTGATACTGTTGGTCAACGCTTCGAAGAAAAGACCATGTATCTTCCCCAGCTTCTCATGAGTGCCGATGCAGCAGGCAGAGCCTTTGATGCGGTGAAAGCAGTTATCAGCACAGAAAAAAGTGAGTCAAAAGGAAAAATTCTCATAGCAACTGTCAAGGGAGATATCCACGATATCGGCAAAAACATTGTCAGAGTTCTTCTTGAGAATTATGGCTATGAAGTGATTGACCTTGGCAAGGATGTTGCAATCGAAGATGTTGTTGAAACAGTAAAAAAAGAAAACATTCCTCTTGTGGGGCTTTCGGCACTGATGACAACAACCGTTGAAGCAATGGCAGAAACCATAAAGCTTATAAAAAAGGAATGTCCCGGAGTGAAAACAATGGTCGGCGGAGCAGTGCTGACACCGGAATATGCCGAAATGATTGGTGCAGACTTCTACGGTAAGGATGCCATGAGTGCAGTGAGAATTGCAGAAAAGGCTCTTAATCAGTGATAACTTAAAGGGGATGTAAAAAAACTCGTTTTTTTACATCCCCTTTTCAGGGGCGAGGAAAAAATGCGCAGAATGAACAAACTGAGCCCAAATATGCCGACAGCCGATAAGGCAGTATTTGTTTCTCGAACAAAATTCCCTGTATTATTGCCAAAAGCCTCGCAAGGCGACAGCCTTGCTGTGTTTTATGGCTTCAATACAAGAAATTTTCAGTTCTTACGAAACTGCGAAGC
>JAZSHL010000030.1:0-2264 GCA_045533205.1 Acutalibacteraceae bacterium | reverse complement strand
GAAAATTTCTTGTATTGAAGCCACAAAACGCAGCAAGGCTGTCGCCTTGCGAGGCTTTTGACAATAATACAGGGAATTTTTTTCGAGAAACAAATACTGCCTTATGGGATGTCGGCGAATGTCGGTACTTCTTTTTTTATCCGATTTTTGATTTTTAATATATTTTCTGTTGATTTGCGCTGCTGTCAGTGTTAAACTAAAACAAATGAAGGAAGTGAAAAAATGCAGAAGGCTTTAAAAATAATTTTTATAATTTCAGGTGCTGCACTGCTTCTGAATGCAGTTCATATGGCAATAATCGCAAATCTCAATTCAGGCATTGTGCCTGTTATACTGCTCGGCGTGATGCTTTTATGCTACGGAGTGTTCTTTGAAAGAATGAAAAGCAAAAAGGCAGTGAATGCTTTTGTGGCAGTGATTCTTGCCGTTGTTACATGCTTCGGCTCATTTCTCTCTTTTTACGGCAACGTAGACAACGCTGAATATGATGAGAAGACGGTTATAGTTTTAGGCTGTGGCATAAACGGTGAACATGTGAGCGCAGTGCTTGCGAAAAGGCTTGACAAGGCTATAGAATATCTCGATAAGAATCCCGATTCAGTTATTATTGTTTCGGGCGGACAGGGTCCGCAGGAAGAGGTTTCGGAAGCTTTTGCCATGAGAAAATATCTTGTTTCAAAGGGAATAGATGAAAGCAAAATTTTAATGGAAGAAAAATCCACTTCAACCATAACAAATTTCAGATATTCCCATGAAATTATGAAGCAAAAAGGTCTGCCGTCTGATTCGGTTGTGTTTGTTACGAGCTCTTTTCATGTCTACAGAGCATCGTCATATGCAAAAGCAGAAGGCCTTGATGTAACACACATGGGTGCAGACATCACATGGTACACAGCACCGCTTAATTATTGCCGTGAAATGATGGCAGTTGTGAAGCTGTGGGTATTCGATTGATATCAGTGCTTCAGACACCTGAAAAGCGTTGATGTGATATAGCTGTTGTGTTATATCCGGAAAGGTGATATAATTCGTATAAAGAAAAACAAAGGAGATAAATATGAAATACATAAAAACATTTTCAGATGATATTGAGGTTTCACAGGTTGCTTTAGGTTGCATGAGAATAGCCGGCATGACCGATGCACAGATGGACACATATCTCAACACTGCCATTGAAAGCGGTATCAACTATTTTGACCATGCTGATATTTACGGCAGGGGAAAGTGCGAAGAGGTTTTTGGTGCGGCACTGAAACGAAACAAGGCATTGAGAGATAAGATGATTATTCAGACAAAATGCTCAATTGTCCCGGGAAGCATGTATGATTTTTCAAAAGAGCATATTATTGCATCCGTTGAGGGCTCACTTAAAAGACTCGGCATAGACAGTGTAGACGTTCTTCTTCTGCATCGCCCCGACCTTCTTATGGAGCCGGAAGAGGTTGCTGAAGCCTTTGATGAGCTGCAAGGTAGCGGTAAGGTTAAGGCTTTCGGTGTGTCAAACCACAGCCCCATGCAGATTGAGCTTCTTAAAACCTGTGTTAAACAAAAGCTTTGCATCAATCAGATGCAATTGAGTGTCACCAATGCGACTATGTTAAGCTCCGGAGCAAGTGTCAATCTCTGCAACAATGACGGCGTTAACCGTGACGGATACCTTCGTGATTTTTGCCGCCTTAACGGTATTACAATTCAGCCCTGGTCACCTCTGCAGCACGGCTTTATTGAAGGCAGCTTTCTTATCGAGGAAAAGTATGAAAAGCTCAACAGAACACTTGAGGAAATGGGAGAAAAATACGGCATAACTGCAACAGCGGTTGCAATTGCATGGCTGTTGAGGTTGCCTGACAAAATGCAGCCCATTGTGGGCAGCACCAATCCCGAAAGAATAAAGGCAGTTGCCGCCGCTTCTGACATAACTATGTCAAGAGAGGACTGGTACAGAATCTACCGTGAGGCAGGCTATGCCTTGCCGTAAGGTTTTGCATCAGAGTGAAATGTACAGAATAGTCTGTCGGAAAACAAATAAATCCGCCATCCTTAAAGGGCGGGGTTGCTAAGGACAGATAAAATTATTGGGAGACACTTTGTGATGAAGTGCTCCCAATTTTTTATATAAAAAATGACACTTTCGGCTTGAAAGTGTCATAGTGGGTTATATACTCTAAAGGCAATTACGCCAAAGTGAAAATATTTTCTTCGGTGAGTATTAAGTGATATTGCAAATTAAAATTTGCAGTTATATTTTTGATAAATCAAAAGTG
>JAZSHL010000072.1:0-7571 GCA_045533205.1 Acutalibacteraceae bacterium | reverse complement strand
ACGAAAAAAAGACAGTAACTTTAATATCAAAATTAGTATTTTCTCAAGCATTTAATTAGTGGATATTAATTTTTTTATTAAGAAATACCGCCGCTGAATATTTCAGCGGCGGTATTTCCTTTTAAGGCACATATTTTATGAAGAATATTTAATATCAGAATTTGAAGAGATTCTTGAACCAGTCAATAATCTTCTGGAAGAATGCCTTGATCTTGCCGAAGAAGCTGTTGTCTTCTTCCTCTTCGGGGCTCATATCAAAGTCACAAGCGTCGCAAAGCTGGTCACCGTTGTTGTCAGCGTGGCCTGTTGCTGCGATTGTCTTTGTTTCTTCCTTACCGCATGAGCAGTAACGTGCTTCAAGTCCGCCTTCAGTACATGTGGGAGCTACCTTAACTTCCCAGTTGCTCCATGTAACGTGACCTGTTGCTGCAATTGCGTTTGTTTCAAATGCGTCACAGTTTGCGCAGTCGCGTCTTTCTTCACCCTTTGCTTCACAAGTGGGAGCTGTGGTCTGTGTCCATGTGCTCCATTCGTGGCCGGGAGCTGTATCAACTTCACCGCCGCTGACGATGTAGCCGCATTCTGCACAAGCATATGCGTCCTTAACACCGTCTACTGTGCAGGTTGCTGCCTTGCCGGGAACAAGAACTGTTTCGAGGTCAGCTGCTGTGTGATCCTGATCGCACTTTGCAAAGAAGGGAAGAACGCCTGCTTCTCTTACAAGGTTAAGAGCTGCGGGAACAAGGTCTGCCTTACGGGCATTGATGCTGTCCATGTTGTTGGAAGCGATAACCTGATCGTCTTCTGCTGATGTGAAGTATTCCTGAACAGTGATTTCTGTGAACTTGTCTGATGTAGCATTTACATAGTTTTCAGCATTTACTGTGTCGGGGAAGATTGAATCAACGATGTGCTGTGAAGCGTTGATGAGAGCTTCTGTTACTGAGCAGTCTGCTGCAACGTCAGCTGTCTTTACATCTGTTTCGAACAGACGAAGGAAGCCGTCAAGGTTGCCTTCAAGTCCGTCGTCGAAGAGGTAACCCATTACTGTGTTGCCGTCAAATGCGTAGCCGTTAGCAGCGCAGTTTGAAGCGAGTGAGCCAAGAGGAAGAATAGCATTTGCTACCTTTGAGATTGCATCGATTGTATCTTCGGGCTTTTCAGCGCAAACGATGATGATGCCTTCTGCAAGCTCATAAACTCTGTCAACAAGACCTGCAAGAGTTGTTTCCCAATCTGCTGCCTTTGCAACGTTGAGTTCGAATGCTACTGTGGGCATTTCGATGCCTGTTTCTGTTTCAACTGTTGCGAGAACGTCGTTAGCAACTGTGTTGAGAACTGTAACGCCCTTTGTTGCTGCTTCGTAAAGAACGTCAACAACCTTTGTCATGATGATGTCCTTACCTTCGCCGTCTGCTACTGCCTTAGCGTCTGTAGCTGTGGGAACTGTAAGAGCAAAGTCAAAGTCTGTCTTTGCGATTGCTTCGTTGAGTGCGGGGATGCATTCGCCGAGAGCCTTGTCAGCAAGAGCAACTGCCATTGCATCGAGGTTTGTAAGATCGCCGATAAGGGCGTGGATTTCTGCGATGAGTTCGTTTGAACCGTCGTCGATAAGATCAAGACCGAGAGTAACAACTGATACCCAGAGATCTTCAACTGTTTCAAAGTTGAGAGCATAGAGAAGGTCGAGGTCGAAGTTGCCGAGAAGAGCTGACATATCGATGCCTGCCTGGCCGAGGAGAGCTTCAACTTCGGGATCTGTCATAATAGCTTCAGCTGAAGCCATCATATCGTTAGCTGTTGCACAGATCTTTTCAAGGTTTGATGTGAACTTGTCGTTCATGCCTTCTTCAAGCTGGAGCTTTTCCATACCTGCATCGCTTACAAGCATATCAACAAGATCATAGAGAAGGCGGTTAGCCTGACCTACAACACCGTTATAAGCGTCATAGTTAGCTGTGAAAGCAAGCAGATCCTGATCGATAACGAAATCAGTGTCAAGGAATTCAAGAAGATCCTTTGCGCCTGAAGCGTCGATACCCTTGCCGCCGGAGATACCGTCAACAACGATTGTTGCTACAGGGTTGTCGATTGTTGTGCCGATTGCTGATGTAGCAGCTGTGTCAACTACACTCTGAACCATCGATGCCATTGAGCCGCTGAGTGTTGCCTTAACGGAATCAACCTTAACCTGGCAGATGAATTCATCTTCTGTTGCATAGCCGTTGTATGAAAGAACAACGTCAATAGCATCAAGCTTAACATCAATTGTGATGGGGATTGAGCCCTGCATACCTGCGATAGCATCTTCAAGAGCCTTCTGAGCTACGGGAAGAGCCTGAGCTTCTGCAAATTCTTCGATTTCCTTAAAGGTAACCTGGAGCTCGGAGATAACTTCGTCGCCCTGCTTAACTGCAAGACCGAAGCCGTCTTCAAGAGCCTTTGCATTTGCCTCTGTCATAAGAGCTGCAAATTCTGCAGGAATTTCTGTTCCGCTGAATGTTAATGCATCACCGATGAGAGCCTGGTTCTTTGCTGTTGAATAAGTGAGAACCTGAACTGCATCTGCTGATGTGGGATAGTAAACCTGAACTTCCTTATCGAAGTTAGCACCTGTGTAAATTGTTGCTGTGGGGAATTCAAAGTCAACAACTGTTTCCCATGTAAGAGCCTTAGCTGTTGCAGCGCCGTCAGCGATTGTTACCTGATAGTAGTTTTCGCCGTCCTGATAGTAAAGCTGTCCGCCTGAAATTTCAGCGAGAAGAGCAAGATCTGTGTAGGTATCTGCGAATGACTCGGGAAGAGCTGCATCTGCGCCTACAACTGCCTTCTGACCGAGAGCTGTCTTAAGAAGTGAACGAACTACTGTATCAAGAAGATAGTTATAATAAGTGTTGATTTCAACTTCGTTGTCTGCTTCTGCAAGAGCTACAAAGTTCTTAACGAGTGTGTAGATGTCTGTTGTGCGAAGGTCATAAGTTTCAAGCTCTGCAATTGCATCAGCTGAAAGAATGCCGTTTGTTTCGCAAAGACCTACAAACCAACCAAGGATACCGTTGTTGAGAGTATCGTCGAAGGTTTCGCCTTCAGGAATAGTGTAGTTCATCTGGTCAGCAACCCACTTTGTGAACTTAGCCTGAATGTCGTTGCCAACAAGGTAATCAATGTAGAAATCATAGATTGCCTGTTCGTCAGCATTTGCTGAACCGTTAAGTGTTTCGATGTAGTCGCCTACCTTGCCGTAATCGAATACATTACCGTAATCTGTTACAGCACCGTTTTCGTCAACAACATAGCCGTCCCAACGGAAAACCTTGCCGAAGGTTTCGGAGTTGTCAGCCATGAACTGGAAAACGCCGTCGATGAAGCCGATTGCTGAACCTGCTTCTTCACGTGTGATGAGGTTTGTTGCATCGAGATTAGCAAAATCGCCGCCGAGTTCTGTGAGATAATCCTTATAAGCAATTACATCGTCAAGAGATGCGATTTCGGGAATCTGGTCAGCGATGATGTTGCCGAGTGCGTCTGTGCCAAGAATAGCTTCGAATTCTTCAAAGCCGCCTTCCTTGATAATTGCGCCTGTAGCAGCATCTTTAAAATCTGCTGAATACTTTGCGATTTCTCTGTCAACCCAGTCAAGGATGAGAGAGGCCATTTGCTCAGCTGACATGCTGTCAATATATGCTTCATCATTTGCTGCAACTGCTGCTCTGTCATATGCAGACTCGTCAGCTGCAAAACCTGCAAACGGAAACATACCGAAAAGCATAACAACTGAAAGAATAATAGCCAGTGTTTTTTTCATTTTAAAGTTCCTCCTTTATAATGTTACTTGTCTGTGTCACTGTTCACAAACTCGTCATATTTATCATATTAAAACGCAACAAAAAAAACAAGTAACAAAACTATTGTTTCTGTCAACTTTTGGACAAAAAACATGGCTTTGTTACCATAAAAATTATGATTAATGTATATAATTGTTTTTAATATTTTAAAAAAGAATAAACATCAAGCGTCATTTCCTTTTCTTATGTCATCCATTACTTCCGTAAAAAATCCGCTTGAAATGTTTCTTAAGGACATCATTTCATATCTGAACTTTGCTTCATCGTAATTGATAAGATTGAAAAATACCAGTGGAACAAAAGCATTCAGAAAGAAATCAAACTTATCAGCGTTTGCGTTGTAATATTCCTCGCCCCACATTTCAGTCATCAGCTTCTTATGGCGCGGTATAATCAGCTCGTTGGCATGAATGGCAAAGCTGATATACCTGTTTTCGGAGCAATAATAATCCAGAAGCTTAATTTCATAATCTTCGAAAATAATGTTCTTTCTTTTAATAACATTTCCAAGCTCTTTGTCGCTTGTTTTCAAAATCAGCTCCATCTGATCCCAGAGCTTTAAAATAATATATTCATTGCTTTTCTTTATAAACTCGTCAATATCCCTATAATAAAGATAGAAGGTTGCCCTTGAAACTCCTGCCTTTTCACAAAGCATGGTAACGCTGATTTTTTCTTCCTTCTTAATCAGCTCTGTATAAGCTATATGCAATTTTCTGTTTGTTCCTTTGTTCATTGTTCATTCTCCTTGTCAGCAGCGACAATCGTCAAAACGGTTCTGCACATGCTGAGTATCTCTTCACTGGTGCTTCTTTCTTCAATCAGAGCCTTTACGTAGGAGCCGATACCTGCAAGGGTTATAAACTTGAGCTTGAAAATATCCTCTTTTGTAAAAATATCGGGACTCAGCAGCAAAAAGTCCTTTTGCTTGTTGACAATAACTATCAGATGCTCAAAGAACTTTCTTCCGCCATTCTTACCGCACAGAAGAGCTATATATTTTTCCTGCGACTTCATCATCACACAGAACTCTTCAAACAGCTCCACCACGTCATAATCGGCAAGCTCTGCTGGCTTGCTCAGCAGCTTTTCAAGAAACGACAGCAGCATATGCTCGCACACCTTGTCATACATATCAAAAATGTCAACATAATGGCGATAAAAGGTAGTCCTGCTGACGCCCGCTTTTTCAATCAGCTCGGAAACTGTAATTTTACTGTAATGCTTTTCTTCCAGCAAATCAAAGAGGGCTTTTTCCATCCTGTCGCCTGCATTAAGCTTTTTTTCTGTTTCCAACCGGTATCACCTCAATTTATTACCCATCAAATTATTCATTAAATATTAACATTTTTTGAACTCAAATGCAACAATGATTAGACAAATCGAACGCAATTGTAACTTTTCAAGTTTGACATATCAACTTTTTTACGCACCGTTTAAAATTAATATTACTCGCAGAATACACATCATTTATCTGTTGTATATATGCAAAGTGTATAAATTTTTTATTTTTCTGAAAATTTCTTTATTTTTTAGTAATAAAATTGTATAATCTTATAAATAAAAGAATAAGGGGAATTGACAAATGAAGGCTTCGGAAATTATCAATAAAGTCTTACAAGCGCCATCATATGTTAAATCACACTGGAATCATCCAAATGAAGGTTAATAAATGGTATCCGACTGACAACGGAAACAGCATTGCCGAGCTGAATATATCGTGGAAATAGCGTGTTGTCTGTCTTTTTGCAATAAAAAAATTTTTTAACTCTTTATTTATACATATTTTAAGTGTATAATAGTTTAAAATAATCCGGAGGTTAAACTTATGGCAAGGAATCATGAAGTTACTACAAAGCACGATCTTCTCAAGCCTGACGGAACACTTGCAGAGCCCGGCTGGTCAAGGTCACTCATTCAGAACTACAACAGAGAAAGTATTGCAGCACCGAAATTCAGAATAAAGGAATGGGACTATTATCTTGTTCTTGCTGATAAGCACGCAGTTGCTTTCACTCTTTCAGATGACGGATATATCGGCATGCAGTCAGCATCACTGCTCATTTTCGATGATGAAAATTCATGGGAGCAGACAAGCTCAATTCTTAACTTCTTCCCCATGGGTAAATATAAGCTTCCCAGAACATCTGATGCTGGTGATATAAAATATCACGACAAAAAGCTTGATCTTGAATTTCTTGTCACTCCCGGCAAAAGAAGAATTGTCGGTGAATACAGACAGTTCAAGGACGGAAAGACACTTAAAGTTGACATAACTCTCGAGCAGCCGCCCATGGACTCAATGGTAATTGCCACGCCATGGAAGGAAAACAAAAAGGCTTTCTATTATAATCAGAAGATTAACTGCATGAGAGCATCGGGCTACGCAGAGTTTGATGGTGTTAAATATGAATTCAACCCCGCCACCGACTTCGGTACACTTGACTGGGGCCGTGGTGTTTGGACATATGACAATACCTGGTACTGGGGAAGCGGCAATGCCGTTATCAACGGTAAGCCCTTCGGCTTCAACATCGGTTACGGATTTGGTGACACATCTGCCGCATCTGAAAACATTCTGTTCTATGACGGTAAGGCACACAAGCTTGATGATGTTACCTTTAACCTTCCTGAAAACGGCTCATACACTGATCCGTGGACATTCACATCAAGTGACGGCCGCTTTGAAATGGATTTCAAGCCTGTAATCGACAGAAATGCAAAAATCAGCCTGAAGGTTATTGAAACTGATCAGCATCAGGTTTTCGGCAGAATGTCAGGCAAGGCGATTCTTGACGACGGCACAGCTCTTGAGCTTAAAGATGTTATGTGCTTTGCTGAAAAAGTCAGGATGAAATATTAATTGAAGTAAATTAATTTAAACGGAGGAATATAAAATGAAAGTAGTAGTTGTTGGCGCAGGTGCCATCGGCGGTACAGTTGCAGTGCTTCTTAAGGAACAGGGATATGACATCAGAATCAAGTGTCACATTCCTGAAATCAAGGAGCTTATTGAAGAAAAGGGATTTTATCTTCACGGCGCAAAGGGTGAGCATCATGTTAACTTCAAATGCTATCATGATGTTTCAGAATTCGGTGACGAAAAGTTCGATATCATCATCATTGCAACCAAGTATGCTCATGTTGCTTCCTGCGCAAAAATGATGCTCCCCTATGTTGCAAAGGACGGCATTATTGTTGGCATGCAGAACGGTCTTCTCACAGAGGAGCTTGCTGAAATCGTCGGCAGAGATAAGGCGGTCGGCTGCATGATCGGCTTCGGTGCAACAAGAAACGCAGATAATGATGTTACTATGACAAGCCTTGGTGAATATTATGTCGGTATGCTTGACGGCAGAAAAACAAAAACACTCGAAGCATTTGCAGAAATGCTCAAGAGTGTTGTTCCCACAAAGGTTACTCTTGAAATCAAGAGCCGTCAGTATTCAAAGCTTATCATCAACTCCTGTATCAATGCTGTTGCAGGCATCACAGGCAAAAAGCTTGGTGAAATCCTTAAGGATAACAGAGCAAGAGACCTTTTCCTCAACATTGCAAGAGAGGGTATGGCTGTTGCAAAGGCAATGAAAATCAAGGTTCCCAAGTACGGCCTTGTGCTTGAATACAGAATGCTTGCTCTCGGTAATAACAAGGTTTATAACGGCCTTTGTAAGCTTGTTGTGGGCATGGTAGGTAAGCTTGACTCCGACGTTAAGCCTTCAACCC
>JAZSHL010000003.1:0-7144 GCA_045533205.1 Acutalibacteraceae bacterium | reverse complement strand
GTAGCGGCTCACGACTGTCGGAATAAGGGGCTGTGAAAAGGCAGACGAATAAATTAGACGAGAGCCTTTCTGTCGGAAAGGCTGAGCCGTAGCGGGTTGCAGGATTAAGCATATAAGTAAGGCACACTGTGAAACTCACGAAAGATGGCACAGATGGCTGTAGCAACGTGAATTGTCGGTGATGATGTTTTTGAAAAAAGATAAAACACCGAAGAATTTATTAAACAGACAGAGTAAATAACTTTTGCTCCGACAACTTCACACTTGCGGACCGTTATATCAGAAGCGTGTTTTTGCTTCCTTTTGTCACAACCGACAAAAGGAAGTGCCCTCGCGGCACGAGCGAACAAACGAAAAATACCAGATGAAAATCCATTCCCTCAGCCGTCTTTGATGAATAAAAACAGGGACGGCACATGGCCGTCCCCCCGTATACAATTATATATTATGCAAAAATGTCCTTGAACATTTCGAGCTTTGAAATCTTCATAACCTTGCTTGCAACATTTGAGCAGGTTGTGCCCAGAGTCTTGTTGCCCACATCCATCAAATGTGCGTCCATGCCGAAGACCATGTCCTCTCTCTTGTTCCAGATGCCGTTGATGATAAGATCAACCATCTTGTCACAGTCCGTGCTGACCATATCCATAGCCTTCTGGCTCTTTGATGAGGATTCTTCCTGATTGCGGAAAATGTCTGTCTTTGTGAAGCCGGGGCAGATAAGGCCAACATAGCATTCATCTCTGTGCTCCTCACGCACTGCATCTGTGAAGCTCTTGAGCGCTGCCTTGCTTGCAGAATAAACCGATGTGCCTGCAAGTGAGCAAAGAGCTGCAGATGAAGCAACATTGACAATTGCTGCACTGTCTGACTCAAGAATGAGAGGCATAAGAGCCTTCATTGAATATACACATGAGAAAAAGTTGATTTCCATAGCCTTGTCAACCTCTTCAAGTGTATAGTTTTCGAAACGGTCAAACTTGGGAAGGATACCTGCGTTGTTGATAAGAACATCAGGCTTGATGTTTTCTTTTTTAAGTGTTTCGGCAAGCTCTGCCCACTTTTCTCTTTCAGAAACATCGAAGGTGTAATAAGTGAATTTGTCACCCCGGCTGCCAAGCTCCTCTTTGAGCGCTGCAAGCTTTGACTCGGTTCTTGCAATGCCGATAACCTTGCAGCAATGATCCTTGACAAGTCTTGTTGCAAGATCTTTACCGATTCCGCTTGATGCGCCTGAAAGAATAACTGTTTTGTAATCAAACCAACATTTTTTCATGTTTATAGTCCTCCTGTACGGAAATAGAATATATTTTTATCTGATTAAACATAGCACTTGTATTGTGTATTACTTTTGCAATATTATTAACAAAACGTTAACAGCCGACTTATTCAGTCCATAATTTTTATATTTATTGTTCCTATTTTCTGATACGAAACAAAAAGTGAACAATTTGTTAAAACTAACTTTTCTGTATTACTTATTCGCACATTCTGTCACAATTCGCACAAAATGCTCATTTTTATGTATTGACATGTTTTTTGTTCTGTTATATACTCTCTTTCAGTATTTTGAATTAAACACATTTAAGGAGCACAGCCCATGTACGATTTCAGAATTCCTGCAAACAATTATCTTCACAAGCCGGAAAACGAGTCCTGCTACGAATACCTCAAGGCAAGCTACAGACGCATTGCAAAGGACATCGGCGAGGACTTCACAGCCTTTGTCACTCCCGTCGGCCCCGTTGAGTCCGAAACCTCAATGAAAAGACTTTTTGCCGACATTGAAAAAATGGCAGCCTTCATTGACTCCAAGGGTATAAAAAAAGGTGATGTTGTCACTGCATTTCTTCCCACCTGCGGACATGCCTTCATTGCCTTTTATTCACTTATCAAGCTTGGTGTCATCGCGAACTTTGTTCATCCTCTCACACCTCCTGCGCAGCTTCTTGAAATCATGGAGCATACAGGAAGTAAGGGAGTTTTCATGCTTGATCTTTTTGCAGGTGCCTACACAAGCGTAATCGAAAAATATCCTGCAATCATCTGTTCAACCTCAGACTTCTGCGAGGGTGTGGCTTATCAGTACGCAAAGGGAAAT
Organism: Acutalibacteraceae bacterium; assembly: GCA_045533205.1. GTDB lineage: Bacteria > Bacillota > Clostridia > Oscillospirales > Acutalibacteraceae > UBA6857. The sequence goes on along the minus strand of JAZSHL010000003.1, from coordinate 5,043 downwards.
GAAATGCAGAATGCTCATGTGCCTGAGCATGAAAATGTATACCGTTATATGGACATCATGGCAATGGAGCTTGCTCCGGTTGCGGACATAACAAATCCGGGCAAAGATGATGCAATCTATCTTCACGGCGGCGGAACAACCGGCAGAAGCAAGACTATTATTCACTCAAATTATTCCTTCAACTTCCTTGCATACAGTATGTATGCACTGGACCCTCAGCACGACTACACAAAGTCATATACCCTTTGTGTTCTTCCATGCTTCCACGCCTACGGCCTCGGTGTTGCCATGCACTATTCTCTTTGCAATGCCTACAGACCTATTATGATTTCAAAGTTTGATGCTGTTCAGGCTAACAACCTCATTGCAAAATACTGCATAAATGAAATCATGGGTGTGCCGAAGATGTTCCAGAAGATGATTGAAGCCCCCAACTTTGAAAATGAGGGAGTTAAAAATCTTCATGTTCTCTCTGTTGGCGGAGACTATGTAAGCAACGAATTTGTTGACTATTTCAACACAAAGATTGCTGCCCTCGGTGCAAAGGGAAAGCTGGGCAGAGGCTACGGACTGACTGAAATGTGCGCTGTGTGCACAACCAACTCAGGCATTGATAACGCCAAAAGCACAACGGTTGGTATCCCCATATTCGGCACAACCCTTGAAATCTGGGATGAGGACTGCAACAAGCTGCCCACAGGTAAAATGGGTGAGGTTGTTATCAGCGGCGAAACAATGATGAACAGATATCTTCCCGACGATTTCATTCAGGAAACAGGCATCTATACCGATGAAAACGGCAGAAACTGGGTCAGAACAGGTGATGTGGGTTACCTTGACGAGGACGGACACCTTGTTTTCACAAGCAGAATCAAAAGAATCATCATCATCGCAGGCTACAACATTTACCCTGCAACAATTGAAGAAAAGGTTCTCGCCCTTGACTATATCAACGAAGCCTGCGCCTGTCAGGGATATGACGACAACGGCAAGCCCTATGTCAAGCTTGTTGTTTCCCTTGTTGACGGTGAGGCTGACATAGAAAAGGCAAAGGAAATGCTCATGAGCTTCTGCAAAGAAAACATTGAAGGCTATGCCTGCCCGAGAAAGATTGAAATTATGGATCTTCTTCCCAGAACAAAGATGGAAAAAATCAACTTTGTTGCTCTTTCCGATCCCATTCCTCAGGCAAAAGCCCTTGCATAAGCTGATAATGTTGTGATATACATATAAATACATTAAAAGCGATGCGCAAAAAACAGCCGCATCGCTTTTTCATGTTAAAGAAAATCTCTTAAGTCCTTCGCCAGACGATCCTCTGTTTCAATCAGTCTTTCTGCAATTTCTCTTGAACGGCTGTCTGCGTCCTTATACTGATTGAGATATCCGCTGATCTGCTCAACGCCCATGCTGCAGCCGTCAAACATAAGCTTTGCAACGGTTTTGTCGTCGGGGCTTTCAAGCAGATTGAGATTGATTTTTGCCCATGACATGAATCTTGCCATGGGATTGGGCTCTTTGCCTTCCTCGCTGAGCCGTGACAGAATTGCATCAATTTCGTTATCTATATATTCATGCTTGCAAAGTGAATCATTAAGAAGATCTCTCAGCTTTGCACTGTTGATGTTGCCCAGGACCTCCTTGATTGAATTCATTGCAGTTTTGACCCCTGCATCACATTCCTTCAGCAGCTTTACGGTGTCTTCCCTTTCCATACTGTATAATACCTCGTCTTTCTTTTGATTGTCGCTTTTATTCTTTGTCAAAAATGAGAAAATATTCATCCTGAACGCAAAAATACCGATGCAGGAAAGCATCGGTATTTTTGCAGTAATTTGAATGAGGTAACTATGAAAATGAAAAGTCGATTTTTAAAACAAAACAAAAGTCATGTTTCCCTTCTCCATGCCTTGTTTCTACAACAATAATAACAGTTCTGTCTGTTTTCGTCAACGATTTATTATTATTGTTTACAGGAAGTTAATATTTTTCTGTATATGTCTGTTTATTTTTCTTTTCGGGACATTTCTTTCTGTTCTTTTTTCTGACGAACAAGGCAGATATTGAAAATTCTTCTTTTTTGTTGTATAATTATGCTCAACAGGCCAGAACAGCCGCAAGCATAAAAACTCGACTAAAAAAGGGAGTAGCTCTATGTCAGATACCATCGCTGCAATTTCAACACCCGTTGCCGCAGGAGGCATCGGTGTTATCAGAATTTCAGGTGAAAGGGCAATCGAAATTGCCGATAAAATTATAAAGACCACCTCGGGCAAAAGTCTGTGCTCTCTTAAGGGCTACACAGCTGCTCACGGCAAGGTTGTTTCAGACGGTGACACTGTTGACGAGTGTGTTGCCCTTGTTTTCCGTGCACCTAAAAGCTACACCGGCGAAAACACCGTTGAAATTTCATGCCATGGCGGTATCTTTGTCACTAATCAGGTGCTTCGTGCTGCTTTAAATGCCGGTGCAAGACCTGCCGAAGGCGGAGAATTCACAAAACGGGCCTTTCTTAACGGCAAAATGGATCTTTCTGAGGCTGAGGCTGTTATGGATCTCATCTCTGCAAGAGGTCAGGGCTCAATGAAGGCTGCTCTGACTGCGCTTGACGGTGCATTGAGCAGAAAAACAGAGGAGCTTTGCTCTGTGCTTCTTTCTGCGGCGGCTCATATGTCTGCATGGGTTGACTATCCCGACGAGGATATCCCCGACCTTGATTACGCCACTCTGAAGGAAAGTCTTTGTTCTGTAATGCAGGAGCTTTCTTCTCTGCTTTCAAAATTTGATGCAGGCAAGGCTGTCACCGGCGGAGTTGACACTGCAATTATCGGAAAACCAAATGTGGGAAAATCTGCGCTTATGAATATGCTTTCAGGCTACAGCCGTTCAATCGTAACAGATATTGCAGGCACCACAAGAGATATTGTTGAAGAAACCGTGCGTCTGGGCTCTGTCATTCTCCGTCTTGCCGACACTGCAGGCATCAGAGAAAGTGACGATGTTGTTGAGGCTATCGGCGTGGATATGGCGAAGACAAAAATCGAAAGAGCCGGACTTATTCTGGCAGTTTTTGACGGCTCCGACGAGCTTGGCGAGTCAGATAAGGAAATTCTTTTTCTCTGCCGTGACAAAAATGTTATCGGCATTATCAACAAAACAGATCTTCCGTCAAAAACAGATATTGAATATATAAAATCCATGCTCCCCGAGGTTGTGTTTATCAGCGCAGTCAACCATGAGGGTGAGGATGAACTGACAAAAGCTGTTGAAAAAATTCTCGGCACAGACAAAATTGACACCTCACAGGCTATGCTTGCAACGGAAAGGCAGAGAAAAAGCGCGCTTCTTGCCCTTGATGCAATAAATGAGGCGATTGACGGAATCGATATGGGAATCACAATGGATGCGGTGAATGTCTGCATTGATACTGCAATTGAAAATCTGCTTGAGCTGACAGGCAAAAAGGCAACTGAAGCTGTTGTTGACGAGGTGTTCTCACAGTTTTGTGTAGGTAAGTAGGGATTAGTAGTCAGTAGTCAGTAGTAAGTAGTAAGTAGTAATCTTCGGATAAAGGCAATTCCGAATTCCGGATTTACAGGAGGAAATATGAGAAAAAAAGCATTAATTACAGGTGCATCAGGCGGCATAGGACAGGCTGTTGCAGAGGAAATGGCAAAGCTCGGCTACGATGTTATATTGCATTATAACAGTGACCGTGACAGTGTTTTTGCTCTCATGCACCGCCTTGAGGAAAAATACGGCATTTATGCTCACACCCTCAAATATGATCTTTTCAAGCCTGATGAGGTGAAGGAATTCGCTCACAGAGCAATGTCCTTCGGAAAAATTGATGTTCTTGTCAACAATGCAGGCATAGCTTATCAGGAGCTTTTTCAAAAAGCCGATGAAGAAAAAATCAGACAGCTTTTTGAAATCAACCTCATGTCCGCACTGTCACTGACAAAGGAAATTCTGCCCTCAATGATAAGTGAGCATTCAGGCAGAATCATCAACATTTCCTCCATGTGGGGAATTATGGGCGCATCCTGTGAGGTGCACTACAGTGTGACGAAGTCGGCTCTTGTGGGCTTCACAAAATCTCTTGCAAAAGAGGTCGGCCCATCGGGAATCACTGTCAACTGCATTGCGCCCGGCTTCATTGACACAAAAATGAACAGCAAGCTCACAGATGATGATGTGAGAGAAATTGTGGAGTCAACTCCCATGATGCGAAAGGGCACAGGTGAGGATGTTGCCCACCTTGCAGCTTTTCTTGCAAGCGACAAGGCAGACTTTATCACAGGTCAGGTTATCGCTGTTGATGGAGGATATTCGGTTTAATTCGGAATGCTGAATTCGGAATTCGGAATTGCGGGGAAGGCTGTGCTGTGAGGAAGATTTAATCCCGCCGAGTTTACGAAGAAAAACCTCTTTCATAAAACCGTAGAAGGTCAGAGGAATTCTCTGACTTTATCATAACCGTAGCGGCCCACGACTGTCGGAATAAGAGGCTGTGAAAAGGCAGACGAATAAATTAGACGAGAGCCTTTCTGTCGGAAAAGCTGAGCCGTAGCGGGTTGCAGGATTAAGCATATAAGTAAGGCACACTGTGAAACTCACGAAAGGCGGCACAGATGACCGTAGCAACGTGAATTGTCGGTGATGATGTTTCTGAAAAAAGATAAAACACAGAAGAATTTATTAAACAGACAGAGCAAATAACTTTTGCTCCCACAACTTCACACTTGCGGACCGTTACATCAGAAGCGTGCTTTTGCTTCCTTTTGTCACAACCGACAAAAGGAAGTGCCCTCGCGGCACGAGCGAAACAAGGCTTGTTTGGAATTCGGATTTCGGAATTAGGAATTCGGAATTGCGGGGAAGGCTGTGCTGTGAGGGAGATTTAATCCCGCCGAGTTTACGAAGAAAAATCTTTTTTATAAAACTGCAGAAGGACAGAGGAATTTCTGACTTTATCAACACTGTTGCGACTGAGGGCCAAGGGCTAAGGACTGTGACTATTATCAGACATAAAAATTTAAA
>JAZSHL010000046.1:0-9766 GCA_045533205.1 Acutalibacteraceae bacterium | reverse complement strand
GGCAGTATTTGTTTCTCGAACAAAATTCCCTGTATTATTGCGGGAAAGCCTCGCAAGGCGACAGCCTTGCTGTGTTTTATGGCTTCAATACAAGAAATTTTCAGTTCTTACGAAACTGCGAAGCACTTTAAAATGCGAAATAAGTATTCAAGAAAAGGCAAAAATCACCGATAATGCTGACGCATATCGGTGATTTTTAACGAATTATTGTGTGCTTAGTTCACATTTTAAAGAAATACTGCCTTACCGGATGTCGGCATTGAGTGCAGCCACTTTTTTTGTATTAAATTTTATCCCTTGCAAGGCATAAATAAGACCAAAATGAGAAAAATATAAATAACTATATCTTAATCAAAAAGGTGACAATGCCATGGATAAATATTATAAACCGAGAACTGTCAGAGATATGCTGATAAAATCTTCAATTCTTTATGAAAACAACAACGCATTTCTTCTCAAAAACAGCAGTGATGAAACATATCCCGTCACATATAAAACCTTTCTGTGTGATGTGGATGCACTCAGTCTGGCATTGACGCATACGCTTTCTCTCAAGGGCAGTCATATCGCCATATCAGGCAGAAACAGCTATGAATGGTGCCTTGTCTATATGGCAGTTCTGTCCGGAGTGGGTGTTATTGTCCCCATCGACAGGGAGCTCAGCGGTGGGGAGATTTCAGATCTTATCCGTATGGGTGACGTTAGGGCCCTTGTTGCAGATGACGATGTGATAAAAAAGATAAGTGAAAACGGAAAGATTTCCGACGCCACAATTATTATCAGCAGTGAGAAAACAGAGTGTGACAGCATATTAAGTCTTGAAGAACTTCTGCTTGAGGGCTATTCTCTTATGGAAAAGGGCTATTTACCCGAAAAAGAGGAAAGCATTGACCCTTATGCTCTTGCCGTTCTTCTGTTCACATCGGGCACCACAGGCATTGCAAAGGGTGTAATGCTGTCTAACGACAATCTCTGCTCCGATCTTGCAGCCGTGTGCACAAGCGTTGAGGCCACAAGCGACGACCTTTCACTGTCTGTCCTCCCTCTCCATCACACCTATGAAGCCATTACCATGCTGATGATGCTCTTCAGGGGCGGCTGCATCAGCTTCAGCAAGGGCTTCAGGCATCTTCTGCGTGACTTTTCAGACTATAAGCCTACGGTTTTTGTGTCAGTGCCGCTGATACTTGAGAAAATGCACAGACGCATTACCGTGGCACTTGACAAGCAGGGAAAGCTGAAAAAAACGAAGCTTCTCTCCCTTGTTTCATCAGGCATCAGCGAGGAAAAAAAGAGAAAAATGTTCGCTCCCATCCATCAGTTTTTCGGCGGCAGACTCAAAAAAATCATCGTTGGCGCTGCTGCACTTTCCGCAAGCATTGCTCAGGACTTTGAGCTTTTCGGAATCCCTGTTATAATAGGCTACGGGCTTACGGAATGCTCCCCGATTGTTATATGCAACTGCGACAAAAGCAGAACAGCCGACTCAGTCGGGAAGCCCGTTGAGGGCGTAACGGTGAAGCTCTCAAACGAGGACGACAAGGGAATCGGTGAAATTCATGTCAAGGGCCCAATGGTGATGCTCGGTTATTATAAAAACAAGGAGCAGACAGACAAGGTTCTGAAAAACGGATGGTTTAATACAGGCGATCTGGGATACAAAGACAAAAACGGAAACTGGCACATAACCGGCAGAAGCAAAAACATCATCGTCACAAGCACAGGAAAAAACATCTATCCCGAGGAGCTGGAATTTTATCTTTCAAAAAGTCCTCTTGTTGCAGAGTGCCTTGTTTACAGTGAAGATGACGATGTTATAACAGCTGAAATTCTCCCCGATTACGAAGAGGTGAAGCTCAAAGCAAAAAACGCCTCCCCTGATGAAAAAGAAATCCACAGCATAATCAGCGATGTTATAAAATCTGTCAACCGAAAAATCCCCCAATATAAAAAAATCAGAAGGCTTGTTATAAGAGATACTGAGTTTATCAAGACTACCACCCACAAAATCAAAAGAGGCACTATCCGAAACAATTCACAAGAGGATAAGCCTTAAAAAGCTGCTTTTTTCTCAAAAAACCACGAAAACAAAGTCACCTCATCAGCTTACACGAGTAAACTGTTATTGAGGTGATTTTTTTGTTGTACAGTATTCTTTGTTTTTTCTGTGCTCTGCTTCTTTTATGCGGTGTTTTCTTTGTTTTTTATCTGATTCTTTCAGCGAGTGTGGCGAAAGAAAACGAGGGATATTTCATTGCAGTTGAGGGACATGAAGGAAATGACCGGCTGTATGAGCAGATATATTCTGCTTTTATTCAGGTGAACATGATGAACTTCTCTTCAAAAAAGCCTGTATATGTCATTGACCACGGCCTCAGCGACAACACGAAGGATTATCTCAGAAGCATGTCTGAGCCTCTGGGACAGATAATTTTCATAAAAATACATGAGGGCAGGCTTTGTGAAGAATAAGTTTTTTCATTGCAATAAAATAATTTATGTTGTATAATACAAGATAATACAAATTTTTTGAGGAGATACAATGGAGCAGGAAATTTTCATTGAGGGTACAATTGAAGACGTTGTTTATACAAACCCCGAAAACGGATACAGCGTTATTGACATCAGCCATGACAAAAAGCTTGTCACGGCTGTGGGAATTATACCCTCCTGCAGTCCCGGCGAAAGAATAAAGCTGAAGGGGCAATGGATTACTCACCCCACCTTCGGCAGGCAGTTCAAGGCTTCTGCATGTGAACGCTCCAGACCTAAGTCCTCTGCCGATATGCTGCGTTATCTTTCAAGCGGCACAATCAAGGGTATAGGCCCTGCCACGGCGGCAAAGATCATTGATCGCTTCGGCGAGGATACCTTTGATGTTATGGAAAATTCCCCTCATCTTCTCTCTGAAATCAAGGGCATAACGACAGACAAGGCAAAGGAAATCGGCGAACGCTTCAGAAGTCAGTTTGCTGTCAGAGAGGTTATGATTGCACTTGAACGCTTCGGGCTTAACCCCACGGAAAGCCTTAATGTTTACAAAGCATTCGGTGTTACGGCTGTGGAAAGAGTGACCGAAAATCCCTACATTCTCTGCTCTGAAAAGGTTGGTATAAGATTTGAAAGAGCAGATGAAATAGCCGCATCCTTTCTTCATGAGGTTAAAAGCATTCTCCGCCACAGAGCAGGCATCATTCATATTCTCAAGCATAATCTCGGCAACGGACACACCTGCCTGCCGAGAGAAAAAATCTTCATCCCTGCATGTGAGCTTCTGGGCATTGAAAGAGAAGCTGTCAATGAAACAATCGACGATCTGATTGCAGACAAGGAGCTTGTTGAGGATTTCATCAACGAAAGAAGCTTTCTGTTTCTCCCCTATGAGTATTATGATGAAAAAAGCATCGCTGACAGAATAAAGGTTATGCTCCGTTTCCCTCCTGCAAAGGGAAGAACGGTTGACAACGACATAGATAAGATCGAAGAAAAAAAGGCTATAAAATTTGAAGAAAAGCAGCGTGAGGCAATACGCACCGCAGTGACACAAGGCCTTCTTGTGCTCACAGGCGGCCCGGGAACAGGCAAAACGACCACACTCAACGGTATTCTCGAATTATATGAAAAGCAGAAGCTTCGTGTTCTTCTTGCAGCGCCCACAGGCCGTGCCGCAAAAAGAATGAGTGAGGTCACATCAAGGCCTGCAAAAACCATTCACCGTCTGCTTGAGGTTGAATGGGCCGAAAATGACAGACAGCATTTCGCAAGAAATCTTGAAAATCCTCTTGAAGCAGATGCAGTTATTGTTGACGAGCTTTCCATGGTGGATACCCACATTTTCGCCGCACTTCTGGACGCTCTGCCTTTAGGCTGCCGCCTTGTGCTTGTGGGCGACTCAGACCAGCTTCCACCCGTGGGAGCAGGCAATGTACTTCAGGATATCATTTCATCACAGCTTATGCCTGTCGTTGCTCTGACCGAGGTTTTCCGTCAGTCGATGAAAAGCCTTATTGTCACCAACGCACACAGAATTGTCAAAGGTGAATATCCCGAGCTTTCGGCAACTGACAGCGACTTTTTCTTTCTTCAGAGAAGCAACATATATCAGGCTGCCGACACTGTGCTTGAGCTTTACACAAAAAGGCTTCCGAAGGCCTACGGATACAACCCGGTTGAAGATATACAGATCATATGCCCATCAAAAAAAGGAGAGCTCGGAACAGTCAGCCTGAACCGTCAGCTTCAGAGCCTTATCAATCCACCGTCAAGAGACAAGGATGATTATGAGACTCCAAGCAGAGTTTTCCGTGAAGGTGACAAGGTGATGCAGACAAAGAATAACTATGACATCGTCTGGACAAAGGGCAAGGAAACCTCAACGGGGATATTTAACGGAGATATCGGCACCATTGTTTCCATCAACCATAACGCATCCTTCATGAAAATAAATTTTGACGGCAGACTTGCAATTTATCCCTTTGACAGTGTGAGCGAGCTTGACCTTGCTTATGCTATAACCGTTCATAAGAGTCAGGGCAGTGAATTTGAGGCTGTTATCATGCCGGTGTGCTCCGTCATTCCGCAGCTCAGCTACCGCAATCTGCTGTATACTGCTGTAACAAGAGCAAAGAACAAGCTTATTCTTGTGGGCACTCAGAATCAGGTTCACATGATGGTTGACAACGACAAAAAAACACGCAGATACTCTTTTCTTAAGCATCTGCTTTTAAAGGATTGATAAAATGTCACTGAAAGAAACTCTGATGAGGGCACTTTATCCGGAAAGATGTCCCCTTTGCAGAAAGCTGCTGCCAATCAATCAGAAATACTGCAACGACTGTGCCGACACGGCAAAAAGAATCTCTCAGAATTTTTGTGAATGCTGCGGTGCGGATAAAGAAAGCTGCATCTGCAATGATGACAGTGTCAGGTTTTCTCATTTCACGGCAGTTTATACATATTCAGGCCTTGCAAGAGCAAGGATTCATGAATTCAAATTCAACAATAATATCCGTCTCGGAAAAAGCCTCGGCGATGACATGAGCTTCAGGGTGGCAGAAGCATTTTACGATGCCGCTTTTGATGTTGTAAGCTTTGTGCCCATGACAAAGTCAGGCGAAAAAGAGCGTGGATACAATCAGAGCGAAATTCTCGCAAGACAGGTTGCAAAGCGTCTTTCGCTCCCCTGCCGTAAGCTTTTAGTCAAAATAAGGCAGACCGAAAAGCAGCACACTCTTGATGCAGTGAACCGAAGAAGCAACCTTGACGGTGCCTTTGCCGTTTGTGAGGATGCTGACATAAAAGGAAAAACCGTTTTGCTCTGCGACGACATAAAGACAACCGGAACAACCCTTAAGCAGTGTGAAAGGCTTCTTTTCTCGGAAGGTGCAAAAGATGTTTACTGCATAAGTGTGGCCATGACAGATTACGGTGATATTTTCCGTCCCCTTGACAAACATAATCAAACCTATTAAAATGACATAAGATGTTGAAAAAAGGCGGTGAGATGATGCCCGGAATTAATATAGGTATAGACTTAGGAACAGATTCAATCAAATTTTTTGAGCAAGGCAAGGGCATTATCCTTTCCGAGCAGACAGCCATCAGCTATGATGCTTTTGACGGCGAGATTCTTGCCGTGGGAAACAAAGCCGGCGAAATGACCGACAGAAATCCCGACTCAATAATCATCAAAAAGCCCGTTGAGGGCGGTGTGGTTTCAGATTTCTCAGCACTGACGCAGATTCTTTCACACTTCATTGAAAAAATCTGCAAAAACAGAGTGTTCAGACCTAACATGGTTATCAGCGCACCCTGCTGTGTGACATCCCTTGAAAAAAAGGCTGTTATCGAGGCCGCCTGCAGCGCGGGCGCAGGCAAGGTGCACATTGTTGACGAGCCCATCATTTCAGCTCTCGGTGCAGGCCTTTCAATCGACCATCCCCATGGCGTTATGGTCATTGACATGGGTGCGGGAACAACTGATATTGCCGTTATCACAATGGGAACGGTGGCTTATGCCACATCCCTCAAAGTCGCAGGCAACACCATGGACGAGGCAATCTGTGCCTATGTCAGAAAAGAGCAGGACATTGTCATCGGCATCCCTACTGCGAAAAAAATCAAGCATATTCTCGGCTGTGCCGTTCCCAGAACTGAAGAAATCGAAATGATGTACACAGGCAAAGACTATGTTTCAGGCATGACAAAGCACTTTTCTCTTTCAACAACTCAGGTGCACAAGGCCCTTGCCGAAAGCCTTGAGGCAATTTTTGACGGAATAATGCTCGTCATGGAGCAGACTCCTCCCGAGCTTTACACAGACATATGCAACGAGGGCATTCTTCTCACAGGTGCGGCTGCCAAACTCCCCGGAATTGATGTCTATTTTTCAGAAAAGCTGGGAATCAGGGTTACCTGCGCTGCAGATGCAGAAAACTGTGCTGCAAAGGGTGCAGGATATATCCTTAAAAACATGAAAAAGCTTGAGGATAACGGATATTCCTTCAGGTCGAAGGAGATTGTTTACGAATGATAATATAACCACAAAAAACATGGCGGAAATTTTCCGCCATGTTTTTTATAAGTCAATCAGAATATTATATCAATTATTCCGCCGTATTTTGTAACTTCTGATTCTTCACGTGTTATTTTTTCACTTTCACTGACAACAACGGCTTCTCTTATTTTTTCACCGTTTGAAAGATTATGCTCAATAACCTTAAGGCTATCCACGGTGTAAAGCCTGTCGTCTATATATGTGCCACGGAAAAGTGAGGAATAGCCGCTTTGAGTGTCATGGAAAAAGCCTGTTATTTCAGAAAGCCTGTTGCCGCTGTAGTCAATAATTGCAAAGCTGCGATACTGCATATATCCACCGTTGTGTGTGTAGCTGTAGCTTGAAACAGGAATTCCGATCAGATTCTTTTCGCTGAAATGAACAAGTGCCTTAGGCTCATAATTTGATTCACTGCTTGCCTTTTTGATTACGTATTCATCTAAAAGAGTTGGTTTTGTCATATCCGAAATGTCAAACAGAGCAACTTTCAGGCTTGAGGTGTCTGCACTTTCTTCGTCGCCGTCATAGCCTATACCCATAAGAAGATTATTGCCGAGAGGGTGAAGATAGGTTGAAAAGCCCGGAAGCTTAAGTTCGCCCATAACCTTCGGATTTTCAGGATCGGAAAGATCAAGTGAGAAAAGCGGATCTGTGTTTCTGAAGGTCACAACATAACCCTTGTCGCCCATGAAGCGGACTGATTTAACCTGCTCATTGTCGCTGATATTTTCACATGAGCCCACAATTTCAAGCTTGTCATTGAGAACATAGATGTTACTGACATCCTTATAGCTTCTGATGTCATAGGATGTTGTAGCACATCTGAGATATCCCTTGTATTCGTCGAAAGAGTAATTGTTGTTGTATCTTCCTCTGACTTCACCGCTTGCTTTCAGCTTAACATCGGTCTTGTCAAGAGAGAATGAGGTTATGACAGTTTTTTCTGTATCCTCCTCATACTTGGTTTCAAAATAGTAAAGAGTATCAGCGGAGGAATATATTTCATTGGCTCTGCCGAGAATTGCAAGAGATGTCTTTTCTGCATCGGCAGACGCTGTGTCAAGAGCAGTGATAACTGTGTATGCAGTTGAATCTTCATCGAAGAAATATATATCCTTGCAGCCTACCGACTCATGGTTTACCTTCGGGAAGCAGTATTTTATAATACTTTCTTCATCCTTACCAAGCACCTGATAGCTTGAAACAGTGTAAAGGACATCGCCTATCATTCTTGATGAAACAAATCTTCCGTCCTGAACAAGAGTATCAGTTTTTTTCGGTGAAGCTTTGTTTGTGATGTCATAAACCTCGACAGTACAGTCTGCGGCCAAATATTCCGTGTCACCGTCTTTTTCGACTCTGTCCTGAGCGTATATAACCGTCATTGTGTTGCCGTTTACATAAAGCTCGTGAATGGTGCTCTGTGATTCATCAGTTCTCTCACCGATAATTCCGCTGTAAACAACCGTCATTGACTGAGTGTCAAAAATCTTGAGTCTTTGCTCGTACTCGTAGGTTCCTGAAACGAAATAAAGATACCTGCCGTCGTTTTTGATTATGTCGCCCTCGTCAACACCCTGTGTCTGAACATTGGTAGTGCCGTAAAAAGAGTCTCCTTTCAGCTCTACGCCTGAAAAATCTGCACTCCCGCTTGATTCAGCTCCCGGTGCTGCTGTGACACCGATACCCGTCATAGTGTCATTGTAGCCGTAATAATAATATCCGTTGAAGGCACCGTTTTCACGGAAGATTTTCACAAAATAATTTTCTACGCTTTCTTCACTGTCGAATTTATGAACGCCCTGCACTGTAGCTTCATCCTGCTGCTCCGGTTCTTTTTTTTCTGTCGCAGATTCATGCACAGGCTCAGTCACAACAGCATTGCTTACCGCCATATCCTGTGCGATGTTTTCCTTTTTCACATCGGATGAAAAACGACCTGTTCCGGCCATTACGCCGATAACAGCAACAACTGCAACAGCTGCAGCAATCATTTCTATTCCGAAGCCTGACTTCTTCGGCTTCTGCTCAACATTATTCTCTTTGATTTTTTTCACAATATTCTCTTTTGAAAGGCTCTCAGGCATATCGGGACATTTTTCGTATGCCTTTTCGAATTCTTTCATAATATCATCATAATTTTTCATAAATAACCTCACCATCCTTAAAGTGATAAGAAAGTCCGCATTTTAGCTGTGGATCTTGAAATTTTTGAGCGCACCGTTGACTGATTAAGCCCTGTTATATCCCCGATTTCCTTTGAGGTATAGCCGCAGGAATAATAGAGAATTATTATCTCTCTTTCCTGCTCGTCGAGCCTTTCCATAGCTTTTTTCAGCACAATGCTGTCAATTGCCTTTGCATTGTCATAGCTTGGCTCATTTTCTTCAGCAGCTTCTTCGTTGTTAAGCATAATAATTTTTGCCTTCTGACTCTTTTTGCAGCAGTTAAAAAGGATTTTGAAAAGCCATGACTTGAAGGCTTCGGTCTTACGAAGCTCCGTTATTTTCTGAAATGCTGCAAGAGCAGCCTCACTGACACAATCCTCCGCTACAGCTTCAGTGCCTGTATAGTACCAGGCAAAACGGAACATATCCTTTGAATAGATTTCATAAAGTTCACCGAAGGCTTCAACATCGCCGTTCTGTGCTTTTCTGACCAGATCACGAATAATTTCTGAGCTCATAAATTTTCACCGTCCGTTCACCTTATTAGATAAGGAAAAATGAGGTATTGTTGCATATATTTTACTAAAATTTTATTGTTAAAACAATAGAAAAGCGCAAATACTTTAGTGAGGTGATAAAAATGGAGAAAAACAGCAAAAACAAAATCAGCAAAGAGGAAATAAAAAAAGAAAAGAAGCAGAAATCCGAAAACATCAAAACCGATGTTTTAGGCTCATACACAGGTGTTCCCGAAAACAGATTTGACACACCTGTTCAGGATGCAGACGATTTATAAAAAAACAAAAGAAATGCGCCGATAATGGGGCAAGGTTGCTAAGGACAGATAAAATTATTGGGAGACACTTTGTGATGAAGTGCTCCCAATTTTTTATATAAAAAGTGACACTTTCGGCTTGAAAGTGTCATAGTGGGTTATATACTCTAAAGGCAATTACGCCAAAGTGAAAATATTTTCTTCGGTGAGTATTAAGTGATATTGCAAATTAAAATTTGCAGTTATATTTTTGATAAATCAAAAGTG
>JAZSHL010000115.1:0-64118 GCA_045533205.1 Acutalibacteraceae bacterium | reverse complement strand
TCGTTTTTGCTTATCATTGAATCTTTGAAGAGCATCATCAAACATCTGATGATACACCTGTTCGAGATTTTCATTACAGTATTCAATGTTCATCTGTGTTCTGTCGGAGTCAACATTATGTGCAATGAACTCTCTGCGATTATGAGTAAGTGAGCCTTTTCCTACGCTGAATGATATTGTTTTCCTTATAAATTTCACTTCTTTCTTTTAATATATTTTTCGTCTGGTTTTGTTACTTTTGTCAAAAGTAACGCAAAAGCACTTTTGACATCCATAAGGCTATCAAAAGGTGCTGTTGCGCTCTCCGAGGGGGTTATAGGGCGTTGCCCTGCAATTTGCGAATTGCACCCAACAAGGCTGTTTTTGTAAAACCACCCTGTACCCCGTAAAACTTCATTTTCACCATTTATGAACCGTACAGATTATTCATAAATGGTGATGCCGTTGCCTCCATGCCAATGAAGCCTCTTACTCTGCGGTGCTCTCTGTTGTAAACATTGTTACTGCTTTTAATACCATACCTGTTTTCATTGGCAATCAGGAAATCGCTCAGGCTTCTTGAACTCATAGGCGACAAGGCATTTTCTTCGCACCACAGCTTGTAAATCTCATACAACTCCTTTGAGGTTATGGACTTATCCTCTGCGAATACAAAGTAGCCATCCGACTCCATAAATTCAACTGCATTGACATTATTACGCTTGACTGTCTCACGGTTGCTTATTGCCCGTTCACTCTCGGTAAACTGAAAGTTGTTTGAGAGTAATCTCTGCAAGCCTTCAAAAGCCCATAAGAATATGCCTTCGATTTCCTCACGCATTTTATCTGCTATATGAGGGTCGTCAACTCTTGCTTCGTTTTTGTCCTTGGTTGTCAGCACAAGCTGTCGTCTGATAAAACCGTCGCTTTTATCAAACATAGCCTGCAGGTCACCGTTGCTGAAAGCAAGAAGTCTTGCATACATATATCCCTGATAGCTTTGCTTGTTCTTCTTTTCGAGGTCCATCTTTCCTTGTGCGGTTACAATGGATTTGACATAGTTTGTGTGCTTGAGTCCCTCCATGCGAAGGTCATCATCTATGCACAGCAGAATATGTTCAAGGTCTGCTCTTGCAAATCTGTTCTCGGAGATTTTACCAATGCTTCCGTCTTTCATGTTGCTACCGAAGAACGTTGTCATAACAGCACCTATCTGTGATTTACCCTCACCGCCGTTACCTTTGATAACCATCATTCGCTGACCTTTATTGCTCGGTATTAAGCAATAGCCTATGAACTCCTGAAGTGTGGGTATATCCTCGGGATGCAGAAGCTCACCGAGAAAAGACAGCCACAGTTTGGGCACCGGTGCGTTGGGATTGTAGCTTATGGGGAGTCTGCTTCTTACAATCTCCGTCTTACTTTCATCAAAAGTACCGTCAATATACAAGGTACCGTTCTGCAGGTGTATTCTGTCTGTTTCGGGTGCAAAGGTTTCATCAAGTACCTCTAATTTCAGAAGCTCAACGATATTTGAAATCTTCTGCGGTACATTTGATACTGCACAGATTTTCAGGTCATCGAACACCATTCTTTTAAGCGGTATTTCGTCAACAATTCTGCCTTCTGTAGTAAAGAATGAACCACCCGAGAAGAGAATCTTATGCTTACTCTGAAACTCCTCGCAAAACACTGCCTCGTTGATTATTTTCCCGTCAGCCCATGCAGGCCCCTCAACACCAAACTCATCATTTGAAAAATTGTTATCTGAACTTGTTCTCATTTCTTTTTCCTCCTTTCTTCGGCTTCATTTGTTTTTCTTTCCTTTCATTTATATTTAACCTCCTTGCCGCAGGGAAGGTCAGTGTATGTAGTCCCACTTATATACCGCACAAATTTTGGTGTCTTGCTCACCATAATGCAGAAAGAATATATATGAGATTTATGTGATTCCGCTGCGTACGTGCGTACATCTGTACGTATGTACGCAGCAAAATGATAAAACTTGCTCTATATACAAATGGGAATTAAGAGCCTGAAAATGTTCCTGATATATCAGAAAATTTTCAAGGTGGCTGTAGTATCCTTTATACAGGCTTTTGCCGTTTCACCCGAAATAGTTCCTGCCCCGGAATCTCACCGCAGCGTTGCCTCACTCATATCATCGCAAAGTCATATCACTTTCGGACGGTCATTCAGTTGTCAAGGTACACGAGGAACAACTCCCTCTAAGGGGTGACTTTTAAAACGCCGATTTTTGGAGGTTTTTTCAAAACTTTTTTATTTTCGTTAAAATTGCACAACAAAAAAAGCCGTCACATAGACAGCACAAATAGCGGGAGGACATTTCATCCTCTCGCACAGTTTGCACTGAAACTATGTAACGGCTTAAAGTTTAAGCTCTGATTATCCGTATGTTTCCCGACCAAGTATTCGGACAGATACTCTTCAGGTCGGTATAGTGATTTCTGGCTCACTATAGGCACTGATAAATAGGTGTTTCAGTTTATATGTAGTTGTAAGGTAAATACATTATTTACCAATTTATTATTATACAGAACATTTGTTTAATTGTCAAGAACTTTTCAGAAAAAGAAAAGGTGGTGTCGGTTTTCACCGACACCATAGGTGGAATATTTAAGAAATGCGGTCTAATTATACTTTCCCAAGGGTAAAAATGGGTGTCTGATAGATATATTTCCTATTTCAGTACCACAGTATATTTATTGATGCCGGCTGAGTTAAAGTCGGACAGTCCTCTAAAATAATTCGCAATCGCCTTAGATGCAGCATTGAAATTTTTCTCGGTAAACATACCATCATCAATCATTTCAAAGCACTGCATTTTCTTACCATCGACTGTTGCGAAAAACTCCACAGAAAAACTGGACGAACTTACTGTCGCTTTCAGTTCCACAGTATCGTAGCTCGGCACGAGTGTCTTTATCTGTTCTGCTACAAAGAGTTCTAATTCTGTCAATACACTTCGCCCCCTTACTGATTCTCGATAACAACGCTGGTTCGATAGTTAGTTCCATCTTCACCCTTGTATGTGATGTAAACCGTTGTTTCGACGAGGTTGCCGTTTTCATCATATTCTTCCTTAATGGAAGAAATTTCACCGCCAGTTTCATCCAAACGGTCTTGGACGGTTTCTTTGCCGTTCTCTGGGACTTCGTCTCTAAGAGAGCCATCCAAATTATTATCGAACTTATACACGGTATCTTTGCCGTCAGCCGTAACGGTTACGGTGATTTTATCGGGTCGTTCAGAATCGCCACTATAAGTTATTTCTGTCTTTGTGGTTACTTCTTTTCCTTCATCCAAAGCAGCCTTAATATCGTTTTCCATACGCTTATAATCACTTTGGTTGATTTTGGAATCCATAGCAACGAGATTACCGATACCGCCATCGCCGTTCATATCACGACCAACAATATGTCCACCTTGGTCGTGATGTTGGCGATCTTCTCCTCCTGCCTGTCGCTGAGCTTCGTTATCACGAGGGGTCTCTGGACTACGCACAGGCTTTGCCTCACAACTGATAATTCGTCCATTCTCATCAGTTGTATAGATATTTCCATTCAGCTCATAGGTGGTGTTAGGCTGGAGTTTTCCATCAATACAGTAGATGATTCCGTTATCGTCTGTCTTATAGGTTACTTCATCCAGTACATAGGTGTTGTTGGGAATCCATCCACCATCCTCGGTACGATACTGTTTGCCATTATCATCACAGAGCTCATCGGGAACATCGTTCACATAGGCATCCAATGAGCTATCATCAGTATTGTCGATATTATCAAAATACATACCTTCAAGCTGTTTTCCAAGCGGAGATTTAGCAAATCGATTTAGGAGTGTTTCGGTAATATCTTTGAAATTTCCAATCATTATCTAACACCCCTTCCTTTGATGTAATTCACCCATTTTACATAGAGTTTCTGTCTAATCTCGCTCTCGTCCTGCTGAGTGCTCATATCTTTCATAAAGCATTGGCTCAACGCAATAATTTTTGATTTGGACGCTTCCGGTGAAATCTGCAGGACAATTCTTCTCAGCATATTTGTCAACTCGTCATCATCAGCAGCTGTAAGAACACAGTTTTCCACTTTGGTTCTTACGCCGAGAATGTCGGTCAATCGTCTGGACAACCAACGGAAGTTTTCATCCGACCACAATTCAAGGGAATTGTTTTCTTTATACTCTGCGATTTGTTCTTCGACAAATTCGGTGTTCACAGTAGAAAGAGTGAGCGTTCCGAGACCTTTTTCAATATCTAGAATAGAATAATCAAGTTTTTCACGAACTCTGCCTTGAATCAGCAAGTTTACCAACTGCTCACGAATGTTGCCTTTTTCCGTTCCGGATATGGTAGCAGAAAAATCGTAGGTTGTTTCGTCAAGCTCGCATTTATTTACTTGAACAAGAACAGGCTCAACCCAATCGTTTTGATAAACTGCGGCAACACCACGTCGCAGCTTTGACAATTCATCAATCTGTTCATCGTTAAGTCCTGCAGCATATCCGACCAATTCACGGTCGCTACGGTCTGGCAGGCGGAGCACGATTTTAGTGTTTGTATTTCTGATAACAGACATATCTAACAAACCAGGAGATTGGTCTGCAATAATGAACCCCTCACCATAAGTGCGCATTTCTGCAATCGAGTTAGCAAGCAATTCAACAGACTTACCGAGAAGATTGGAACCCTCAGAGTTTTGTTCTGTAGATGTACGCTTTAGCAGATTATGTGCTTCTTCCAAAACTGTGATGTGAGACAGGGAACTGTTGATTTTTCCAGAAGACATACGGTATTCATTGAGCTTCATTACGAGCAAGCCCATAATGAGGGATTTTGTTTCTGTAGAACCAACACGGCTTAAATCAACAATCACACTCTTATCGAACAACTCTTCGTTAGATATATCATCATTACAGAAGATGAGACCATTCAAGCCCGTTGTCAACGAACGAACACGAGTTAAAAGAGCACCGGAGTAATCACCTTTACTGTCTGCGGAATACTTGGATTCATTGATAACTGATTCAATTTGCTCAAGTATGTCCGCAAAGTTCGGGAATTTATGCCCGTTTTGGTTTTCCGAAGAAACTAAATCCCAACCGGTAGTTACATAAGCTCGTTCGATAGCTTCTTTCAAAATAGCGGGCATAGCAGCATACATGGGCCAACATACATTGAAAATTTCTACAAGTCTATCCAAGTGTTCCAAAATATGAACATCATCCGGGAAACTGAACGGATTGATTTTCAGTAACGAAGTCTTCTTCGGGTTTGTGCCATATACGGACACGTCTGCAAATTGTCCGAAAATATTCTTGTATTCGCCCTTTGCCGGTTCCACTACAAGAAACGGGATTCCATAGATATTGTGGAGCTGTTTCAAAATCTCATACACAGTATTACTCTTACCGGAGCCGGTAGAGCCTGTAACGAATGTGTGCATTGTCAAAGAGTTAATATCGAGATTTACAGGAGTATTGGTTTCTGTTCCCATCGTGAAGATATTTCCGAGGCAAAGTTCTCGGCGGTTTATCTTCTTGCCATAAGAAACAACTTCCTTGCCGAAGTCGGCGTGTTCTATCACAGGGAATCCGCATACGGATTTTCTTGGCAAGCCCATCTGAATAGCCAGTTCGTTACTACTCAAAAGAGAAGATGCGGTAACAGGCAAATATCCCCGCTCAGTTGTATATGCAAACACGGGATGAATAAAGTTTGTGATATACTCTCTCAAAATCGGCAACTTCGTTTTGTCTTGGTGCCCCCAATAGTTTATTGCGGAAGTTTCAACGCCAGATTTTGAACCTTTCATAAGAGCCTTGTAAGTTCCTGCCGCCATTTCCGCAGTTTCTTGACTATCGGAAAGGAAGTAAGCAGCACACTCCCACATACCAAGGCTTTCGCACTCATCAAGTCGCTTCAACTGCAAGTCGATTCTATCAAGGGTATTGAGAAGAGTTTTATTCTGCATTGTCAACTGTATATTTTCGGTTTTGCCAGAAGTCAGACCACGAGTATGAGTTTTGTTCTCTGATATACTTTCGTTTTCACCGAAAGCCTCGCCTTCGCTATATGTCTCGTTCTCGCTATAGTTTTCGTTGACAGAATTACCCGTTGTTTTGGTTGAAGGAGTATATGCTCCCAAAGCAATTTGTCCTGCGGTAAGTGCTCCTGCGGCGAGAAGGCTTGCCCCGCCAGTAAGCGGAGCTGCAGCCACACTCAATGCACCGAGAGCAACTGTCCCTACAGTTTTTGCCAAAGTTCCCAAAGTATCTGCTTTGGAAACGGATTCGGTTTCGGTTGTTCCTTTTGAATAACTTGTGCCTTTAGATGTTCCGGTGTTCTTGGTATAAGATGTTCCGGTAGTCGTTCCGTGAGACAACGCATCGGAAATGCTCAGAGCCGTGTTTGTGCCATACGACAACTGCATATTGGCAAACGGAGAGAGCTGGGTATAAATCGTCTCATAAGCTCTGCGAATTTCGTCGAGCTGTTCGGGCTGCGTGCTCATAGCTAATACAATCGCAGCATATTTCTGCCCCTGCATAGCAAGAGCCAATTTTTCCAAGCCCTGAATAAAGGTCTCGTTGTCCTTAAAATCTTCATCCTTGTTGTTTGCCACACAAGAAACAGAAGATATATTTTTGGTTGGAATATCAGCCAAAAAAGCCTCTGCTTGTGGGTCGAGCAAGTCTGTCGATTTTACTCCAGGGAACTGACCAATTAATGCGTTTCTTAATGTGTCTTTAAGAGATTTTGTGGTTCTCTTATCATCCAAGGAGCGAACACCCATATAGAAGTCCGTCTTTTCGCCATCGCTATCCGCAACAATAAACACGCCACAGTTCAAGTTTTGCACAGAATTGAAAACAGAAGCAAACTTATATGTAGAGTATTCATCTTTCTGATAAACCATTTCGGTAATCTTAAAGAGACGAATATCGCTAATCTGCTTGAGTTCATCAGTCAAAGGAAGGATTTCAAGGTCAGTGAGCTTGTGGAGATATTTTTTAAGAATAATATCATCAACAAGTTTACTTGATTCTGCGAGCTGCGTTTCTAACTCAGCCATAGTCGGAAGGTTGCTTTCAGATTTTTCTGATACAATATTAATAGGGTTTATTTCTTCGGGGGGTTCTTCCTTCTTTTGAAGTATAACAGTATCACTCATTATCTTTTAACCTCATTGACGATGAGAGTGGTGATAACTCCGCCAACAACTGCACCAACTACAACTCCACCAATCACACCTGCGACCGGAGCATCTGCAACAGATGCAATTACACCGCCAACTGCTGCACCTACGACCGCACCGGCACCAATTTTAGCACCGAGATAATCGCCACGTTCTTGACTACGGCGTTTTTCTTCCTCGTAAGAACCTTTTCGTGTAGTGCTGTAAGTTTGATGGCTTGTCTGCTCCTTTTTGGGAGCTACGCTTTTTGCTACAGGTCTGAGGTATCGAACGACTTCTTTCAGATGCTCAATTCTCTCGTGAGAGAAATTAGAGAGAACCTTTACCATCACCTTATCCATGTAATCATCATTCCACAGGTTGCGGTCTTCGATAAGCTCTTTCCCGTCGTGCTCATCATAAAGTCCCACCATTGATGACGCTGCTTTCTCCATAGCATTAAACTCGGTAAAGGTTGGGTCAACGAGCAAACTATCTTGCATCATTATTCTTACACTAAGAACATCTTCATTTTGAACCGCTTGATTAAATGCATTTGTTAAAGCCATAATCACGACCTCCTTTTATATTTCAAGTATTGAAGCAACACGCTTTTTGATTACTTCAAGCCAAGCCAAACGTCTTTCGGTTTCCTTAATACGTTCCTCAGCATGGGTCTTATCAGTTGCGTAGCTTTCAAGTTCAGCCAACTTCTGTTTCAAAATACCATCCAAACGCTCAAACTCATTGTTGAACGAAGCGACAATTCGATTGGACTGTTTGATGGTGTATCTCTGTGCTTGAGCACCGTCCTCTACCAAATTTTTCTTAATATGAGTGAAGAACTCTTGAGCCAAATCATTTGCAGGTACATACTTAACAGTTTTGTATTTCTTCTGCCAGTAGCCTTTTTCTTGGAACCAAGTCCAAGGCTTGTACCACTTTTTGTTAGTGTTTTCGATGAATTCTTCTCCATCTTCAACTTTTTTAGATTGAACAAGTTTTGCAACAGAGAAATCATCTGCTGTGGGAACACTACCTCCCATGAGTTTCAACGGGTCAATAGTAATTCCGGCAAGAGCGTTGGGGTCTATTTCGCTTGTAAGAGACACGAGCTTTTTCTTGTATTCACTTAGCAGAGCATTACTTGTTTTAACTAAACTATCACGGATAAGTTCATCCAGTTCAGCTTGAAGATCTGGCTCCAGTTTTTTTGCATAACGTTCCAAACGACTAACTTCATCAGACACCTCGCTCATATCAAGCTCATGACCACGAAGTTCATCAATTTTTTGTCTGATTTTCGCTTGATACTTTTGAACAATGCCATCAATAATATCCTTCGCATCGTCGCTCACTTTAACTGCAGCATCGTCAACAGCATCCTTGAACTGTTGGGCAGATTTTACATCATCAACCTTTTTGCGGATGGCTTCAATCTGTCGAGCAATACGCTCACCATCTTCACGGTTCTTAGCAAGTTCCTGTTTGGTCTTTTCAAAGCAACCAACTTCATCCAACTTGTGCATGAATGTATCAACGATGTTTTTGATCTTGGCTGTCTTTGCGTACTTCTGAACATACTGACGGATAGCAGCCTCAATAGAAACAACTCCGGTATGAATCAATGCTTCGGAGTCAGCATCGCTGTTATTCTTGGCATCAGCCAACCTCATTTTAATATCGCCACGGATACTTGCAGGGAGATAAGCATATTCTTCAAAATGCAGCGTCTCGTTACGATTCAGCTTACGGACTTTCATTTCTGTCTCGTCCATAGTATCTTCATCGACTTCGGCTCCACTCTGCATCAAGCGAATATTCAATGCTGGCAGAGCCGCTGCAGGAAACAAATTCGGATTTGTAATTCCATGCCCTTTAAGATATGCACGAATTCTATCCAAAGTTTGTGTAGTATCTCCGTCTTCTTTGCGACGGTCATCCATTTTATTTACAACAAAGATAAAGCGGTCTTTACTCTGCTTGCCTCCAACTTTCATGCTATCAGCTACACGCTGAAGCAAAGAGTTGTCATCATCGGAACCAAATGTGCCTTCCATAATGTACAAAACAAGAGACTTAGACGATTTATTCAAAAATTCGCTCTGAACCTTTTTATGTTCGGGGTCTCTTGAATTGTTAGGACCAGGAGTGTCAATTAAGACAAGGGATACATCTTCGGAAGACACAAACGGGATATTGCCGGCAGTTTTGATAACCGAAACGTTTTCATCTCCATTAAGTCTTTCCATTGTGGAGTATGTAAGGTTCTCATGCGTTTCAATAAGTCGATTATCCTTGCTATAGACCTCGGCTTGCCAAGTGTCGTTACCCTCGGTGTCCTTAATTCTAGTGATAATTGCTGTGCAAGCTTCCTGCTTGGACGGCATCAGCTTAGTACCAAGCATTGAGTTAATCAATGTAGATTTACCGGCACTCATAGTAGCGACGACACAGACTTCAAAATCGCTACTCTTTGCGTGTTGGAAGGCACTAATGATTTCCACATCTCTCAGTTCGTCGAACGGGCCTTCTTGGATTTCTTTGAATACCTCGTCAATCAAAACCTCTTTATCTGAAGTTTCCTTTGCAGGAATTCTATCGAGCTTTGCGGTCAACTCACCACGTTCAAATGCTTGCGTGAAAACTTCTGTCAAATCCTCAAAATCCAAAAGTGTTCCATGAAAAACAATATCAAAATCGGTATCATTATATTCGTCAATCAAAATCTTGGGAAGGTCTTCAACCCATTCCTGCAGTCGAGAACCTGGGAGAATACGTTCACCAATTTGGCTGTTTTGAGCAAGTTTTTTACCGTCAACAGTTAATTCTGTTTCCAAATTGTAAGGGTTATACTTTATAAATACTTTTTTCATAATCAGTATCAGCCTCCATAAATTATTCTTTCAAGTCCATATAAACCAACGCGCTTACTAAGTGCGATTTCTTCTGAATCGGTAGCCAAACACCGTACCCCTTCATAATAGTTTGACAAGTCATAAGAAGATTTCTTAAATTTTTTGGAGTACAAAGCATATTCATCTTCTTCATCTTCTGAAAGAGGTTGTCCCGTTATCTTCAGTTTGAGAAGATATGCGAAGTATGCTGAGAGTGGGCAGACAACTGGTTTTTCAAAACCGATTTTTAATAAATCCTCTTTGAATCTACATATGCTTTCTTCAATACTGTCAGAAAAGTCGTGATAGTTATCGAGCTTGTTTAGAACGAAGATTATCTTTTCTTTCTGTAGGTTTTGAGCCACCCATTGTAAGTGTTTTTTCTCTGCATCAGTTCCCAAACGGGTTGGACTGACAACATATATGATTGTATCGTAGTTATCATTTAACAATGCTTTATGAGCAAGTTTACTGTGTTCTTTGTATAATGCAGCATCGACTCCCGGAGTATCAACAATACATAAACGAGGAACATTTGACGTAATACCTGCAAAATAAGACGCAATGGAAATCTGTCCGTTCCAATCATAATCGTGAAGGTCATCTGCTGTTGCACTCAAATTAAGTCCTTGTGTTGACAAATGAATGTTCTTATCTTCGTATGCTTTGTTGAACAAGTAACATACATTTCCGGTGCAAACCTCTTGGGATGTGCGAGCTATTGGCTTGCCGATAAGTGCATTTATCAAGGTGGATTTGCCGGCACTCATGTTCGCGGTAACAATGATTCGTCTTTCTTCTTTAGAGAAAAAGTCCTTGTTAGCTCTGTACTGATTCAGCAATGGCAAAGTGGGTAGATACTTTTTCTCAACTTCTTGTTTGCTTTGTAACAGCGAGTATACCCGCTCAACATCAGCTTGCTGCTTGACAGATAGACATTCCTTGATTATCTCAGTAGCACGAAGCACCAAGGATTCATCGAGAAGGATCAATGCTGCATCGCAAACGAGCATATAGCGATATTTGGTTCGCCAATGCTTTGCGAATGTTGACAAACAACTGATTCCACGCTTTTCATCTATATTAGCTTTAACATCATCTGCAAACAGTTGGTTTTGATACTGCTGTAGGCGTTTACTTACGAGTTGCTTTATATCAATCCGCAACTGCATTTCTTCGGAAATTCTTTTTTGCAGAACAGAATGAAGAACCAAAATCAACTGCTGTGTTGACTTGTTTTCTGATGTATACGACTTTATATCACATGCGGAATAAAATGGTTTTTCGCTTAGATCTTCTTCTGCAAGTGTTTTTTCTACGATATATGTAAGGGCAGTTAGATATCCTGTCTGTATTGCTTTTTTTGCTTTTTTTATTGGATGATTAATTGTATCAAATGCTGCAACAAAAAAAGGATCAACACCATCTATTCTTATGTATTCATTTTCGTTTCTTAACATAGAATCCATAAGACCAATATTACTCCTATCTGTTTTTTGATGTTATATGCGTAAATATAATTTTTTTACTGAGCAAAAAACAAACCTATACAGTTTACAAAGCTCATTAAAATGAAAAGATCATAACGTTTAGTTTTATTTGTTTTTTTGATAAAAATTATGCATATATTATAACATCAAATGTTATATTTTACAATTAATTTCTGTATTAATTTTTTCTCATTTTCTTAAAAACATTGATAATCTTTTGTTAACTCATTCATATAATTTAGACTTCTGCTCAAATAAAAGCAACCACATTTTTCTGCAAGAATCTGTTCTTTGTTGGTATGTACATTTCCTAAAATTTTGTAAAATATTTTTTGAAACGTTTATTGCACTTAAAAAATTCAAATGTATTCTCTCTTAGGAGATTAATTATCAATTAACTCTATATTTTTTCCCTGACTACGTATCCACATATCAACACCATCACCGAAGACTTCTGCTGATACAATGTAACCGTCTTCATCCTGACTGATTATTTTAGCCGTGGGAAGTTTATCAAGAACAGCTTCAACCGACTGACCTTTGTATCTGAATTTAATCTTACGTAATGTGCCGCCATACATAAACTGTACCCGTTTGCGGAACTCACCTTCTTCAAAACGCTCTGCATAAGGCACAGTAAATCTTTTATCAAGAATACGGAGATTCTGAATCCTATCAACTCTGTAGATAGTCGGAAAAAGATCGTCCTTGTTGTCGAAATCCTTTTTCACCTCTTTATCATGCATAAAGGCTGTTAGGTAAAAATAATATTCGGAAAACATCAGACCTACAGGTTCAAGGGTTCTTGCCTTTGTGGCTTTGTCTTTGGTACGGATGTAATCCACCTCGATTAGCCTATGCTCTCTGATAGCTGTACCGAGATCCCACAGACTTTCAAATATACTCTTGCCGTGATTAGGCTCTATGTAATGGTAAAGCTCATTGCCGATAAGGTCATTAACTTTCCTCTTGTTCTGCTCGGGTACACAGTTGAAAAGGAGCTTTTCTATGATGCTCTGCATTTCCGGTTTAACCATAGAACGACTTTCAAGAAGTATCTTGCACACAGCTAAAATCTCGCTGTTAGTAAGTTTTTTACTGTTTAAGTCATAAAGCTTATATCCGTGGAGTGACGGTTCATAGATTATATCCTGCCCCATACCTTTTTCGGTAAGATAACATCTGAGAGCATCTATATCTCTTTGAATGCTTTTCTCGCTTACACCAAAGTGCTTGGAAAGCTCAATTTTATTGAGAATCTCACCGCAAATGAGCTTGTCATACATATATAAAACTCGGTCTGATTTAAAACCCTTTGATATTTCCATTTTTACACCTTCTTAATGCAGTTTGTAACTACATTATATCTGTTCAAAAGGACAATAGTTGTCCAACACCAAGAAATCTATTATATTAATAATATCATATCACATTATGTATATCCATTGATTTCTTTTACGAAAAAAACAAGCAACTTATAGAAGATATAACGAAATAAAAAAGTGCGTCCCGAAAAACAAGACGCACCGAAAAATGCACCTCGTTTGCCGCGACGCAAATCCACTTATCCGCAACAGGGTAAAGTAAATCTGAGAATGCACTTTTACCTAAGTCATTCCCTATTGCAGAAGTATTATTCGGATTTACGTCGCAGTATTAATTTATCACATCATGGCTAAAAAATCAATAACTATCAGTAAAAATACAACTCCGATTTGCTTTTGCCTGTTGGGTAATTACAGTATACATTTTGAGTTGGACAGATATTGTCTGTATAACATTTTTGATGAATTTAAATGTGGCAAGTCATGCTTTTTTACATAATTCAATTTTAATTGTATATCAGCTCGTTGCAAACAATCTCTCTTGCTCTTGCCTCAATGTTTTGCATACGGCATACCCAATCAAGCTGATTTTCTTCTTTCAACTGCTCGGTTACACCTTCAGCTTTTTTCATCTGTTCCACGAGAGTATCAAACATCTCACGAGCTTGATTTTCTATCCCAGCACAGTGCTGATAAAGCTTGCCTTGTGTAAGCAATAAGTTGAAAAAAACACGGTTATGTTTTTCAAGATAATCCTTATGTAACATACCCCATTTACCAAGAGTGATATTTGTTTCTTCGGGCGGCAAGATAAGGTTAGGAATGTTGAAATCTCCAACCTGTCTGTATTGAATATTTGTTTTGTTTTTCATAGTAGCATTCATCCTTTCGTATTCTTAACAAATGTGTCGTAAGTAAATTTTGCTCCGAGTCTAAAACCGGATATAAAGCTGTCAGCATTACTTGTAGTTGAAAATTCAATATAAGCACTGACATAGTTTTGAAATAGTTCCTTATCCTCACCGTTCAATCTAGCAGTAAGCTGTTCTTCTTTCTCTGCAAGGTTATTCAGTTTCTTCTTGAGCTTGGGTGTTAATTCGGAATTTACTTCTTGTGGCTCAATATTGCCGTAATAAAAATCTTCAATGATATTTGACATTATGTATTCCTCCATATCTGAAGAAATGTATTAGAGTACGAAAGATAGAATATGTACTACCGGAGAACTACTTGTGTTATGAACATCCGCACCAGTTGAAAAAGAACTGCTTGAAAGAGCGGTTCTTTTTTTATTAATTAGGCCGATTGCCCCTCGGGGGCAATCGGCCGCTGCTGTGTTGATGGAACGAAGGGAGCGCGATTGTGGCCAGTGGTCAAAATTGCTCAGCACTCCAGGTTGATATACGATTTCGGGAACCGCAAAAGGTAGCCACAGTGGGAGCCCTGCCGGTCTGATCGGTTAAAAGAGATTGCTTGATAGAGCGCTCTTTTTTTGTTTTGCTCAGAAGGTTTTGTGTGATATGCTTTGTTACTTTAATTAATCTTCAACCATGTTTTTCACTTTATCAGGCACAGTCAAATGAGTAAAATTATAAAACTTAACTGCATTTTCTGCTAAAAAGAGCTGCTTGTCAGCTTCTGAAATTTCATTTGTTTTCTCTATAAAATCAAAGCTCATTTTATATGTTATTGCAGTCATGGTGCGCGGATAGTCGCTTCCCCACATAAGCTTGTCAAAGCCCACTGCTTCAGCCGCTTCTTTTATGGCTTCAACAGCCGACGGATAAGGATAAAACTCGCCGTTAAAAAGCCATGTTATCCCTCCGCTTTCTATGAATACGTTTTTGTTTTTTGCAAGCTTGATCTGTTCAAGCCAGTTATCTCTCGTGACCATACCGAAATGGCCGATTGCAATTTTTAAATCAGGAAACATATCAATAATTTTCTGCATCATTTCGGTCTGCTCGTCGCCGTCAGCAAGATCAATTGAAATGAATTTGCCGTTATTATGCGCAAGTCTGAACGGTTCCAGATGATTAAGCAGATTTTTGTCATAAAGGCGGCTTGCACATATTTTAATACCGTCAAAGCCTGCAACATCATTGATTGGCTTCTCTTCATATAAAGCACAGATTTTTATTCTGTCACTTTTGCATGTCAGAAGATAATCATCCTGATTACCGTCAATATATTCCTGAGTGATGACTGCACCGGAAACTCCGGCATAATCCATGTTTGCAATAAATCTTTCAACCGTGTTTTCACCGTCAGTCATATATGGCGGCATCATCTGACGGATTTCACCGCCAAAATTGCTTTTTCCGCCACCTATGTCATAAACGGGTTTACCGTTCACTCTTCCGTTTTGTTTTTTCCATAAATGTGCATGTGCATCAATAATCATAGTGTTACTCCGTCTTTAAAAATTGCAATTTCTCTTGAACCGTTTATTTCGTTTTTTGTTTCTTTGCCGTTGGCAGTTTCTTTTATCAGAGAAAGAAGCTCAAGGGCAATTTTTTCTCTTTCAAAGCCGGATGACAAAAAGTCAATCCAGTGCGGCTTCTTCGTAGCAATATTGTTGTTAGAAGCAATTTTTACCGTTGGTACGGCACCTCCGAGAGGTGTACCTCTGCCTGTTGTGAAAAGTATAAGATGACAGCCTGCAGCCGCAAGATTAGTGATAGATACTATATCATTACCGGGACCGTTTAACAAGCTAAGTCCGGGCTTTGTCACAATGTCGCCATAGTTCAGAACATCCACAACGGGTGCTTTTCCGCCTTTTTGAACACAACCAAGGGATTTTTCTTCAAGGGTAGTAATTCCGCCTTCTTTGTTGCCGGGTGAGGGGTTTTCTGAAACGGGCTGGCCGTGACTTTTGAAGTAGTGCTTGAAATCGTTGATAAGCTTCACACTTTTGTTAAAAACAGCTTCGTTTACACATCTTTCGAAAAGTACCGTTTCTGCACCAAACATCTCAGGCACCTCAGTCAGCACACAAGAAGCGCCCATAGCACATAGCTTATCTGTAACCATACCGACAACGGAATTTGCAGTAATACCTGAAAAGCCGTCTGAGCCACCGCATTTAAGACCGATCTTCAGCTTTTTTGCAGACACGGTCTGTCTTTTATCCTTTTCTGCGTTTTCTTTTAGTTCTTTAATTAACTGTAATCCCACGGCGATTTCATCTGTGCATTCCTGAACGTTCAGAAATTTAACTCTTTTTTCATTCCATGTGCCGAGAACAGCTTTCATTTCACTTATGTTATTGTTTTCACATCCCAGTCCTAAAACAAGCACACCACCTGCATTAGGATGCCTGATAAGCCCTTTCAGGATAAGCTGAGTTGTTGTCATGTCACCACCCAGCTGACTGCATCCGTAGGGGTGCGAGAAGCAGAGTGCACCGGAAGAGGCAGCGAGCTTTTCAGCAATGCTGTTGACGCAGCCGACAGTTGGTATGATCCATATATCATTTCTGATACCAATATCACCGCTTTCTCTGGTATAGGCGTCAATTTCAAAGGGTGCTTCAGGGGAGAGCTCCTCAAAATCCGGTTTGTATTCATAAGAAAGCACATCGCCAAGTCTTGTTTTCATGTTATTTGAATGTACTTTTTCACCGGCACTGATTCTGCAGCTTGCAACACCGATAGGAAAGCCGTATTTTATTATATTTTCACCCTCATTTATGTCGGAAAGAGCGATTTTATGTCCTGTTTCAAGGCTGACACAGACATTATCCTTTTCATTTATTCTGACAGTATCCATTTCATTGCTTCCTTTGCACCGAGGCTCTCTATTATTCTGTAACAGTCTGTTACAATATCAGTCATTCCGGAAATATCAATACCCCACATGTCCTTGTCTGAAAGTATTTCTTCAACAGAAGAAAAATACATCTTGTCTTTAATACTTTGTTCATCGACAGGCTCACCGTTTTTATAAAAGTAAATAAGATATGCTAAAGACAGTGTAAGACACTTCGGATAAGCTCCGTTTATTTCTTTGTATTCTGTAATTGTAGGTAGAACACGGACAGAAAATTTGCTGACACAATTAAGTGAAATTGAACGCCATTTGTGTTGAATGAAGGGATTTCTGAAACGGTCAAAAACACTGTTTGCAAAACCTATGCTGTCATTATTTTCGCCAATTGTCGGCAAAATTTCTTCTTTCATGCACTTGTAAAGAAAAGAACATGTAACATCATCCTTCATTGCTTCTCCGACGGTTTCAATGCCTGAAAGTAACGCACCCGCAACGAGGGATGTATGAGCACCGTTAAGAATTCTGACCTTGACTTTTTTATAGGGTTTTACATCTTTTGCCCACACAACGTTAAAGCCGGCCTTTTTTAAAGGAAGCTCTGCTTCAAAATTTCCTTCAATTACCCAAAGATGAAAAACCTCTGCTGTGTCAAGAAATTTGTCGTTTGGATGAAGCTTTTCTGTTCCGTCATCAGGATAGCCTGTAACAATTCGGTCAACAAGGGTGTTGGCAAAAATGTTTTTTTCTTTCAGCCAATCAATGAAATCCGATTCAAAACCCCACAATTCAGCATACTTCTGAATACACTTAAAAAGTGCATCGCCGTTGTTGTCAATAAGCTCGCAGGGGAGAATTATGAAACCGTCAAGCCCGATTTTATAACGCTTGTAAAGAAGCTGTGTAAGCTTGCCCGGAAATGATTTGCAAGGCTTATCATCGGCTTTGCAGGTGTCATCAAATTCAATGCCGGCTTCAGTTGTGTTTGAAACAATAAAACGGAAATCAGGATTATCAGCAAGAGACATATAAGAATCAAAATCCTTATAGGGATCAACACATCTTGAAATTGACTCAATGTTGTGATGCTCCTCAATCACTTCTCCTTTCTCTATGCCTCTTAAATACAAATTATATCTGTTTTTTTGCTCGCTTAACAAGGCACATTTTCCGCCTTTTCTCGGCTGAACAACGACTGCCTTGCCGTCGTAAAGGCCCTGTTTATTCATAACGTCAAGGAAATAGTCAAAAAAGCCTCTTAAAAAATTACCTTCCCCGAATTGTATTACCGTTTCTCTCATTTTAGTCACCGATTTTAATTAATAGTTTTGCTAATGTTCCGTCGTTGCTTGCAAGTGCTCTGAAGGCATCAAGGGCGTTATCTATGTCATATACACCGCTGACCATTTTCATAATATCAGCTTTATTGCTTGCAACCGTATCAATGTTGTTGATGAAATCGTCCTTCAGGGCATTTCGGCTGCCATGAATGTTCAATTCTTTTTTGAGAATAACAGAATGAACAAAATTTGTTTCACGCTTGCCGTTGCCGATAAGAATAATATTGCCGGCAAAGGCTGCACTGTCGATGCAGCCTAAAAATGTTTCAGGGGCACCGCAGGCTTCAATGCAGACATCAAAGCCGTTTCCGTCTGTAAAAGTATTTGTAAAGTCTTCAAGGGACTGTTTTTTTGTGTTGATAACATCAGCAGCGCCATACTGTTTGGCAAGCTCGAGACGGTTGTCAAGAATATCTGCAACAACAATATTTTTACACTTCCGTTGTGCGGCAATAAGCGCAAAAAGCCCGATAGGGCCAGCGCCGATAATGAGAATGCGGTCATCTTTTCTTATCTGTGCTCTGGACACTGCATGCTGTGAAATTGAAAATGGCTCAATCAGCGCAAGTTCCTGTGCAGAAAGATTTTTGCCGTCGTAAATTCTTTCCACTGGCATTGAAATGTATTCACAGAATGCACCGTCACGCTGAACGCCCATTGTCTGATTATCGGTGCAGCAGTTGACATAGCCTCTTTTGCAGGAATAGCATTCTCTGCAGTTAAAATAAGGGTTGCATGTGACAATGTCACCGACCTTTAAGCCTTTGTCATTTTCCGGTATAGTGCTTATCTGTGCTGAAAATTCATGTCCCGGTATTCTCGGATATGTGGTGAAAGGCTGATTACCTGTAAAGGAAGCAATATCAGCACCACAGATACCTACATATTTAACCTTGAGAAGCGCTTCGCCCTCTTTTACAACAGGCATCGGTACTTCTCTTATTTCGATTTCACCGGGCTTGGGGATTACAATTGCTTTCATTTTATTTTCCTTCTACTATATATTTTTTATTCCAGATTACACCTGTTTTTAATGGTGCTCCCTTGCAGAATATTTTGTTTTCGTAAGCATAAAGAGGATCAGTTATAAACTCGTCTTTATCGATAAGCTCGACAACCTCGTCATAACGGGAGTCCACAAGAACCTCTATTGCTTTTTCCATGTGTTCCTGACGGAAATTGATTGATGCAAATATAAGGTGATTTTCAAAGCCGAAGGGCATCGTGTCATAAGAAACAACAGGACCAAGTGAAAAGCTGTTGTAAACACCGTTACAGCCGAGAACCTTATGTTCAAATGCGATTCTGTGCTCAACATTGCTTCCGCTTGTGCCGATGAACATTGTTGCTCTGCCTCCGATGGCTTCAATTATCTTTTTTGCTGTTTCTTCTTCGGTAAGGCCGTTTGAGCAAAGATATTCCGCAGATGCAATTTCCTTTGAGAAGCTTACCTTCTTGCAGCTTTCATCGCTTCTGCCAACGAAGAGAATCTGAGCATCAGGGTGATTACGCTTTATTTGGTCAGCGATGAAAAGTCCGGTCATTCCAAGACCGAAAACAACGGTTTTTGCGAAGATATTTTCTTTTGCCAACCGTCTTGCTTCGGGCTCAGTGCATTTATGCTTTGCCATTTCTACACGGAAATTCTGTGCTTCACCAAGGTCCTCCATTCTTTCAAGCTGAAAGATTGCACAGGCATAGGGGTCAGCAAAGGATAGCTTTTTTGCCACTGACAAAGGCAGTTTTTCACATGTTTTATATTTTTCTGGCAGATGAAGAAGCATATCAGGATTGAAATAATTTCTGTCGCAGAAAAGGCCGTCTGCCTTGTCACAGCCGTATTCAAAATATGTTTCATCTTCTGTGTAACGTGTAGGATCGTAGCTGTCGCCGCCACGGATAAGCACAATTGCAAATCGGTTTTCTTCGGGTATCCATACAACACCCTCATGGCCGTTGATAAGTCTTTTTTCACCTTCAGGAAATTTCTTCGATAACTTGCCGTCTCTACCCATTTTCATCAGTTCGAAATCTGTGCCGCAAAAGCCTTGAAAAACCGGTATTGCTTCAATTCCTTTGAGGAGGGGTTCACCTCTTAATCTTTGCCTTTCAGGGTTAATAAGATTTATCTCACCGTATTCTATAGGTCTCTCTTTATTATTCTGAAAATAGGTGCCGTAAGTCTTCATTTTTCACATGTCCTTGTTATTTAATATTTTTCTTATTGTAGCATAAAGACAATATGTTGTAAAGAATTTTAAGGCGTTTCACATAATGCCTTTTAATAATATAACTGTTAATGCAAAACCGAAAGTGGTTAATGAATCATGGCAAGTCAAAACCCACCATTATAATAACGGTGGGTTTTTGTATGTGAATATTATTAAGTTGCTGATTTGTCCTGAAAGCTGATGTCGACAGCGCCGACTCCGCCTTTAAGATGAATAAGGTCACTTCCGCCGTCAAGGTTGAAGCTGCCGTCAACTTCGTTGCCGTCGATAACGACAATGCCTGTACCTGCTTTGCCTTTGATTGTGTAGTCAGCAGCTGCGCCTGTAAGAATCATGTTAAGCTCACCGACACCACATTCAATTTCTGAAGCTCCGTAAACTCTGCCGCTTAAGGTTGCTTTTCCAATGCCGCCATCAAATGAAAGATTGTTCAATTCTGCGCTGTTTATAACAAGTTCACCTGTTCCGCTTTCAATTTCAGCTTTATCGGTCGCTGTGACAGAATTAATAACAGTCTTTCCTGTTTCAACATCAACGTTAAGTTCATTACATTTTATGTTTTCAACAGTTACAGCAGCAAGGTTAGAGTCGAGCTTGAATTCTTTCAATGTGACACTGTCGGGGATATATACAGTTATTGAACCGTTTTTTCCTGCTTCCAACAGGGTGGATACTTCTTCAATCAGGAGTGTATTGTCAACATTGATAACTTTTATCATGTCACTGTACGTTGCATCAACCTTGAAGCTGTCGCCTGAAACAACGTTCAGATTTGCATAGTTAACATCTATTTCAAGGTTTTCAACGTTTTCATACACCTGAGAAAACTCAGTTTCGGATGATTCGCCGAAAAGTGTGTTTGTCAGTGAAATACCGCCTGTCATCAAAAATACCACAACAGCAACAGAAATAAAAATGAGTGCAATGAGAACAACTGCTAAAGAGTTGGCAAACATTTTAATTTTTTTCTGTGATGGGGTCATATTACGTCGACACCTCCGAACATGCAAACGGCGTTGATATAAATCTTGGGCATGTTGATATTCTGATCGATGTTTTCTGTTTTGTTGGCAACTCCGCCGAATAAGGATGAGGATTTGACAACAACTCTGACACCCTTGGGAGCAATGATTTCAACTGAGCCGAAGGATGCGTTTACATTAAGAACGATATCTGTGTTAACGGTTGTGTTCTGGAAATTACAGCTGAGCTTGCCGAATGAAGCTGAAAGGTCCATTGACTGAAGCACCTGTCCGTCAAGGTTGAGATTTTCCTTTGAGAAAGAAGCACCGAACTCTCTTCTGGGCAAGCCGTTTTCGTTGATCTGCTTGATTTCTCTTGCGACCTTGCCGCCTGCTTTGTTTTTGAAGAGCAGTGATAAGCCGACGAAGACAAGAATTGTCGGAACAAGAAGCTTGATAAGAATCTGGAATGTAATGATGTCACGGCAAACAAGCAAAAGGAATATACCGACTGCGATGCCGAGAATGTCAGCGGTTTTGTCTCTGCCTTTGAAAAGGTCGATGGTGCAGGGGATAATAATGAATAATGTCCACCAGCCGTCGAAAAAGAAGTTGATGTTGAGAACCTCGAAGGTATCAAGACCGATAAGAATACCCATCAAAACAAGAAAAATACCCCAAAGTATGTTTTTTACGTTTTTCATAAATGATCACCTCATGTTTATTTTAGATTTTTCCATTCACTTTCTTTAAATCCGGTGAGAACTGTTTCACCGTGAATCAACATCGGACGCTTTACAAGCATGCCGTCAGTGCTTAAAAGGCGGAGCTTTTCGTCAACAGTCATTTCGCTGAGCTTATCTTTGAGATTCATTGATTTGTAAATCAGCCCGCTTGTGTTGAAAAAGCGTTTTATGTCAAGTCCGCTTTTTTCATACCAGGCTTTCAGCTCATTATAATCGGGATTGTTGCTTTTTATGTCTCTAAGCTCATAGTCAATGTTGTTGTCGTCAAGCCACTTCAAAGCTTTCTGGCATGTTGTACATTTCGAGTAGCACAAAACAAGAATATCACATCACTCCTTATTTAAAATACATATAAAGCTGACATTTGATCATGCCGTTGTAAAGCTTTCTGCGTTTGTCTGCTTTTCTGCCGAAGAAGGTTTCAAAATCCTCACTCGGGCTGATTATGTTGTAAGCCCAACCTCTGCTCTGGTCGAAGCACTTGCCCATTGCTTTGTAAAGCTCTTCAGCCTGCTTGAGATCGAGAAGGCGTTCGCCGTAAGGGGGGTTGCAGATAACAGTGCCTTTTTCACTCTGCTTACGGAAATCTCTGACATCACTTTTTTTGAAAGTAATGTATTTGTCAACACCTGCACGCTTTGCATTTGCAAGGGCAACCTCGAGGCTTTTTTCATCAATATCTGAACCGTAAGCGACAAACTGACTGTCGGTTATAATCAGTGAACGGGCTCTTTCACGCTCTTCATTCCAGACATTTTCATTGATCTGATCCCATCTTTCAGCGGTGAAATTTCTGTTAAGGCCGGGTGCAATGTTGTTGACCATCATAGCACCCTCAATCAGAATTGTACCTGATCCGCACATAGGGTCATAAAGGGTGTGATACGGACGCAGTCTTGCAAGGTTACAAAGAGAAGCTGCAAGCGTTTCTTTGATAGGTGCACCGTTCGATTCGATGCGATAGCCACGCTTGTGAAGGCCGAAGCCGGTTGTGTCAATTAAAAGGCTGACTTTGTTTTTCATAATTGAGAATTGAATCTGATGAACAGGTCCTGTTTCTTCAAACCATGAAATATTATATATGCTTTTAAGTCTTTCAACAACAGCTTTTTTTATGATAGACTGGCAATCACTGACGCTGAACAATGCTGAATTAAGAGAATATCCCTTGACGGGAAAAGCATCGTATGCACCGATCCATTGCTCCCATGGCAGTGCCTTAGTTCCCTGAAAAAGCTCTTCAAAGCTCATAGCGTTGAAATCACCAACGAGAATCTGAATTCTTTCAGCATATCTCGAGCATATATTAGCTCTTGCAAGCATTCTTTCATCACCTGAAAACAAAACTCTGCCGTTTTCAGAAATAACATTATCCGCACCGAGCTCTTTCATTTCATCTGCAATCAGCTTTTCAAGACCTAAAAGGCAGGGGATAACAAAATTAATTTGCATATAATATAACTCTCTTTCTTTGAATAAGAAATCCACCGACAGCTGTCGGTGGAAAAATTATATCATACTTTTAACAATAAATCAATCTATGTCGGGAATTAATAATCCGTAGCCGCCGTCTTTTCTTGCATAGACAACGCTGATTTTGTCATTTGCAGAGTTGAGAAACATGTAGAACTGATGGTCAAGCAGATTCATCTGCAGAATTGCTTCGTCAACACTCTGTGGCTTAAGAACAATTTCTTTTGAGCGAACAACACTGTAGTCATCCTCCGGCTCGAAGGTGTCAATAGCATCATAAGCGTCAAAAGCGCCCGAACGCAGCTTTTTCTCAACCTTGGTTTTGTTCTTGCGAATCTGACGAACAATTGAGTCTGCACATCTGTCGAGGGCATCATTCATGTTCTGAGCTCTTTCCTGTGAACGGAAAATATAACCGTCGTGATAGATGGTAACTTCAACAATCTGCTCATTTTTTTCAACTGTTGCGGTTACTTTTGCTTCAGCGTCGGAGCCAAAAAACTTTTCGACCTTTTTGAGTCTTTTTTCAGCTCTTTCCTTGAATGAATCTCTGGGTGTGCATTTTCTGCCGATAACTGTAATTTTCATATCGTCAGCTCCTTTCTATATTAACTCCCCGAAGGGAGAATTTTATATCTGCCCTTTCTATATATGTATTGTAGCACAATTAAACAAAAAAATAAATACTTTTTATGAATTTATGTGAACTATTTATAACAATTTTAGTAATATTATATATTTGGCTAGAGTAGTTAGGATTAAAAAAATCAAATATTTTCCATGATTTTTTCTGCCCACGATGATTCGGGGCGGATTGCAGTGTCGTTCAGACTGTTTAAATACTCTTTTAACAGATGCTCATATTTCCGTTTATATTCTTCGGCAAGTGAGCAGGCAAGT
The DNA here is from genome assembly GCA_045533205.1 of Acutalibacteraceae bacterium. GTDB lineage: Bacteria > Bacillota > Clostridia > Oscillospirales > Acutalibacteraceae > UBA6857. The sequence goes on along the minus strand of JAZSHL010000115.1, from coordinate 39,805 downwards.
GCTGAATTAATGCTTTTTTCATTCACTTTTTCAAAAAGCCACCGATTGAAAGCAGCGTCATCAATTCTTTTTTTCATAAAATTATTATTGCTTGGCATATAATCACCTCATTTATTCTTAGTGCATTATATGCTGAAAGCAATTGAATTGATAAGCATAAAAATCAAAAACCTCAACATTTTGCCTTGTCCGGTACTGGCACATGTTGAGGTTTTCTGCTTATTTATATTCGTTGTAAATTCTTTCAACGATTTCCTGCATTTCAGGCAGGTGTTTTTCAATTTCGCTGACAAGCTTGAACTGATTTCTTGCTCTGACAAGATTGTGTTCATTATATGCAGTTTTAAAATATACGTCACCGTCAAGATAGTCAGTCAGGAAACGGATACCGCATTCATAAGTCATAAGCTTTGCCGAAAAAGCAAGATTATCGACTTCAGCTTGTGTAAGAGCCTTTGCACAGGCACTTAAAAATCCCTTTGTGTAGCTTTCGAAAAGCTCAAGTGAAACGGTAACATTATCAAGATTATCATCATCTTCTCTGGTGGTGTTGGCACCGAAACGGATTGAATCACCGAAATCATAGAGTGAGAATCCGGGCATAATCGTGTCAAGGTCAATAACACAGATGCTTTCGCCTGTTTTGTCATCGAAAAGAATGTTGTTGAGCTTTGTGTCGTTGTGTGTAACACGAAGGGGGATAAGACCTTCGTTATAAAGATTGATAAGCACTTCACTGTCGCTCTTCCTTGAAAGAGCAAACTCAACTTCATCTTTTGCAAGATAGAGTCTTCCTGCCTGGTCGAGATTAATTGCCTCTTCAAGTGCTTCAACACGTTTGGGTGTGTTGTGGAAATCCTTGATAGTTTCATTCAGCTTATCCATAGGATAACCGCTTAAGCGGTTGAGGAATATACCAAAGCTTCTTCCTGCCTTTTCAAATACCTCGGGATTTTCAATTGTGTTGATTGTGTGGGAATTATCAATAAAATCATAGATTCTCCAGCATTTGCTCAGGTGGAAGAAATAGTATTTCCCGTTACTTGCCTTGAGAAAATTCAAGGTTTCTCTTTTGGCGTTGCCTCCTGTAAGCTCAATCTGTTTTTTTAGGTAATCAGTAACACTCACAATGTTTTCCATAAGCTTGGAAGGATTCTTGAAAACATGGGTATTGATTCCCTGGATAAGATATTTATTGAATCTGCCTTTGTTGACAAAAATTGCCAGATATGTTGTGTTGATGTGTCCGTCAGTAAAGACTTTATATGAATGGAACTCACCCTGAATTGCAAATTGTCTGCTGACTTCAATTATTTCTTTTTCTATATTATTCATTAAAACTCACCTTTCGTCGATGTGGGCTGTTGCAAAGCACGCGGGATTATGAAATCCCGGCGGAAGTGTTGTCATTTCCGTGAAAGAGTGATAATGCTTTTTATTGCAATTATCACCGCATTTATAGAAATTGAAGCTGATTTCACATTTACCTGCGTCAAAATCAGTGCCGTATGCTTCTTTGATAAGCTTGCAGGGGACAAACAGCTCAACAGACCAGCCGTTATCCGAAACTTCGGCGTTTACCTGAGCTTTCAGATCAGTAACTGTTCTGAGAAATACTCTTGATTTTTTATCCTTGCCGAATTCAGAAAGATAGACACCGTTGCTGTTCATTTCAAAATTGATATAATCCTCTCTGCCTTCAACAGCACAGACGAAAAATTCCATGCAGCTATCCTGCCAGACAGGATCATCGTCATTTGAAAACTCTGCACGAATATCTGTTTCATTGGTGTGCATTCTCACATAGATTCCGTCGTTCTTTTTAAAGCACATCTGAAAATATGTGTCATAAAAAACTTCAGAATCCCAGTTGGAAACAGATAACCTTTCTTCAGGGACAACGGTCCAGTCGATGTCCCCGAGAAAAGAGTATGTGTTATATTTTTTAGCCATTTCAATACCTTTACGCATCTTTTTTGCAGATGTAATAAATTCTTGAATCATTATCAAGAATCATTCTTGAATCCTTAAGGTTGAAGCCGCTGTAGTTAAAGGGCTGCTTGGGCTTGAAGCCTGAATACATGAACATATCGCCTGTGAGGGTATATTCTTCTCTTTCGTTGCGAAGCTTGAGTGTTTCGCAGATGAAGTCAAAGAACTTGCCGTCTTCAACATCCATTTTCTTCGGAAGGGGAACATTGATGATATCGCCGAAGTTCTTAAGAGGAAGAAGCTGAGGACGAACACAAAGGTTATATGTGGTGTCCTCATCGAGGTTTACGAGCTTGATAACATCGTTGCCCCAGTTGGGAGTGACACGGTTAACAAAGTATCCGTACATAGCTTCGCTCTTATCCTCAGCGGTAATCTGCCACATACATCTGTCGTTTTTGAAGATGTCACCGATTCTTGAGTATTCACCGAACTGAAGAAGTCTGCGATGCTGCTTATAATATTCAATCTGCTTTTTAACACAGGCTTTATCGTGCTTTGAAAGCATTGTAACATCAAGCTCATAGCCGAGAAGACCGAATGCGGAAACATTGAATCTGTGCTCAATTGATGAAGGTCTGAAGTTAGCGAAGCTATACTGTGCAGCAACGTGCATTGTCATAACTGACTGAGGATAACCGTAGGATGTGCCTGACTGAATGTACATTCTGTCAAGGGGATCGGTGTTATCACTTGTCCAGCACTGAGGCATATAACAGAAGGTTGCAAGGTCAAATCTGTTGCCGCCGCTTGAGCATGCTTCAAAAAGAATTTCAGGGAACTTGCCTGTAAGTGCATCCCAGATTTCATAAAGACCGAGAATATATCTGTGGAAGTATTCGCCGTTGTTAGCGCCTTCTCTTCTTGAGAAAACATCTGAGAAATGACGGTTATTATCCCATTTGATATATTCAATATTGCCGTAACGGAAAACATCAGTCATGGTGTTGATAATGTAATCACGTACGTCCTGTCTTGTAAGGTCAAGAGTGAGCTGATTTCTGCCCTGAGAGGGAGTGTATTTGTCGGTTGTCATCGCCCAGTCAGGATGTGCTTTATAAAGCTCGCTGTTGGGGTTAACCATTTCAGGCTCAACCCAGAGTCCGAATTTAAGACCTAATTCGTTAACCTTTCTTGCAAGGCCGTCAATGCCGCTGGGCAGCTTCTTTTTGTTAACATACCAGTCGCCAAGGCCTGCTTTGTCGTTGTTTCTCTTTCCGAACCAGCCGTCATCAAGAACGAACATTTCTGCACCGATGTCTTTTGTTGCCTTGGCAATTTCGAGAATCTTCTTTTCGGTGAAGCTGAAGGTTGTTGCTTCCCAGTTGTTGACCAGAATGGGACGTTCTCTGTTCTTCCAGTAGCCTCTGACGATGTGTTCCTTAACAAAAAGGTGCATATTCTGGCTCATGCCGTTAAGGCCCTCATGGCTGAAGGTCATAACACTTTCCGGTGTGTCAAATGTGTCACCTGACTCGAGCTTCCACTCGAACTCAAAGGGGTTGATACCGTTCTGAATTCTGAGAAGGCCGTGGGTTGAAATTTCTGTTCTTGCAATGTGGTTACCGGAATATACAAGATTGAAGCCGTAGCAGTTGCCCTTGTCTTCTGTGCAGTCATCGTCACGCACGGCAAAGAAGGGATTATGTCTGTTCGAAGAATAGCCTGCAATTGAGCCTACAGAGCATTCGCCTGTGGTGAGCTTGTGTTCATTCTTATATCTTTCTCTTGCCCATGCACCGTCAAAGGTAAGCATTGTGTAGTTGCCTCTCTGAAGGTCAATCTGCATACTCATGAGTGAGTGAATTTTGATTGTCTTCTTGCTCTTGTTGATAAGACGGGTGCTTCTTGTGATAACGTTGCAGTCTTCAAAGACAGTATAAATCAGGTGAAGCTCTGCGCCCAGAGCTGAGTCTTCAAGAACAACAGTAAGAGTGTCGCTTTCACCGTAGCTTGAGGGTAAGCCCTTGAGCTCAGGCTTAAGCTTTGTGATAGCTGCAGATTTATATTTAAAATCGGTTGTGAAAACGCCGTCATGTGCAGTCAACTGCATTGAGGGAAGTCTGTAATCACCCTTGCCGTATGATGAATATTCAAGGGCAATATGGTCAAGTGAGAGGGTAGTGTCATCCTGGCAGTAGGGTGTGCTGTTTGAATAACCTGCAATATGCTTGTCATAAAGGAATGTATAATCTTCAGCTTCCTTAATTTTTCTGCCATAATAAAGGCTTTCAAGCTGACCGGTGGGAAGAGCTCTGAAAAGATAGCTTGTTTTCTTTGTCTGAAGATGAAAGACATTGTTGCTTGTTTGTTTAATCATATTCGTGCTCCTTTTCTGTCGGATATTCGACAATATTTTATTGCATAATTTACCAAAGATTATTTTATACCATATTATGTCAAGTGTCAATATTTCATATGAAATGTTAACTTATTTATTACATATGGATGAAGGAAGAGTGAATTATAAACAAATTGTTAATAATTTTTTGTTCAACTGCTTGTAACAAGTTTCTGAATGTGTTATTATAAGCAAAATGATTCATTATGAGGTGACGTATGTTTAAAATAATTGTTGCAGACGATGAGGCAAGAATCAGAAAATTGGTTGCTGATTTTTTAAGAAAAGACGGATATGAAGTTCTTGAGGCTGAAGACGGCGATGAAGCCTATGCAATGTTTGAAAGAGAGAGGAACTCAATCGGTCTTATCATTCTTGATATCATGATGCCGGGACTTAACGGCTGGGAGGTTTGCAGAAAAATCAGAGAAACTTCAACTGTGCCTGTAATTATGCTTACGGCAAGAAGTCAGGAGTTTGATGAACTGACCGGTTATGAATCCGGTGTTGATGACTATGTAACAAAGCCCTTCAGCCCTGTGATTCTTGTTAAAAAAGTTGAAGCACTTTTAAGAAGAGCCAATCCAACCAACCTTTTTTCAACCGAAAGAGAGTATAATGAGCTCGTTTTTAATGATGAAGCCCACGAAGTAAGACTTGACGGCAAGGTTATTGACCTGACGCTCAAGGAATATAACATTTTAAAGAAATTTCTGGAGGCACCGGGCAGAGTGTTCAGCCGTGAGCAGCTTTTAGACAGCATCTGGGGCTTTGATTTCACAGGTGACATCAGAACCGTCGATTCCCATGTTGCAAGGCTCAGAACAAAGCTTGGCGAATGGGGTAACAGCCATCTTAAAACTGTCTACGGAATCGGCTACAAAATCGAGGATTGCTGATGAAGAAAAAAAACAAATATAAATATAAATATATCAGCAACCTGAAGAGCAGCTTTTCTCTTGTGGGTATGGGCTCCATTGTTATTTGTGTAATTATATTTTCTGTTATTCAGTTTGTGTTCATGGATGATATTTTTGCCCTTGCATCAAGAATAAGCATGCAGGATGTTGCTGACAAAATTCAGACAATTGACTTTGCTGACAGTACATATCCGGCTGTTTTGTCAGAATATGAGCGTGAAAATAATTTTTACATTGAAATATATTCGCCGAGAGATACTTTGATATATACATCTCAGACAAATGAAACGGCTTTCGATAAGTATCCGCAAAGTGATGATGACGCCGTAATGAAGCCTCGTATTATGAGGCTTGTCAGCCAGAAGTTATTAAAAGACGGCAGCTATTACGAAATCCGTGAGGAAAGCTACACATCTGCTCAGTATATTGTTTACGGCTCATTTTTTTCTGATGATATGGGCCTTGAGCTTTACAGCTCGGTTGATGATATAAAAGAAAACGCAAGGGTTGCCTCATGGGCACTGTTTGCACTTTCAATTGTGTCACTTCTTGTCTTTTTCGGAACAACTTATTACTATGCCAATCTGTTCACTAATCCGTTAAGAAGAATAATAAGGACAACGAAGAAGATAGCAGGCCTTGATTTCAATGAAAGCTGTCCTTCCTTTAAAATCAAGGAGCTTGATGAGCTCAGCGAAAATATCAATATACTTTCAAAAACTCTTGACGGTGCGCTCACAGAGCTGAAAAAAGAGAACAGACAGCTTGAAATCGATATTGAAGCTGAGCGAAGACTTGATAAAACAAGGCGTACCTTTGTTGCAAATGTTTCACATGAGCTCAAAACACCGATTGCAATAATTCAGGGCTATGCTGAAGGAATGAAATACGGTGTCGGCTGTGATTCTACAGAGGAATTCTGCGACATCATTATTGAAGAATCGCAAAAGATGAATAATCTTGTTGTGAAAACTCTTGAGCTGATGCAGTATAGCTCGGGCGGCATGAGTCTGAAAAGCAGCAGCTTCAGCATAAAGGAGCTTATCTTTGAATGTGTTCAGAACTATGCCTTGCAGCTTCAGGAGCAGGGGATCAGTGTTGAAATTGAGGTCGATGAAGACTTATGCGGCACAGCAGACAGAGAACTGATGAACATTGTTTTAAACAATTATCTTTCTAATGCTATAAGTCATATTGATTACGAAAAAAATATCTGCATTAAATGCGTTGATGTCGGTTACAGTCACAGAATCAGTGTGCGCAACACAGGCAAACCGATTCCCGGTACCGATATAGAGAACATCTGGCAGAGCTTTTACAGAGCTGACAAATCCCATTCACGCAAAGAGGGGAGATTCGGTCTTGGACTTTCTATTGTGGCAACACTTCAGGATATGCACGGTGAAAAGTACGGCGTTATAAACGGTGAAAAAAGTGTTGAATTCTGGTTTGACATAAAGAAAAACAAAGAATGATAATATTTAAGCGAGCCCTGTAATCACTGTCACCCGTTAAGAAAATAATTATTTTAAATGTGTATCATGCACATGATAATGTGTTAAAAATCACCGATATGCGTCAGCATTATCGGTGATTTTGCTTTTTTACGGTGTAAAGAAACTACCTCACATTTGTGAGGCAGCCGTTTTTTTAAACTGAAAAATATCAGTTACTGATTTTTCTTTCAATGACTTCGACATTAAAGGTTATATCACTGTTTACATACTCACCGTTCTGATAATAAGGCTCTGAATTGATGTTTACAACGCTGTCTGCCGGTATATACAAATCAGCCGTCATAGCCTCGGGCAGCGAAAGATTTATAACATATTTTCCTGAAGTCTTTTCATAACTTACTGTGATTAATCCTTTCACGCTGGGAACGGTACAGGTTATGCTGTCAGACAGAGCATACTGAGGCTCGATTTTTACCTTTTCATATCCGGCCTCAAGTGGAGTGATACCTGCAAAGTGTTTGCTCATTATAACAAGGGGGCCGCCGCTCCATGCGTGATTCATGGTGCCTTGCCATGAGTTCCAGAATTCCCACAGAGTTGAGTAATCCTCACACATCATGACATTATATCTGTCCTTGATTCTGTCCTTTGCAGTTTCATATTCTCCCATTTTGCAAAGAGCTTCAAGCACATAATATTCCATATAGGGGCTTGAATTTTTTGTGGTTGTGAGAACATTCAGAATTGTGTCATACTGCTCTTTATCCGCAAGGCCTGAGAGAACTGCAAGTGCATTTGCACGGTCGTCAGGGTTGTCTGCGTCATTGCTTTTGTAGCCTTCTTTTGTCCAGAGAGCCTTGTATCCCTTTGAAATTGCAGCTTTTCTTTCTGTAATAAATGCGATATCGCAGTCTTTACCTAAAACCTCAGCCATTTCCTGTGTGGCTGAAAGAGCATAATAGACCCATGCGTTTTCGATAGCAGTCATATCTGCCTTTGAGCCCCAGTCAGGCCAATCCCATGAGCCGCTTCGGTGAACGACAAGATTGTTTTCACCCATTTCCCAAAGCTTGAGATAGTCAAGTGAGGCGTCATAAACCTTCTCAATAAAAGCCATATCACCGGTGTATTCATAGTAGGTGAGGAAGCCCACAATGCCTGCAAGCTGTTGAACAGGTAATTCAAAATAGTCGTCTTTGATGGGCACAACAGTCTGAAGCACCTTTGAATCGTCAATGTGAGAAAGCATAGCTTCGACACCCTTCTGATACAGCAGGTAAGAATTACTGTCCATTGAATACATTGTCATAATCATTTCGCTTGTGACATCGCCCCACCACTGAGCTCTCTCTCTGTCGGGACAATCCATAAAGTTGTCCCTCATGGTAACATAGAGCGTACGCAGAGATTTCTGCCATAGAGAATTAAGAAATTCATCGTCACACTTAAAATCACCGCTGAAGGCGCTGTCGTATCCTGTTTCACGGTATTGCAGAGAAACAACTGTAACTCCTTTGGGGATTTTATAGGTTATATGCTCTCCGTTGAACCAACCTAAGGATTCAAATTCCTGTTCGCCTTCTTTAGTTATATATGTTGTTGAAACTGCGCCGATCAAAGTGTTTTCTGTTGTTATACGAATCTTTTTTCCTGCAGGTGCAATGACCTTAAGATAGGGGGTAAGCTGTGCATTATAGGGAATGTCAACAGTGATTTTTTCACCGAAAAGATTATTTACCGTATAGTTTTCATAATCATCTGAATTTTCATAATCTTTAAGGCCGTAATCCTTGAGAAAAGGAATTCCTCTCGGATAAAGAGAGCCGTAAGCACCTTCGCCGCCGATGGCATATTCTGTTGCATTATCCCATGAGTCACAGTTATATGCAACGTCTGTCCAATTGCCGATATCTTCTCTTGCATCATAATAAATGCTGTATTCGGGCAGTCTGTAATTTGGCGGATATAGTGAGGAGTTAACATACGCACTGTTCCTTTTAACCTTCCAGCTTTTGTCAGTTATGATACTGATATCTTTGTCGATAGCTTCTAAAATGAATCCTCCCTGACCGCTGCCGCAATAGGAATAGCTTGCTTCATTATCCCAAAACCATACAAGAGCGGAAACTCTGTTTTCACCCTCTTTGAGATAGGGTGAAATATCTATACTGTCGTAATATCCGCTGTTTTTATCAGGACCACGTTTAACGCTGCCCTCAAAGACAACGTTTACTCCGTTTATATAAAGCCAGTATTTCGAGTCAGCTGAGATGTGAGCAATAAGCTTTTCAGGAACGCTGTCGAGGTTTACATTTTTATTGAAGCATAACCAGACGTTGTTCTGAGTCAGATTGTCAGTATCCCAGATCCATTTAGCTTTCCAGTCATTTTTTTCTTCAGTGGAAATCACTTTGTATTCAGGAATACTTTTGGGAATATTATAGTCGTTGGTGAATGGTATCATTGCCGTTTTTCCCCATGAAAAAAGTGAAGAAAGAAAGGCGGCGGCTATTGCAAGATAAGAAAGAATTTCCTGTAAAAGTTGCATATGGTCCTCCCGATATTATTTCTAAGGTATTGAGTTTTTGTGTCTGAGGTAATTTTTCATTAAACACATATCTATTTTAACACAACAATAATGTAAATTCAACTGATATTTACAACGACATTTTTAGAATATAAACATAAAGGAGGGCTCAAAACACCCGTAGGTTGCAGTCGTTTTAAACAAAAAAAGTACCCACCAAAAGGTGAGTACCTGAATCTGGTACGAGTGTTCATAAGGGGTTTGTTTCACATCCAATAGTCAATCAAACTAATAATTTCTTCAAGAACTCTATCTTTGTTATTATTGTAACCCTGCCAAGAGGATATGAAAAAATGTAGAAATCTATTCATAATATTTTTTATATCTTTTGCCCTGCTTTTTGCGTGATTTGATAAATAGGTTAAAAATATATCATTATTCATAATCTTAAAGAATTGTCGTAAATATACTTTTGATACATCATTGTCAAAAGCAATACAAATAATTTCTCTAAAAGAAACTAAAAAACACCGGTAAACTTTATTATCGGACATTTCATCAAAATCTGTGCTTAAAAAATCAAACACTTTTTCAAACAAAAGCGTGGTTATTTCTTCGTTTTTAGAAAATTCACTAATGAGGTTTTCTTTTTCATATTCAAGATATGTCATTAAACTAGGGCTGATACTCATTGATTTTCACCTCTCAAAAACATTATACACACTGAAATTTCAAAAATCAAGTTACTACAATTATTAAGAAACCCACTTGACATCTTTGCAGTAAAACTGAAAGTGTCATAGTGGGTTATATAATTTGATATAAAATTATAAAAAAACGAGTATTCACAGGTCAAATCCCTTATGAATACTCAATATGGTTGCGGAGACAGGATTTGAACCTGCAACCTCCGGGTTATGAGCCCGACGAGCTACCGGGTTGCTCCACTCCGCGATATATCACTTTCTCAAGTGCTTAGTTATTATATACTATTCACTTGAGAAAGTCAATATGTTTTTGAAATATTTTTATATAAATTATTCGACAGAATCTTCAGCGTCAGAATTTTTGTCAGTGTTTTCTGATGACGAAGGCTTTTCAGCAGTTGTTTTTTCTGTTGTGGTTTCTGTTGTTGGTTTTGTTGTGGTCGGCTTCGTTGTGGTGGGCTTAGTGGTTGTAGGCTTTGTTGTGGTTGGTTTTGTTGTGCTTTCCTTTGTTGTAGTTTCTTCTGTTGTTGTTTCAGGAAGCACATCCCATACACCAAGAACAATTTCGGTTCCCTTATCAACATTTTCACCGGGCAGCTCACTCATTGTGCAGACCTCATCCGGAGTGTTTTCTTCTGTGTTTTCAACAAGCTCCTTTTTAACCTTAAAGCCGGCTTCCTTCAGAATATCTTTTGCCTCATCAAAGGTTTTTCCGATAACATCAGGAACAGTAACCTGCTCCTTGCCAAGACTGACAATAAGCACAATTTGTGTTCCGACGGGAACGCTTTCACCGGGTTCAAGATTCTGACTGATGACTCCGCCCTTTTCAACTGTGTCGCTGTTTTCTTCCTTGAATTTAAAGGTAAAATTCTTTCTGAAAGAATCATTTGAAATGATGTAATCATATGTCAGCTTTGTGAAGTCAGCCACTGTTGCATAGGACGTTTCTGTATCTGACAGATCAAAATCAGAGGGCAACACTACTTCAGTATCGTCATTTCTATCTCTGTTCATCGGTAAAAATGAAATTGAAGTGAATGCCTTGTCGAGGAAAGGAATTTCAAAACTTTTATAAAGGACAGTGCTGTAAAGACCACAGAAAAGAATTGAAATTACAAGTATTGCAGCAAGAAAGGCACCAACACCCAGAAGAGCTACAGGTGGCTCTTTTGCCTTCTTTTTGCTTGCAGGCTTTCGGTTAGTGACAGCTCTGCTGTTTTGTGTCTGGTGCTGCCGGGGGTTCGGCTGCGGTCTCTGTTGGGGGCGTTGAGGGGATCTTTGTGCCATATTTTCACTTCTTTTCGGATTTTCTGTTGTGACAGATTTTACTGCAGTAGCGGAATTAAGACAGCTGATAAGCTCGTCAACTGTTGAAATTCTGTTCTGGGGATAAACAGCAAGTGATCTTGACATAGCATCAAGCACGTTGTGAGGAATAGTTGACGCAATTGAGGAGGGGACTGTCAGCGCTGCAGAACTCACTCTTTGTGTTGCAGGCTTGAGGACAGTGCCTGTTATGGTATAATACATGACCGCCATAATTGAATATATGTCTGATTCAGGCGTTGCGGTTGATGTTTGGTATATTTCTATCGGTGAAAAGCCGTTAACAGGCTTGGCGTTAAGCTGAACAATGTTTGATCTGCATTGAGGAATTGAAAAACCGGTAAGACTCAGTCTTCCGTCAGGTCCGACAAGAAGATTTGAAGGAGTGATGTTTCCGTGAACGATTCCTGCATTATGAAGAGTCTTCAGCGCAGCAAGAACAGGCTTGAAAATAGCAATAGCCTTGCTGTATGTCAGAGGACGTCTTGTTTTTTCAAAATACTCCTTGACAGTCATCGTTTCCTGTCTTTCATAGACAGCATAAGCTGTATTGTTTTCGCTGAAAATATCAAGAACAACAGGAAGGCTTCTGACGTTATCAAACATTTTAAGACCTCGCCAGAGACTGAGAAAGCTTTCGAGACAGCTGTCATATAATGAAGCATGGTCGTCCAATGCAGAAACAATGTCAGTGTCAATATATCTGTGGGCGATTTTGTTGGGAAAGTATTCACATACATAAATTGGTGAATATGTTGCTGTGTCAAGACCGATGTATGTAATCGAGTCGTTAGCCATTGCAACAACTTTGCCTAACTGATATCTGCCTGAAACAGTTGAGCCCAGCTTGAGATAAGGCAACTGCTGAGTATGGCTGCCGTCAAATTGACAATGAGGACAAACAACAGCAAGTTCATCTATTTCTTTCATGCAGTTTATGCAATAACGCTTGTTTTCAAACATTGACATAACCTCCGTATATACTTATCTGATTTATTTTACAAAAAAACACAGGAAATGTCAAGTTAAAGGGTATTTTGCATTATTTATGCTGCCATTCGGCTTTTTCCGGTTGAGACAGATGTTCTTTTTTTGGCAGTCTGTACTCTTTGAGCCTTAAGCTTTTTTACAGCAGCCTGTTTTTTTGCATATTTCTTTCTGCGGATATTTTTTGCAATTTTGTTTTCAACTGCAATAAGCTTTTCTTCAAAGATTACTCCGAGAATAATAAGTGCAAGACCTATAAAAAAGAATATTGAAAAAGATTCTAATGTTGCAAACATAATTGTTACCTCCTAAACGAACATTCGTTCTTTGCTATGCTTCCATTATAGCAGGTTTTGATGAAAAGTCAATACAAATGTTCGATAAATTTAATTTCACAGTCCTAAAAAACGGACTTTGAAACAAAAATATTGTGATTAGTCTAAAAAATTGTTCGTATATTTTTTTGTATTAACCCTATCTTAATCAGCATTTCTGAAAGCAAATATTTCTTTCGGACAAACTAAATCAGTTGTTATATCGATAAAACTGTTCAATTAATTGCTGCTGCTTTCCTTTACTTTCTATTCATGTTGTGCTAAACTTCTTTTCATGATGGTCAAAAAGCAGGAATAAGCTGATGCTTCTGCATGTAATGAGATCCTTGTATTATTATAGTATAACAAAGGGTGTGGAATTATGAAAAAAGAAAACAGAACTGTGATTTGAGCAAGCTGCCGGTCGCCTCTCAGGAATATATAACAGATGCAAAAGATAATTATAAATCAAAAATGTTCGGCAGAGTAAATGATGTTGCTGAATGGCCGGTGCTTGAAGAACAATTATAAATATTATTAAACTGTATTCCGCAATTTACGTTTAAAGTGAATTGCGGATTATTCTTTGATAAAATAATAAATTTTATGCTCAGTGTTTGTAAATGCTTCAATAAAACTACCGCAGTTGAACAAAAACAGCTTTTCAAGGGTTAAAAACCAAAAAAACAATAAATTGTGATAAAACAAGTTAAAATAAGCTTGTGTATTGAAAAGATTGACAAAAATTGTGGTAATTTGCACATATTTTATCAGAAAACAATTGAAAGTTTGTCTGAAAAGTGGTATAAAATACTGGAAGACTTATATTTTGAAAAGATCGGTTTTCCTGAAAGGCGAGAGGAAGGATAAGATGGCGGAAAAAAACATTGAAAGATTGATAGGTATTGATTTCGGTACCAGCACATCGATAGTTAAGTGCAAACGGTATCAGGACGGCAAGCCTCTCGGTAATGCACATCATGTTGAAAGTGTTACTTTCGGCAGCGGTGTTTCAGACCCTAAGGCAATAACTCTGGTCAGAATCAACCCTGACGGAACTGCTTCCTGCGGAATTGATGCTGAAGAGGAAATAGACGGCTCAAGGGTTTACCGTGAATTTAAAATGGAGCTTGAAAGTGAAGATGCCGAAATCCGTGGCAGAGCCATGGAGCTGACCGAAGAATATCTTAAATACCTCTATCGAAGATATTCTCATCAACAGAGTGACCTCGGTGAAAAAAGTGACGAAATAAGCACTATTATCAGCTTTCCGGCAAAATGGCAGAAGCAGACACGTGAGTTTATGGTTGAAGTTGCCCGTGATGCCGGTTTCCCGAATGTTTCTGCAATGGATGAGCCTTCAGCTGCACTGTTTGCTGTTTTATGCAGAAAGATGGATGAAATCAAGCAGAAGAACCTTCTTAAAAAGGATAAGGACAATCTTATACTTATTATAGATATGGGAGCAGGTACAACAGACTTAGCAGTGTGTAAATGCTCAATAAACGCAGAAAGCGACGATGTCAGAGCTGAAGATATCAAAAATGAGGTTGTGGTTGCATGGCCTGACAGTTCCGTCAATCTGACATTCGGCGGCAGAGAAATTGACGTCAGGCTGCGCAGCTTTCTTGTTGACTATCTTTGTGATTGCAACATGCCCCGTGAGGTTTCAGAAAACATTGTCGGCCAGAGCACAGCAGTAAAAAGCTGGAAAGAGAACACTCTGTCATCTGCTCTCGGGAACAACTCTTCTGTTAAAAGCTGCAGCATTGTAAGCAGCTGTCTTAATTATTTTCCGGGTGTGAGCAAAAAGCCCTTCCCCGAACTTACCAGAGAGAGCTTTGAAGAGCTGATTTCTGACAAGATTGATGACTACAAGGCTCTTATTAACGGCTGTCTTGACAAACTCAATGAGGACGATGAAATTGACATTGTAATTCTTACCGGCGGACACAGCAGCTGGTATTTTACAAGTGAGATTATTGAAGGAACAATTCCCGGGATTGATCATCCTGCACTTAAGAAAGTGCGTCAGGAAAAGCAGCGTGTGATGAGGCTTTCAAATCCTCAGGAAACTGTTGCTCTGGGAATGGTTTACAGTAAGCTGCCGTTTGACATTTCAAAAACCGTTGTTAAGGCAGAGGCAGCTGATGCAGATGTGTCGAAGGATGTCCCGCCCTTGGCTGACACAGACGAATCTGTTGTCAGGTTAGTTCCTGTTGCACAGCAGTATATGCTGAAAAACGCTCCGCTTGTTGCAGAAAATGAAGGTGCCGTTCAGAAGCTCATGAAACATCTTCATGTATATGCTAAACAGAATGCTTATTTATGGCAGGATACAACATGGTTCGGAAGCGGTATGAACGGCTGGATTATTGCCGATGACGGTTTTCATTTCCGGTCTATGTGGGATACTCCAAATAAAATTAATTGGAGAGCTTTCAGAGATAAGCTTAAAATCTACTGTGATGAGAAAAACAGAATTGTTCTTGAAAATACCACTAAATATTGCATCAGTCTTCCTTCAGGAAAAAAAGAAATGATGTTCAATTTCCTGACAGGATTGCAGGCGGTTCTGAAAAATGTCAGTGATGAGGATACGGTGAATATTGACTGCTCTGATGCAGCTGACAAACCTGCTCCTGCTGATGTAAGCTCATATGATCTGATAGTTCCGTATGTGCTTATGCCTTCGGGTGAACGGTTGCAGAAGGACATGTATTTCCCTGACACTGAAGAGGTTAAGCTTATCGGATATGCAAGACAGTTTATCAATGCAAATCTGTATCTTACGGATATTGACTATAACACATCGGAGCTTATAAAATATCTTCTGATCGATCAGGACGAAACTCCGTTCATATCTAATACTTCAGAAAACGGTGATGCAGGATGGATTGTAACCTGCAAGGGAATATCATTCAGACTGTCGCATAATGACCCTGCAGGCAGAATTCCTTGGAGCACATTCAGAGATATGGAAATTCTTTGTGATTATGAAAATTCATCTGTAGCGCTGAAGCTGTGTTCAACCGGCGATGAAACAGTGCTCGGCGCCTGCAGAAACATACAGAATACCTCTGAATTGTTAATGAAGATGAACAAACTGCTTAAAGAAGCACCGGTTCAATGCAAGCCTGAAATTGAAAACATATCCAAGTCCGCAAACGAGCTGTGTTCAATGCTGAGCGAAAGCTTTTCGGGCTTCAACAAAGCAATAAATACTGTCCTTCTGAAAAGAACGCTTGCTGTTCCGGAAAATGAAAAGGTATTCTTCTCTTTTGACAGCGGATTTATTGAGAACGGAAAAAGAGGAACTGTAATTACCGAGCGAGGAATATATGCTTCATGCCGAATGGGATTGTTTTCAAACGACATTATTCATTTCACAAGCTGGGATGAATTAGCGGCGGGTAACATTCTGTACAGTGACAACAGCATCGTATGTGTTCTCAGCGCATCAATCAGAAGAACAATTTATGACGGCAGCACAAACAGAGTGGCTATGTATAACATATATAAACAGATTCAACAGTGGCTTAAAAACTGAAAAAGTGCTAAAAACGCCTTTTCGAGGGTCAAAAACAGCAAAAAAATCATTTTTTGAAAAAATGATGTATGATAAAGACACATTAAAGAACAGGAGTGAATAACAATGTTAGAAAATTATGACAACGGCAATATTTTTAATGACCAGTATAATGAAGCAGTAGAAAGAGCAGACGAGCTTCTCACCCAGCTGATTGAGCTTAACATGAAACAGCAGGAAAGCGAAGCAGCTACGGAAGTAATAACAGAAATCCCTGTTGAAGTTATTGCACCGGAATGTGTTGAAGACGATAGCTTTATTGAGCAATTTGTAGATATGCTCGAAAACCAGTTTGAAGCCCTTTATGATGTTATCCAAGAAAAGGTTGAAGATGTTGCGGAGGTTGTTAACGACTGCCTTGACGGTGACAATAACACTGTGGAAACCGAAACTTTTGAAACTGAATCAGGAAAAGAGTTTGTTGAACCTGAATACGGCTGGACCTCTATGGATTTCAGAAACAAAGAAGAAGTTGACGAGGCAATGGATTTCTATTACAATGAATGGAACAAAGCTATTGAAAACGATGATGTTGCTGAAATTGAAAAGTGTAAGCGTAACATCGAACAATTAAGTGATATCCGCTCTGATTTCGCTTATCAGGAAAACCTTGCTTTCCAGGCAAAGCTTGACAGAGATTTAGAAACTTACAAGCAGAATCTCAAGCTGTTTGAGGTTGATCCTCCTAAGTATTGATAAATACAATTTTTAATCGAGGGCAACCGATATGAATTTTGAGTTTTTTGATGAAATGCCGGATATTCCTGAGGAATCGTTTGAAATTCCGGAGCTCGAGGAGTTCTGCGATGAACTGAAAGCGGAAAATCAGGAAGAGGAATATGAGTATCCGCCTTATTTCGGTAAATTAGGAGAAAGCGTTGAACACCGTGCAAAAAGGCACGAGCTTGAATCCAACTTAAGAAACGGCTATGAAATAGCGGCAGAAAACAGCTATAAAGAGTTGATTGAAATTGAAAAAAAGGAGGCTGCACGTTAATCATGCAGCACCTTGAAAGGAGATGAAAGTATATGGCCGATATCAGAGATATCAGCTTTGCTGACCTGTTTAAAGGAATATCTCAGGATAATCTTAAAATCGAAAACCCGATAGTTGTCCCTGATAATCTTTACAGAGAGCTTCTTGACTGCAGCCTCGAAAGAAGCTATCTCGATCATGTTCATGAAAGAAAGAAATTTCCTGAGGTTGAGGAAGCCGACACAAAGGTGACATGGCTTCAGATGACACGTCTGCCTATTCACCCTGAAAACATTGACAGCTTCGACCTTTTCAGTCGGTGGCAGGGGGTTCTTTCTTCACTGCACGCATGGGGATACAGATTGCTTTTCCTTCTGCAGCGCAAAAACGGACAGACAAATCTGTATCTCGGAACAATTTCCTCGAAGCGTGAGTTTACTTCAAACGATGCTATTGAGCAGTTCAAGCAGGCAACCTCAGGCAGTATGCCGGGTGTTGAGCTTGCTCCTGTTGACGATGCAGAGGCATTTACCGAAATCAATATGACGCTGCATCAGTATAAAAGCATGGGTGCCATAACAGGTCTTCCGTCATTTTTCGACGGTCAGGTACCCGGTGTGTTGCAGACACTTGACTCCCTTGCATTCGGCATAAAGGGCTCACAGCAGGAAGACAGACCTTATTCCTTGCTTGTTATCTCGGATCCTATAAATGATGCTGAAACGAATGATATTATCAACAAGATGCGTGAGCTCGGAAGCCAGATTCACTCCGATGTTAACCGTTCGGTTAATCAGAGTAGTTCTAAGGGTGAGAGCAAGCAGAAGGGCCTCAATCAGTACGCAGCTGCTCAGCTTGGCGGTGCTGCAGGTTCTGTTTTAAGCGGTCTGTTCACTCTCGGCGGAGAGGCACTCGGAACAGTTCTTCCGATTGTAGGACCTCTTCTTTTCGGCACACTCGGCTCTGCGGCAGCACAACTTCTCGGCAGTGCCGTGGGTGTAGGTATCGGTAACCTGAATAAGAATGTTTCAGATACAGTTTCTCTTTCAGTGAACACATCATATCTTGATAAGTTCGCTCAGTATGCTGAAGAGCTTACTGAAATGCACATTGAAAGAATGAAGCAGGGCAGAAATCTCGGCTACTGGAATGTCGGCGTATATATTTTCGGACAGACACATAAAGACGTTGCCACAATCGGAGGCATGCTCAGATCGGTTTATGCAGGTAAGGAGAGCTTTGTTGAACCGATACGTGTTCATCTGCTTGACAGCAATTCAGGTGCAATTGACATTGTAAGAAATAATTTTACAATGGTGCCTCTTTATAATCAGGATGCTCCCGAAATGGACGAAAGCGTTCCGTGGCATGTTTTCGGCAAGCATTATCAGTATCTGAGCACCCCGATGAACACGAAGGAGCTTGCACTTACAACATCGCTTCCCAAGCGTGACGTGCCCGGCCTTCGCTTTGTTAAAACTGCAGTGCGCTTTGCCAACAATCCTCCCATTGTTACAGGCGATGATGTTATCTGTCTTGGTAATCTTGTTGACACGGGCGTTGAGCAGAAGGCAGAATACAAGGTTGACCTTAACGATTTTGTCCGCCATGCACTTGTTTGCGGAAGCACAGGTTCAGGTAAGAGCTACACCTGCAAGAGAATTTTAGGTGAGATGCTTAAAAAGAAAATCCCGGTGCTTGTCATTGAGCCTGCTAAAGACGACTATGTTCGTTGGGCTTTGAAAATGAACGAGCAGCTTCCTGAGGATATGCAGTTCCGGATATTTATGCCCGGCTGTGACGAATTTGAAGGCCACAAGCTCGGTCAGCTGAAGATTAATCCCTTTGCACCTGCTGGTGTTAAGGGAGCAAAGGTTGACATGGTGTCAAGATGTGAAAATCTTGTTTCACTTCTGAATGCCAGCTTGCCGACAAGTGATATTCTTCCGGTCCTTCTGGACGAAACGGTTTATTCGCTTTACCTCGGATATTACAGGAATGACTTCCTTAAGGGAAAAGCTATCGATCAGCCTGTTGAATATCCCAAGCTTTCCCATTTGCCTGATATGGCAAAATATGTTCTTTCCAAGAAGCATTATGAGGCGAAGGTCAAGGATAATCTGATGGCATGTCTTCAGACAAGATTCCAATATCTCACAAGAGGCACAAGAGGACAGCTTCTTGATGTTGATGTTTCAACTGATCCTGAGATTATCTTTGACAGACCGACTATTATCAATATCAGCAATATTTCTGCAGCTAAGGATAAGGCTCTGATTATGTCGATACTTATGCTCAGCCTTAACGAATACAGAAAATCAAAATATGCCAATGATGCAGAATACAGGCAAAAGGCATCACAGAACAAGCTGCTTCACATGACCTTGGTTGAAGAAGCACACAACCTTCTTCTGAAGCCTGAGGGCAGTGCGATGGGAGCAGGCGATCCGCAGCGGGTTGTTGCAGATCTGTTCGGAAATATGCTTTCTGAAATCAGAAGCTACGGTCAGGGACTGATGATTGTTGACCAGGTACCGACAAGACTTATTCCTGATGCCATTAAAAACACCAACTATAAAATTGTTCACAGGCTTACTTCACCTGACGACTGTGAGATAATGAGCTCCGGTCTTGCACTGAGAGATGACCAGAAATCTCTTATTCCTGCTCTTCAGCAGGGCTTTGCAGTGGTCTGCGGTGACCGTGATGACGCAGCTTCATGGCTGCATCTAAAAAAATCAGATGTGGGGTGAGAAAAAATGATGGTTGCAAATAAAAGCTGGATAGTACCCTTGATTATTTCAGCCGTTCTTGTGTTGGTCCTTATTGCTATTGTTGCTGTTGCGGTTGTGTTCGTGATAAAAGCTAAAAAGCAGAATAAGGACGATGCGGATGATGTAAAGAAGCCCGATGCTGATGCTTCCGTTAAAAAGCCGCCCTCGATAGATAAAAGAATACTCGTCGAAGGTATTAAAGCAAACGCTCGGTGCTTTAACGGTCTGTATGAAGGGATTCACAATCTTGCTTTTAATAAAAACAATGATGCTGATACGGCGGTGCTTTCTGAGTGGAAAGAAAGAGTTGCTGCTCTGAATGAAGATGAGCAATTCCGGATTTCTTTTGCCAAAGCATTCGCCGCTGCGACAGATACACATTCTGAGCTGTCACAGAAGGCGGCACTTCTTGCAGAGTGTATTACTCTTGCAGGCGTAGAAAGATCAACGGAAACAATACATACGGTTGACGGCACAACAGCCGTAAAGTATATCTGCATTACAGGCAAGATGCCTGAAAAAGGAACACAGTGTCAGGTTATCAGACCCTATTGGCACATAAACGAAACAGTTATTGAACAAGGATTTTTAAAGTAAAGGAAGGATAGTTATGTTTGATTTTGAAAATTATGATCAGTCCAATGATTCTGTTGAAATTGAAGAGTCAGAGGGCTTAATCGAAAGAGCTCTGGATGCACTTGAGGAATTTGTTGAAGGTTTCTTTGGCATTAACGATGACAAGGAAGAAGCAGGTAAGGAACAGCCAGACGATATTTATTCGTTCCTTGACACTCTTGATGTTGATAAGTATGTCTATGAAAAAGAAATTCTACCCGACGGTGTAACAAAGGAAACTATTTCATGGGAAACAACAAGCGAAACAGAGCAGGAGGCTACTGAGGTTTACGATTACAATCTTGAAGAGGCAGCAGATGTATGGCATCTTCAGCAGTACTCAGATTCTTGTGCAATCACTTGTCAGGAATTTATTCTTGAAGAATACAGCGGCAGAGAGATTGAAGAAGACGAGCTTGTTGAAGTTGCTCTTGAAAACGGCTGGGTAGTAGAAGGCGGCACGTCCTTCGATGATATCGGTAATATTCTTGAATACTACGGTATTGAAACCTATCGCACCTTCGAAGCAAGCTATGATGACCTTGAAAACGCTCTTAACGGCGGTGACAGAGTTATTGTTGCTGTTTATAATTTAGGACTTGATAACGATTACGACGGTATGTACTATGAGTGGAGTGCAAACCATGCTATTGAGGTTGTCGGCATCGATAAGAGCAACCCTGAGGATATCAAGGTTATTGTCAATGATCCGGGTGTAGAAGACGGTTGCTGTAAGAGTATCGACTATGATGTATTTATGAATGCATGGGCAACATCAAGCAATTACATGATGGTTGCTGACAGACCGTAAGGAGGAATAACAAATGAAACTTAATGAATATCTTAGAAAACTTCATCAGTCACCTATTTTCAGAAGCGTTTTACCGATGACACAGGGCGCTATTTATCCCATGTTTTCTGTTACAAACGGAAAGCTTTGTGCCCATATACTCACACATAAGAGTGAAAGAACAAGTGAAGGCATTAAGGCATATTGCCCCGAGAATTATCTTGTGTTCACATATCCTGATTGTGCTCTTGTGAAATTTGAAAAGCTTGCATATAATCCTGCTTTCGCAGGCAATGATTTTTCAGCTTTCAACATTATCCAGAGGCCTTCAAATGAAGAGGCGGTGAAAAGAAGAGCTGAAATCACCGGTCTTGTTTGTCTGGCTGATGAGATTCTTGCTAAGTGGGATGAAACAGGCGAAGCTGATTGTCAGGGCTATAATTCATCATACTTCGCAATTCTTACAGAAAAGCAGCAGGAAGTTCTTAAAAAATTATAAGGGTGAGGGGCCATGGTCACTGACAAAATAGATTTTCTGATTTTTGAAAAAGATGCAGCTTTATACGATAAAATCCGCAGCATCATTATCGGATTTTCAGTGCGTGAGAGCTTTGAATCTGAAATTTATCTGTTCAATAACGATGATCAGCTGTTCCGTCTGTCAGATTATATCAGAAAGGTTCATGTTGCTCTTATCAATGCTGATTATGACGACATATCTCTTGATGCGGCAAGGACCGTTTTTAATGAAGATGAAGATGTTCTGATCGTTTTTTATGGCAGAAACAGAGAAAACCTCAGGCCATATTTCAAAACAAGGCCCATTGCCTACCTCGATTTAGATAACAATCCTTCTGAGATTCTTCAGATAATCAATGACATACGAGGCTTGTTATACGACAGAAAAAGAGTTTTCACATGGACAAATAAAAGCCTGCGTGTTTTTATACCTTACGGTAAAATACTCTACATGCAAAGCTATAAAGGCTATGTCAGTATTCTGACAACAGGGGATAAGGAACACCGAATTCTGGCAAAGCTTGACTCGGTTCAGGAAACTCTCGGTGACGACACTTTTCTTCGTATACATAAAAGCACCCTTGTCAACCGTAATCACATTGTTTCTGTTGACCGCAGCCATAAGAGCTGTCTGATGTCGAACGGAGATACTGTCTACATAAGCAAGGCGTATTACAAAGCTGCTGCAGAAAGTCTTTTATAAAATAATATGACGCTTCAGCAGCATAATTTTGATGTTATTATATTAATTATTACCTATAGATTACGGTTGTCAGCTGACAGCCGTATTCGAGGTTTTACAGATTTGCTGAAAAACATTTAAAAATACATTTTGGAGGAGATAATATGTCATTCATCAAAAAGGAGTTCACTTTTAAATCAGTATCAGGCCTTGCTGACATTCATGCGGCTTCATATCTGCCGGAAAACGGAGAGGTCAATGCTGTTTTGCAGATTGCACACGGCATGGCAGAGCACCTTGAAAGATACGAAAAATTTGCTTCATATCTTTGCGATAAGGGTGTTGCTGTTTACATCAATGACCATCTCGGTCACGGTCAGAGCATCAGCAGTGCATCAGAGCTCGGATATTTCGGAGAAAAGGACGGATGGAAGAACTTTGTTGAGGACTGCCATCAGCTTACAGAAATTGCAAAGAAAGAAAATCCCGGCAAGAAGTATATTTTCTTCGGTCATTCTATGGGATCATTCGTTGCACGTGCATACACATTAAAGTATGCCGATGAGGTTGACGGAGCAGTTTATTGCGGCACCGCCGGCCCCAACCCTGCAGCAGGTGCAGGTATTGTGATTGCAAATCTCGTGTCCAAAGTAAAAGGTACACATCACAGAAGCAAATTCATTGATAAAATGGGCTTTGGTACATACAATAAGAAGTTTGAAGGCAGAACACCCTTTGATTGGCTTTCAAGAGATAATGAAGAGGTTGATAAATACATCGCCGATGATCTTTGCGGCTTCCTTTTCACAACCTACGGCTACCGTGATCTGTTCTCAATTCTCAATTATGTATCTTCAAAAGATTGGTTCAGCGGTCTTTCAAAGGAGTTGCCTGTTCTTATGATTGCAGGTGAGATGGACCCTGTCGGAGATTATGGCGCAGGTGTAAAGAAGGTTGAACAGCTTCTTACTGATGCAGGCAAGAAAAATCTTAAGACAATTCTTTATAAGGATGCAAGACATGAAATTCTGAATGAATCACAGTGCTTTACAAAGGTGTGTGACGATATTCTTGACTGGATGAAGTAAAAATACTCTTTAACAGGGAGGACTTATGTCGGTTAATATTAATGATAAAGGGTATGTTCTTGAAAATCCGTACCTGAAAAAAGAAATCATTATTAAGCATAAAAAAATATTATCCGGTAAAATATCAAACAAATTAAGCGGAGCATCTCTCGACAGAGGAAAAATCGGCGAGGAATTTATTGTCAGATTCAGATGCGGAATTATCAGCAAAACCGTAAAAAGCTCAGAGCTCAGGATTGACTATGCTGATGTTGAAGAAAAAGGCCTGATGTCTGTTCTGACAGTCACCTTTAAGCCGATATCTGTCAGGGACAGCAGAATAATTTTGAAGGCTGTTTATGAGCTTTCGCAGTCGGACCGCTTTATAAAGAAGTACATTGAAATTTGTTATGATAAAAAGGGCGAAAAAAAGATTGTGCTTGACCATATAGAGCTTTCTGATTTGCCGTTTGATCCGGATTTGAAGAGTTGGTGCATTCCCGAGCAGGAGAATTCTCATATGCCCGGCTTTTCAATGATGCTCGGACAGCCTGTGTATGTTGATTCCTTCTATTTCGGCTGTGAGTTTCCTGCTTCGTTTAATACAATTTCTGACGCAAGAGTGTCCGTTAAAACCTATAGCGGAAAAACCCTTGAAAAGCTCATTGCAAAGGATAAATATGTCAGCCATAAGTATGTCTGCGGAGTGAGTGAAAACGATAATTTCTCATGGGTGCAGAAATCATTTTATTCATATATCAGAAGCATATCAAAGCCTGTTAAGCACCGTATTCAGTATAATTCATGGTACGACAATATGCTTAATATAAGCAAGGAAAATGTGACTGCATCCTTTCTTGAAATTGACAAGGGGCTTACAAAAAGCGGCGTCAGAGCCCTCGACTCATATGTTGCTGATGACGGCTGGAATGATTACAGCAAGGGCTTCTGGAGCTTCAACAGCAAATTTCCTGACAGGCTTGAGCCCTTTGCCGACCTTGCCGAAGCCTTCGGCTCACGCTTTGGTGTGTGGGTTGGCCCCAGGGGCGGATACACAAACGACACAATTAAATTTGCCCGCCACATTGAAAAGGCAGGCAACGGTTATGTGAACAGGCGCTCCTTTGACATCTGCGTTTCAAGTGATAAGTATGTTGACAAAATGGAAGACATGTTCCTTGAATTCACAGACAGCTTCCGTCTTAACTATTTCAAGCTTGACGGCTTTGCTCAAAGGCCGTGCAGAAATAAGCATCATGACCACATGGTCGGCGGATACAAGGATATGTATTTCTACAGTGATCTGTGGGAAAAATGGCTTAGAATTTTTGATAAGCTTTATGAAAAAGGCGGAAGTGATTTCTGGGTTAACCTTACCTGCTACGCTCCGCCAAGTCCCTGGTTTCTTTCACATGTCAGCAGTGTGTGGATGCAGATGAGTGATGATATCGGCTTCATCGGCAAAAAAGACACAGTCAGCGATAAGGACAGAACTCTCAATTACCGTGATGAAAAGTATTATGATTTTTATAAAACACGTCAGTTTCAGTTCCCGCAAAGCTGTCTTTATAATCATGATCCCATATACGGCAACGAGGCAAAAATCAGCATGACTGATGAGGAGTTCAGAGAATACCTTTTCACAATGGCAACAAGGGGAACTGCTTTCTGGGAGCTTTATTACAGCCATAGCATGATGAATGATGCCAAATGGAGAATCAACCGTTCAGCACTCAGCTTTGTTGAGGATAATCTGGAAGTACTTTCAAACTCTGTTATTTTCGGCGCAAGACCGTCTCTTTGTCAGGTTTATGGCTACAGCTGCTTCAATGACAGTGAGGGTATTGTTTGCCTTCGTAACAGCTCTGACAGAGATATGGAATATGCTCTGAAGCTCAATGAAGAAATCGGTGTGGGAAGAGCCTTTCCGAAGAGCAGTATAACGGTTATTCTGCCCTACACTGAAAACAACCAGAGCAATGCAGACTACGGCTATGGTGATACTGTCAAGGTATCTCTTAAGCCTTATGAATCAAGAATATTCCATTTCAACAGACCTAAGAAGCACATGCTTTGCGATTATGTCAAGGCATTAAACAGCAATCAGATTGAAGTGTCATTCAATCAGTTCATCAGTGTTAATGATATTTCCTGCGATGGCAACGAAATTGAATCGGTTGAGCTTCTTGAGGATTATATGAGTGCTGTTATAACTTTCGGAAATGCTTTTGACAGCTACAATGAAATCATGCTGAAAAACGTCAGTGATATAATGGGCAACAAAAGCGATGTTGCTGTTTCATTCGACTATTATGAAAACAATCTTGTTATATACGGTGTCAGAGGAAAAAGTGATTTTTCCGTCAAGGCTACCCTTGAGGGCAATGATCCGATTATTCTGATGAAGCAGGGCGATGATATTGTGCTCGAGGTTCAGGAAAACGGACATATCCGCTTCAGAGTCGTTGCCGATGAGGTTATAAGCCGCAGAACAGTTGATGATGTTGTGCAGATTCTTGCACTCAGAGAAAGAAACGGTGTGCTCAAGCTTTATCTCAACGGTGAGCTTGACAGCGGCGCAGCTTCTCTGAATGTTGAAATTCCCTACGGCAATGCCTATTGTTATGATAATGTGAAGGTGAAAATTTTCAACAGGGCCTTCTCTTATGATGAAGTGTAATGTTTGCCTTTCTGATTAATTCAATAAAGGTGTTTTGGTATCCGCTTGTGATACTAAAACACCTTTTCTTTATATATACACCTTTCTGTGGCTCTTGATTTTTTCGAGAGCACTTTTTTCCAGCCTTGAAACCTGCGCCTGTGATATGCCGATTTCCGAGGCGACCTCCGTTTGTGTCAGTCCGTTCATAAATCTTAAAGACAGGATCTTCTTTTCTCTTTCCGGCAGTTCCTTTATTGCTTTTTTCATCAGAATTTCGTCAATCCAGTTCACATCGCTGTGGCTGTCACCAATCTGATCCATAACGTAAATCGTGTCGCCGGCATCATAATAAACCGGCTCATAAATTGAAATCGGCTCAACAATCGCTTCAAGGGCAAGCACAACATTTTCCTTCTTTACGCCCATTTCCTTTGCAATTTCTTCAACCGAGGGCTCTTTTTGTGTTTCAGCTATAATTCTCTCTTTAACCTGCATTGCATGATAGGCGGTATCACGTATTGAACGGCTGACTCTTATCGGATTGTAATCACGAAGGTATCGCCGTATTTCGCCTATGATCATCGGTACTGCATAAGTTGAAAAGCGTACATTCTGATTGATATCAAAGTTGTCGATGGATTTGATAAGACCTATGCAACCGACCTGGAACAAATCGTCCAGATTTTCGCCCCTTGATGAAAAACGTTGAATAACGCTCAGTACAAGCCGTAAATTACCGTTAATCAGCTGTTCTCTTGCATCCTTGTCACCTGAACGGCTTCTTTTCAATAGCTCAACTTTTTCGCTTTCTTTAAGAAGCTTCAGCTTAGACGTGTCAATTCCGCAGATTTCAACCTTGTTGTAATACAAAGAAATTACCTCCACACGAATAAAAAATCCTGTCGAGATAAGTATTGACTGTAATATTGATCTTTAGTAATTGAAATTTTTTCTAATTTATGATATAGTTAATAAAATGGCAGATAATGCTGCTTAACACCATAAAATACGCTGACGGAGGTACAAAATGAAGTATCAGATCAAAAAGCTTTTCATCAACGATTTTGAGGTTTACGAAAAAAACAAGCTGCCTGCGAGAGCTTATTTCATTCCGGATGTGAATAAGGCTGACTTCGAAAACACAACTGCGCTTACCGAGAGATATAACAGCTCAATGGTAAAGGTTCTGTCAGGTGACTGGAAATTTAAATATTACCCGAAAATTTCTCGTCTGCCCTCAAATTTTGACAGTGAAAAAACTGCAATGGATACAGTGAAGGTGCCTTCAACATGGCAGAGAACAGGCTATGAGCCGCCTTATTATCTTAACACAAGATATCAGTTTCCGATGACACTGCCGGATGTTCCCACTGAAATGTCAGCAGGCGTCTATGTCAAAAGGTTTGATATTTCTTCTGAGGCTGTCAATCCGATCATCACCTTCCTTGGTGTATGCTCTTGTCTTACTTTATATATCAACGGCAAGTTTGTCGGCTACAGTGAGGGCAGTCATAACAGTGCAGAATTTGATATTGGTGAGTTTGTTCAAGAGGGCGAAAACGAGCTTATGGCAATTGTGTCAAAGTGGTGTAACGGTACATATCTCGAATGTCAGGATATGTTCAGAGAAAACGGCATCTTCCGTGACGTTTATATCACAGAAAATCCCGAGCAGTATATTTTTGATTACAGCGTTAAAACAAAGAAAGAGCAGGCAGGCTACAGCCTGAATGCTGAAATATCCGTTGAAGGCAAAAATCTTAACTCAAAGGTTATTAAAGGTGAGCTTATATACAATGGCGAAAGAGTTGCAGAATGTCAGGCAGAGCTTAAGAATGAAACGTCACTTGATTTCGGTGTGCTTGATGTCAAGGAATGGAATGCTGAAAAGCCGGAGATTTATGAGCTTTATCTTTCAATCTGTGATGATGACAAAAACATTCAGTGTGTCAGAGAAACCGTCGGATTTAAAACTGTAGAAATCAAGGGCGAGCAGTTCCTGTTCAACGGTAAGCTGATAAAATTCAAAGGCGTCAACCATCATGATACACACGAATCAACAGGCTATGTGATGACAGGTGAGGATCTTCTTAAGGATGTGCTTCTTATGAAGCAGTTCAATGTCAACGCTGTCAGAATGTCACATTATCCTCCTGATCCTATACTTATCAGGCTATGTGATGAATATGGCCTTTATGTTATTGATGAGGCTGATATTGAAACTCACGGAACACAGTTCAGTGATAAGCTTATTCCCACATTGAAGCCCAATATTATCAGTAACGACAAGCAGTGGCTTTCGAGATTCATGGACAGGGTTCAAAGACTCTATATGAGAGATAAAAATCACGCCTGTGTCACTATGTGGAGTCTTGGTAACGAGTCGGGCGGATGGAAAAACCAGGATAAATGCTACGACTGGCTTAAGACGGTTACTGAAATTCCCGTTCATTATGAGGCTGCTATAAGAACACCGAGAACGGGCTATGATGTGATTTCTGAAATGTATCAGAATCCGGGCAATGTTGAAAAAATCGGTCAGCACAAATTCCTTGCAAGATACAAGGGCAAGCCTTATTTCCTTTGCGAATACTGTCATGCAATGGGTGTCGGCCCCGGCTCACTTGAGGAATATTGGGATACAATCTATGCACATGACAATCTCACAGGTGGCTGCATATGGGAATGGGCTGACCATAGCGTATATGATCCCAAGGCAAAGTATAAATACACCTACGGTGGCGACCACGGCGAAGCCTATCATGACGGAAACTTCTGTGTTGACGGGCTTTTCTTCCCTGACAGACGTCCGCACACAGGTGCCTATGAAATGAAGGCTGTCTACCGTCCCATCAGAGCCGAGCACATAAGCGACAATGTGTATTCCTTCAGAAACACAAACTCCTTCACTTCATCAGATGAATATAGTGTTTCATATGAGCTTCTTCAGAATTCTGTCTGTGTTGACAGCGGCAAGCTTGAGCTTGATATTGAGCCTCTGACCTCTAAAAATGTTGTCATCGCGCATAAAATGACAGATACAGAATGTGACTGGCATATCAATTTCATTTATAAAAACGGTGACGGAGAAGAAGTTGCTAAAGAGCAGATAGCTCTTAATGAGGTTGTTGAAAAATTTGAAGCGCCCGAAGGTAAGGCTGTGAGCGTTATCGATAAAAAAGATAAAATTACAGTGACTTTTGAAAAGGGTGTTGCAGTTTTCTCAAAGAGCGAGGGCAAGCTTATCAGCTATATTATCGACGGCAAGCAGATGCTTTATAACGATGACGGAATGAAGCCTCAGCTTTACAGAGCTTATCTTGATAACGACAGAAACATCGTCAAGCTCTGGAAAAAGCTCAATATTCACAAGCTTAAATATAAGGGCAGAATCGTTTGTGCAAAGAGCAAGGATAACGGCACTGTAAAAATCAAGTCTCAGGGCTATCTTTGTGTTGAGGATAAGAAAAAATTCCCCTTTGAATATAAATACACCTTCTATCCTGACGGCACAATTAAGGTCAAGGCTGAGGTCGAAAAGAAAAAGCTTGATTTTCTGAAATACGATATTCCTCGCTTCGGGCTCAATCTTCTGCTTGATGTTTCACTGAAAAATGTTACATACTGCGGCCTCGGTGAGCATGAAAATCTGCCTGACTTCAAGGCACAGAGCACACAGGGCATTTACACTTCAACCGTCAAGGATATGTGTGTTGATTACATCAAGCCTCAGGACAGCGGCAACCACGGCAAAACACGCTGGATGCTTCTTACAGATGATGAGGGCAGGGGACTCAAATTCTTCAATTGTGATGACTATTTCTCATTCAGTGTTCATGACTATCCCGAGAAGCAGGTCAGACAGGCAAAGCATCAGGAGGATATCAAGAGAGGCAAGCTCACAAGCGTCAGCATCGACGGCTTTATGAGGGGAACAGGCTCAAACAGCTGCGGACCACACACACTCCCGGAATACAGAGTGTCACTGAACAAGAAGCTTGAGTTCTCCTTCTATATTATCCCTGTCTGCTGATTTGCTAAAATAAACAAAAAAAATTATAATATTTGTGACAATGAACTACCAATTTTTTCTTGAATATGGTAGTTCATTGTGCTATAATCAACTTGATTGGGATATTTTTTCTCATAACATAATTTTAAATTATCGGAGGCAAAAAAATGAAACAATTAAACATCGGTATTATCGGCGCCGGTCGTATCGGTAAGGTACATATGCAGTCAATCACTTATAATGTACCTTCAGCAAGAGTTCTCGGTATCACAGACGTTTTCAAGGACGGTCTTCAGGAGCTTGCTGACAAGTACGGCATCCCCAAGATATATAATGATTACAAGGAAATGCTTGCAGACGAAGAAATTGACGCAGTGCTTGTTTGCTCTTCAACAGACACACACGCTGACATTTCAATCGAAGCTGCCGAAGCAGGTAAGCACGTATTCTGTGAAAAGCCTGTTGACCTCACACCCGAAAAGGTTAAGGCAGTTATCGCTGCTGTTGAAAAAGCAGGTGTTAAGCTTCAGGTTGGCTTCAACAGACGTTTTGACCACAACTTCTCACATGTCCGTTCACTTATCAACGAAGGTAAGGTTGGTGAGCTTGAGCTTATCAAAATCACCTCACGTGACCCGGCACCTCCACCGGCAGAGTATGCTGCAGTTTCAGGCGGCATGTTCCTTGACATGACCATTCACGATTTTGATATGGCTCGCTTCCTTGCAGGCTCAGATGTTACAGAGGTATATGTAAATGCTGCCTGCCTTGTTGACCCTGCAATCGGTGAAGCAGGTGATGTTGACACTGCTATCATCAACCTTAAGTTTGAAAACGGTGCTCTCGGTGTTATCGATAACAGCCGTCGTGCTGCTTACGGTTATGACCAGAGAATTGAAGTTTTCGGCTCACTCGGCGCAGCTATGGCTGCTAACGACACACCCACAAACGTCACTGTTATGAATGCTGACGGTGTTACAACTGATAAGCCTCTTTATTTCTTCCTTGAAAGATACATGCAGTCATTCCGTGACGAAATGATTCAGTTCGTGGACGCAGTTCAGAATGACAAGCCCACTCCCACAACAGGTCTTGACGGACTTAACTCAATTCTTGTTGCTCTTGCAGCTAAAAAGTCAGTTGCTGAAGGCAGAGCAGTCAAGATTTCTGAAATCGGCTAAAATTTATATAGGAGTGCCTTTTACGGCACTCCTAAAAGTGTTTTTATAACTTAAAACTATCACGAAAGGATTGATATTAATGGTTCTTACAATGGCGCAGGCCCTTGTTAAATTCCTTGATAATCAGTATGTCAGCTTCGACGGAAAAGAGACAAAGTTTGTTGACGGAATCTTCGGAATTTTCGGCCACGGCTGTGTTGTAGGTATCGGTCAGGCTCTTGAACAGGGCGGACATAACCTTACATATTATCAGGGACATAATGAGCAGGGTATGGCTCATGCAGCTATTGCTTATGCAAAGCAGATGAACAGAAGAAAGATTATTGCCTGCACATCATCAATCGGTCCCGGTGCTCTTAATATGGTAACTGCCTGCGGTACTGCAACTGCAAACAGAATTCCTCTTCTTGTTCTTCCCGGTGACACCTTCGCTTGCCGTCAGCCCGACCCGGTTCTTCAGCAGATTGAGCAGTATGACAGCTGTGCAATCACTGCTAACGATTCCTTTAAGGCTGTTTGTAAATATTGGGACAGAATCAGCCGTCCCGAACAGCTTATGACTGCCTGCATCAATGCAATGAGAGTTCTCACAGACCCTGCTGACACAGGTGCAGTCTGCATTGCGATGCCTCAGGATGTTGAAGCAGAGGCCTTTGACTATCCCGACTATTTCCTTCAGAAGAGAGTATGGTACATGGACAGACGTGTACCCTCCGAAAGAGAAATTGATGCCGCTTGCGAAATGATTAAAAACAGCAAGAAGCCGATGATTGTTGTCGGTGGCGGTGTTACATATTCCGAAAGCTACGAGTCAGTTCTTAAAATGGCTGAAAAATTCAATATTCCCATCGGTGAAACTCAGGCCGGCAAGGGACAGATTCCCTTCGCACATCCTCTCAATATGGGCGGCTGTGGTGTTACAGGCGGTGCTGCGGCAAATGCAATTGCGAAAAAGACAGACCTTGTTATTGCTGTGGGTACAAGACTCACAGACTTTACAACCTGCTCAAAGTGGGGCTTCCAGAATCCTGATGTGAAGATGCTTTCAATCAATGTCTGTGCATTTGATGCTTTCAAGATGGATTCAACTGCAGTTATTGCTGACGCTAAAGAAGCATGCAACGCCATCACTGCAAAGCTTGAGTATAAATCAGAATGGAAAGACGAATATGCTGTGGCTAAGGCTGATTTTGAAAAGGAAATAGATCGTTGCTACAACGAAAAGCTTGACGGAGTTCTTTCACAGAAGAGAGCACTCGGCATCATCAATGAAACAATTGATGACGATGCTGTTGTGATCGGCTCATCAGGCTCACTTCCCGGTTGCCTTCAGAGAATCTGGAAGTCAAAGGCTCCCAACACATACCATGTTGAATATGGTTTCTCCTGCATGGGCTATGAAATCTGCGGTGCCCTCGGTGCAAAATTAGCAGCAGGGGACAGAGAGGTTTATTCAATGGTTGGTGACGGCAGCTTTCTCATGCTTCACAGTGAGCTTTACACTGCTGTTCAGGAAAACAAGAAAATCAATGTAATGCTCTTTGATAACAGTGGATGGGGCTGCATCGAAAACCTTCAGAACAATCAGGGCACAGATACCTTCGGCACCCGATTCACAAGAAGAAATGACGAAAGTGGTCTTCTTGACGGTGAGGTTATTATGACCGATTATGCAAAGATCGCTGAAGGCTATGGCTGTAAGGCATACAGAATTTATACTGAAGAAGAGCTTTATGCAGCAATTGAAGACAGCAAAAAGCAGACAGTTCCTACACTTTTCGACATGAAGGTCGGTCACAAGTCAATGACAGATGGCTACGATTCATGGTGGAGAGTCGGTGTTGCAGAAGTGTCAGAAAGTGAAAAAGTTCACGAGTGCTATGAGGATATGAAAGCTAATATCGCAAAGGCACGTTTGTATTAATTAAAAAGGAGATAACAAAATGCTTAACAAAGAAAAAGTATATCTTGCATGCGCACCCATTGCATGGACAAACGACGACCTGCCCGATTTAGGCGCAGAAAACACATTTGAGCAGTGTGTCAGTGAAATGGCACTTGCAGGCTTCACAGGCAGTGAAATCGGTAACAAATATCCAAAGGATGTTGAAACTCTCAAGCATAAGCTTGACGTAAGAGGCATGAGAATCTGTAACGCATGGTTCTCCTCACTTCTTCTTTCTGAAGGCTATGAAGCTACAATTGAAGCTTTCATCAAGCACAGAGATTTTCTTCACGCTCTCGGCGCAAAGGTTATCGGTGCTTCAGAGCAGGGCAACAGCATTCAGGGCAAGGATGTGAGCATCTTCGGTGAAAAGCCTGTTTACACTGACGAGCAGTGGGAGCTTATTGCAAAGGGCTTCAACGAAATGGGCAGACTTGCAAAAGAAAAGGGCATGTACTTCACAGTCCATCATCACATGGGCACGGGCGTTCAGACTGAAGCTGAAATTGACAAGCTCATGGAAATCACTGATCCCGACCTTGTTTATCTTCTTTTTGATACAGGTCACCTCTCATTCAGCGGTGAAGATGTTCTCGGCGTACTCAAGAAGTATGTTCACAGAATAAAGCACGTTCATCTTAAGAGCATCCGTAAGGATATTATTGAAGATGCAAAGAATAAGGGTTATTCCTTTCTTGATTCAGTTCGTGCAGGCTCATTCACAGTTCCCGGTGACGGTGACTTTGACTTCACTCCCGTATTTGATATTCTTGATGAAGCAGGCTACGAAGGATGGGTTGTTGTTGAAGCAGAACAGGATCCTGCAGTAGCAAATCCCTATGAATATGCAGTTCTTGCAAGAAACTACATCAGAGAAAAGACAGGTCTTTAATATCATAATAAACAGCATACGGGCTCAGTCCTGTATGCTGTATTGATAAGGAGAAACTATGGAAAAATTAAATTTTTATCATTTGACCGACCTGCACTATTATGCAAATGACAGAATCGGTTCAAGCGGCAAATGCTATGAAATGAAGTGTAAGCTTGATCAGAAGTGTATGGCCGAAAGCGGTGCAATTGTTGATGCGGCTTTCAGATCTGTTATTGAGGATAAGGAAAATGAGATTGTTCTGATTTCAGGCGACCTTACCTTTGACGGTGAACAGCAGAGCCACGATTCACTTGTTGAAAAGCTTCAGAACCTTAAAGACAACGGTAAGCGTGTGTTTATTACATTTGCAACGCATGACTTTTATATGCACGCAAGAAAATATACCGATGAAGAAGGAGAAACAGAGCTTCCTAAATATACAAGAGCACAGCTGAGAGAGCTATATAATGATTTCGGCTACAGCGAAGCAATTGCAGAGCATGAAAAATCCTATTCCTACTGCGTACAGCTCACTGATGATGTGCGTATGCTCGCTCTTAACGACGACGGTGATTTTGACGAATTCTGCGGTTATTATAATGATCTTCTCTTCTGGATAAAGGATCAGGTTGAGGCTGCTAAAAAAGCAGGCTGTCAAATTTTCGCAATGACACACCATCCGATCATTGAGCCTTCACCCATTTATCCGATTTTTTCACACAAGGCAATGCTTGGCGGATATGAATTCACAACACCTTATCTTGCTGACCTCGGAATCAGATATGTTTTTGTCGGTCATACACACATTCACGACATTGACTTTATCGAAACAAAGAAGGGGAATAAGCTCTACCAGATCAACACTGCTGCTCTGACAGCATATCCTCTTGCATACCGTAAGGTTGAATTTTCAGATGCAGGCATGGATGTAAAAACAGTCCAGATTAAAGAAATCGACTGGGATCTCGGCGGTCAGGATGTTATTGAATATTCAAAAGAGCACTTCTTATATATGGTAAAGGGTGTTTTTGAAACAATCGAAAATGACTTCGAAACCTTCCTTGTTCTTGCACAGGGCTTCAGCGGTGAAGAAGAAAAGCTTCGCAAAATGCAGCCCATACTGCAGAAAATCGGTAAAATTGCAAACGGAATGACCTTCGGTAAAATGTGTAAGCTCCTTGGCTGCGGCAAATATGTTGATGAAAGCATCAAGGATGACAAAATTGTCGAATTTGTCTGCAAGGTTATTCTTAATATGTATGGCGGAACTGAGAACTATTCACCTGATACACCCGAATATAAGGCATTTGTTGCAGTCTGCAAAAGACTCGGCAAGGTTATCAAGCTCACTGATTATAACGGAAATGCCGTTGATCTTGCTCAGCTTATAGCTGATGTGCTTTATGACGGCGGCATTGATGACTGGAACGCACTTCTCGTGTAAAAAAAACGGAGCAAAATGCTTGTGCATATTGCTCCGTTATTATTATTTTTCCCATTTCATAATTGTTTTTCCGAAGGCCTTTTTTGTGTCCATGTCAAAGGCTTCCTTCATGTCAGCGATATTTCTGACAGGCTTCACCATATAAACCATATGGCTGAGATATTCAGGGATTTCGGGATGCTTTTCATACATCTCGACAGTTTTGAGAAAATCCTCTCTTCCGCTTCTGGACGAGCCGAACATTCGAAGTCCCTTTTCAAGAATCATTCTTGTGTTGATTGGCACAGCATATTCGCTGACTCCGAGGATTGATATAGTGCCCTCGGGATTGATCCGGTCAATTATCTGGTCGATTGCTATCTGCGAACCGTTTCCTCCCACACATTCGAATGCGTGGTCAACCTGAAGTCCGTCAGGAATTGAGCTTGTGAGAAATGTTCCGTCAACAAAGGTGAAATCACTTAATTTTGCAGGCACAACACCGAAAACATACACCGTTGAATCCGGGAAAAACTTCTTAAGAAATATGCTTGTCATATAGCTTAAGTTGCCGTCACCCCAGACTCCGATAACATCTCTTCTTTTATGGGCAATTGAGTCAAATCTTGTTATAGCATGAACGCTTACAGAAACTATTTCAGTGAAGGATGCAACAGCAGGATCTATCGAATCGGGCAGGTGAACAAGTCTGTCAGGTCTGATGCTGACAAATTCCTGCATAAATCCGTCAAAGCCGCTTGCTCTGAACTTGCTTGAAAGGCGGTAGTTTTCGGCAACAATTTCATCCTCCTGTGTCGGAGTGTTCGGAATCATGATAACTCTGTCACCGGGCTTGAACTGGTCAACAGGGGAATAGACTACCTCGCCGACGCCCTCGTGAATCAGTGCCATCGGAAGCTTTTTTGCAAGCACCTTTGCATCTCTTGTGCCCTGATAATATCTCTGGTCGGCGTTACAGATTGAAAGATATGTCGGCCTTACAATCACATCGCCGCAGAGAATATCAATGTCAGAAAACTCAATTTCAAATTTTCTGGGTTGTGTCAGTCTGTATATTGTGTTAAGCATTATTTGCTCCTCTTAATTAAAATTCTTCATCAAGAAGCGATTTTGCAACTCTTAAGTCATAAGGATAGGTGATTTTGATGTTGTGAACCTCACCGTCGATCATATGAACATCATGGCCCTTCATAGAGAAAATCTTGCAGGCATCTGTGAGGATATTTTTCTCTTCCTCAGTAAGACTGTAGTATAGCTCCTTGAGAAGCTTAGCCTTGAATGCCTGTGGCGTCTGGCCCTGATAGAGCTTGCTTCTGTCGGGAATTGCAGAAATAACCTTTCCGTTCTGACTTTCAACAATCGTGTCGGTTGCCGGAACAACTGTATCTGTGGCTCCGTATTTAACTGCTGCATCAATATTTTCGTCAATGATTCTTGCCGAAACAAAAGGACGCACAGCATCATGGGTGACGATAATTGTTTCATCAGTAAGACCGTCAGTTTCTTCGATGTATTTTATTGCGTTCATTATGGTCTCGTTTCGTGTACTGCCACCTTTAAGAACAACAATCTTTCCGTCGTCGGGCATATGTTTTTTCATAATGCTTTTTGTGTGGCTCACCCACTGGTCAGGCACGAGAATAAGCACCTTCTGAAAGCGGCTGCAGACGTAAAACTTCTCAACAGTGTGAGCGATTATCGGCTTATCCTTAAGGGTGATGTACTGCTTCGGCTTTTCATTACCCATTCTGCTGCCGATTCCGCCTGCTGCTATAACTGCATATATCATAAAATTCACCTCTTATTTTCATTTAATTATTATTATACGATTTTATGTGTTTTTGTCAATAAGTATATATTGTATCCGACCGTCTTCTGATTTCTTAAGTTGACAAAATAATAGTATGAGAGTATAATCATAAAGATAATCGCAGCAAAGGAAAGAGAAATATGAATCAGTATTTTTTAGATGAAATAAAGTGTGTCAGCACAGAGCTGAGCAGAAAAAAATACCGTCCCACATTTTACTGTGGAAATGAGATAAACATTATTTGTGACGAACACACACTTGCAGCATATATCGCAGGCTTCAACATGTCTGTCTGCTCACCGGAAGACGGTGGTGTTGTCAATGTAATCACAGAAGGTGAATGCAGAAATAAAGAGCTTTATGATGAAATTGCTGCTGAATTCGGAGAAAAGGCCGAATTCCATATTTACAATAATCAGAAAGAATATCTTGAAAACACACACCATAAAGGCTACAAAAGGTTTTATTATATTGCAAATCTTCAGCTTGACTGCTATAAGGATTCAGAGCTCATAAAGAAAAAGAAAGAAAATCTTGACAGCTGGCTTACTGTGTCCGACAGTGTTGACGGAAGATTTATACTTCTGCCGATTTTTAATTTCAGCAGTCCCTTGCCGGAAGGCATTGCTGCATGCTCTGAAAGGGAGATAGAAGCTCTTGCAGATTATGACGATTCCTTTGCTGTTGAAAAGACTGTCATTGAGCTGGAGGATGTTTGCAGAAAGCACTTCAGGTCTGATAAGCAGTTCATGAAGGTTGTCAGATTCGACAATATCTTCGGTCCGTTGGTCAGTGACACATCCAAACTCTCATTAGATGAGATTATTGATGAGCTTGTCAAGGACAACAAAATCACCTTCAAAAGAAGTGATGACCTTGTAAACTACACCGGCTGTTATATAAGACAGGCAATAACAGCAATTCACACTGTTGATTTTAACGGCGCTAACGGTAATGTTTATAATGCAGCAAACTATCGTTTCACGCTTCATGATGTCAAAAACAATCTTTACAAATCTTTTTCTTACAAAAAGCCTGAAATCCGTTTTGAAGATGATCTGACTGTTGATGACATACATGAAAAGAGATATGAATGCCTCGGAAACTTCAAAATCAAAGGCATCGGCTGGACAATCGTGACACCCTTGCAGGAAGCCCTTTACAGAACAGCACTTGCACGCACTGATGATGAATATGATGCTGATTTTTATGTCGGTATATATCAGGGCAAGCTTGAGCGTATCAAAAGGCTTGAAATGGATATCATCAGAGAGATTGACCGTATCTGCAAAAAGCATGATATTCCCTATTTCCTTGTGGGCGGTTCAATGCTCGGTGCAATAAGACACAAGGGCTTCATTCCCTGGGATGATGACATTGATATCTGTATGTTCAGAAAGGATTATGAAAAGTTCAGAAGGGTATGCCCTCAGGAGCTTTCACCCTTGATGCAATATCAATCCTACAAGCATGAGCCTGATTCTCATTATATCTTTGATAAAATCCGTCTTAAGGACACCTATTTCAACACAAAGTTTTCAAACAGATTCAACAATATTGAAAACGGTATTTTTGTTGATGTTCTTGTCTATGACAAAACCTCAAATTCAGCCTTGGGACAGAAAATTCATATCAAGCTTATCAAGATTTTCCGCCGTCTTATCAATGTGCGCTGGGTTAATGTTGCAAGAAAGGGTATACATTACAGAGCCTCAAAGCTTTTCCTGCCTCTTATGCGCTTTGTGCCATATAGATTTTACCATTTCTGCTTTGAAAGAGCATTACAGCTGTTTAATTTCAAAAAGAAAAGCAAATATATCATAGACGGTGTGGGACAGAATCTTGAAAGGGGAGCATTCCCTGTTTCCTGGTTTGACGAGATGGTTGAAGTGCCCTATGAAGACATGATGTTTAAGGTGCCGAAGGAATATGATGCTTATCTTCGTCACTGGTACGGCAACAGATATATGGAGCTTTTACCGATTTCTTCAAGAAATTCAGGCCACAAGCTTCTTCGTCTTGATCTCGGAAAGTATCTTTATGAAAAAACCGAGAATATGCAAGCACATGAAAACAACCTTGTCGGTGAATTGTTTGAAAAGCCTCTTAACGACTAATAATTTAATATTCAGAAATATACGCCGGAAGTGTATGCCGACATCCGGTAAGGAAGTATTTCTTTAAAATGTGAACTAAGCACACAATAATTCGTTAAAAATCACCGATATGCGTCAGCATTATCGGTGATTTTCGCCTTTTCTTGAATACTTATTTCGCACTTTAAAGTGCTT
>JAZSHL010000066.1:0-12804 GCA_045533205.1 Acutalibacteraceae bacterium | reverse complement strand
CAATGATTTGCTCAGAAAAAAGCTTTACTGCATCTTCAAAATCCAAATCGCCCAAAGGCTTTAACAGTTTGCCGGTAGGACCAATATCCAATGCAATAAACTTTTCACCACAAGATACTTGCCGAACAGCCTCTTTTGCATTGGCTATTGCCGATTCAATAATTTCTGCATAATTTAGAGCCTTCAAGCGATTTGCGCCGAAGGTATTGGTGCAGATTATATCACAGCCTGCCTCCAAATAGCTTTTGTGCATAGCAATTACTGCTTGGGGCTTGGTAAGGTTTAGTGTGTACGGAACGTCATCATATCCCAAAGACTGTAGATACGTACCTGCACTGCCGTCAAAATATAAACGTTCAGAACGTATCTTTTCTAATATTTTCATAATTTAATTTTCCTTAGTGTTCGGAATAATGTCGGAAAGATTGCTTTGTATTTTTGCTGCAACCTCCGGCTTGTTCATAGAATAAACGTGTATAGCGTTTACGCCGTTAGCCAAAAGGTCGATAATCTGCTCTGTGGCATAGGCAATTCCTGCCTGCTTCATTGCTTCGGGATTATCACCGTAACGGTCAACGATTCTGATAAATC
This sequence comes from Acutalibacteraceae bacterium, assembly GCA_045533205.1. Lineage (GTDB taxonomy): Bacteria > Bacillota > Clostridia > Oscillospirales > Acutalibacteraceae > UBA6857. The sequence goes on along the minus strand of JAZSHL010000066.1, from coordinate 12,213 downwards.
GCTGGGGAAGAGCCGTGCCCGAAATGCCGCAGATTCTTTTGATGGATTTCGGATTGGTCACAGGCATGATACCTGCAACAACAGGCACATTGATGCCCGCCTTTCTCGCTCTGTAAAGGAAATTATAAAGAACATTATTGTCAAAAAACATCTGTGTTGTGAGAAATTCACAGCCTGCATCAACCTTGACCTTAAGATATTCGATATCCTTGAAGGAGTTTTCACTTTCGGGATGGGATTCCGGATAGCAGGCACCGCCGATGCAGAAATCACCGTATTCTCTGATTTCCTTTGTCAGCTCATAGGCATAGTGATAGTCAAGATGCTCCTTTGTCATACCCTGTGGGATATCTCCCCTGAGAGACAGAATATTTTCTATACCCTTTGCCTTCAGAGAGTCAAGCTGCTTTCTGATTTCATCCTTTGTTGAAGAAACACAGCTCAGATGAGCCAGAACAGGCACACCTGCTTTTTGCTGAATATTCTGTGCAATTGATGCAGTGAATTCTGAAGTGCCGCCGCCTGCACCGTAGGTAACGCTCATGAAATCAGGCTTCAAAAGAGCTATTTTTTCTGTTGCCTCTTTCACAGATTCGAAATTGTCACTTGTTTTCGGTGGAAAAACCTCAAAGGAAAGGGTTGGCTTTTCTTGTTTTATGATGTCAATTATTTTCATCTTTAACACCTCTTTAAATATAACGTCAGCGGGTCAGACCGTCCCTTTTTCACCCGACCCAAGCTCAATTCTGCGTTCTGCATTCTCCATTCTGATGCCTTCGTCATCAGTTCTTCAGTGAGTGCATGGGAGCAGGGATTCTGCCGCCACGTGCGATAAAGTCAACGCTTGAAAATTCATGAACGGGCATTACGGGGGCAGAGCCTAAAAGGCCGCCGAATTCGATAATTTCGCCAACCTTTTTTCCCACGGCAGGAATAATACGCACTGCTGTTGTTTTGGTGTTCACAACACCGATTGCCATTTCGTCTGCAATGATAGCTGAAAGAGTTTCGGCAGAGGTTTCACCGGGCACTGCAATCATATCAAGGCCGACAGAGCATACGCAGGTCATAGCCTCAAGCTTATCCAGTGTGAGTGCATTTTTCATTGCAGCCTCAATCATGCCCTCATCCTCACTGACGGGGATAAATGCACCTGACAGACCGCCCACATGGTTACTTGCCATAACGCCGCCTTTTTTAACTGCGTCGTTGAGAAGAGCAAGTGCGGCTGTTGTGCCGTGAGTGCCGCAGACCTCGAGGCCCATTTCTTCAAGAATTCTTGCAACACTGTCCCCTTTTTCGGGTGTGGGAGCAAGTGAAAGGTCAACGATACCAGAGGGCACACCAAGTCTTTGTGAGGCTTCAGAGGCCACGAGCTGACCCATACGTGTAATTTTGAAAGCTGTCTTTTTGATTGTTTCAGCAACAACATCAAAGGGCTGTCCCTTGCACTTTTTCAGTGCGTGATGCACAACACCGGGGCCACTGACACCCACATTGATAATACACTCAGCCTCACCGACACCGTGAAATGCACCTGCCATGAAGGGGTTATCCTCAACTGCATTTGCGAAAACAACCAGCTTTGCACAGCCAAAGCCGCCCTTATCTGCAGTCATATCTGCTGTCTTTTTGATGATTCCGCCCATCAGAGCTACGGCATCCATATTGATACCTGCTTTTGTGCTTGCAACTGAAACGGAAGAGCAGACTCTTTCTGTTGAAGCCAGAGCAGATGGTATTGAATTGATAAGATTGATATCACCCTTGGTCATGCCCTTATGCACAAGCGCCGAAAAGCCGCCAATGAAATTGACTCCGACAGTTTTTGCAGCCTTATCAAGTGCAATTGCTATGGGAGTATAATCGGTCTGCTTGCAGGCCGCAGCAACAATCGAAATGGGAGTGACGGAAATACGCTTGTTGACAATGGGGATGCCGAATTCCTTTTCGATATCTTCACCTGTTTTCACAAGGTCCTTTGCAAGCGTGGTGATTTTGTTATATATTTTTTCAGCAGTTACATTGACGTCATCACTGCAGCAATCAAGAAGAGATATGCCCATTGTGATTGTTCTGACATCAAGGTGCTGATGGTCAATCATATTGATTGTGGAAAGAATTTCTTTTTGTGTATGCATTATTGTACCTCCTTATGCGAATAAGACAAGCTTTATATTCTGTGCATGAGGTCAAAAATGTCTTCTCGCTGAATTCTGATGGAAAGATTCAGCTCTTCGCCTTTTTTAGAAAGAGCATCGCTCACTTCAGCAAATTCTGCGCTTTCCTTCTGAAAATCAACAAGCATTGTCATTGTGAAAAATCCGTCCATAACGGTCTGGCTGATGTCGAGAATGTTGACCTTCTTTTCTGCAAGAAGTGTGCATACTGCTGCGATGATACCTGTTGTATCCTTACCGATAACTGTGATAATAGCTTTCATTTTTATCATTCCTTTAAATAATAATTGTCTGGTGTATATTTTATATCCAATATATGCCAAAAGTCAAGCAAAAGGAAAAACCTTATCCAATTTGACGAAAAACATTGACCTTATCTCTTTAAATTGATAAAATAAAACCATCGGATTTTAAAAAAATTTTCCATAAATTAAAAAGGAGAATCACTATGCTCAATAAAGATACATTTGCTCCCCGCCCGCCTATGGGCTGGAACAGCTGGGACTGCTACGGTGCTGCCGTCAATGAAGAACAACTGCTCGGCAACGCCGAATACATACGCGACAATCTCAAGGACTACGGTTGGGAATATGTTGTGTGCGACATTCAGTGGTATGAGCCGAAGGCTGTGAGCAATTTCTATAACAACTTCACCGAGCTGTGTATGGACGAATATTCACGTCTTATACCTGCCGAGAACCGTTTTCCCTCTTCAGCAAACGGAGTCGGCTTCAGGGCAATCGCTGATAAAATTCATGCTATGGGGCTCAAGTTCGGTATACATATTATGCGTGGTATTCCCCGTCAGGCAGTGCATCAGAACACGCCCATCAAGGGTACCGACCGCACAGCAAGACAGATTGCTCACGGCTTTTCTCTTTGCCTTTGGAACACCGATATGTACGGTGTGAATTCTCATGCCGAGGGTGCTCAGGAATACTATAACAGCCTTTTTGAGCTTTATGCCTCATGGGGTGTTGATTTTGTTAAGGTTGATGACATTGCAAACACTGAATTCAAGCCTCATGACCCATACAGTGCAAGAGAAGAAATTGAAATGATCAGAAAAGCTATCGACAACTGCGGCAGAGCTATGGTGCTTTCACTCTCTCCCGGCCCTGCTGTTGTGAACGAGGCCTTCCACCTTTCACAGAATGCCAATATGTGGCGCATGACAGGTGACTTTTGGGACCATTGGAGCAAGCTTTACAACATGTTTGAGCGCTGTGAAAAATGGGCTCCCCATGTCAAAGCCGGTTGCTGGCCTGACTGTGATATGCTGCCTCTTGGCAAAATCAGCAAGACCTGCACCTGCCTTGGTGACAGGGACAGATACACCAACTTCACCCCCGACGAGCAGAAAACAATGCTTTCTCTGTGGGCGATTTTCCGTTCACCGCTTATGCTCGGCGGTGAGCTTCGCGAAAACCGTCCCGAGGACCTTGAGGTTATCACCAACCGTGATATTATAGAAATTAATCAGTATTCATCAGAAAACAGACAGCTTTTCAGAAACAAAAATGAAGCTGCATGGCTTTGCAAAGACAAAAACGGCGCATTTGTTATTGCTCTGTTTAACCTTTCAGATGACGAAAGAAAGATTACCGTTTCACTTTCGGAACACGGTATAAATGGCAATTTCAGTGCTTATGAATTGTGGACAAAGGCTACGAAAGAGAATATCTCACAGGAGCTTTCAGACGCGCTTAAGGGTCATGCCTGTTCTGTTTTCAGACTCACTGATATCTGGACGGAGGTATTGCTTTGATCGGTATAGTCGATGTGGGCGGCGGTATGCGCTGCGTTTATTCAAGCGGAATATATGACCGCCTTCTTGATGAAAATGTTATGATTCCCTACTGCCTCGGCGTTTCTGCAGGTTCTGCAAACCTCATCACCTACATTGCAGGTCAGAGGGGTCGTACTCTCCCATTTTACAGGGAATATGCAAAAAGAAAAGAATATATGAGCATGAAAAATCTTTTCTCAACAGGCTCATATATTTCTCTTGATTATATTTACAGCACCCTCAGCAACGAGGACGGCGAAAATCCTCTTGATTTTGACACCTTCAGCAAATCGGATGTTATTTTCAAGGCTGCCACAACAAGGGTGAGAGACGGAAAAGGTGTGTTCTTCAGCAATTCCGATGTTCTCAGAAATGATTATACAGTTCTCAAGGCTTCTTGCTGTCTGCCCGGTATATGCATACCCGTCAATCTTCAGAATGACTTATATTTTGACGGCGGTGTTGCCGAGCCTATCCCCGTTGACAAAGCCTTTGAAGACGGTTGCGACAAGGTTATCCTTGTTCTTACAAAATCCCGTCAGGAATACTGCAAACCACTGTTTGCAACAAAGGTGCTTTCATCAAGAATCAGAAAATATTCAGATGTTTATCAGCTTATGAAAACTCTGCCTATCCGCTGCAAGGAAATTCTTGACAAAGTCGCCGAATGGGAAAAAGAGGGCAAGGTGCTTGTCATTGAGCCCGATGACTGCTTCGGTGCAAACACTCTCACAAGAGAGTATGAACCTCTGACAAAGTTATACGAAGAAGGATATAACGATGCAGAAAAAATCATAGAATTTATTAATTCATAACTGCTCTCCGTCTTAACGGATCTCAGAATAAAACAAAAAATATCCACCGATGTGCATTACATCGGTGGATTACTTTTTTAGTCTTTCTTTTCACTTGTTCCTGAAAGCTGTCTGACAACTCTCACCAAATCAAAATCCGGCTCGAGCAATGGCCTTGTCAGCTTTCTGACAGGCTTGCTGACAAGAATAAATGCCAGCACAACTGTACCCAGAAGATATAAAATTACTTTCCAGTCAGTGTCGAGTGCGTCGAGAAGCTTGTATCTTGTGTCAAGATCTCTGAGTGCAATGACAATAAACAGGTGTAATGCGTAAATATATACGGAGTATTTGCCGAGATGAGAGAAAAATGTCTTCTTCGTCGGCATTATACCAAGAATGATAAAGAAGAACAGGAAGGCCATAATATATCTTCCCACTGCATTGAAGCAGACTCTGTATGCGTTTGAGTGAGTGGCTCTTGCAATTGCCCAATAGGTTTTATTCATGCTCAGAAGGTTATACTGAACATATCTGCCTCTGTAGAAGATATAAACTGCAATTGCGAAAAACGCCAGAGCTGCAAGTATTCTGAACCATGGCTTTTTGCAGAAATTAAATTTGAAGTTTGCTGTATAATATCCGAACAGGAAGAAGGGATAATAGCAAACAAGTCTGTGAAAACCGCCGTAAAGAATCTTAAATGAGAAGCCTACAAGCAGCGCCGCTGCCAACGCAAGCCAGAAAAGCCACTTTTTATCCTTAAGCTTGCCTGTGACAATTGTATAAACAGCAACATTCATCATGTACCACATTCCGTACATAGGATTAAGGAATGTGAAATGCCTTGAAAGAATAACATCATCCATAAAGCTGCACACCAGCAGCATGAGAATCTGACAAATCAGATAAGGCACCAGAACCTTTGAAATTACCTTCGGCCATTCATCTCTGTTGATTCTGCCTTTCGCAAATCTGCCCGACACCATCATGAACACGGGCATGTGATAAACATAAATAAACTTTTTAAGAATACCCAGCCAGTTGCCATCTATACCAAACCCTGCATCGGTGCCACCGGAAGCAAAGTGACCGACAACAACACTGATAATCAGAAAAGCTTTTATGTTGTCATACCAATAATCCCTGCCTTTTGAAAGCAAAGGGCTTTTTACTTCTGCCATCACTTTTCCTCCCTGAATTTTTCAGTTCCTGCAAGCTTTTTAGTGATTTTTGCAAGGTCGAATTTAGGCTCAACAAAGAAAGATGTCAGTTTTCTTACAGGCTTGCTTGCAAGAATAAATGAAAGCGGGATGCCCGAGAAGCAGTATGCAAGAAGAAGCCATTTGTTTGTGAGAACTCTTAACAGATCATAGTCCTCGTCAAGCTCACGGAGCATAACAATGAGGAAGCAATGAAGAACATAAACATATACGGAATTCACACCGATATATGAGAAGAATTGCTTTTTCCTCGGCATCATGCCCATAACCATAAAGAAGCCGACAAAGCCTAACAGATATCTTAACACAGTGTGACCCAAGGTTTCGAGCATCGTCCAGTCATACTTATCGGAAATAAAGGCATAGGTCTTGTTCATGCAAAGAAGCTCAAAGCTTACTGTTCTGACATTTTTAAGAACATAAAGGCCGATAAGAGCAAAGACAACATAGCTCACAATTCTGAAAGGAATCCTTCTGCAGAAAGAGAAGTTGAACTTATATGTGTAGTATCCGAAAAGGAAGAAGGGATAGAAGCACACAATTCTGTGGAAAGCACCGAAAAGCTCGTTAAAGCCAAAACCTACAACAAGGGCTGCAATTAAGGACAAGGGCATAAGCAGCTTGATCTTTTTCAGATAAGGCGTAATCAGTGAATAAACTGCAATATTGAAGAAATACCACAGACCAAAAAGAGGATTAAAATAATTGAACTTGCTCGGAGTATTATCTAGCGCAGAATACACCACAAGCATAGCTGTCTGGAATATCAGATAAGGAACAAGCACCTTAGACACAACCGTCATCCAATCTCCACGGTCAATTCTCTTCTTGGCAAATCTGCCTGAAATTATCATGAAGGCGGGCATGTGGAAAACATAAATGAATTTTTGTAACGCAACCACCCAAGGTGTACTGGTTGAAAAAATACCGTTTGCCAGATGTCCGATTACAACGCAGACAATCAAAAAAGCCTTAGCATTGTCATACCAATAATCTCTTTCCTTAATAAGAGGGCTGTTTACCTGAGCTTGAGACATAATTAACCTCCTGTATATTTTTTTCTGTTTTTGCATATATGGTAATTATACCTGTAACAGTTCAATATGTCAAGCATATGCAACACCTTGACAACAATATATTGTATTGTTATAATTTAAACCTATACAAGTAAAAGGAAGTGAAAATGTGCATATTCCTAAAACAGAATCACAGCTTGTTGAAATTGAAGAATTCTACAAAGCATTAGAAGAAAGTAAGATTCAGAGCCACATTGAATACAATGTTGAGGATTGGCTTTATGTCCCCAATCACTATAGTGAATATCGTTACATACTTGGCACAACAGGTAAAAATCCACTCATCTGCATAGGTATCAACCCTTCAACTGCCGCACCGAATGACCTTGATAACACACTCAAATCCGTTGAAAGAATTGCTCTTCACAACGGCTATGACAGCTTTATCATGTTCAATGTTTATGCTCAGAGAGCGACTAAACCCGATGACATGGACAAAGAGCTGAACGAGCTTTTACACAAAGAAAACATGAAGGCTTTTGAATATATTCTCTCACTTTATGAAAGTGAAAAGCCGTCAGTCTGGGCAGCATGGGGCACAATCGTTGAAATGCGGCCTTATCTCAAGGCTTGCCTTCGTGAAATGGTGGATATTTCAATGAAATATCAGTCAAAATGGTATTCCTCGGGTGCAATTTCAAAAAAAGGACATCCGCATCATCCGCTATATCTGAAAAAGGACAGCGCATTGGATGAGTTTGATATGGAATTATATCTGAGCAATGTACTGTAACAGTAGTCAGTAGTCAGTAGTCAGTAGTTAGTAGTTAGTAGTCAGAAACCCCGACACAGAAGTGTCGGGGTAGTATTTTATGCTGAGCACGCCCATAAATTCTTTATCTGTGACTTTATTCTGTCATATTCCCATCCTTTTTCGGAATTGTCAAAACTGTTAGGATCATTTACCCATATTTTTCCGTCTTCATACTTCGTCATAACTATAAAATGGCCTGTTGAAGTGAAATCCCCTTTGCCCATAACACAGATTATAGGATTTCCCTTTTTCAGATTATTGATAATTATGTTTTCATCTAAAGGCAGTTCTTTAACATTCATGCCTAACCTCTTGCCGCCTTCACCGATAAGTGTCCAAAGAGAACCGTTGCCCGGAGAATAATAATTATTTTCAATTGCAAAATCAACTATTCTGTCAGGTGACATATCCTCATTCTTGGTGAGATAAAAAGCGACCATAGAAAGGCAGACAGGGCCGCAGCCTGTAATTGCAACACAATCGCCGCTATATTCCATATAGCCCCACCTTTTATCCCACTGCATAAAAAGCGGAATTTTCTCAGATTTTAAATGCTCGGACAAATCAACTTCGCCCCTTGTGCCGTAAAGCTCATTATAATTAAAAACGAATTCTTCAGCGTCAGGGTTCTTTTCATAAAGATTTCTGATGTTTTCCGGCAATGTTGCCAAATACTCCTGTTTTTCATTTGAAGCATTTCCGAATGTAAAAGCGGTCACAACTGACACTGACAAAGAAAGCAAAGCTATAAATATGATTAAGATGTGTATTTTGTTTTTAGGCTTTTTTATTTTTCTTTTCATATAACCATCCTTTTCCTTTTGATGATTATATAATATCAACCTGAAGAACAAATTTCCTTAAGATTTTCTTGAGAAAAGCTTAAGGTTTTCTTACAATTTAATAAAAATATAGGACTGAAAAAAATTCGTTTCTTCAATCCCCTTTGATTTAATTGTAATAAACGTATCATGAATACATAATGGTCAACACAAATGAAAAAAACATCCCTCAGAAAACTGAGGGATGTAGCTTTATACATTTGAATTAGTCGTTGATAGCGATAACAACGCCTGAACCAACTGTACGGCCACCTTCACGGATAGCGAAACGAAGACCTTCTTCGATAGCGATTTCTGTGATAAGTTCAACGTCCATTTCAACGTTGTCACCAGGCATACACATTTCTGTGCCTTCGGGAAGCTTAATGATACCTGTTACGTCAGTTGTACGGAAGTAGAACTGGGGACGGTAGTTGTTGAAGAAAGGTGTGTGACGGCCGCCTTCATCCTTGTTAAGAACGTAAACCTGACCGCGGAACTTTGTGTGGGGGTGGATTGAACCGGGCTTTGCAAGAACCTGGCCACGTTCGATTTCTGAACGCTGGATACCACGAAGAAGAGCACCGATGTTATCGCCTGCTTCAGCGTAGTCAAGGATCTTACGGAACATTTCGATACCTGTGCAAACAGTCTTTCTCTTTTCGTCTGTAAGACCAACGATTTCAAGTTCTTCACCAGTCTTGAGCTGACCTCTTTCAACTCTACCTGTTGCAACAGTACCACGACCTGTGATGGTGAATACGTCTTCAACGGGCATAAGGAAGGGAAGGTCTGCCTTACGGTCGGGAGTGGGGATGTAGCTGTCAACTGCAGCCATGAGTTCCCAGATGGGAGCAAGTTCGGGAGCGTTTGTGTCGCCGCCTGCGTATTCGAGAGCCTTGAGAGCTGAACCCTTGATGATGGGTGTATCATCGCCGGGGAATTCATATTCGTCAAGAGTTTCTCTGATTTCCATTTCAACGAGTTCAAGAAGCTCTTCGTCATCAACCTGGTCAACCTTGTTCATGAATACGATGATATAGGGAACGCCAACCTGACGAGCAAGAAGAAGGTGTTCTTTTGTCTGAGCCATGGGGCCGTCTGTTGAAGCGATAACAAGGATAGCACCGTCCATCTGTGCAGCACCTGTGATCATGTTCTTGATGTAGTCGGCGTGGCCCGGGCAGTCAACGTGAGCATAGTGACGTGTTTCTGTCTCGTACTCAACGTGAGCTGTGTTGATTGTGATACCTCTTTCTCTTTCTTCGGGAGCCTTATCGATGTTAGCATAGTCGATGAAGTCTGCGCCGCCCTTCATAGCGAGGGTCTTTGTGATAGCTGCTGTAAGGGTTGTCTTGCCGTGGTCAACGTGGCCGATTGTACCAATGTTAACATGAGGCTTGGTTCTTTCAAATTTTGCTTTTGCCATTGGAATCTCCTCCTTAATATTGACAATAATAATTTTTGGTGTTTGCAGTTTAAACTGCATCATTTATATTCTATCAGTTATATGACAGAATTGCAAGAGTTTTTTGAGAAAAATTAGTCTCTCTTAGCTCTTTCTGATACGATTGATTCAGAAATTGACTTCGGAATCTCCTTGTATCCGTCGGGTTCCATTACGTACTGGCCACGGCCCTGAGTCTTTGAACGAAGGTCTGTTGCATAGCCGAACATTTCTGCAAGAGGAACTCTTGAGTTGATCTGCTTAACGCCTGTACGGTCTTCGAAGCCCTGAATTTCACCACGGCGTGAGTTAAGGTCGCCGATAACGTCACCCATGTACTCTTCCGGAGTGATAACAACAACCTTCATAATGGGCTCAAGAAGCACGGGCTGTGCTTTCTTTGCAGCATCCTTGAATGCCATTGAACCGGCAATCTTGAAGGCCATTTCTGATGAGTCAACCTCGTGGTATGAACCGTCGTAAAGAGTAACCTTAACGTCTACCATGCTGTAGCCGGCAATAACACCTGACTGCATAGCGCCCTGGATACCTGCATCAACGGGACCGATGTATTCCTTGGGAATAGCACCACCAACGATGTTGTTAACAAATTCGTAGCCCTTATCGGGGTTGGGTTCGATGTTGATCTTAACGTGACCGTACTGACCCTTACCACCTGACTGACGAGCATACTTTGTATCTGAAGAAGCTGTGCCACGGATTGTTTCTCTGTAAGCAACCTGAGGCTTACCTACGTTTGCTTCAACCTTGAATTCACGAAGAAGTCTGTCAACGATGATTTCAAGATGGAGCTCACCCATACCTGCGATAATGGTCTGGCCTGTTTCTTCATCTGTGTAGCAACGGAATGTGGGATCTTCTTCAGCAAGCTTCTGAAGAGCAATACCCATCTTTTCCTGACCTGCCTTGGTCTTGGGCTCAATAGCAACACGGATAACCGGTTCGGGGAAGTTCATTGATTCGAGGATAACAGGGTGCTTTGCATCGCAAAGAGTATCACCTGTTGTTGTGTTCTTAAGACCAACAGTAGCTGCGATATCACCTGAATAAACGATGTCAATGTCTTCTCTGTGGTTAGCGTGCATCTGAAGGATACGACCGAGTCTTTCTCTGCTATCCTTAACTGAGTTATAAACGGTTGTACCTGCTTCAACTGTACCTGAATATACACGGAAGAAGCAGAGCTTACCCATGAACGGGTCTGTTGCAATCTTGAATGCAAGAGCTGCAAAGGGCTCGTCGTCGGAAGAATGTCTTACTTCCTCTTCTTCTGTATCAGGGTTTACGCCCTTGATAGCTTCGATGTCTGTGGGAGCAGGCATATAGTCGATGATGTTATCAAGAAGGGGCTGAACACCTTTGTTACGGTATGAAGTACCGCAGCAAACGGGAACCATGTCGTTAGCAATTGTTGCTTTACGGATGATTCTCTTGATGTCAGCTATTGAGGGTTCTTCGCCTTCGAAATACTTTTCCATAAGCTCTTCGTCCATTTCACAAACGGATTCGATGAGATTATTACGGTATTCTTCTGCAAGATCCTTCATTTCTTCGGGAATTTCTTCGACTCTTACGTCTTTACCCATGTCATCGTAATAAACGATAGCATTGTTGTTAACAAGGTCAACAATACCCTTAAATGTGTTTTCTGAACCGATGGGGAGCTGAACGGGAACTGCGTTGCAGTTGAAGCGCTCCTTAACCATCTTGAGAACACGGTAGAAGTCAGCACCCATAATGTCCATCTTGTTAACATAGATCATTCTGGGAACTTTATACTCGTCAGCCTGACGCCAAACAGTTTCACTCTGAGGTTCAACACCACCCTTTGCACAAAGAACGGTTACTGAACCGTCAAGTACACGGAGTGAACGCTGAACTTCAACGGTGAAGTCAACGTGGCCCGGAGTGTCGATGATATTGATACGGTGCTCTTTCCAGAAGCATGTTGTTGCAGCAGAGGTGATTGTAATACCTCTTTCCTGCTCCTGCTCCATCCAGTCCATAGTTGCTGAACCGTCGTGGGTTTCACCAATCTTATGGTTAACGCCTGTGTAGTAAAGAATACGCTCTGAGGTTGTAGTCTTACCGGCGTCGATGTGAGCCAT
>JAZSHL010000064.1:0-21381 GCA_045533205.1 Acutalibacteraceae bacterium | reverse complement strand
AGGCATCCAGTTTGCACAGACAAACTTTGAAATTCTCAAGGAAACTGAAACAACAGCAGTTGTTGACGGTCACCACGGTATGGGACAGGTTATCGGTCACAGAGCTATGACCATGGCTATCGAAAAGGCTAAGAAGTACGGTATGGGTATGGTTGTTGTTCGTAACTCAACTCACTACGGTATCGCAGGCTATTACACCACAATGGCAACAAAGGCAGGCTGCATCGGTATGACCGGTACAAACGCACGTCCTTCAGTTGCTCCCACTCACAGTGTTGAGGGTATGTTCGGTACAAACCCCTTCACCCTCGGTGTTCCCACTGATGAAGATTTCGACTTCAACTTTGACTGTGCAACCTCAATCACACAGAACGGTAAGGTTGAATACTATGCAAGAATCGGCGAAGAAATTCATCCCGGTACTGTTATCGACCTTGAAGGTAACCCCGTTGAAGGCGATTCAGGTGAGGCTCTCAAGAAGATCCGTCAGGGCACAGCTGCTCTCACAACTCTCGGCGGTATCGGTGAAGCTCTCGGCGGCTACAAGGGCTACGGCTTTGCTCTTTTCGTAGAATTCCTTTCATCAATCCTTCAGGACGGTATGTACGGTAAGGATCTTGACGGTAAGGATGCAGAAGGCAATATCCGTCCTTATCACCTCGGTCACTTCTTCATTGCAATTGACACAAATCACTTCATGGGTGAAGAAATTGCAAGAAAGAAGGCAGGCGATATCATCCGTTCAATGAGAGCTTCAAAGAAGGCTCCCGGCGAAGAAAGAATTTACACTGCAGGTGAAAAGGAATACGAAATCTGGCTTCAGAGAAAAGACAGCGGTGTGCCCATCAATGAGTCAGTTCAGGCTGAGATGAACAAGGTTCGTGCAGATCTCGGTCTCACACAGTACACCTTCCCCTGGGATAACTAAATAATTTCTGACATTCCGCAGGTTGTTCGGCCGGCGGAATGTTGTGCTTGGTGAAATATCAAATTTAAAAAGGAGAACATTATGGATTACGCAAAAGAATCATTAAGACTTCATGGCGAATGGAAGGGCAAGATTGAGGTTATTGCCCGTGCAAAGGTTAAGGATAAGGAAGCTCTTTCACTCGCTTATACACCCGGTGTTGCTCAGCCCTGCCTTGAAATTCAGAAGGATATCAATAAGTCATATGAGCTTACACGCCGCTGGAACACAATCGCTGTTGTAACAGACGGTACTGCAGTTTTAGGCCTCGGCGATATCGGCCCCGAAGCAGGTATGCCTGTTATGGAAGGCAAGTGTGTTCTTTTCAAGGAATTCGGTGATGTTGACGCAATTCCTCTTTGCATCAAGAGCAAGGATGTTGATACAATCGTTGACACAATCGCTCTTATTTCAGGCTCATTCGGCGGCGTTAACCTTGAAGATATCGGTGCACCCCGTTGCTTCGAAATAGAAAGAAAGCTCAAGGAAAAGACAGACATCCCCATTTTCCATGACGACCAGCACGGCACAGCTGTTGTATGCTCCGCAGCTCTTATCAATGCGCTGAAGCTTTCAGGCAAGAAGATTGAAGAATGTGTTGCTGTTTTCAACGGCGCAGGCGCAGCAGGCGTTGCAATTGCAAAGCTCTTCCTCGCAATGGGCATCAAGGATGTTATCATGTGTGACAGAAAGGGCATTGTTCATAAGAACAGAGAGGGTATCGAAAACGATCCTGCAAAGATGGAGCTCGCTTCATTCTCAAACAAGTCAGGCAAAACAGGCTCACTTGCTGATGCTCTTGTCGGCGCTGACATCTTCATCGGTGTTTCAGCTCCCGGCTGCGTAAGTCAGGATATGGTCCGTTCAATGGCAAAGGATCCCATCGTGTTCCCCATGGCTAACCCCACACCCGAAATCATGCCTGATGAAGCTCTTGCTGCAGGCGCTCTTGTTGTGGGCACAGGCAGAAGCGACTTCCCAAATCAGATCAACAATGTTCTTGCATTCCCCGGTATTTTCCGCGGCACACTTGATGTAAGAGCAAGTGACATCAATGAAGAGATGAAGATGGCTGCTGCCGAAGCAATCGCTTCACTTGTTTCAGCTGATGAGCTCAGACCTGATTATATTCTTCCCGCTGCATTTGATGAAAGAGTTGGCCCCACAGTTGCAGCTGCAGTTGCTAAGGCTGCAAGGGACAGCGGCGTTGCAAGAATCTGACAGATATTTTAAGTTAAAATACAACATAAACATCCCGCAATTTCAGCATTGCGGGATGTTTTTTTATGTATTAATAATACAGTCTCCCAAAAGCAAAAAACAGCACAGAAATCCCCAACGGATTTCTGTGCTGTTAATGTTGTAAATTAAACAATCAGTCTTCGTCGTAGTCCTTTGCGGTTGCAGTTTCAAAGATTTTAACAACCTCTTCAGAGGGAGCTTTATCGATAAGACTGACAATTACGCAGGCAAGAAGACCTACAATAAAGCCGGGAAGAATTTCGTAAATGCCTGTCTTTTCTGTCAGGAAGATGAGCCACATAACGTCAACAACGGCACCGCCCACAACACCTGCGATTGCGCCCTTATAGGTTGTGCGCTTCCAGAACAGTGAAAGGATAATTACAGGACCGAAGGATGCACCGAAGCCACCCCAGGCGTTTTCAACCATGTTCATAATTGCCTGTGCACCGCTACCTTTGCTGTTTGCAATGAAGAAGGCGATAACAGAAACAATAATAACAACGATTCTGCCGATCCAGAGAACTTCCTTATCCGAAGCATTCTTTCTGAAAATGGGCTTGTAGATGTCACTTGTGAAGGATGATGAAGCAACAAGAAGCTGTGAGTCAGCAGTGCTCATTGCTGCAGCAACAATTGCTGAAAGAAGAAGACCTGCAATGAAGCCGGGGAACAGATCAGAAACAAGAACTATGAAAATGTTTGCCTGCTTGCCTGCTGCAACAAGCTCCTGACCGACGAGCATTCTGCCCATGATTGCAATTGCAATTGCTGCGCCGAGAGAAAGAACAACCCAGATGATGGCAACTGTTGATGATGTTTTAATCATGGAAGCCTTTTTGATTGACATGAATCTGACAAGGATATGCGGCATACCGAAGTAGCCGAGGCCCCATGAAAGACCTGTGATGATTTCCTGAGGAGTTGCAGCAAAGGGGTTTGTGCCGAAGTTGTTGGCAACACCGTCAATTGTGAAGTTGAGCGCATCAGCATTAAGCTCCTTTGTCATAAGAATAACAATGGGAACTGCGAGAAGTGCAACAAGCATCATAAGGCCCTGGAAGAAGTCAGTCCAGCAAACAGCCTTGAATCCGCCTGAAAATGTGTATGCGAGAATGATTGCTGCGAAAATAAGAAGTGCGATAGTTTCCTTGCCCTGAAGCTGGGGCACTACACTTGTGAGAACAGTTGCACCGGCAACGAAGCTTGAAGCAACATAAATTGTGAAGAAAACAAGGAAAACAACAGCGCAGATTATCTGCAGCGCAGGATTAGTTGCTGCAAATCTGTTTGTAAGATATTGGGGGAGAGTGATTGAATCGTTGGCAGCCTTTGAGAAGTTACGGAGCCTTTTTGCAACGAAAATCCAGTTTGCGATTGTACCAAGAGCAAGACCGATACCGATCCACACCTGTCCCATGCCGAAGGCGAGAATGCTTCCCGGGAAGCCCATCAGAAGCCAGCCGCTCATATCGGAAGCCTGCGCACTCATTGCTGTTACCCAGGGACCCATTGAACGTCCGCCGAGGAAATACTCCTCTTCACCGCCGTTTCTTGAACGGTACATAAAGAACAGACCGATTCCGAGAACAACGACAAAATATAAAATAAATGCTAAAAGTTGTGATGTCATGTGTTAATCCTTTCCTTTCTTTATCGTAGTAAAGCGATAAAATTATATTAACATATAATTTAACAAAATGCAACAATAATTGGGTTGTTTCTTATAAATACTTTAAGACAACGCAATTAATAAGTGCATTTGATACTTTAAACACATTGTTTTAGAGGGTGATAAATAAAAAACAGCTGCCTTTACAGATCAAAGGCAGCTGTTGAGTTGCAGAATATTCAGTTGTAAGAAATATTGAACACTGTCGTCACCTTGATGTCAAGTCCGATATCAGCTGTGAAAACGCTCATGCCGCCTGTGCAGTCAACGATTGTGGGAAGAATAACAGTCAGCTTTTCGAGTCTGCCGTCGCCGCTTATCACAGCCTCAACCTGTGTGTCGGGATAAGTGATGTCAGCATTGCTGATGCTTAAGGGCCCCATTGGCAAAACCGAAAAGTCAAGAGGATCTGTTGCACCTGAAATCTGCATCGGATAAGCAGTGACATTGCCGTCAAAATATGAGGTGTCTGAAACAAAACTCAGCTTGATAACCTCTTTATCGCCCTGCATTTCTGATGTGGCTGCTTTAAGGTTTGACGGAACAACTGAGGCATTTCTTGAGCAAGGGGATATTCTTGATGAAACACTGTGCGCAGCATCATCAACCTGAACACCGTTGTTAAAGCTGTAAGTGCTTTCAGAATCATCAACAACATTTTTAATCAGGCTGTTGATTGTTTCAGTTGGCGCAGGAAGTGAAAATTCAGTCAGACTCACATCAACCTTCTGAACCTTGTGGATTGAAAAGCTTCCCATGTTATTTTTGATATCATTAACAGCCCTGTTAAAGCTGTCACATATTTCCTGAGTGCTTTTTTCTGCCGCAAGTGTAGGGGCTATCGTGATAGTTGTCATGGCACCGACGGGGGCTGACGACTCTGTTATTTCGGTTATCTGACCGATTGTTGTCGGAACAGTTGTGTAATCGGAAAGCGTTGAAGGCACGCTTGTTGCAGGCTGTGTGCTGATTGTCTGTTCCGGTAGGGTTGTGCTTATTCCGTCAGCTTTTTCGGGTAAAAAGCTGTTCAGAATCACACAAACCAATGCAACACACACAATTGCCATAATAGCTATTGCACCGATGGAAAGCAGCGCGCTTTTTTTGTTTCTGTTTGATGAATCAGAAGACTGATACATGTGTACCCTCCTATGATATAACCTTGTAAATCAGAGGCTTGCCTTCCGGCATGCTGTCACCGATAGTCACAGCCTCAAGGAAAAGAGCTTTTGCAGAATCGATTTTATCTTCCTTGTTAGTGAAAAGCTCAGCGATAACATCGCCCTTTTCAACCTTGTCACCTGTTTTTTTGTGAAGAATTATTCCTGCGCTGTAATCAATAGAATCGTCCTTATTGATTCTTCCTGCACCGAGAATAACACTTGAAGAGCCGATTTTTTCGGCGTCCATAAAGCTGACATATCCTTCGTTTTCTGCAATAATCCGGTAGCTGTATTGTGCTTTTGCAAAATTATCGGTGTTTTCAATGAAGTCAGGATTTCCTCCCTGACCTGCAACCAGCTCAAGAAATTTTTTGTAGGCTGATCCATCACTGAGTGCTGTGCTGACCATAGAATATGCTTCATCCCGGCTGATGCTTCTGGCGAGCATCACAATGTTTGTTGCTAATTCAAGGCACACTCTTGTAAGGTCACTGTCCTTGCCCGTTTTCAGAATCTCAACAGCTTCAATGACCTCAAGGCTGTTGCCGATGTTTTTTCCTAAAGGGGTATCCATGTCTGAAATAACGGCAGCGACACGTCTGCCTGCACCCTTGCCGATGGCTACCATTTTTTCTGAAAGAAGCTGTGCATCCTCGGCTGTTTTCATGAAGGCACCGCTTCCGTATTTAACGTCAAGAACAATGCACTGAGAGCCTGCAGCCAGCTTTTTACTCATAATGCTTGATGCAATAAGAGGCACACAGCCCACCGTAGCTGTTGCATCACGCAGAGCGTAAAGCTTTTTGTCGGCAGGAGCAAGATCACCGGTCTGACCTACAACGCAGATACCGGTTTTTTTGACCGTTTTTATAAATTCATCAGGCTCGAGAGAAACATTGAAGCCTTCAATTGATTCAAGCTTGTCAACTGTACCGCCTGTGTGACCGAGACCTCTGCCACTCATTTTGGCAACTATACAGCCTAATGAGGCAACAATGGGAGCCACAATCAGCGTTGTTTTATCGCCGACGCCTCCGGTTGAATGCTTGTCAACGGTAACGCCGTCAATGCCGCTGAGATCGAGCATATCGCCGCTGTGAGCCATTTCTGTTGTCAGTGTGACCATTTCCCTGTCTGTCATGCCACGAAGATATATGGCCATAAGAAGAGCCGCAGCATGATAGTCCTTGATTTCACCGCTGACATAGTTTTTAACGAAGAAGCTGATTTCCTCATCGCTTAACTCAAAGCCGTCTCTCTTTTTTGAAATAATATCGTAAATTCTCATTTTATCACCGTCCGTCAGGGATAGAAAAGGGGATGAGAACCATCCCCTTTGAATTAAACTGCTTGTATCAGAATCAATCTGATATGCTTATCTGCTGCCCTTGTCGTATGGAATACCCTCAGCCTTGGGAGCTCTTGACTTCTTTGAGGTGAAGGCAAGAACAAGAAGAGTGATGAGATAGGGGAGCATTCTGTAGAAGTTTGTGCTGATGTTAAGCTCCTTGAGCATGTATACACCGTCGCCGTTGATGTCGATTGTTGAATATGCGGCAGCAATACATTTGAAAAGACCGAACAGGAAGGAAGCGGCAGCGATGGTGCCGGGGTTCCAGTTGCCGAAAATCATAACAGCAAGAGCAAGGAAGCCGAAGCCTGCAACCTCGCCTGTTGATGAGCAGTTTGCAGTTGTGAGTGCGAACACGAAGCCGCCCATGCCTGCAAGTGCACCTGAAATTGTTGTGCCGGCATATCTCATCTTAAAAACATTGACGCCGAGTGATGCTGCAGCCTGGGGATTTTCACCGCAGGCACGAAGTCTGAGACCGAACTTTGTTTTATAAAGTATGATTGAAAGAACAATAAATATGCCAAGACAAATGTATGTGGTGAGATAATTTTTAACAAGGAAGGTTCTTGCAATGAAATTCAATTCACCTTCAGAGTTGATGAACAGGAATCTTGATATAAAATTCAGTGATTCGATATCATCAAAGCCGAATGTATCTTTTTTAAGAATGAACCAGCTCGCAGCGTCGCCCTGTGCCATGCCGAGAACATTCTGATGAACAAGAACATTGATAAGGAAAAGAACAATTGCAGGGGCGAGCATGTTAAGTGAAGTGCCGCTGATTGTCTGATCAGCCTTGAGATTAATTGATGCAAAGGAGAGAAGAAGCGAGAAAATTGCACCTAAGGTTGCGGCAAACAGCATGGTCGCAACAAGCAACAATTGGGCGTTTTCTTTGGCGAACACTTCGTTTTTCTGCATGATATTGATGAAAAGGACACCCACAAAGGCACCGAAAATCATGATACCTTCAAGTGCAAGGTTAATGATACCGCTTCTTTCGGCAAAAACGCCTGCAAGAGCAACAATGAGAAGGGGGATTGAATAAATAAGAGTTTGTTGAATCAGAAATTCCATTATTTGTTATCCTCCTTTTCTTCTTCGTTTTCTGTGTCGCTTTCGGTTACGTCCTGAAGATTTTCTGCACTTGTCTGTGCATCGTCAAGAATTTCATCGTCTGCATTTGTGTTAACGGGAGCCGTTGTGCCGTTGCCTTCCTTGGCAGCAGCTGCAATAGCTCTCTTTTTGATTCTTGCACTTATAAAGTGCTTGATAACAAGTGAGAAAGCACTCAGATAAACAATTGCGGCAATGATAATGTCTGTGATGTATTCGTTGTATGCTGTCAGATTCTTAAGCTGCTGGCCTGCGATGTTAAGCATTGACATGAAGCAGCCGGAGAAGATAACTGCGATGGGATTATTTGAAGCAAGCAGTGCAATGGGAATGCCGTTGAATCCCTCCGACGGGAGTGATTGATAGGTTGACCAGAAAAATTCTGTGTTACCTGAAAGGTAGTAAAGAGCAGCCGCACCGCCTGAAAGTGAGCCTGCAAGTGCCATTGAAAGAACAATCATTCGCTTGCCCTTGATGCCTGCATATTTTGCAGCCTCCTTATTGCTTCCGCATGCCTTGAGCTCGAAGCCGAGAGTTGTTTTATAAATGATAATGTAAACGATAACAGCAAAGATAACCGTAACAAGAATACCTGCATTGACCTGTGAGCCGGGGAAAAGCTTATCAAGTCCGAACTTTGCCGTTGCAACACCGTTAGCCGTTGTGGGCATGATATAACCGATTTTACCTGACTCACTGCCGTTTCGCAGAGGACTGTTTTCGAAAAACCAGGTAACAAGATTTGCAGCAATCCAGTTGGTCATGATACAGGCGAGAACCTCGTTGATGTTGAGATATGCCTTGACGAGACCGGGAATTGCACCCCAGAGAGCACCTGCAAGAAGACCTGCAAGAAAAGCGAGAATCCAGACAATCCATGCGGGGACAACGCTTGTAGGAATTGACAATGCAACATAAAGCGTTGCTGCAGTGCCCATCAGATACTGACCTGAAGCACCGATGTTGAAAAGACCTGTCTTAAAGGCAATTGCAACAGAAAGACCTGTCATAATAATGGGTGTAGCTCTGAAAAACAGATTGCCGATGTTAACGGGGTTAAAGCCGAAGGTCAGTTCACCTGCAGCGTCACGGCCTGTTGAGAAAAGACCGAAGAAGATGAGCTTGATGCCTTCGATACCGGCCTTGAAGGTGATTTCTTCACTTGTCAGAGCAATAACAAGTGTGATGATGCCACCGACAAGAAGACCGATTACAATTGAAATGAGAGAGGAAAGAACGGATTTGAAGCCGTCATTTTCTAAAAGAGGGGATTTGACTTTTTCGCTTTTATTCATCTTTTTCATTCGTTCTTACCTCCTTGCTTTTTTGTTCCAGCCATATAAAGACCAAGCTCTGAAACTGTTGTGGTTTTCGGGTCAAATTCACCAACGATTTCACCTTCGTATATAACGAGAATTCTGTCTGAAACGCTCATTACCTCGTCAAGCTCAAGTGAAACGAGAAGAACTGCCTTACCTTCATCACGTTTTTTAACAAGCTCGCTGTGAACTGTTTCAATTGCACCGACGTCAAGACCACGTGTGGGTTGAACGGCGATAATGAGTGGCATGTTTCTGTCAAGCTCTCTTGCGATGATAGCCTTCTGCTGATTGCCGCCTGACATACTTCTTGCAACAGTGACAGCACCCTGACCTGAACGGACATCATATTCACCGATAAGTCTTTCAGCATATTCTCTGACAGCCTCTGTTTTGATGAAGCCGCCCTTTTGGAACTGAGGTTCATAGTAACGCTGAAGAACGATATTTTCCTCAAGTGAGAAGTCAAGAACAAGACCGTGCTTGTGTCTGTCTTCGGGAATATGGCTGATACCGTCCTTATTTCTCGAGCGAATGGATGAATTTGTTATATCCTTACCGCAGAGAGTTATTTTGCCTGAAGATACCTTTTCAAGGCCTGTGATACCGCTTACAAGCTCGGTCTGTCCGTTGCCGTCGATACCTGCAATGCAAAGAATTTCACCTGCTCTGGCTTCAAAAGATACATTTTTAACAGCAGGCTTGTTCTTGTGATTTTTGGAAGGAACGCTGACATTGTCAAGCTTAAGAACAACATCAGAGGGCTTTGCTTCTTCTTTTTGAACAGTGAGCTGAACAGGTCTTCCGACCATCATTGTGGAAAGCTCCTGCTTTGTGACGTCTTTAGTTTCCACAGTGCCGATATATTTGCCCTTGCGCAGAACGGTTACTCTGTCTGAAACAGCCATAATTTCGTTAAGCTTATGAGTGATGAAAAGAATAGACTTTCCTTCTTTTGCAAAGCCTCGCATGATTTCCATAAGCTCGTCAATTTCCTGGGGGGTGAGAACAGCAGTAGGCTCGTCGAAAATAAGAATATCATTTTCTCTGTAGAGCATTTTAAGAATTTCAACTCTTTGCTGCATACCGACTGTTATGTCCTCGATTTTTGCATCAAGGTTAACCTTCAGACCGTATTTGTCTGAAAGCTCCTGAACCTTTTGTCTTGCCTTTTTTTTCTGTAAAAAGCCTAATTTTGTTGTTTCGGCGCCGAGAATGATATTATCAAGAACGGTAAAAACATCAACGAGCTTGAAGTGTTGATGCACCATACCGATATTAAGTGCAGTGGCATCGTTTGGGTTTTTGATTGAAACAACCTCACCGTTTTTCTTTATCACACCCTTTTCAGGCTGATACATTCCGAACAAAACAGACATCAGAGTGCTTTTACCTGCTCCGTTTTCACCGAGAAGAGCATGAATTTCTCCCTTTTTCAGCTGAAGAGTAATGTTGTCATTAGCGATTATACCGGGGAACTCCTTGGTTATTCCCAGCATTTCGATTATGTATTCACTCATAAGCAATACTCACTTTCTTTGATTCTGGTTAAAATCTACCGAATATATTGTATAATAGGAACGGCTAAAAATCAAGTGTAAATGCCGTCTTTTCGACAAAATCCTTGATTCACGGTCTTTCTGTTATGTCTATTATTTCTTGTTTTGCATGAATTAAACAGTGATTTTAAAAATAAATGATAAAGCTTCAGTTATCAGAAAAGTGCTGCAGTGTATATTGAAGCCGGATACACCGCAGTGTAAAAAAACAACCCCATCATCATGTGATGGGGAGTAAAGCTTTATGTATCAGATATCCTTATTCATAACAATAAAGGTCATTCTTTCCTGAATGCTCGGGCCGCCGTGACCGGTGCCGACTCCGCCGTGATCGGAGGTAATAATAATCAGCCAGTCTTCCTTTTCATAGGTCTCTCTGTTTTTAATTGCTTCTATTGCTTCATAGCCGTAGCTGTCAGCTGTTGCGAAAGCCTTCTTATATCTGGGGTTGTTAAATGAGAAGCCGTAGTTGTGACCTGTGGAATCTGTGGGCTCATAAATAACAAAGATAAAGTCAGAGCAGTCAGGCTTTGCAATTTCTTCAAGAGCAAATGCGTGAGATGCCTTGTCATTTTTGCACTTGTTGAAGGAAACAGCAAGCTTGTTTTCTTCGCAGTATTCCTTTTCAAGAAGATAGGTTGCGTTGTCTCTGGAAAAATGACCTGCCCATTTTGTGATAAATGATGCACTGTCAATTGTTTTTTCTTCTGTCAGA
The DNA here is from genome assembly GCA_045533205.1 of Acutalibacteraceae bacterium. Lineage (GTDB taxonomy): Bacteria > Bacillota > Clostridia > Oscillospirales > Acutalibacteraceae > UBA6857. The sequence goes on along the minus strand of JAZSHL010000064.1, from coordinate 10,274 downwards.
GTGGTGAGAAGACTCTTATATTCAAGCTCTTTTGTGATGTCGTTTCCTGTGATGCCGTGCTTATCTGCCCATACACCGGTGAGAATTGAGCACCAACCGGGAGCAGTTGATGTGTCTTGTGTGTTTTCTTCGGGATAGTTCACACCGCCGCAGTATGCGAGATTTATTGATGCACCGTCCTTGAGCATAGCAGAAACTGCACTGTTTTCATCCTTCATAAGTGAGAGAATGTCAGCACGGCAACCGTCATAACCGATGATGATTGCCTTTTTCTCTGTTTTTTCACCGGGAAGGGCTGTTTCAAAATGGCTTTTGATTATGCTGTAAAGTGCTGTCTGCGGAACTGCTGATTCAATTGTGTTTTCATAACCGACAGCAGATACATTTTCTCTGTAAAGCTCTTCAGTGTCCCTGAAGTCCTTCATGTATGCTGTGAAATAAAGTGTGATTGACAGTGCGACAACAAGAACAGCCGCAACAGCAATAATTATTTTCTTTTTCTTGTTCATTTTTTCTTCTCCTTTGTTGTAGATTTAATTGATTATATCACACAACAGAAAAAAATAAAAGTTAAATATAAAAAACTGATAAAAATTCTCCCCGAGGGAGATGTCAGCGAAGCCGACAGAGGTGAGTACAATGCGTCGCAGAACCTTAACTTTTACCCGAAGGGGCAAAAATATCACTTTGCCAAAGGCAAAATATCACTCGCCGAAAGGCGAATATCACATCAGCGAAGCGGATATATCACTCTGATAAAAAATTAAAAAAATCTCAAGGCTGACCTTGAGATTTTTTTATGTTTTATCAGTACATTCCTCCACCCTGAGCCATTGCTGCGGCAGCAGCTGCATCTGCTGCGGGGTCGGGGATATCAGAAATAAGTGACTCTGTTGTGAGCACCATTGCTGCAACTGAAGAAGCATTCTGAAGCGCTGAACGGGTAACCTTTGTGGGGTCGAGAATACCTGCTTCAGCCATATTCACATAAATTTCCTTTGCAAAGTCAAAGCCGTAGCCAACCTTACCTGAGGAAATGATTTCATTGACGATAACTGAGCCTTCAAGGCCTGCGTTCTTTGCAATCTGACGAACGGGCTCTTCAAGTGCCTTGAGAACAATGCGAACACCTGTCTTTTCGTCGGGATCTTCAGTTTCTTCAAGAAGCTTTGTAACTGCGGGAACAGTGTTGAGAAGTGCAACACCGCCGCCTGCAACTGAGCCTTCCTCAACGGCTGCCTTTGTTGCTGCAAGGGCGTCATCAATGCGAAGCTTCTTTTCCTTCATTTCTGTTTCTGTTGCTGCACCGACACGGATAACAGCAACACCGCCTGCAAGCTTTGCAAGTCTTTCCTGAAGCTTTTCTGTGTCAAATTCTGATGTTGAGGCTTCAATCTGTGCCTTGATCTGGCCAACACGTGCCTTGATCTGAGCTTTGTCGCCTGCACCGTCAACGATTGTTGTGTTTTCCTTTGTGATCTTGACCTGCTTTGCAGAGCCGAGCATTTCAAGAGTAGCTGTTGATAATTCAAGACCAAGGTCGGAGGTGATAACCTGACCGCCTGTGAGAATTGCGATATCCTGAAGCATTTCCTTTCTCCTGTCACCGAAGCCGGGAGCCTTTACTGCAACGCAGGTGAAGGTGCCTCTGAGCTTGTTGACAAGAAGAGTTGCAAGAGCCTCACCCTCAACATCTTCTGCGATGATAACGAGCTTTCTGCCCATTTTCAGAACCTGCTCAAGAAGGGGGAGTACCTCCTGAATGTTTGAAATTTTCTTGTCTGTGATGAGAATACATGCGTCATCAATGATAGCTTCCATCTTATCAACGTCTGTTGCCATGTAGGGAGAGATGTAGCCACGGTCAAACTGCATGCCTTCAACAACCTCTTTCATTGTTTCTGCAGTTTTTGACTCTTCAACTGTGATAACGCCGTCAGTTGTAACGATTTCCATAGCCTCTGCAATAAGAGTACCGATTGATTCATCTGCTGAAGAAATTGTTGCAATTCTTGCGATGTCCTCGAAGGTTGTAACAGGGCTTGAATTTGCCTTTACTGCTTCAACTGCAGTGTCAACAGCCTTTTTGATACCCTTTTTAACAACCATGGGGTTAGCACCTGCTGCAACATTTTTCATGCCCTCACGAACGAGAGCCTGTGCAAGAAGCGTTGCAGTTGTTGTGCCGTCACCTGCCACATCGTTGGTTTTTGTTGCAACTTCCTTGATGAGCTGAGCACCCATGTTTTCGAATGCATCCTCAAGCTCAATTTCCTTTGCGATTGTAACACCGTCGTTTGTGATAAGGGGAGCGCCGTATTTCTTATCGATTACAACGTTTCTGCCCTTGGGACCGAGAGTGATTTTAACGGTGTTTGCAAGCTTATCAATACCGTTCTGAAGAGCTTTTCTTGCCTCTTCACCGTAAATTACCTGTTTAGCCATAGTATATTACCTCCTTAATTGCCAAAAATTACTCGATTACTGCGAGAATATCATGCTGACGGACGATCGTGTATTCTTCACCGTCAACCTTAACTTCTGTGCCTGAATATTTGCCGGTGATAACCTTATCGCCGACCTTAACAAGCATTTCAATTTCTTTTCCGTCAACAACTCCGCCGGGGCCAACTGCAACAACTTCAGAAAACTGGGGCTTTTCCTGAGAAGCTGATGTAAGAATAAAACCGCTCTGGGTTGTTTCTTCAACTTCAGTTGCCTTAAGAACAACTCTGTCAAGAAGTGGTTTAATTGTCATAATTTATTCCTCCTAAGTATAATTTACATATTAATTACAATATTTTAGCACTCTGAACCCTTGAGTGCTAATTCATATTTTAGACCATTTTTTGGTACAGGTCAAGTCTTTTTGCAAAAATAGTATAAAATAATTGGAAAAATTTTGTTGTCGATATTTGTTACACATGGAGAAACAATAAAAAGGGTGATAAATATGGCAAAAAGAATGCTTTCATTATATATGCTGATTATAGTCTGTTTTATGGCACTGATGCTGAGAATAGGCTATATCAATTTTTCTGACTATTATTCTGCATCAAACACACAAACAAAAAGAACCCTTACAATCGGCACTTCAAGGGGAAAAATTTACGACAGAAACATGAGCCCTCTTGTTGACCGTGAATCTGAGCTGATAGCGGCAGTGACTCCCGTTGTGGGCTCATACGAGTTTTTGAAAAGCTACAGTGACTTTTCTTCCATGAAAGAAAAAATAGAAAAAGGCTATCCCTTCACGGTCAGAGTAAGTAAAAAAATCGAAAATGAATTTATCCGCACCTTTTCCGTTCCCGTTCGCTATTCGGGCGAAATGCTCGCAACCCATCTTATCGGCTATGTTGACTCAAAGGGGACAAACGGCGTGACCGGAATCGAAAGAGTATATGACAGCACATTAAAAAAATATTCCGGCTCATTGTCGGTCACCTTTGAGGCTGACGCAAAGGGCAGAGTGCTTCTCGGCATGGACAAGTATATCAATGATAACGGCTTCAACTCCAAGGGCGGTGTTGTTCTGACTCTTGATGAAAGCATACAGCGGATTGCCGAGCAGGAGCTTGAAAACAGCACTATTGAAAGCGGCTGTGCAGTTGTTATGCACGTGAACAGCGGAGAAATCTATGCCCTTGCCAGTGTGCCTGACTTTGATCCTGATAATATTGCAGAATATTTGTCGGTTGAAAATTCGCCATTTGTGAATAAGGCTCTTAGAAGCTACAGTGTCGGCTCAGTTTTTAAGCCCATACTTTCTGCAGCGGCACTCGAAAACGGATACGACGCTTCGGAAGAATATGAATGTCAGGGCAGCATTACCGTCGGGGACAGAACCTTCAACTGCTACAATAACAAGGCTCACGGAAAGATTAATATGAAAGCCGCGCTTCAGAATTCCTGCAACACTTATTTCATCAATCTTATACAGAGCATTGATGTTGACTATCTTTTAAAGCTCTGTGATGATATGGGCATGGGGGTTTCTGATACAATAGCCGACGGAATATCCACCGACACGGGGAGTCTGCCGGGCAAAAATTCTCTGGGCCTTTACGGAAACCTTGCAAACTTTGCCTTCGGCCAGGGAGAGCTTATGATGACGCCTATACAGATGGCAAAGGCTTATCATGTTCTTGCCACCGGAAAATATATAGCTCCGACGGTAGTTTATGGCTTTGCAGATGAATACGGCAGTGTGACAGAAAAGGGCACGGGAATACCACTGCCTGTTCTGAGTCAGGAAACTGTTATTACACTGCGAGAGATGCTTTTGTCTGTCACAGAAGAGGGCAACGGAAGCAAGGCTCACAGTGACCTCGTTGCCCTTGCAGGCAAAACGGGTACAGCGCAAAGCGGAATATATAAAGACGGTAAGGAAATCTGCAGAACATGGTTTGCAGGCTTTTATCCTGCGAATAACCCTCACTATGTTGTTATTGTTATGAATGAGGACGGCGAGGGGGGCAGCACTGATTGTGCACCTGTGTTCCGAAGAATATGTGAAAGAATTGTACATGATCCGTAAATTTCTGTATCGGAAAGTATTGTCGGCCAGATGGTAATTTTACATTTTTCCGTCTTTTGTTACGAATTTAACACAATTGAGATTTCTGTTTCAATCGTGTGAAAATAATTGACAAATCTAAGCTTTTTGTGTTAGCATATTAATGTATAAGTATATACTTCATAGAATTTGGAGATAATGATATGATGAATTTTAAAAGTTTTATCAAGGGCGCACTTCACGGACCTGAAGAGGGTGACAGAATTGAATATTTCAACCTCAAAGCAAGAGTGTCCGGCAATGTTCTTACCAATGCGCAGGACATGCCCACTCCCGGTTACTCCTATGATGCAGATGTGACAAAATTCTGGGAGGAATTCCGCAAGCTTCAGAAGGAATGTGACTATCCTCTTTCCTTTAACGATGTGATGATGCGTGTTCTTGTTGAAGGTTTGAAGGTTGCTCCCAGACTCAATTCATATATTGAATATAACCGTCTTGCAACCTGTGGCAGACTGATTGTTAAAAAGCATGTTGACATTGCTGTTCCGGTTATTCTTGACTCAGGTGAAACCTTCCCTGTCAAGGTCAGAAGCTGTGAGGAAATGAGCCTTAAGGAAATCTCACTTCGCACAGCGGAGCTTGTCCATATGCTCAAGACAACAGATGTTGACCATGTTCTGTTTGACATGATTGCACAAAGATCTGTCGGATTTGTTCTTAAGGGTAAGCTTCTTTCAACCGTTGCGCAGACAGTAACCGGTTATTTCGGTCCTTATAAGGTTGCTTCTCTTGCAGGCATTGGCAAGCGTGCACCCAAGGGTGAAGGCTACCTTGAAATTCAAGATCTCAACGAAGGCACAGTTTGCCTTACAAACCTTGGTGCTGTCAACAAAAATCTTAACGGCAGAGTTACAAACGCCCCCTTGCTTTATCCTCAGGTTTTCCTTATGGCTGTGGGTGTTGCAAGAGATGAAAACTATGTTTTCAGAAATGAAAAGGGTGAAATTGACATGGGTACAAAGAAGATGATGCCCATCACACTCACCTTTGATCACAGAATCGGCGGCTTCGGCGACATTCTTCCCTTCATCAACAGGCTTGATGAAATTTTCGCAAACCCCGAAATTATCAGAGAGTGGTAAATTAAATTAAAAAACATGGCTGTTGCATTAAGCTTATTGCAACAGCTTTTTATGTTATTCGACAGTTGTATATTGCTTGACAACGGCATAAGATTCCGTTATAATTAATTGAATTAATCAAGGGAGTGAGAAAAATGGCTTTAGACGTATCCATTGTTAATCAGATTAAGGCCGCTATGCCAAACTATGATGTCAGGTATGAGCTTAACAAGGATAATCCCATTGTTTTTGAAAAGGGTGAAGATGTCAGAGTTTCATTTTGCACTATGGCTGATACCCATCTTGTGAATAATGATCTCTCTGTTCAGAATCTTAACAACATTTTTGATGATATTGCTAATTCTCGAGAGACAATTGATGCTCTTCTGATGGCAGGCGACATTGCCGAATTCGGAAGAAAGATTGAATACAGAAAATTTTTCTCTGTTTTTGATAAGCAAAAAGCAGTGCCTTACATCTTTCTTACCATGGGTAATCATGATGTCAGATTTCTCTATTCAAGAAATCAAAGAATAATCATGGACAAGGTCAACGAATACCTTAAAATTGACACAAAGGGCAAAAGCTATTATTCCTATGACATAAAGGGATACACATTCATTGTTATTGGCACAGAAAAGAGAATTCTTGAGAAAGCCTACATATCCGATGCACAGATTGCTTTCCTTGACAAAGAGCTTGAAAGAGGAACAAAGGACGGCAAGCCTGCCTTTGTCATGTGCCATCAGGCATTTTTAGAAACCCACGGCCTTCCCGAGGTATGGAAAACAGGTGACATGGGTGAGCAGTCTGACATGGTCAGAGCAGTTCTCGAAAAATATAAGAATGTGTTCTTTATAAACGGCCACCTTCACGGCGGTATCTTCGATAAGACATATCATCTTCTTAATGAAGAAAATTCCGTTCATTCAATCAGTATCCCCAGCTACCGTAAGCCCAACAACTTCGGCCACACCGCTTGCGGAACAGGCTATTACTGTGAGGTTTATGACGACAGAGTTGTTTTCACAGCAAGAAACTTCCTCAAGGGTGAGCAGGTTGAGGGTGACTACACAAAGTTTACATTCCCGCTTGTATAACAGAATTAACAGCACTTCATCTGAGGTGCTGTTTTATTTGTATTCTGAGAAAAAATATGCTACCATAAAATAGAGAAAAATTATTACAAAAAAGTGTCAGAAAATGATCGGAAAAGGTAGATTATATTATGAAAGGACGTGACAGATATGGATGACAGACAAATAATAGCTTTGCTTTTTCAGCGCAGTGAAATTGCGCTGAAGGAAATTGCCGTGAAATACGGCAAGCTGGTTTTTCGTGTTGCAGACAACATTCTTCATTGTCATGAGGATTCAAGAGAATGTGTCAACGATACATATCTTGCCGTGTGGAACACAATTCCGCCGCAGAATCCCGACCCTTTCATATCCTATATCTGTAAAATCACCCGTAACCTTTCAATCAAAAGGCTCCGTCAGAAAACGGCACTCAAGCGAAGTGCCCATATTATGACGATTTCCGAGCTCGAGCAGGAACTGTCTGACTATAGCTTCGAGGAAAAAATCGATGCGAGAGCATTCGGCAGAAAAATCGATGCCTTTCTTGACACAATCGACGAAGAAAGCAGAGTCATTTTTGTCAAACGCTACTGGTTCTCTGATGATATCATCACTATTGCTTCTGAAATGGGTTTAAGTGAAAATAATGTTTATCAGAAGCTTTCGCGCACAAGGAAAAAACTCAAAAACTATCTTGAAAAGGAGGATGTGTTATGAAAAAAGACTTTCTTTTTGATGCTCTGAATGAAATCAGCGATGAGCATATCGCAGAAGCAGCGACCTATGAGAAAAAATCAAAAGCTGTCAGATGGAAAGCACTTCTGCCGATTGCTGCTTGCTTCATCATTGCTGCGATTTCCCTTGCTGCCTTTGGTGGCAGAATACCCTTTGTAAATGTTGAGCCAACCCTGTCACAGAGTGAAAGCACAACAATTTCAGACAGTACAACTCAAGCGGGCATAGTTGCCCCGACAACCGATGACACATCAGCAACAAGCGGAACAAATGCACCTACTCTTCCTCCGCCGGAGGCTTCATCGGAGCCTTCGAATACAGTTGCCGGCACAACAAATGCACAGTGTCCGACTGTGCCGTGGTTTAACAGACCCCTTTATTACACTACACCAACACTTGATTTTGACGGAAAGAAATACATCTGTGCAACGGATTATTATTCAGCGGAATTTTATTCAAAAAATATAAGCGGTGTACTTAAAGAGGATAAAATAATCGGATATAACGAAAATTACGAAAAAGCACCTGTTGATGTGCTGATTTGTGAAATCAGAAATGTTGACAAGGATAATGCCGTTGCAGTAATCAGAAAAGACGGATTGCAGGGCGGATATTCCATATTCATTGAGCAGAGCCTTGCCGACAGTAAAGACATGAACGAGCTTTTAACAAAACTGAATTTCAAAGAAAATCTCATTTTATCTTATTCCTTGTCAATGTATTCTTTAAATAACGGCACTCCCGAAAGCTGGATTAGTTACTACAAAAAGAATCCTGTTGCATATTTCAAAGAAAATATCCTTGATATATATGAGGGCGCAACAGATATAATCAAATGTGAAGGCGATGAGCAAAAGTCAATCAACGATGCTTTTATAAGTCTTCTTGAAAAAAACATGGATAAGGCTGAATATGTGAATGAAGTATATGAACCCTATCAGTATTTTGCAGAGGACTGCCTCGAATTTTCAGGCTACATTTGTGCATATGAATTCAGAGTTATTTTCACTGAAAAGGGCAAGCTCTACTTTATCACAAATGCAGGTGCAACATGTTATAATCTGACCCGGGAAGATTTTGAATCGTTTCTTTCCCTTGTTCAAGGCTCAAAGTAACTTTAAAAGGAGAATACAATATGAAAACTATAATTTCAATTATCTGTGTGGTTTTATCTTTAATCGTAGCAGTGTTCTTTTCTTGTGATAAAGAAAATTATGAAGAAACAACAATTGTGACTGAATCAACAACCGTACAGTGGCTTCCACCCGGCTATAATGATGCTTCACAAATTCTTGAACAGAGTGCTACTTTAGGTGAATTCTGCGAAAATGCCGACTACAAAGCACAGTGCAGCTATTGGATGTCATACAAACAAAAGGGAAAAGAAACAGATATATATTCAATCGGAGTTTCTGTACATAATCTTATCGATAAACTTATTTCTGACAATTATGACAAAAAAGCAGAAACAAGACAAAGCACAACCGATGAAGCATTGGTTTTTGAAAGCAGTGTACACAGTCTGCAGCGTGTTGTGACAACCCGTCTTTGCAGTGACGGATATCTTTACATATCCTGCAAGGATACTCAGGGCAATGATGTCACAAGAGCATTCAATATCGGCACGGACTCTTACAGCGCCTTTATGAATGAGTTTCACAAAGGCAGCTGCATATGGACACCTGAGCATCCCGTAACAATAGGATAATCTGTAAACAGTATCGTTATATTTCCTAAAAAAATATAACGATATTTTTTTCAAAAATTGCTTGACAAATATAATCATGTTTGATATACTATCACAAGTCAGCAGATAACATGGGCCATTAGCTCAGTTGGTTAGAGCAACCGGCTCATAACCGGTCGGTCCGGGGTTCGAGTCCCTGATGGCCCACCATTTTAATATAGGGGTATAGCTCAGTTGGTAGAGCAGCGGTCTCCAAAACCGCGTGCCGAGGGTTCGAGCCCTTCTGCCCCTGCCAAAGAAAAGTCCGAAAAGCCTTGATTTTACAAGGGTTTCGGGCTTTTTTCTTATTTTTATTGATTTTTCCAAAATCGCACTTTACCGTAAAATATCGTATATTTTCGAGCGCTATGTGCCCCCGATGTGCCCCCCGCTAAGTACCGCTATTCCTTGTAACATAAGGCTTTTACACATTTTTATGAATAAAAATACACCTTTTTAGGGGGCACATTTCGACCTCGTGCCGTATTTTTGATGTTTTCATCAATCATTCAGCACTCACTCATTGATCATCATATAGTACAAAATCAGAGCAGAAAGACAGTTAAATCTTTCTGCTCCGAATCTTTTATGAAATCAAAGTTTCCTTGATAAATTTATCTTGCAGTATAGCTGCATTATTTTTAGTAGCATCATCAACATGAGTGTAAATGTTCGCTGTTACACCGTACTCACTGTGTCCCATAAGCTCCGGTGCCGTCTTTATATCAACACCCGACCATTGAAGCATTGAGCAATAGGTGTGTCTGCGGTGAGGATTAAGATATAACAAATTGACTTGTCAGAATATTAAGAGTATAATTTGTATGGTAATATTTTTGGAAAGGATAGTTTCAGATGAAAGAAAAAATAAAAATTAGTTATAATGAAAAAAATGATTCTTATAAGGTTTGTTATAACGGATTTTCATGGGTAAGTGACGGAAGCAAATCTCGTGTTTCCGTTTGCAAAAGTATAAACGGAAAGAAAAATAATAAAGATATACTTTTTAAATCTGCCAAAAGCAGAAAAACAGAGTATTCGGATAAAAAAATTGTAACAAGATATTCCGACTTTTTTCTCGCCGGCGAGAAATT
>JAZSHL010000014.1:0-36342 GCA_045533205.1 Acutalibacteraceae bacterium | reverse complement strand
ACATCCGGTAAGGAAGTATTTCTTTAAAATGTGAACTAAGCACACAATAATTCGTTAAAAATCACCGATATGCGTCAGCATTATCGGTGATTTTCGCCTTTTTTTGAATAGTTATTTCGCATTTTAAAGTGCTTCGCAGTTTCGTAAGAACTGAAAATTTCTTGTATTGAAGCCATAAAACACAGCAAGGCTGTCGCCTTGCGAGGCTTTTGGCAATAATACAGGGAATTTTGTTCGAGAAACAAATGCTGCCTTATCGGCTGTCGGCATAGTTTTGTGCTGTTTAGGAGCAGGTTTTTCTGCTCTCTTCGGGTGAGAAGAAAAAAATGTACAATTATGCTTTGAACATATTGACAAAACTGATTCATAGTGATAATAATATAGTCATCAACAATATAAATCACACGATGACTCATGCCATCCGAAAAGAAGAAAGGAAGATAAAACCATGATCTATATTTGTGATGTATGCGGTTGGGAATACAATGAAGAGGAAGGCTTCCCTGAACTTGAAATTGAGCCCGGAACAACTTTTGAAAATCTGCCCGAAGATTTCGAGTGTCCTCACTGTGCTGTGGGGAAGGAAAACTTCTCACCGGAAGAATAAAATTTCTGAAAATAATAAAAAGGCTCGTTCTGCATGACTGCAGGACGAGCCCGATTTTATCTTCTGACATATTTCAGCGGGTCAACCTTTGAGCCGTTGACAATCACTTCAAAGTGAAGATGTGGTCCGGTTGAGTTGCCTGTGCTGCCTATGCGGCCGATCTGCTGTCCCTTGGAAACCTTCTGACCGACTCTGACACAGATTGAACCGGGATACATATGAGCATATCTTGTTTTGATGCCGTTGCCGTGGTTGATAACAACTGTGTGGCCGTAGCCCGAATATCCGCTGTAAGCAACCTCGACGGTGCCTGATGCAGCTGCCACAACAGGTGTTCCGCTTGTGCCTCCGCCGCTTCTGACGATATCAATACCGCCGTGCCAGCCCCAGCCTGAGATGCTTGCACTTCTGTAGCCGTAGTAAGAGGAGATTGCATATGCGCCTCTTGTGGGCCATGTGTAGCCACTTGATTCGGCTGTGTAGGTCTTTGTGCCAACGAGAACAATTTTGTTCACAGGGGCTTTAACCTGCTTTTGTGAAACAACCGTTGAATAAGATTCAACACCGTCAATGTATGTCACAAGCTCGGTTATCTGAACCTTGCCGTTAACGCCTGCCTGACTTGTTTTGCTTGTGCCCTTGGCAAGAGCGGAGGTGTTTTTCTTGATTGTTTCATAGGGGAGAACCTGATTTTTAATTCTTGTTCTCATAACCTTGACACGAACATGATTTGTCTGCTTTGCAACAAGAAGCGTGGTGATTTCTTCAGGTGCAGAGAAATCTGTGTCGGGATTCAGGGCCTTGAGCTGAGCCGAGGTAAGTCCGTATTTCAGCCGGACACTTCTTACGGTGTCGCCCTCCTGCATAGTGTGGTACACAGCCTCACTTTTTGGCTGTGCAAGAGTCTTTCTCATGCTGACGGCATTCCAGATAAGCTCACTGTCTACGGGGTACAGCCCCTGAACATATTCAATTTCTTCAACGAAGGCCACAGTGCCGCTGTCGCCCGCCTTTTTCTTATAGGGCTCAAGAATACCCTCAAAAACACTCTGGGCGTCGCTTTCATTTCTGACAGCGCAAAGGAAATTGCCGTCTATATAAATTCCGCAGGCTCTCACATATTCGGTGTCTGAGCTTTTGATAAGATTTTCACTGATTACACCTGCGTTGCTTAATTCGTTGACACTGACTCTTCTGACCTTATATACCGGCTCTGCGATGAGTTTATCGGGGTCCTGCTCCTGCCTGCCTGAATTCAGAAGAGAAACTGCCTGACTTTTACCTTCATTGAAAACCTGCTGATTTTCAACATAGCCGATGGACTGTCCTTTGTAAATAACCTCAAGGGCGAATATGCTGTTTCTGAGATTCTGATATACATTGAGCACAAAAATGAGTGAAACTATCGGGAACGCCAGATTGAAGGCAGTTTTCAAAAGAAGCTTCGGGTTAAGATATCTGAGCCTGAAGGCTGTGAATAGAGTAGCCTTTTTTCCGCTTTCAATTCTTTCTTTTTTGATTGTCTCAAGCTCATTCTTAATCTTTTTCGGCTTGTCAAGAATATAAAGGAAGGCTTTTCTTGCGCATTTTGATATAAAGGTTGCAATAAAAGCAAATGGCAACAGAAGAAAGGGACCTGTTTTTTTCAAAAGCCATCTGAAAAGATCAATGGTGTTTTCACCCAGTGCATATATGAAATCGGAGAAAAAGCGGAAAACAGAGCGAATGAAGGATTTTTTCTTCTTTTCTGTGTGCGCGTGACCCGTTTCGGGAAGCTTTTCTTCCATCTTTTCAGCTTCTGCAAGATTTTCTTCTGTTGGAATTATGATCTTTACAGCCTCTTGCTCTGTATATTCGGGATAAACTGCTTCATCCTCGAAATAGCTGTCACCGAGATTGAATTTTTGGGTTTCTTCTGCCTTTTCGGGTTTTATTTCTTTATCTGCTTCCATCGGATCACCTCCCTTAACCGTGATATTCTATCATAAATTATATCAGATTGCAACTTCTGCAGTGTTTATTAACATAAATCACACACTGAATAACGGATTGTAATTTAATTATTTTGTGGGATAAACCAGCATTTCCTCTTTCCAGTCCTTCAGCACCTCAACCATGTCAGCTGCTTCTTTTTTAGCACCTTCAAGGCTGTGGTCACGGTAGTTCCCGCATTCCTTTGCAGAAACGCCGGGCACCTCACCTGAAAAATCAGCGCAGAAGGCAAAGGCTTTCTGCGTCAGAGAAATTGCATCAGCCTTTGAAAGGGTATCTGTTGTTATGAAATAAAAGCCTGTTCTGCAGCCCATGGGACCGAAATAAATGATTTTTTCGGAATATTCACTGTTTCTGACATAGGTTGCAAAAAGATGCTCAAGAGTATGGATTGAAGCGTTGTCAAGAACTTCTTCAACATTAGGTTTTCTGCATCTGATGTCATAAGTGACAGTGTTTGCATCAATTCTTGAAAGATACATTCCCTTGGGAAGAATTGTGTGATCAATTGTAAAGCTTGCTATTTTTTCCATTTTAATATCCCTTTCTGATTTTAATTAAGGCTGATAAGTTTTTCTTTGTCAAACAGTCTTTCCACTGCCTGAAGCAGAGGCCTGTTTTCGGGGGAGGACAGCGTCGGGTCGTGAGCGAGAATCATTTCGCATGCAGCTCTTGACTGACGCACGATATCCATGTTCTGTGTAAGATCTGCAATTTTCAGCTCAGGCAGACCGTGCTGACGCTGACCGAAAAAGTCGCCGGGACCTCTTATTTCAAGGTCTTTATCAGCAATGGCAAAGCCGTCGTTTGTCTGACACATAACCTGCAGTCTTGACTTCGTGTTTTCGGAATCGCTGTCGCTGATGAGAACACAGTATGATTTTTCTTTGCCTCTGCCAACTCTGCCACGCAACTGATGAAGCTGTGACAGACCGAAGCGTTCAGCGTTTTCTATAACCATAATTACGGAGTCGGGAACATCAACACCAACCTCGATAACCGTTGTGGAAACAAGAAGCCGGATATCTCCCTTCTGAAAAGCGGACATAATCTTTTCTTTGTCCTTCGGCTTCATTTTTCCGTGAAGAAGACCGACAGAATAGTCTTTGAATTCTTTGTTTTTCAGCTTTTCGGCATATTCTGTTGCCGAAACTGCATCAACTGTTTCGTTTTCTTCAACAAGGGGACAGACTATGTAAGCCTGCAGACCTTTGTCGAGATGCTTTTTTATGAAAGCATAAATTCTTTCCCGATAAGAGGAATCAACGGCATAGGTTGATATCTTTTGTCTGCCTTTAGGCAGCTCGTCTATAACCGTCAGATCAAGGTCACCGTAGATTATAAGAGAAAGCGTTCTCGGGATAGGTGTTGCACTCATAACAAGGGTGTGAGGCTCATTGCCTTTAAAGGCAAGAGCGCCTCGCTGAGTGACACCGAAACGGTGCTGTTCGTCGGTGATTACAAGACCGAGACGTGAAAATTCAGTGTCATCTGTCAGAAGTGCATGAGTTCCGACAATAATATCGATTTCGCCGCTTTTCAGCCTTTGCTTGATCTCTCTTTTGTTCTTTGCTGTCAGTGAGCCTGTCAGAAGCTCAATTCTGATGTCATCAAAATGAAACAGCTTTTTTAGTGTTTCAAAGTGTTGACGGGCAAGTATTTCCGTCGGTGCCATAAAAGCACCCTGAATACCGTTTCTTGCCGCCACATAAAGAAGACAAGCGGCAATAACGGTTTTTCCGCTGCCCACATCGCCCTGAATGAGTCTGTTCATGGGTCTTTCTTTTTTTAAGTCGCAAAGACAGTCGGAAATTGCTTTTCTTTGTGCGCTTGTAAGCTCGAAGGGGAGTCTTTTTATAAATTCGTCTGAGCAGTCATTTTTAATTGTCAGCTCCGTTTTTCCTCTGTCACGGTCCTTGAGCATGCGCATGCCTGACTGCAGAGTAAGCAGCTCTTCGAAAATAAGTCTGCGGCGTGCGTTTTCAAGTTCAACCGTATTTTTCGGACTGTGAATATTTTTCAGAGCATACTGCTCATGACAGAGCTTATAGGTCTGTCTGATGCTGTCGGGAATAATATCCTCATGACTCTCTTCAGAATAGAGCTTTAAACCGTTCTGAACAATTTTTTCAATTGCTCTTGAATTGAGATTTGCCGTCTGGGGATATATTGGTCGCATAGTACATTCAGTGTCGGCATCCACAATAATAGGATTGGTCATTTCAAAACTGCCTCTGTTGGCAGTCACCTTGCCGTAGAAGATATATTCTTTGCCTGTTTCGAGAGCTTCGGCAAGATAGACATTGTTGAAAATTATGATATTCACACCTGCAACGCCGTCTGTGACAGTGGTTTTGTATATTGTCATTCCGCGACGGATTTCATTTTTCACCGGGGGATACCCAACGATAGCAGAAAAGCAGCACACCGTATCAGGTATAAGCTGAACAATGGGAGTAAGAACGGAGAAATCGAGATATGCTCTCGGATAAAAATGAACGAGATCACGAAGTGTGTGTATGCCCATTTTTGAAAGAAGGGCTGCTCTTTTTTCTCCCACACCCTTGACATACTGAACTGATGTTTCCTTCATTTTTTCCCCTTTCTTCTGTTTTATTTTTCTGAAGCAATTTCCCAGGAATATGCGTTGAGGAAGGGCTCGTATTCCGTAATGCTCCCTTCAAAGCTGATGGCTCTGGAATAATACGCAACTGCACTGCGGTAGCAGATGGGAACAAAGGGCTTTTCCTCATCAAAAACCTGGTTGAAGGTTGTGATATCAATTTTACCAAGGGCAAAATCGGAGTAAGCCGAGGCGACGGTTGAAGCGCTGTCAATGCCGTAGCTGAGTGTGCCTTCTTCTTTGAAAAAGCATGATAAATCCATGTTGGCTGAAAGCTTCACTTCACCGAGGTACATATCATAATCGCCCTCAGAAAGAGCTTTTTTGTAGTCCTCATATTCGAGCACGGAAAGTCTTACGTCAATGCCGATGCTTTCAAGGCTGTCGTGAATCATCTGAGCCGCAGCAACACGGGCTTCGTTTTCCTCATTGACAATCATTTTAGCTTCAAGATACTCAAAATTTCTGGAACGGTAATCGTTATTGGAATATGCGAACACATATCCGGCATCTTCCAGTGTGCTTGTGGCTTTGAGAATTGAAAAATCATTCTCCGCCGCAGCTGATTCGTTAAGAGCGTACCAGTATGGATTGAAGGGAGTTTTTGCAACGGTATACATGCCGTTGTATGCGTTTTCGCCGATAGTCATTTTATCTGTTGCAAATGCAACGGCGTTTCTCACAGCCTTATCTGACATCACAGCCGAGTTGTCATTGAAAGCAAGGAAAACAAGGTTATTCATAGGTACGACAACGGTGTTTGCGTTGATTTTGGTGTATTCGCCGCTATCAAGGCTGTCAAAATAAAAGGACAGACTGTCTGACTGAAGCTGATAAAGCTCACCGGCATCAGAGGATATGGGGGAGAGAATAATCTTTTCTGTTACCATATCTTCGTTTCTGGTGGAATTCTTGTTTTCTGCAAGGAATCTGCCCCGGTTGTTCTGCTGAATGCAGTATCTTCCCGAGCCTGTGGGCACATCGTTTTCACCCGTACCCGCCTGAACAATCGGGAAGGTCAGACAGCTTTGAGAGAAAATGTTGTCTGTGCTCATTGTGAAAACAACGCAGTCAGTGCCGGGCACGGCAGATAAAAAGTTTTCAAGGCGGGCGCTGTAATGCTCACTTGCTTTCGCAAGGTCGAAGGAATAGACAACATCCGATGCGGTCACAGGGGCGCCGGAAGAAAAAACAAGCCCTTCGTTTATATAGACTGTGAGTCTGTTTTCACTGCGTTCACCGCTTTTTGCGATGACAGGCTGCGGCATATAGCTTTCGTCAAGAACATAAAGGCTGTCATAAACAAGAGTAGAAACAAATCTGTTGACAGGACTGTCCGTCTTATAAGGGTTAAAGGTCTTTTCCTCGTAATAACCGAGAGTGATTACGTTCTGAGAAACCTCTTGGGTGGTTTCTTCTGCCGTGGTTTCTTCTGCTGTTGTTACTTCAAGGTCGGCTGACGGCTTGTTGAGCACAGCTGCCAGAATAACTATAACAAGAAACAGGGCAACAAGAGGAATGATATATTTTTTCATTTCAAAATCTTCCTTTTAATGTGTCGATAGCAGACGACTTTTTCATATGTTTTTTCGCAAAAGGCTGCAGAATGCAGAATCCGTGACAAATTCTTATTATTGTATTCTCACGGTTTCCGTTGCTGTGCATTTTCCGCTTTTTTCATCAATTGTGAAAATGCAGCCGTTAAGCATACATTCTCCCTCGGCGGCGTCAAAGCGCACAGGCATATTTTTCATGAATTTTTCAATAACTATTTCTTTTTTTACACCGAGAACACTGTCTGTAACACCGCACATTCCGACGTCGGTTATATATCCGGTGCCCTTTGGCAGAATTCTGTCGTCATTTGTCAGAACATGGGTGTGTGTGCCGAAAAAGGCTGAAACTCTTCCGTCAAGGTAGTAAGCGAGGGCCTGCTTTTCCGAGGTTGCTTCTGCATGGAAGTCAACGAGAATAATGTTTGTTTTGTTTTCAAGCTCTGACAGCGCTTTGTCTGCCGCACAGAAAGGATTATCAAGATTTTCCATAAACATTGTTCCCATAAGATTGATAACGCCGATGGCATATCTGCCGCAGTCGACGAGGGCCACGCCCCTGCCGGGATTGCTGTCGGGGAAATTACAAGGCCTTATGATGAATTCGCTTTCATCAAGAAGCTCATATGCTTCCTTTCTTCTGTAGACATGATTGCCTGTTGTTATGAAGTCAACACCTGCAGCAAAAAGACTCCGGGCGCTGTCGGGAGTAATTCCGTTGCCCGTTGCAGAGTTTTCACCGTTTGCAATGCAGAAGTCAACAGCCTTCAGCCTTTTGAATGCAGAAAGCTTTTTTCTCAGAAAATCACAGCCGATGCCGCTGACAACATCACCTAAAACAAGAATGTTCATTTTATTCCTCTTTCGTCAGTTAAGATATTCGCTGATGTCAAAATCATCATCGTCGGGATAGTAGTCCCATCCGTCATAATAGTTGCCCTCATTTTCCTCACGGGGCAGCTCGGGAATTTCCTTGATTGCTTCGAGCTTTCTTCCGCTCATCCAGAGAAAATGTGATGCCAGAAGGGTGTAGCCGCAGCCCGGGGGAGTGAGCCACTCTGAAACGGAGGCCTCGGGAAGGGCAAAGTTTGCCATAAGTGTGGATATAACACCGCCGTGAGTGACGATGGCAACATTGTCTGTGCCTGATTTCAGAATACCGTCAACAATTTTGACAAAGCCCTCACAAACACGCTTTGCAAATTCCTCATTGCTCTCACCGAAGGGAGGCGCAATGCCTTGCTCACCCTTTATCCAACGGTCGAAAAGAGGCTGCTTTTCGTGCAGCTCCTCGGCAGTCTTGCCCTCAAATTCACCGAAATCATATTCAGTCAGAGCCTCAATTACGATAGGCTTCAGGTCGGGATATATGAGCTCAGCCGTTTCTCTGCATCTTTTAAGAGGGGAAACAAAGACGAAGTCTGCTGAGGGATAGATATAATCCTCCTTCATCTTTTCAATCTGCTCTTTTCCCTCTGAGCAAAGAGAGGTATCGGTGTGGCCTGCGTAAATACCTGCAAGGTTATCCTGCGTAAGACCGTGCCTTATAATATGTATTTTGTAAGTTTTCATAGAGTTATCTCCAAAGGTATATATTCTTTTTTATTATACATTAAGTGGTAGAAAAATTCAACAAAAAAGCATATACAATTGAAAAAATAAAGCAGTTGGGTTATAATAAGTTATCAACTAACGGAGGCAGAGAAATGCTTAATTTTATCATCGGCAGAAAAAACAGCTCAAAAACCCTTACAGGGCATAAAATTCTCGGTGAAAGTGCGGACAGGGGCGAGGAGTGTATGCTCATTGTTCCCAAGCAGTTCACCTTTGAAAGCGACAAGGGGATACTGTCGGTTTTGTCTGCACGGAAGGCAAGTGAAATTGAGGTGCTTTCTTTTGCAAGGCTTTGCCACATTGCTTTGCAGCAATACGGCGGAATCGGAAAGAGCATTGCCTCCGGGGGCATAAGAAGCATTCTTATGTCTGTTGCCATTGAGTCTGTCAGTGATAAGCTTGCTGTTTTTGCAAAGCACAGGAGTGAAATATCTCTGACGGAAAAAATGATCTGTCAGGTTGACGAGATGAAAAACAACGGTATTACGCCTGAGGAGCTTGAAAAAACGGCAGAAAAGGTTCAGGATAAGCTTCTTTCAAAAAAACTTTCAGAGGTGGCTATGATATGCCGTGCCTATGATGCAGTTGTTTCGCAGAATTATTTTGACGACGGAGATCTTCTGACAAAAATTGCAGAAATTATCAGTAACACAGATTTCTTTAAAAACAAAACCATTGTCATTGACGGCTTTTCTTCCTTTTCGCACGGTGAATATAAGCTTATTGAGCAGATGCTTCTCAAGGGAAAAAATGTGTATATAACCCTGTGCACAGATTCTCTGTCTGACACAAATGAGCTTTCTCCCTTTGCGGTTGTTAACAAAACAGCCAGACGTCTTATGCTCATTGCAGGAAACAACGGCGTTGAAACAGGGGAAATTATCTGCACAGAAAGGTCACAGAATATCCCTCAGGATCTTTGTGCGATTGAAAAAAATCTTTTCAGAGCCGACTATGAAGCAGAAGAACAGGAATGTGAAAATGTGGCAATACTCTGCTCAAACAGCGTTCACGCTGAATGTGATGCCGTTGCAAGAAAAATCAAAGGCATGATAAGGCGTGAAGAGTATCGCTGCCGTGACATATCCGTTATTTTCCGTCAGGGTGAAGAATATGAAAAGGGCATACGCAATGCCCTGAAAAAATACGGCGTTCCCCTTTTTGAGGATAAAAGGCAGCCTGTTACCAATCAGCCTCTGATCTGCTTTGTCAGAAATCTGCTGAGCATCTGCAGTGAAGGCTTTCAGTCAGATTATATTTTCAGATATTGCAAAACAGGGCTCACAGGCCTTGACACACAGCAGATATCAGTTCTTGAAAACTATGTTTTCATGTGGGATATCAACGGAAGAAGATGGCTCAGCGAGTGGACGGAAAATCCTAAGGGCTTCGGCAGAGAGCCTGACGAAGAATCGGAAGGAATACTTTGTGAGATAAATGAAATCAGAGAAAAAATTATAAGCCCGATTGAGAAATTCAGGCAAGAAACCGAATTTTGCTCGGGCAAGGTGCTGACAGAAAAAATATACCGTTTTCTGCGTGAGAGCAAAACCGATGAAATGCTCAAAGTCTATGCCGTTTTTCTTGAGGAAAAGGGCTTTCATGAGCTTGCTGTTGAGCAGGAGCAGACGTGGGATCTTCTTATGGAGATTTTTGATGAAATTGCACAGTCACTGCAGGAAAACTGTGTTTCAGTGAAAAGATATCTCGAGCTTTTTGAGCTTGTGATTTCAACAAAGAGTCTCGGCAAGCTGCCCGACGGCTTCGATGAAGTGAGCATCGTGTCAGCTGAAAGAGCACTGACCAAAAAGGCAAAGGTTGTTTTTGTTGTGGGTATGAACAGTGGTGTGTTCCCTCTGAACGTCAGTCAGGAGGGGATATTTACACCCTCGGAAAAAGCAAAGCTTACCTGTGAGGGCCTTGAAAACATGCAGCAGTTCAAGGATCAGGTGTTAAGAGAGCGTCTGCTTTGCTATAACGCACTGAGCTGTGCAAGTGAAAGGCTTTATGTGAGCTATTCCCTGAGTGACAATTCAGGTGAGAGCATGACAAAAAGTGAGTGTGTCGAATGGGTTGAAAAGATTCTGCCTCAGGTTAAAACCGAACACACGTCTGATTGTGAGCTTGAAGATATGATCGAAAGCGAAAAATCGGCCTTTGAGGTCGTGGCGAAAAACTGGGCGGAAAACAACGGAAAAATCAATGCGCTGAAGGAGTATTTTTCACAAAAAGATGAATACACAGGTCGGCTCAAATCCATTGCGCTTGCTTTGTCAGATAAGCCCTACAGATTTTCCGACAATGAAAAGGCAGTTGAGCTTTTCGGAAAAAATCTTTATTTTTCAGCTTCACAGCTTGAAATATATAATCAGTGTCCTTTCATGTATTTCTGCCGTTACGGCCTTAAGGCACAGCCGAGAAGGAAGGCAAAGTTGGACCCTGCCCAGAGTGGTACGGTTATCCATTTCGTGCTTGAAAAGCTTTTGCAAAAGTATAAAGGCAAAGAGATTCTGAATGTTTCTGAAAATGAGCTCGACGGTGAAGTAAGAGAGCTTCTCAATGAGTATATGAACACCTCCATGGGTGGCTTTGACGGCAAGGGTGAAAGATTCAGATATCTTTATCTGCGCATGGAAAAGGTGCTCAGAAATCTTCTTGAAAGAATCAGAGCAGAATTTTCCGAAAGTGACTTTGAAACGTGGGATTTCGAGCTTGATATATCCCGTGAAAGTGATGTCAAGCCCTTTAAAATAGAGCTTGACGAGGGCAGTGCCGAATTCTTCGGCGTTATAGACAGAGTCGACAAAATGGACCTTGACGGAAAAAGATATATAAGGGTTGTTGACTACAAAACAGGTGTGAAAAAGTTCAGGCTTTCCGATGTGCTTGCAGGGCTTAACATGCAGATGCTTCTTTATCTTATCAGCATCTGGCGCAACGGAAAGGGTGACTATGAAAACATCATTCCCTCGGGCGTTCTTTATTTCCCTGCAAGAATGGAAAACAACAGTGTGTCAAGAGAAAGCAGCAGTGAAGAAAAAAAGGCGGGCAGATTTGCTGCAACAACCATGAGCGGCATGCTTCTTGAGGATGAGGAAGTTATAAGACGAATGGATAAAGAGCTTAAAGGCCTTTTCATTCCCGTTAAGTATGACAGCAAAAAGGGCACCGTCAAGGGAGATTTCATCAGCCTTGAAAATTTCAGAAAGCTTGCAGAAATACTTGACAGCTACATTGAGGAAATAGGCAACAGCATCCACGAGGGCCTTGTTGATGCAAGACCTGTTTCAGGCACAAGCCATGGGGACACCTGCACATGGTGCGATTACAGAGATGTCTGCATGAGAGAAAATGAAAATATCAGATATGTTGAAAATCTGAAGCATAGTGAATGCCTTGAGATTATAGGAGGTGAAGGAAATGTCGAGAAAATGGACTGAGGCACAGACTGACGCCATAAATGCAAGACGAGGCTCTGTTCTTGTTTCTGCAGCAGCCGGCTCAGGAAAGACGGCTGTTCTTGTTGAGCGTGTTATCAGAAGACTTACCGACCCTGTCAACCCCACAGATGCAGACCGGCTTCTTATCGTAACCTTCACGAGAGCTGCGGCAGGTGAAATGAAAGAAAGAATATCCGCTGCTGTTTCTGCTCTTTTAAGGCAGGATCCGGGTAACGCCCGGCTTATAAATCAGCAGATGCTTCTGCCTGCTGCAAAAATATGCACAATTGACAGCTTCTGCTCGGGGCTTGTAAAGGAAAATTTCCAGCTTCTTGATATTTCGCCCGATTTCAAAACTGCTGATGAGGGCGAGCTGTCCGTGCTTAAAAAGCAGGCAATGGACATCACTCTGGAGCAGATGTATTCAAAAGGCGACGAGGGCTTTCTCTCTCTTGTTGAACTGCTTTTTCAGGGCAGAGATGACAGCTTTATTGAAAAACAGGTGTCAAGGTTTTATGAAATTTCAAGGTCATTTCCTTTTCCTGAAAAATGGCTTGAGGGCTTGTGTGAGCCCTTTTTGAAAAAAGATAAGCTCAAGGACAGTATCTATGGCAGCATGGTGCTTTCATATATTGAAGCTGCAGTGCAATATAGCCTTGATATGTTCAATGATATTCTCAGTCAAGCAGAGGGTAACGAAGATCTCGAAAAGATGTTTTCTGCCGCTGTAAGCCTTGATGTGACACAGTGTGAGCATATACTCCGGAAGGTGCAGAATGGTGAGTGGGATGCACTGAGGCTTTCCGTTTCACGCTACGAAGCCAAAAGGCGCGGCAACACACCAAAGCACCTGAAGGATGATCTCTATACAGCAAGACTTGTTGATATGAGAAAAAAGGCTGCTGACAACATAAAAGAGCTGACAGATTTTCTATGCTGCAGTGAAGAGGATTTTTACGGCGACATGGAATTTTTTGCCCCTGCAGTCAGAGGCCTTGTTGAAACGGTTATGCTTTACTCCGAGGTTTACGGAAAAATCAAAAAAGAAAAGAAGCTTGCCGATTTCAGTGATATAACCCACATGGCGCTTTCACTTCTTGTCAGACAGACCGAGGACGGCTTTGAAAGCACTGAATTTGCCAAAAGCATAAGTGAAAGCTTTGACGAAATTCTCATCGACGAATATCAGGACACAAACCGTGCACAGGATATGCTTTTTTCCTCTATTTCAAGGAATAATCTTTTCCGTGTGGGCGATGTCAAGCAGAGCATTTATGCCTTCAGACAGGCGATGCCGCAGATTTTTCTTGAAATCAAAAGCAGATATGAAAGCTATGACAGAGAAAAAGACAACTATCCTGCGAAGATTATTCTCGGCAACAATTTCAGAAGCCGCAAGGGCGTCACTGATATAATCAACTTTGTTTTTGAGGGCATTATGTCCGAAAAAAGCGGTGACATTGAATATAATGAAGAGGAGGCACTTGTCTGCTCTGCTCAGTATAATGACAGAGAAGAAGCAGATTGTGAAGTGCATATTATAAGCACGGAAAATCTTGACCGTGACGAAGAAACCTCTGACGAATATCAGGCAAGATATATTGCAAAGCAGATAAAGGAAATGATTTCACGTGGGCTGACCGTCAAGGACGGCGACACGGAAAGAAAGGCGACCTATAAGGATTTTGCCGTTCTTCTGCGCTCAGTGAGCACAAAGGGAATCATCTATGCAGATATGTTCAGAAAAGAGGGCGTTCCCTGCTTCACTGAAATTTCAGATTCATACCTTACTGCAAAGGAGATTGCTCTTATTCTTAATATTCTGAGAGTGATAGACAATCCCAAGCAGGATGTGGCACTGATGAGTGTGATGATGAGCCCTGTTTTCGGCTTTTCCGTTGATGAAATCAGTCAGCTGAGAAAGGGCAGACGAAAGGGAGATATCTATTCATGTGTTCTGGCTCTTGAGGGGGAGGGCAATGCTGAAATCCGTCGCTTCACTGAAAAAATCAATCTGTGGCGCAGCATGAGCATCTGTCTTTCAACGAGTGAGCTTATACACGAAATATATGAGGACACATCTCTTTGTGAGATCTTTGATGCAATTGATAAGTCAGGCACAAAAAGAGCAAATCTTATGCTTTTCCTCGACTATGCTGCAGTTTATGAAAGGTCAGGTTATATAGGGTTTTCCGGCTTTATCCGTTTTATCGACAGACTCAGCGGTGAAAAGCAGGATCTTTCGGGAGCGCTCAATTCTTCGCAGAATGCAGATGTTGTTAAAATCATGACTATTCATAAGTCAAAGGGCTTGGAATTCCCGGTCTGTATTCTTGCCAACTGTGCCGGCAAATTCAATCGCAGCGATGAAAAGGAAAGCCTTGTTCTTAACCGTGATATGGGCGTGGGCATCATAAGACGTGATGCTGAAACCTATGATCAATATGATACGCTGTGCCACAAGGCAGTCAAGCTTTCTGTTCATCACGACACCCTGAGTGAAGAGCTTCGTGTTCTTTATGTTGCAATGACAAGAGCAAGAGAAAAGCTCATCATGGTTTTCGGTGACAACAATCCCACGGGCACTGTGAAAAGCTGTGCGTTGGATATAAACGAGAAAAGCCGCAGAATCAATCCCTTTGCCGTAAGACGTGCAAAAGGCTTCGGTCAGTGGCTGCTGACTGCTCTTTTAAGGCACAAGGATATGAAAAGCCTGCGTGAACAGGCAGGTCTTGACGAGGGCTGTGTTCTGCCCTGCGTATCATCGCTGAAAATCGTTACTGATAATGCTGTGAGCATGCAGCAGCAACAAAGGGAAAACACTGCGGATGCAGAAAGCGACAAGGAATTTTTGCAGCTTGTCAGAGAAAGGGCAGAGTTCAGATATAAATATGAGGCCTTGTCCGGTGTGCTTTCAAAAAGGGCAGCATCAGAGGTCGACAAGGGATATATCGACAGAGATTATTTTGCTTCATCTGCTCCTGCATTTTTGTCTGACGGCGGACTCACCGGTGCACAAAGAGGCATTGCAACCCATACCTTTGTCCAGTTCGCCGATTATTCGAGGGCAAGGGATGACCTTGAGGGTGAGATTGAGCTTCTCACAAAAAGAGGAGTGCTCACACCTGTTCAGGCAAAGGGCATCAACAGAAAAGCGCTTCACAGCTTTTTTGAAAGTGAGCTTTTCGGAAGAATGCTGAAAAGCCCCAATGTTATGAGGGAGAAAAAGTTCACTATAGAGGTGCCTGTCAGTGAGATCTATCCTGAGCTTTCGGAGTTTTCCGACGAAATGATGATGATTCAGGGTATTGCTGACTGTGCCTTTGAGGAAAACGGCGAAATAGTTGTTGTTGACTATAAAACTGATGCTCTTGAAACTGATGAGCAGTTCAGAGAAAAGTATTCCTCACAGGTGCTGATTTACAAAAAAGCACTCTCTCTTTGCATCGGCTTGCCGATAAAGCAAACCTTGCTTTATTCCTTCCATTTGTCAAGGGAAATTGAAGTGGAATAAAAAAATCAAAAATATAATAATTATTTTGAAAAAAATGTTGATTTTTTGATTTCGTTGTGATACAATACCTACCGTTAATGTAAAATATAATGTCCGAAAGAGGTGACACATAATGAAGAAGGGTATCCATCCCGGTTACGAACAGACCGATGTAAGATGTGCTTGCGGTGCTGTTATCAGCACAGGCTCAACAAAGAAAGACATGCGTGTTGATATTTGCTCAAACTGCCATCCTTATTTCACAGGCAAGCAGAAGCTTGTTGACACAGGCGGACGTGTTGATAGATTCAACAAGCGTTTCAGTCTTGCAAAGAACAAATAATTTAAGGCAATTAAAAAATCAGACGGCACAATTTTTTGTACCGTCTTATTTTTCTTTTTAAGAGGTGATACCGTGGCAAGCTATAAAACTGTTAAAATAGAATCAAGTGATGAATTTGTTGAGAAAAAATCCCGGTTCATCGGCTATGTAAAGCCCGTTAAAACAGTTGACGAGGCAGTGGCGTTCATAAATGAAATCAAGTCAAAGCATTGGGATGCAACACATAATGTTTATGCTTATTCCCTTCGTGAAGGTCAGGTCAAGCGCTTCAGCGATGACGGTGAGCCTCAGGGAACGGCGGGTATTCCCACACTCGATGTTATTTTAAAGCAAGACGTTGTGGATTGCTGCGTTGTTGTCACAAGATATTTCGGGGGAATAATGCTCGGCGCAGGCGGACTTGTCAGAGCATATTCCCACGGTGCAAAAATTGCCCTTGATGCGGGTGAAGTGATAACGATGTCTCTTTGCAAGGTGGTCAGAGTCAGAGCCGACTATAATTTTTACGGAAGGCTTGTTCCTCTCATCTGCGAAGAAGGCGGTATTGTTGAGGATACACAGTTCACAGACAGTGTTGAGGTTGTTTTCAGAATACCCGAAGAAAAGGTCGGATTTTTTGAGGCAAGACTGGTCGATGTGTCAAACGGAAGGTTTTCAAGTGAGGTTATTGACGAAAAATATTGCGAAATATAAAATTTTTCGTAATTTCAGAGGGGATTTTAAATTTTCAGCGTATATCATATCAGAGAAGGATTTAAACTTGTCACCTTAAAGGCGGTGTTCTTATGTCATACATCAGAGAAAGAACTCTCGAAAATGAAAGAAAGACAATAACACATTACGGAAAGCTGTGTGCCGAAACAAAGGGCAGACTCGTTCCCGAGCCGGAGTGTCCTGTCAGAACGGCATATCAGAGGGACCGTGACAGAATTATCCATTCGGCTGCCTTCCGCCGTCTGAAGCATAAAACACAGGTTTTTCTCGCTCCCGACAGTGACCATTACAGAACAAGACTTACACATACCCTTGAGGTTTCACAGATTGCGCGCACAATCGCCATAGGCCTTGGTATCAACGAAAATCTGACTGAAGCAATTGCTCTGGGGCACGACCTGGGGCACACTCCCTTCGGCCACGCGGGCGAAAGGGCACTCAATGAGGTTTTCCCTGAAGGCTTCAAGCACTATGAGCAGAGCCTTCGTGTTGTGGATTTTCTCGAAAACAAAGGCAAGGGGCTGAATCTTACCTTTGAAGTCAGAAATGGCATTCTTTGTCACACAAAGGGTGTTGAGGCTGAAACCCTTGAGGGAAGAGTTGTGAAGCTTGCCGACAGAATTGCTTATATAAATCATGACATAGATGATGCAGTCAGAGGCGGAGTTATCAGTGAAGGCAACATTCCCGTCGAAGCAAGAAAGCATCTCGGTGAAACAAAAAGCAGCAGAATACATACCCTTGTCACATCTGCAATCAACAACACGACTGATGAAATACATCTTGACAGAGATGTGCAGAGTGCCTTTGACATACTTCATGAATTTATGTTTGACAGGGTATATACCAACCCCGTATGCAAAAGCGAGGAAGGGAAGGCAATGGCAATGATTCAGAGCTTGTATGAATTTTTCAGCAAGCACCCTGATGAGCTGCCGAATGAATATATCGAAATTGCATGGAAGGACGGAGCTGAAAGAGCAGCCTGCGACTATATTGCAGGCATGACTGACGGATATGCAATGAAGGTGTTCACAGACTATTTCATCCCCAGCGGATGGAGTAAGTAAAAGTAGTCAGTAGTTAGTAGTCAGTAGTCAGTAGTCAGTAGTCAGGATAATATTATTAATGAAAGGTGGTGTTTTTTATGGCAAGGTTTTCAGATGAATTTCTGACAGAGCTTCGTATGCGATGTGACATTGAGCAGACGATATCCTCATATGTTCAGCTTAAGCGCAGGGGCAAAAACCTTGTGGGCCTTTGCCCGTTTCACAATGAAAAAACACCCTCCTTTACAGTGTATCCCGATTCCCAGAGCTATTACTGCTTCGGCTGCGGTGCAGGTGGCGAGGTAATCAACTTTATCAGAAGAGCCGAAAACCTTGATTTCAGCGAGGCGGTCAGATTCCTTTGCGATAAAACATCCATGGTGATGCCGACGGAGGGCTTTGACAATTCCCTTGCAGAAAAACGCAAAAGAATGTATGAAATCAACAAGGAGGCTGCAAGGTTTTTCAATGCCTGCCTTTTCACAGAGCAGGGCAAGGAAGGGCTCGAATATTTCAAAAGCCGAGGATATAAAAAAAGCACAATAACAAAATTCGGTATGGGCTTTGCGCCAAACGAATGGCGCGCCCTGCTGACACATTTAAGAAGCAAGGGTTATTCTTATGAGGAGGCTTACGAAGCTAACCTTGCAAACAAAAGCGAAAAAAACGGCAAGGTGAACTACTACGATTCCTTCAGAAACCGTGTCATGGTGCCTATAATTGATGTCAGAGGCAATGTTGTGGCCTTCGGCGGCCGTGTGCTTGACGACAGCAAGCCGAAATATATCAACACTTCCGACACTCTCGTTTATAAAAAGAGCCTTGGTGTTTTCGGTCTGAATTTTGCGAAGAATTCCAAGGAAAAACGGCTCATTCTTGTTGAAGGATATATGGATGCCGCAACTCTTCATCAGGAGGGATTTGACAACGCTATAGCATGTCTCGGCACTGCACTGACAAGCGAAATGGCCCACCTTCTTGCTCGATATGCAGATGAAATTGTGCTTTCATATGATGCTGACGAGGCAGGACAGAAGGCTACCCAGAGGGCGATTGAAATTTTCAATTCAATAGGCATGAAGCTTAAGGTGCTTCGCTTATCGGGCGGTAAGGATCCGGACGAAATTATCAAAAAATATGGCCCCGAAAGGTTCAGAAATCTGATTGACGGAGCAGCAAATGATATTGAATTTGCACTGTTAAGACTGCGGGACAGCTATGATATCACCACCAGCGACGGTAAGATGCGATATCTTGAAAAGGCAGCTGAGGTGCTGTCAAAAACCAGCAGAATTGCCCAGGATGTTTATGCTTCAAGGCTGTCGGAGGAGCTTTCAATCAGCAAGGAAGCCATCACGGTGAGAATTGAGCAGCTTTACAGAAAAAATAACAGAACCGAAACGAAAAAAGCATTTTCCGATATTCAGCAAAGGTCATTTTCAGAAAATCAGAAAATAGCTCTTTCAAATGATACAAATGTCAGAGTTATCAAGGCTGAACAGATGCTCATAGCCGTGCTTATGCGTAACCCCGAGCTTTATGAGCGTATGGATAATCAGGTTACGGGAGAAGATTTCACAGTTAAGGTTCATGAGAGAATATTTAATCTGATAACAGAAAAAATAACAGAGCAAAGAAGTCTTGAGCTGACTTTCTTTTCTCAGCTTCTCACACCGGATGAATTGAGCACTCTCGTTAAAATAATAAAGCAGCATGAGGGATTACCGTTCAGTCTTAACGTGTGTGCAGACTGTGTCAGAATAATGAAACAGAACAAAGAGAAAACAGGTCAGACTATTCAAGGCGGTGAAATAAGCGACGAAGAATTTCAACGCTTTTTCAAAGATAAACGAAACAGCTGATTTATGATATATTACAAAAGAAAGGCAAGGAAAGTAACATTATGGAAATTCAAGACAAAAATCTGATGCTCAAAGCTCTTATTGAAAGAGGTATTTCACAGGGAAAGCTCAATTCAACCGAAATTGACACTGTTCTCGTTGAGGCGGATGTTGACATGGATGAAATGGAAAAGGTTTATTCAAAGCTTGAAAGTCACGGCGTTGAAATCGTCGACGACCTGAGCGATGAAATTCTCGATTCCATCTCTGTTGATATCGACCTTCCCAAGGATTACGACAGCTCTGTCATGGTGGCAGCAGATGCGAAAAGTGTTATTGACGACCCTGTCAAGGTCTATCTGAAGGATATAGGCAGAGTGCCTCTTCTTTCACCTGAAGAGGAAATCGATCTCGCCATCCGTATTGCTAACAACGACAAGGAAGCAAAGGAAATTCTCACAAAGGCCAACCTTCGTCTTGTTGTTTCAATCGCAAAAAGATATGTGGGCAGAGGTATGATGTTCCTCGACCTTATTCAGGAGGGTAACCTCGGTCTTATCAAGGCTGTTGATAAGTTTGACCACACAAAGGGCTTCAAGTTCTCAACCTACGCAACATGGTGGATCAGACAGGCTATCACAAGAGCCATTGCCGACCAGGGCAGAACAATCCGTATCCCTGTTCACATGGTCGAAACAATCAACAAGGTTAAAAAGACAAGCAATATGCTTCTTCACAGAGACGGCAAGGATCCCTCTCCCGAGGATATTGCAAAGGAGCTCAATATGCCTGTTGACAAGGTTCGCGATATTCTTCGCATTTCACAGGAGCCCGTCTCACTTGAAACTCCCATCGGTGAAGAGGAAGACAGCCATCTTGGCGACTTCATTCCCGACGAAGATGCACTTTCACCGGCTGACGCTGCAGCAATGACCTTCCTTAAAACAAAAGTTAACGAGGTTCTTGAAACACTCACTCCCAGAGAAGCAGAGGTTCTGCGTCTGCGCTTCGGTCTTCGTGACGGCACACCCCAGACTCTTGAAGAGGTTGGTAAGGCATTCAATGTAACAAGAGAAAGAATCAGACAGATTGAAGCCAAGGCTCTTCGCAAGCTTCGTCACCCCTCAAGAAGCAAACACCTTAAAGATCTTTAATAAAAACAAAAGGGGCTGTAAAAAACTCTCGTTTTTTACAGCCCCTTTCAGCTTATTCTTTTAAAAATGTGGGATTATCAGTTCTTTCCAGAAGATAGTCCAATGACACACCGAAATAATCCGCAATGGCAATCAGTGTTTTGTAGTCAGCCTGCCGCTCACCGGTTTCATATCGGCTGATAGTATTCTGACTGATGCTCAGATCCATTGCGAGCTTAAGCTGTGTGATGTTGTTCTCTTTTCTTAATTCTTTCAGTCTCATCTCAATTTCTCCTTGACAAAATTATACCATTACGGTATAATTGAAATATCCCGATTTGGGATATAGACTTCAGAGTATGCTACAGCTGAAAGAATTTTTGACATAAAAGATATGCTTTACGCCTGTGCAACATCCTGTTGCGTGACTTTTCAGTATGTCTGTTATAAAATTAAGCATAATAAAGTATTAGTCTGAACGCAATCTTGCATCAGGCTTATAAAAAAGGGGATGATTTCTTAAAATAATGTAAGAATTATTGACTGTATATAAACCGTCATGTTACAATTGTTATGCAAATAATTTAAGGAGGAATTATTTATGAAGAAAACAAAAAAACTGATAAGCATGATTCTGTGTCTTGTTTTACTGGCATCTGTTGCGGTTATACCTGCCGATGCAGCCTTTGAGCCCGCAAAGCCTGCCAATGTTGTAGCACGGGCATATGAAAACTATGTTTTTCTGATGTGGGATGAGGTTCCCTTGTCATCAGGCTACCGTGTTTTTCTGAAGGTTGACGGAAAATGGAAGAAGCTTGCCGACGTTGATGAAGGTATGTATTATGCTGAAGACCTCAAGCCTTCAACAAGCTACACTTTTGCGATCAGGACCTATAGAAAAATAGCAAGCAAATACACATGGAGCAAATCCTACACAAGTGTCAGAATTAAAACCAAAGGCATCGGCAACATATATTACCTTGATGCTTTTCCGAAGGCAAATTCCGTGAAGCTCGAATGGGAACCGGTCTATGCTGCATCGGGCTACCGTGTTTTCAGATATGAAGCAGGGAAATGGGTGAAAATCAAGGATATTACTGTCAAAAACAATGACGATCTTGATTATGTTTCATATACCGTTACCGGCCTTGAGCCTGAAAAGGCTTATACCTTTGCCGTCAGACCCTTTGTTAACACTGAAAAGGGCAAGACATGGAGCAAAAATTACACCAAGGTTAAGGTTACCACCAGAAATCTTTATGAGCTTTCTGTTCAGTCAACAGACAAAAAGGCAGGCACTGTAACTCTCGGTTGGGATAAGGTTGACGGTGCCAGAGGCTATCGTCTGTACAGACGTGTTGACGGCAAATGGAAGGCCGTTAAAACAACCGGTGCTCTTTCTTATACCGTATCCGGAATCAAGACCGGTAAAAATGAGTACTTCTGTGTGAGAGCATATAAAATCTCTGACGGAAAAGTTGTATGGTATCCGTTGAGTAAGAGCTGCAAGGTTGTTATCGGTAAGACTCCTTCAACAACGGCTGAAATGTGCGAAGCCTATAACAATGCTGTTAATAATCTCAGGGCATACAACGGTAAGGTTAAGGTTACAAAGAAGAGCGATCTCTTCTGTGAGGTAACAGATGCCAGTTCTGAAAGTATCATTCCCGTACTTAACGACGTGCTTTCCTCCTTCAACGGAGAAAACAGCACTGTACAGGTTTTCAGAAACGGAGAGAGTGAAGAAGGATATTATCTTGACGGATTCATTCCGCCCTACGGTAAAAAGTCTCAGCTGACAAAGTCTGATGTCGCTTCTGCTTCTGTCAAAGCCACTGCAGACGGATATACAATCACCTTTGTGATTAAGAAAGATGTTTCTGAATACGACGGTAAAACCAATAAACCTGCTGTGCATCATGCAAAGGTTCTGGATCCCTTGGATATATCAACTCTTGAGGTTTCACCGGTAACCATAAAAGAAGCCAGAATGGTTTACCCCGGTGCCACTGTCAAGGCTACCGTTGACTCGCAGGGAAGACTTTCAAAGCTTGCTATTGATTGTGACATCGATGCTGAAGTGACAACAAAGGTGACTAATATGTCTCTTTCAGTTGCTATGGATATTTCAAACGACATGACATACACAATGGTATATTATTAATAGAATAAAGATACAACACAAAAGCACCGTGGCAGCTGCCACGGTGCTTTGTTGTGTGAATATAAATTATCAGATTCCGTTTTCGTCGAAATCAAAGACAGTCTGAAGTGCGATATCGATTGTCTTTTCGATTGTTTCAGGCACAAGATTCTGTGCTGTGTCAAGTCTTGTGTGATAATATTTTGCAGGAGCGGGATCCATTGCAACAAGTGAAGCTGCTTTGATGCCTGCCTGTGAAGCGGCAGCAGCATCTGTTGAACCGAGAGGAATTGCGCCGATGGGAACATCCTTGCCGCACTTTTCAGCAGCATTCTTCAGAAGAGCACAGACCTTCTTGTCGTTCTTGACCATGCCGGTCATGTCCTTTTCATAGATCATCATGTAATCCTCGTCACGGATGGTATCAAAGCCGACAAAGATTGTTTCAACGCCGTCGTTTTTGTATTCGGGGTGAGCTTCAAAAAAAGCCTTTGAGCCGCGAAGACCGGCTTCCTCACCGCCTGCAAGCATACAGATGACTTCGGTGTTTTCGAAACGGATATCATTATCTGAAAGATATTTCATAACTGCTGAAGAAACGTAACAGCCTGTGAGGTCGTCGTTTGCACCCTCAACATATCTCTTGCTGTTTGTGAAGTTGAAAAGACCTGCGTATGCGGGAGTAAAAGCAAGCTGACCGAGAGCCATTTTCTTTTTAAGGCTCTTGTTTTTGCTCGTGAGGTTAACTGCAGCTGTTGCGCCTGTGTAAACAAGGCCTGTGATTGCGGGAATGAGCAGAATGTATGAGCCGTTTGAGCCGTATTTATATGTATAGGTCCATTCGGGAGCTGAGTCGGTGTGGCCTGAAAGGATAATTCTGCGCTTCACTTCGCCGGAGGCTTTTCTCACTGCGATAATGTTTCCGCCTTCCTTTTCCTTGAACAGGGGGTCAAGCATCTTTTTGTAAAGCAGGAATTCGCCGACAATGCCTGAAAGTGCAGTGCCGATAAGAGCAGCTGAACCGATAGCAGATTTTTTGCATTTATATGCACCGAGAAGGTTGAGCGCTGTTGCACCGAACATACAGGTGCCTGCAATAGGCACAAATGACATGAAAGCATCGGGATTAACCTTGAAGGTTTCACGCCATGCTTCGTCACTGTATTTCTTTATGCTGTCGAGCATATACATCTGTGCTCTGACATCGCTTTCTTCACCGCAGGGGCGGGGACCGAAGGCACCGCAGACAGATTTGATTCCGTCAACTGCATATTCTCTCAGATCGGAAAGACCTGTTTTTGCATTCTTTAATGTTTCCTGATAATTCACGGTAACACTCTCCTTAAAATTCATTTGCTTTTCTATTATATAAGGAACGGTAGAAATAATCAAGGGGTTTGTTTAAAGTAGTCAGTAGTTAGTAGTCAGTAGTCAGGGAACATCGCTTTGCGATGTTCGTAAGAAGACAGAAAACCGTCCTCTGTCTTATAAGGGAAAACAAAAAGCAAGTTTATGTGTGACACAAAAACCTGCTTTTATTTCTTTTTAAATTCTTCTCCGTTAACGAGGTAATCTATTGAAACATTGAAATACCTTGAAAGCTTGTTAAGCATATCAAGACTCGGTTCTCGTTTTCCGTTTTCATAATGCGATAAAGCTTCACGGGAGATGTTTAAATCCATTGCAACTTTTTGTTGATTAAGGTTGCGTGCTTTGCGTATCATTTTCAGTCCCTTCACAAATCGCACACGTCCCCGTGCGTTTAATTGCAAAAATAACCCCAAAACAGAAAAATCCCTTCCCTTCGGTCATTCCGCAGGGGAGGGATATTTTTTGTGCTTTTGCTTTTGTTTGGCAGGGTAGAGCCGGTGAAAAATGCTCCCGAAAGCAAAAATCTGCCTTTTCAGGTGAAAAAGGCAGGCAAATGAGCAGAAAAACTGAAATATTAATAAAAAAACACTTGACTTTAAAAGTCAGGTGTGATATCATTTCATAACTTATAATGGATAATTTTGTGCATAAGAATTCCTTTTTTATTTCTTATCTGCATATTACCATCTAAACAAAAAAATGTCAATACATTTTTTGAAAATTATGCTTTCAATGCCCGAGTGGCAAATTTTAAAGATATGGAGTGATAAGCCAATGGTTAATGTAACCGATGTGAAGCTTGGCACTAACGTGCGAAAGAGTTTCGGCAAAATCGAGGAAGTTATGCCGATGCCCAACCTCATCCAGGTTCAGAAGGATTCCTACAAATGGTTCATCGAAACCGGTCTTAAAGAAGTACTCAGAGATATGTCGGAAATCACTGATTACAGCGGAAACCTTGTTCTGAGCTTTGTTGACTACAGAATGGATGATAAACCGAAGTATACTGTCAAGGAGTGTAAGGAAAGAGACACAACCTACGCTGCTCCTATGAGACTGACAGCCCGCCTTTACAACAAGGAAACAGGCGAGGTAAAGGACAGCGAAGTTTATATGGGTGACTTCCCTCTCATGACAGAAAGCGGTACTTTCATCATCAACGGTGCCGAAAGAGTTATCGTTTCTCAGCTTGTCCGTTCACCGGGTGCGTATTTCAGCATGACACACAATGTAACCGGTAAAAAGCTCTTCACTTCAACAATTATTCCCGGTCGTGGTGCATGGCTTGAATACGAAACAGACCAGAACGACCTTTTCTATGTCCGTATCGACAAGAACAGAAAAATCCCCATCACAACACTTATCCGTGTTCTCGGCTATTCAACCGACAACGATATCCGTGAGTTCTTCGGCTCAGACGACAGAATCGAAGCAACCTTCGAAAAGGATAACACAAAGAATACCGAAGAAGCACTTATCGAAATCTATAAAAAGCTCCGTCCCGGTGAGCCCCCCACGCTTGCCAGTGCACAGTCACACATTGAAGGCATGTTCTTCGACGAAAGAAGATATGACCTTTCAAGAGTAGGACGTTATAAATACAACAAGAAGCTCGGCATCTCCGACAGAATCCGCGGCTTCAGACTTGCTGCTCCTATCGTAAACGAAATCACCGGCGAAATTATCGCTGAAGAGGGCGAGCTTGTTACAAAGCAGAGAGCTCTTGAAATCGAACAGGCAGGTGCAAAGGTTGCATTTGTTGTTGTTGAAGGCGAAGAAGAGCCCGTCAAGGTTATTTCAAACCAGATGGTCGACATGGTGCCTTATCTTCCCGGCTTCACAAAAGAGGAGCTTTGCGAGGTTGGTATCAATGAGCATGTAAGATACACAGTTCTTATGGAAGTGCTTTCAGAAATTGAAGGCATGAGCAAGGAAGAAACTCTTGCATACCTCAGCGAAAAGGCTGATGAGCTTGTTCCCAAGACAATTATTGTTGATGATATCCTCGCATCAATTAACTATCTCAACTGCCTTGCAAGAGGTGTCGGCTCAGCAGACGACATCGACCATCTCGGCAACCGTCGTATCAGATCAGTCGGTGAGCTTCTTCAGAATCAGTTCAGAGTCGGCTTCTCAAGAATGGAAAGAGTTATCAAGGAAAGAATGACTCTTCAGGCTCAGGAAACAGAAAAGGTTACACCTCAGGCTCTTATCAACACAAGACCTGTTATCGCAGCTGTAAGAGAGTTCTTCGGTTCATCACCCCTTTCACAGTTCATGGACCAGAACAACCCCCTTGCAGAGCTTACACATAAGAGAAGACTTTCAGCTCTCGGTCCCGGCGGTCTTTCACGTGACCGTGCAGGCTTCGACGTCCGCGACGTTCACTACTCACATTACGGAAGAATGTGTCCCATCGAAACTCCTGAAGGTCCCAACATCGGTCTTATCTCTTACCTTGCAACCTTTGCAAGAATCAACGAATACGGCTTCATCGAGGCTCCCTTCCGTCCCATCGACAAGGAGACAGGCGTTGTGCTTGACACCTTCGAATATATGACCGCAGACGTTGAAGACGAATACACAGTTGTTCAGGCTAACGAAAAGCTTGACGAGGAAGGTCACTTCGTCAGAAACAAGGTTAACGCACGTCACCGTGACGAATTCCTTGAAATCGACCCCGCAAGAGCAGACTATATGGACGTTTCACCTAAGATGGTTGTTTCAGTTGCAACTGCTCTTATTCCCTTCCTTGAAAACGACGACGCAAACCGTGCTCTCATGGGTTCAAACATGCAGCGTCAGGCCGTTCCTCTTCTTACCTGTAAGTCACCTCTTGTAGGTACAGGTATGGAATACAAGGCAGCAACAGACTCAGGTGTCTGCGTTCTCGCAAGAGCAGCAGGTACCGTTACCTATGTAAGTGCTGACAGAGTTGACGTTATGACAGAAGACGGTCATCTCGACACTTACAACCTTATTAAGTTTATGCGCTCCAACCAGGGTACATGTATCAACCAGAAACCCGTTGTCAAGGTTGGCGAGCATATTGAAGAAAAGCAGGTCATCGCAGACGGCCCCGCAACAGATAACGGTGAAATCTCCCTTGGTAAGAATGCCCTTATCGGCTTCATGACATGGGAAGGCTACAACTACGAAGATGCTGTTCTTATCAATGAAAAGCTTGTCCGTGATGATGTTTATACATCAATTCACATTGAAAAATATGAGCTTGAAGCACGTGATACCAAGCTTGGCCCCGAAGAAATCACAAACGATATTCCCAACGTAGGTGACGCTCTTAAGGATCTCGACGAAAGAGGTATTATCCGTGTAGGTGCTGAAGTTCATTCAGGTGACATCCTTGTCGGTAAGGTTACTCCCAAGGGTGAAACAGAGCTTACTGCAGAAGAAAGACTTCTTCGTGCAATCTTCGGCGAAAAGGCAAGAGAAGTAAGAGATACATCACTTCGTGTTCCTCACGGTGAATACGGTATCGTTGTTAATGTTGAAGAATTTACAAGAGAAAACAGTGACGAGCTCAGCCCCGGTGTCAACAAGGTTGTCCGCTGCTACATCGCCCAGAAGAGAAAGATTCAGGTCGGCGACAAGATGGCAGGTCGTCACGGTAACAAGGGTGTTGTTTCCCGTGTTCTTCCTCAGGAGGATATGCCCTTCCTTTCAGACGGTACTCCTCTTGACATCGTTCTTAATCCTCTCGGTGTTCCCTCACGTATGAACATCGGTCAGGTTCTTGAAGTGCATCTCGGTTTTGCTTGCCGTCAGCTCGGCTGGAAGATCATGACTCCCGTATTCGACGGCGCTCATGAAGATGATATCAGAGAAGCTCTTCAGATGGCAGGCATCAGTGAAACAGGTAAGTCAGTTCTCTATGACGGACGCACAGGTGACCGCTTCGATAACGAGGTTACCGTCGGTGTCATGTATTACCTCAAGCTCCATCATCTTGTTGACGATAAGATGCATGCACGTTCAACAGGTCCCTACTCACTTGTTACACAGCAGCCCCTCGGCGGTAAAGCACAGTTCGGCGGTCAGCGTTTCGGTGAAATGGAAGTTTGGGCACTTGAAGCTTACGGCGCAGCATATACTCTTCAGGAAATTCTTACAGTTAAGTCAGACGATGTTGTCGGACGTGTCAAGACATATGAAGCAATCGTTAACGGCGAAAACGTGCCTCAGGCAGGTGTTCCCGAATCCTTCAAGGTTCTTGTTAAGGAGCTTCAGAGCCTCGGCCTTGATGTCAAGGTGCTTGACGGCGACGACAACGAAATTGATCTCAAGCAGAACATTGACGGTGACGAAGGCGTGTCACTTCACCGCTATCATGCACCCGAAGCAGAAACAGAGGCTGCAGGTGCAGACGAAGATGACCTTGATCTTGCAGAAGAAGGCGATGAAGATGAGCTTGATTTCGATTTCAATTTTGATGATGAGGATGAAGTGGCTGAAGAAGACTTCAATGACCTCTTCAACGAGATGAATCCCACCATCAACGATGCAGGCTTCGGTTTAGGCTTTGTGCCCGATGAAGACAATATGTAATAGTGATACAGTCGACGGTGTGTGATTTTTTGCACACTGTCGGCGACGAAAAAAATCATCGCCTTAATTGGCTAAATATACAGAAAGGGCTGACTTAAATCTTATGGAAAACATAACCTTTGAATCAATCAAAATAGGTCTGGCTTCACCTGAAAAGATCAGAGAATGGTCATACGGTGAAGTAACAAAGCCTGAAACTATAAATTACCGTACCCTCAAGCCCGAAAGTGACGGACTTTTCTGCGAAAAAATCTTTGGCCCCCTCAAGGACTGGGAGTGTCATTGCGGCAGATATAAGAGAATCCGCCATAAGGGTAAGATCTGCGAAAGATGTCATGTTGAAATCACAAAGGCAAAGGTTCGTCGTGAACGTATGGGTCACATCGAGCTTGCAACCCCCGTTTCACACATCTGGTATTTCAAGGGTATCCCCTCAAGAATGGGTCTTATTCTTGACATTTCACCCAGAGATCTTGAAAGAATTCTCTATTTCGCAGCTTATGTTGTCATCAATCCCGGTACTGTCCCCAACGTAAAGAAGGGCCAGGCAATCACCGAAAAGCAGTATGACGACATCAAGGAATACTACTACAACGACGAAGAATTCAGAGTCGGTATGGGTGCTGAAGCTATCAAAGAGCTTCTTTCCGAAATCGACATTGAAGCACTTAATGCAGAGCTTCGTGAGCAGCTTCAGACTGCAAGCGGACAGAAGAAGGCAAGAATTCTCAAGAGACTTGAAGTTGTTGAAGCCTTCAAATCCTCAGGCAACAAGCCCGAGTGGATGGTTCTCGATGTAATTCCTGTTATTCCTCCCGATATCCGTCCTATGGTTCAGCTTGACGGCGGACGCTTTGCAACAAGTGACCTGAACGACCTCTACCGTCGTGTTATCAACAGAAATAACCGTCTTAAGAAGCTTCTTGAGCTCGGTGCACCCTCAATCATTATCAGAAACGAAAAGAGAATGCTTCAGGAATCCGTTGACGCACTTATCGACAACGGCAGAAGAGGCAGACCTGTAACAGGTCCCAACAACCGTCCTCTCAAGAGCCTTTCAGACATGCTCAAGGGTAAGCAGGGACGTTTCCGTCAGAATCTTCTCGGTAAGCGTGTTGACTACTCCGGACGTTCAGTTATCGTTGTTGGTCCCAACCTTAAAATTTATCAGTGCGGTCTTCCCAAGGAAATGGCACTTGAGCTGTTCAAGCCCTTCGTTATGAAGAGACTTGTTGAAACAGGTGTTGCCGCACATATCAAAACTGCAAGAAAGACAGTTGACCGTCAGGAAAAATGCGTATGGGACGCACTTGAGGTTGTAATCAAGGACCATCCCGTTATGCTTAACCGTGCTCCCACACTTCACCGCCTCGGTATTCAGGCTTTCGAACCGGTACTTGTTGAAGGTAAGGCTATCAAGCTTCATCCCCTTGTATGTACCGCTTTCAACGCTGACTTCGACGGTGACCAGATGGCTGTTCACGTACCTCTTTCAGCAGAAGCTCAGGCAGAAGCACGTTTCCTTATGCTTGCTGCTAACAACCTTCTCAAGCCTTCAGACGGAAAGCCCGTTGCCGTTCCTTCACAGGACATGGTTCTCGGTTCATACTATCTTACTCTTGAAATCCCCGGCTCAAAGGGTGAGGGTAAGGTCTTCCGTGATGTTGACGAAGCAAGACTTGCTTATGACGCAGGTGTTCTTGATCTTCATGCAAAAATCAAGGTTCGTATAACAAAAACCGTTAATGGCGAAAAGAAGTCAAAGCTTATCGACACAACTCTCGGTAAGATTATCTTCAACGATCCCATTCCTCAGGATCTCGGCTTTGTTGACAGAACAGATCCCGAAAATATCTTCCGCCTTGAAGTTGAAGGTCTTGTTAACAAGGGCCTTCTCGGTAAGGTTATTGCAAAATGTATCCAGATTCACGGCACTGCAAAAACCGCAGAGGTTCTTGACAATGTTAAGAATCAGGGCTACAAATATTCAACAAAATCAGGTATTACCGTTGCAGTCTGCGACGCTATCATTCCTGCAACAAAGAAGGAAATCCTTGCAGAAACAGAAGAAATCGTTGACGAAGTCAACAGAAAATACAACAGAGGTCTTCTTTCAAATCAGGACCGTTCAAGACAGGTTCTTAAAGCATGGGATACCTGTACAAACCGTGTTGCCGATGCTCTCACAGGCAGCTTCGATCTGACCAACCCCATCTGGATGATGCTTGACTCCGGTGCCCGTGGTTCTAACAGCCAGCTTCGTCAGCTTGCAGGTATGCGTGGTCTTATCGCCAACACCGCAGGTAAAACAATCGAAGTTCCCATCCGTGCTAACTACCGTGAAGGTCTGAATGTTCAGGAATACTTCATTTCATCACGTGGTGCCCGTAAGGGTCTTGCCGATACAGCTCTTCGTACCGCTGACTCAGGTTATCTTACCCGTCGTCTTGTTGACGTTTCACAGGATGTTATTATCCGTGAAGAGGATTGCGGATGCAACGAAGGTCTTGAGGTTTACGACATCATGGACGGTAACCGTATCCTTGAATCCCTTTCAGAAAGACTCAAGGGACGTTACCTTCTTAATAACCTTGTTGATGAAGCAACAGGTGAGGTTATTATGGATAACAACCATATGCTCACTGACGCTGACGCAGCAAAGGTTGACGCATATCTCACAAAGAAGATGAACAAGGCTCTCGACGAGGGCGCTTCAAAGGAGGATGCTGCAGCAATCCGCCGCATTACAATCCGTTCACTTCTTACATGTAACTCTGACCATGGCGCTTGCATCAAGTGCTACGGTGCAAACCTTGCAACAGGTCAGCCTGTTACAGTCGGCGAAGCAGTTGGTATTATCGCTGCTCAGTCAATCGGTGAACCGGGTACTCAGCTTACCATGAGAACCTTCCACACCGGTGGTGTTGCATCAGGTGCCGACATCACACAGGGTCTTCCCCGTGTTGAAGAGCTCTTTGAAGCAAGAAAGCCCAAGACACTTGCAATGCTTTCAGAAATCGACGGTGTTGTTTCCTTTGAGCAGATCAAGCGCAATCCCCATATCGTTGTTACAAACGAAGAAACAGGGGAGAGAAAGGAATATTTCCTCACCTTCGGTTCAAGAGCAAGAGTTTCAGAAGGCCAGTTTGTCAAGAAGGGTGAAACAATCACCGAAGGTTCAATCGATCCCAGAGATGTTCTTAATGTTCTCGGCGTAAATGCTGTTCATGACTATCTTATCAGCCAGGTTCAGCTCACATACCGTACACAGGGTGTTGATATCAACGATAAGCACATCGAAGTTATCGCTCACCAGATGATGAGAAAGGTCAAGGTTGAAGAAGCAGGGGATACAAACCTTCTTCCCAATTCAGTCATTGACAAGAAGGAATTCCGTAAGGCAAACGAAGCCCTCAAGATCAGAATGGAAGCAACAGGTGAGGAACTCACCGATGCTACATGTTCACCTGTTCTTATGGGTATCACAAAGGCTTCACTTGCAACTGACTCCTTCCTTTCAGCAGCATCATTCCAGGAAACAACAAGAGTTCTTACAGATGCAGCTATCAAGGGTAAGGCTGATCCTCTCATGGGTCTTAAGGAAAATGTTATCATCGGTAAGCTTCTTCCCTCCGGTACAGGCATGAAGTGCTACAGCGACGTTGAGGTTATCGACAAGCAGGCACAGGAGCTCACTGTTGAGGACAACAGAATTGTCTGGAGCATATAATCTGAATTAACCGTATCAGACGGCACTTTTACTGAAGTGCCGTCTGTTTTTTAGTTAAAATACAATCAATAGAACAATCAGTGACTGATTATTTTCTATAAAATAACTTGTTTTGTGTTGACGATTGACGGATTTAATGTTATTATAAACATGTATCAGTGTAACTATGAATACGGAGGTAATATCATGAAAACAGCAAAAAAATTGATTTCTCTGCTTTTGTGCGTTCTGATGGTGTTCTCACTTTTCTCAGTCAGCATTGCTTCTGCCGAGGATGAGCTCATCTGTTATGTTGACGGCTGCGGCGGAACCTGCGAGTGGAGAATCGACAGTGCATATGCCTGCACCATCACAAACGGGCTTTATTGCACAA
The DNA here is from genome assembly GCA_045533205.1 of Acutalibacteraceae bacterium. GTDB lineage: Bacteria > Bacillota > Clostridia > Oscillospirales > Acutalibacteraceae > UBA6857. The sequence goes on along the minus strand of JAZSHL010000014.1, from coordinate 3,757 downwards.
AGTGTGATGCAAGACAGTATGGCGAAACAGTTTATAACCATGATTATCATGAATATGCAAGAATAAACGCAACATGTCTTGAAAAGGGAAAGATTTTCTATTCATGCGAAAGAGTTGGCTGCTATGAAACAAAGGTCGAAGAGACCCCCGTTGCTCCGGATGCTCACAAGCTGACCGACTGGACAGTGACAAAGGAAGCTACATGCAACGAAACAGGCTCACGCTACAGAGTATGCACCAACTCATACACAGATGAAAACGGCAATGTTGTTGCTTGTGCATATAAAGAGGTTGAAGAGATTCCCTTCGATGAAAGCGCACATGTTTATGACGGTGAATGGCACAGAACAAAGGCTCCCACATGTAAGGAAGAGGGCCTTGAATACACAACCTGCACTGTCTGCAACAAGGCAAAAACAACAAGAGCAATTCCTATGCACTCTGACACATGGTATGAATATGACAGAAAGGCACCCAGCTGTTCATCAGAGGGTACCGGCTATGTTGTGTGCACAAAGTGTAACTATAACGGCACAGTAGTGCTGCCCGTTGATCCCGAAGCACACATCTGGTTCCAGACAGAAACAAAGGCTGCAACATGTGCTGAAGAAGGCTATACTGAATATGTATGCCGCTGGCACCGTGATGCAACAAAGAGAGAAGTAATCGCAAAGAAAGCCCATGAATCAAAGGGCACATGGGAGGTTGTGATTGCTCCCACATGTATGGCAGAAGGCAAGGAGGCAATTCTTTGCAAAAACTGTACATATGAATTTGATTCAAGAGCAGTTGCAAAAATCCCTCATCTTGAAAGCACATGGCTCATCACCTCAGGCAGCTGCGCAGAAGGTGGCACAGCACAGAAGGTCTGTGTTTATCCTCACTATGATGAAGAGGGCGATTCAATCGTTTATGTCATCAGCACAAGAAGCTTTGCAGCAGGTGTACACCTTAACCGCTGCATAAACAAGATTGAAGCAACCTGCACTCAGGACGGATACACAGTTGACTGGTGTCCCGACTGCAAAACAGAGTTCGCAGAACGTGTAGTAATTGAAAAACATCACACAATGGCTGACTGGAAGGTTTACAAGGAAGCCTTCTGTGATGAAGCAGGCGAAATGAGAAGCACCTGTGTGAAGTGTGCATACTACGAATCAAAAGAGATCCCCATGAAGCATCACTTGTTCATCATAACATCTGAGGCTCTGCCTGCAACATGTCTTATCCCCGGTGAAACCGAGGGCTACTATTGCACAGAATGCTTGCAGAATTTTGCACCGCAGCCCATTCCCGCAACAGGCCATTGTGATGCTGACAATGACGGTTGCTGCGATAACTGCTACACCTATTTTGTTGACACAGAAGAGGGCGTTGTAAACTGCTCATGCTTCTGCCACAATGAAGACGGCATTTCAAAGATTCTTTTCAGAATTTTCAATTTCCTTTATCAGCTTCTCGGTGTCAAGCAGAGCTGCGAATGCGGCAAGCTGCACTATGAAAAAGGTTTATTCGGCTAAGTATAGAAACAGCAAAGGCTACCAATTACGGTTGGTAGCCTTATTTTTATATGAAAAAAGAAAATATCATAAGCTTGCAGAGAAATTGGCAATAATAATTACAAAAAAATACTCTCTATCTCTTGCAATAGGTATAAAAAATCAGTATAATAAACAAGAATAGTAGTATGGAGTACAAGGAGTAATTTTAGGCTACTGACCAATTCTCTATTTAAGAAAGGAAGATTTATTATGCTTCAGAACGCACCCACAACAAACAAAAGCATTCTCGATTGGCTCGAAGACAAGCTTGCACTTGTAAATCCTGACAAGGTTGTATGGATTGACGGCAGCGACGAACAGATCGAAGCTCTCCGTGCAGAGGCTTGTGCAACAGGCGAAATGATTAAACTCAATCAGGAGCTTCTTCCCGATTGTTACCTTCACAGAACTGCAGTCAATGACGTTGCACGTGTTGAAGGCAGAACATTCATCTGCGCTTCCACAAAGGAAGAAGCAGGCCCCACAAACAACTGGATGGATCCCGCAGAAGCTTATGAAATGCTTTACGGCATTGCAAAGGACAGCTACAAGGGCAGAACAGCTTACATCATTCCCTATTCAATGGGCCCTGTCGGTTCAGAATTCTCAAAAGCAGGTATCGAGCTTACAGACTCAATCTATGTTGTTCTCAACATGTGTATCATGACAAGAGTCGGCTTCAATGTGCTTGAAGCTCTCGGCGACAGCAATGACTGGGTTCGTGGTCTTCACTGCCGTTGCGATATCGACGAAGAAAAGAGATACATCTGCCAGTTCCCTCAGGATAACACAATTATTTCAGTTAACTCAGGCTACGGCGGAAACGTTCTTCTCGGTAAGAAGTGCTTTGCTCTTCGTATCGCTTCCAACCAGGGTAGAAAAGAAGGCTGGATGGCAGAGCATATGCTCATCCTCGGCATTGAAAAGCCCGACGGAGAAGTTAAATATATCTGTGCTGCATTCCCCTCAGCTTGCGGCAAGACAAACCTCGCTATGCTCATTCCTCCCGAAGGATATAAGAACAAGGGCTACAAGGTATGGTGCGTAGGTGACGATATCGCTTGGATCCGTAAGGGCGCAGACGGCAGACTTTATGCTATCAACCCTGAAAACGGCTTCTTCGGTGTTGCTCCCGGTACCAACATGAAGTCAAACCCCAACGCACTTCTTTCAACAAAGAAGGGCACAATCTTCACCAACGTTGCTCACAACCTTGATGATAACACTGTATGGTGGGAAGGTCTTGATAAGAATCCTCCCGAAAATGCAATGGAATGGACAGGCAAGCCCTGGAACGGCAAGGTAGACGAAATCAAGGGTGCTCACCCCAACAGCCGTTTCACAGCTCCCGCAAAGAACTGCCCCTGCATCAGCAGTGAGTTCGAAAATCCCAACGGTGTACCCGTATCAGCAATTGTATTCGGCGGTCGTCGTGCAAAGCTTGCTCCTCTGGTATATCAGTCAAGAGACTGGAACCACGGTGTATTCGTAGGCTCAATCATGGCTTCCGAAACAACAGCAGCAGCTTCAGGTGCAGTTGGTGTTGTTCGTCGTGACCCCATGGCTATGCTTCCCTTCTGCGGTTATGACATGGCTGACTATTGGCAGCACTGGATTGACATCGGTGAAACACTTGATGCAGACAAGGCTCCCAAAATCTTCAATGTTAACTGGTTCCGTAAGGACGATGAAGGCAACTTCATGTGGCCCGGCTTCGGTGACAACCTCCGTGTTCTTGACTGGATCATCGACAGATGTGAAGGCAAGGTTGGCGCTCAGGAAACAGCTATCGGTTATCTTCCCTATGCAGAGGATATCAACCTTGAAGGCCTTGAGGATGAAATCACAGTTGAAGGTCTTAAGAAGATTCTTGACGTTGATAAGGCTCTCTGGGCAGAAGATGCGAAGGGCATCGAAGAGTTCTATGCAAAGTTTGGCGACAAGCTTCCCAAGGAACTCAGAGCAGAGCTTGAAAATCTTAAGAAGAATACAGCTGAATAAGCTATTTCAAAAAAATCCTACCGATATAGCCGAGTGTTCGTAAGGACACTCGGCAGTTTTATTCGCCATACGGCGAGTGATATTGCTTCGCAGTTTTATTGTGCTTTGCACAGTGTTATTGTCCTTCGGACAGTTTTATGCGAATAAAATAACACTGAAGCCGTAAGGCTTCAATATCACTTTTGATTTATCAAAAATATCACTGCAAATTTTAA
>JAZSHL010000088.1:0-2027 GCA_045533205.1 Acutalibacteraceae bacterium | reverse complement strand
GTCTGAGTCCATAAACGAACGGGGATAAATCTGATAGATAACAGCTTCCTTCCACCATTGGGGAGCTGTTTCACTTTTTGATATAACCTTTTCAGGATTACCGTTCAGAATATCAAGAAGATATTTTTTCGATTTGTCTGTGACTTTATCAGTGAGAAGCTCACCTAAGGTGTTTTGGCAGACTGTCTCATCCGAGAGAATTTCGGCAGCTATGTTTTTACGGTAAACTACCTTTTGAGCAATATCATAACCGACAGGATTGTTAAGCACCTCGGAAAGAGTGCTTTCAGAAGTAATTTTCATATATATTTTTTCCTCAACAGTTTGTTTTATTATTCACTGATAGCTTCCTTTGTCTGTCTGATTGATTCATTTTCCTTATGGCGCTCTGCTCTGATTACTTCAAGCTCACGGTACATCTGCTCCTTCTTATCGCCCTCAATGTTATAGAAGAACTTAAGAATAAGAGCCTTGAGAACATTTGCAAGGGCATAACCGAAGAGAAGGAATGCAAGTATCTTTAAGCACACATCAAGATAATCAGGCTTAGCACGCATTGTTTCAACAAGATCACCTACAGGTGAAGTTTCATAGCCTGCCCATACAATCATAAATTCTATAGATGCGTTTTTCAATCCACCTAAAGCAGTATTGATCCAACCCGGAACAACACCTTGAATTGCTTCTACTCTTTCTCCTGTTTCCCACTCAAGATAATCCATAAATTCTACATTGAAGTGTGAATTTGAAAGTTCCTGAATACCGATACCGATACCGAAAACAAAATAGAATACATAGAAGAATATACTGTTCCAGCCCTCGAAGAAACTGATGCCCATCTTTGCTTCAACAAAGCAGATACCGAAAAGCACACAAGCCGCAACAGGTGAATAAATACCACAGAATTTGAGAAGCTTTGTAGGCTCATGCTTCTTTGCAAGCTTTGTAGTAATGACATTACCTACAACAGTACCTACGGCTGTGGGAAGAGTGAGAAGAAGATTTTTTGAGGAGCCTACAGTAATTGCTGCAAGGTATGTTGACATTTTGCCGAGCATAGCAAAGTTGTTCACCCACTGCATAGCATGATATGCACGGTAGTTTTTGTGTTTGAAAAGCTCAAACAGAGTTTTGGTGATTTTGATATTCTGTACAGGATACTCGATTCTTTCCTTACAGAAAAGTCCGACCATAAGGTTACCAAAGGCTGTAACAACTGCAGCAACAATAGCAAGAGTCATATACATCTTATTCTTGTCATCGCTGAAAATGCCGTAAACGAAGGTTGCAATATATGCTCCGCCGTAACCGATATAATAGGACAACTGCCAGATTGTTGCAATCGTTTTCTTTTCCTTAGGATTGGGTGAAATAACATGAGTGATGTTCTGTCCGAAATTGTTAAAGGCATTGAACACAGTCTGAGCACAGGCTATACCGTAACGTAAAAGAGTCATCTGCTGAACAGTCCAACCCTCGGGAACATAGAAATATAATACAGTACAAAGGAATATAGGCACAAGGCAGATTATGTACCAGGGACGGTATCTGCCCCAACGGCTTCTGAAACCTTGCACATAAACAGCCGAAACTAAACCGATAACTAAACTCAGCACCGTTGTAATAGCTGTCTGAACAGCAGTAATACGGGCAACATCATCAGCGACTACTCCTTTAGGACCAAAATAAAGCTCGTACAAAAACGCTGTAGCAAGTGTACCGGTAAGGGTTGTACCGAACATGCCGCCGATTCTTGCGAGCATAACGCAGGCGTACTCGAATTTCGATATGTGCTTACCCTCTGTAGTTAAAAGAGTTTTTTCTTGAATTCTTGACATCATATCATCTCCTAAATTTTCTTTAAATTAATTATATCACAAAAAAATTAAATGCCATAGATTTTTAAATTTTATTAAACGGAATGTCTATTTTTATTATTTTCAAAATATAACATCAACAATAATAGGATAATGGTCTGAAGGATACATATCCATTACAGTATTTCGAATGATTTTGTATTTGTCAAC
>JAZSHL010000037.1:0-40665 GCA_045533205.1 Acutalibacteraceae bacterium | reverse complement strand
GACGAATACTCCCGTCTTGATAAGATTTTCTACTATTTTCTCGATATGTTCTCCGACTACAAGACGGGCAAGGAAATCCGCCTTTATAAGGAGCAGGATATTATCGAAAAAACTGCCACTCACAAGATTTTAACCGAGGGTGAGCAAGTGCTGAAAAAAGCATCGATGAACTCTGCAAAATCAAGCTCGTTTATTGCCATTCTCGGCTCGGTTGTCGGCTTTGGCGTTTATCTGTTTATCGGTGTAAAAGGTCTTTACGGACTTTTCGGTATCGGTTCACTTGTGCTTTACTGCGGCTCATTTATGCAGATAATCAGCGGCGTTATGAAGATGGCTGTAACCTTCGGTAAAACTGAGGAAATGGTACCTCTTGTAAATTATTATTATGAGATAATGAACATCGAGGATGATATGGTTTACGGTGAAAAGGAGATAGATCTGACCTCAAAGTTTGAGATTGAATTTAAAGATGTTTCCTTTAAGTATCCGGGCAGTGAAAATTATGCCCTTGAGAATATCAACCTTACCGTTCATAACGGTGAGCATCTTGCAGTTGTAGGCAGAAACGGCAGCGGCAAGACTACTTTCATCAAGCTTATGTGCAGGCTTTATGATGTGGACAGCGGTGAGATACTCATAAACGGCATTAACATTAAGGAGTATTCAAAAGAAAGCCTGATGAAGCTTTATTCCGTTGTATTTCAGGATTTCAAACTCTTTGCCGTACCACTTTGCGACAATATCTCTGCCGACAAGGAGTATGATAAAGACGGTCTTTACCGCACGCTTGAGCAGGCAAATATCAAGGATAGAGTAGAGAGAATGACCGATAAAGAAAACACCTATCTTTACAAAAACATAGATAAAAACGGTGTGGATATTTCAGGCGGTGAGGCTCAGAAGCTCGCCCTTGCAAGAGCTCTTTACAAGGACAGTCCGCTTGTTATTCTTGACGAGCCTACGGCAGCTCTTGACCCTGTGGCAGAAAATGAGATTTACAGCCGTTTCAACTCCTTTACGGAAAACAAAACTGCAATTTACATTTCCCATAGACTTTCAAGCTGCATTTTCTGTGACAGAATTGCTGTGTTTGACAAGGCAAGGCTTATTGAAGAGGGCACGCACGAGGAATTGCTGAAGTCGGGCAAAAAATACAGTGAGTTATGGAATGCCCAGGCACAGTATTATAAAGTGTAATATTTTAAATCAACATTTTAAAAGTGAATATGAAAGACCGCCTTACTTGTGTTTTGCAGGTAAGGCGGTTGGTGTTTTGTTGGGAGAGTTGTACAAATTGGGCGGGTGTGAATTGTGGGATTCGACAAAGTTCGACTTTTTTTGAGGAAATGGTGTTACTTTTCCCTTTATACAGCACTTTATAAGTATAAGACAGATTGAATTTCAAGGAAAGTGCTTATGGAAACAAAAGAAATCGGACACATCAAAAACAAAGAGGAAACAAGTGAAATCTTGAATAGCAACGGCTTGGCACATTTCACTGTAACATACCACGGCTGCAAGGGAATTTTTATCCCGAAGGATGATAACACATACCCTAGCATAGTCGTAACCAAGTGCAACAAAGACATTTGTAGAGTGTATCCGCACGAAATTATATACATAGCCATTGAGGACAGAAAATCCGTACTGTATCTAACGAAGGGTAAAGTGGAAACCCACTACCCTATGGAGCACTGGAAATCCGTCCTTGATGAAAAATCATTTGCTCAACCTCACTATAGTTACATAGTCAATCTGCATTATGTTGAAGAGGTAACCAAAGATTTCGTAACCCTTAAGTGCGGTGAGAAAGAGTATAGTGTTTATGCTTCCATGAGGAAGATAGGAACTTTTAAGAAGACTGTGTTGGAGTTTCAAAAATAAGCGTTTTTGTCGAAAAATGAAGCGTTTTTACATAGAAAGTTGAATTTTTATTTTAAAAGAAGTAATTTAGTAATTGAAGATCATTTTAAAAGTATTTGAGTTGCTTCTAACGGTTTTGAGGTACTCTAAATTTAAAAACTTGATATCAATCTATTATATACTACAGGCAATAACACATTTAAAGCGACTAACGAAAAAAGGGGACTACATATGCAACATATAATAAAATCTAGGCTATCTGAGTTGTTGTATATCTCTAAAACAAATAATTTAAAATATTTGAAAGATGCAATATATGAGTTTTTAGATATAAAACAAGAATCAGAGTCTAATATTGTTACAGATATAGTTAATCAATATAAGAATGAACATAGACTTTTAGAAAAGTATTTTGGCAAATATGAGAATTTCGGTCACATAATATGCAGCTATGTTTTGGAATTAGGGACATCTGAAGACGACAGTAAAGAATTATCACAATTTAGGAATAATATAATAAATGACTCTTTTTTTGATATGTATAACGAGAGTACACAGAAGCATTTTCATAAAGAATTCTGCATGTTATTGTTGACAGGTTTTATATCCGTTTATTATATGAACCAACAGTGGCCCCAAAATATGTTTCCGGAAGACATCTCCTCCAGTGAAAATATACATACAAAAGCGTGGGCATACGATTTGAATGAATGTTTTAAATTCGTATATGAAGATCTGCATCCGAACAATTGCAATGTTTTTAGTCAGTTTAAGATTTTTATATCTGACGAACTTAAAAGTGTGTTTTCTAGTTTAATTTTAAAAACGGTTGTTATTCAAAAAAAAGAACTTCAACAAACTGAAAATGAAACTTTGTCAAATTTAAGCACATTAAAAAACCAAATTGATAATTTCAATTTAAGACTTATAGAAATAATCGGTATAATCATCGCTATTTTTTCTGTTATTGGTTTTAATGTTTTTACAATTTCTAATGCAAAAGTAAGTTTTTCGCCTTGGGAACTAATAGAGATAAACTTATCAATAGTGTTGTTTATTATGATTTTACTCGGTTGTGCAACAAAGCTTATATGCGATAAAAAATTACCAAGTTCTTTTTATGTGTTTTTAATAGGATTAACAGCCGTATTTTTGCTAATCCTATTTAGTGATGGCACTTTAATTGATGTAATTATTAATATATTTTTAAAATAAATTTAATACAAAGATATAATATCTCACATAAACTAATAGTTGAGATAGTTTATTCATATTAAAAGGAGAGGTATAAAATGATTCGTTCGAAACCTTTGGAGCTAGACAAGGATATTAATGCGCAAGATAGTTATGTTTATTGCTTTGCAAAAAACATTGATTCAGAAAATGGTCTTGTTGTAAAAGCAGAAAATAAAACAGAGGGTTCATATGGTTTGGGCTCGGAAGAAGTCTTAAATATGTGTAGAAACTTTATAAATTTAGTTGATCCAAGCAAACCTGTATATAAATCCTGCTCTGTTTAACCAGAGCATTTTTTAATTAGGAGTGAATTAATATGGATAAAGATATCTCAAACAAAAATAATAATGGATACATTATTAAGTATTACAGAATTATGGATAGATCTAATGTGTCAATTTCCCCCGATTTTGATTATTATTGTTGGGGATGGTTCGATGGCATTAAGGTAATTAAAGTTAATGATTTTATAGATTATCAGGCTCAATCTATAAGTTTCGATAATTTTGATGAACTAGATAGAGAATGTTATAGGCAAAAACTTTTGATTTATAATTGTGTAGGTATCACTAATAATAGTATCTTTGATAATAAATTTTATGAGAAATTACCTCTGCTTTCAGTGAGTATTATTAATTTTAAAAAAGGAATTAACGCAAAAAACTCTCTTGATAAATATTTGAAAGAAGCTGTTAAGATTTGCAACGATAAAATTGAGACGAGTGTGTTTGGTGTATTATCTGCTAATGATTGTGTTGTTGTTTGTAGAAGCAATAATTATTTGGCGCTTAAGAAAATGATTCTTGCTATTCGCCAATATCAATACACTTGTTCTGTATATAGTGTTTTCTGTTTAGAAAACAATTTGGGTAATCTTAAAAACAATTGGATTGAAGTAAATCCAGTCAAGGCGCTAATTAAGTTATCGGTCAACACTGATTATAACACCAAAGATCTACAGGATTATGTTAATTCTTTCAATAATAAATCTTTGCAACTTGAAAGTAGTCTTTTAACTGGAAAGAAAGATTGTTCTGTTATTTATAATATAGAACCTAATAAAAAATCTGTGTATGATTTTATTTCCTTTTCCTTTGAAAAAGGCTTTTATAATAATTGTAGTGAAAAAACTCCCGTTTATTCTTCATCTACAGATTTTTTATATGACTTAACTCTTTTAGAAAGAATTGATTTTAAGAAAATAGAAATTCAAAATTATGAAGATTACAACGCAAATAAGAACAACGAAAATGAATATTATGCAAAAAAATACTTTGAAAAGTATAACGCGATTATAAAGAATGATCTAGAAGGTAGATTGTCAGATAATTTTGTATATGAATTAAACAGATTGGCGCTACGAACATATCAATTGCTAAGTTGTAGTGAAAAAAATGGTGTAATAAGTTTAGATATAATAGAAGGCGTTTTAGTGTTTTTGAAGTTAACTCGTTCTGTTAGCAAGAATATAGACAAAAACAGCGATGATTGGAATAAATATAATTATTATTTAAAATCAATTATAAATGGTTTAATATCGCTTAATACTCTTTTAGATAACAGAGAGGTAAATGAGTTTCACGATTTTGAAGTTCCTAAAAGCAATATGATTTTCACAGGAAATTGTTTTAAATTGATAGAGTTTTATTCCGCTTTCTCTAGAGACGTTTTACTTTTATTAGAAAAATGGGGTAAAGAAACTTATTCTTACAATAAAAAAAAGAATTATTTTTTTCTTACCACAGATGGATACTCTGAAGTTAATATTCAAAGATTATATTTGAGTTCTGAAGATATTCGTTTACTAAATGCACGTATTCCTACAGAGCTTCTTTATACACCGTATTATACTATGTGTATGCTAGCTCATGAGTTAGGACATTTTTCAAAATTAGGTTGGGACAGAATAACAAGAAATCGTTTTTTTACATTAAGTTTAATTAGTATTTTCTTTAAAAAAATTCACGAATATAATATAAAAATCGATGAAATGCATTTTGGATATTTGTTCTTTGGCAATTATGATCATATAGGAGCATATGATTGTCATTTCAAAAAATTTACAGAAACAATCAAAAAAAATTTCAAGGTTACTTTATATTCAATTGTTGATGATATGTATGTAAATAATGGAATATTAGAGAGCTTTGTTACAAATTTTTCTTTTGTAATTGATATTATTCAAGATGCCTACAGAGAATCTCCAGCAGATGTTTTTATGGTTAGAGCGCTTCAAATTGATAATCCGGTTGACTATCTTAAAATTGCAACAAATTATTTTGTTCATATGGGATACAATTGTAATAAGTTAGGTGAAAATATCATATTAAGATTAGCTGCTGTTGTGTGCACAATATTTATTAATGCTTCTAATAAGATCGAAATTCTGATTAATCATGATTCTTTTAGAGAAATGTTAAATGAAATAATTAAAAATGCTAATTTAGATGATACTTACAATGAAATCTTTAAAGAAAGCTTAAAAAAGACTTGTAATTGTATCGTAGAGTATTATAAATATGAACACTTTTGTGAAGCATGTATTGCTCTGGTAAATTTTTTAAATTATTATGTCTATAATGGTGTGACAAAAACAAGCATAGAAGTTTTTCCAGAATTTTCAAAATATACAGAATTTATAAAAGCAAACGGAAGAAAGGACGACTTCGACAAAATTATAAAGTTGGTTGAAATTTCACAAAACAAATACAAAGCAAGTGATTTTATAAATGAAATTATATGAAATGCATTTATGTAATTTATTGAATTTCATTACCTGCAGGCATAATTCTTTTATAAAACAAGTTATTATATGATTTATAGAAGTGAGAAATATAATAATTCAAAATTACACTCCCCACCACCAACTTTCACCCCTTTTCGACAAACGAAAAATGTATAATAAAAGCAAAAAGGACAAGGAAAGGTAAAACTATGGACAAAGGAATTTTGCTTGAGCTTCTCGGTGTCGGTAAGGAGCATACCGCTGAGGAATACCGTCAGAACTTTTTAAAGGATGATTTTTCAGCTCGTCGGCGGCACAGCGATAAGGATTATGAAAACGGCACAATCTCACTCGAAGACTAGGAGCAGATGGGCAGAGTGCGTGAAATTTACGGTGCGGCTTGGAACGGTTTAGCGAAAGAAAAAGGTCTGAAATATGACCCTGCCGCTTACGGAAAAGACAGCCCTTTGTCGGTGCTGCGTGATAATAACGGTATATATGTTTCAGAGATAATATATGACCTTGCTGAGCAGAATCCTGATGCTATTGAAGAGATTCTTGCGGGTGCTTTTGAGCATCGCCCTGAATTGTTTCTTGAACCGGGTGCGGCAGATAAGTTTCTGAATCAAAGAATGAGTGACCTTATGGATGCTATGGCTTTTAGTGAAGTTGCAGAAACTGTTGACAGCAATCTTACTCACGAGGATTTTTCAAACCGCAAGCAAAATTATCCAAAACAAGATTTTAACCGCAAGTGGAATCACACCCGAACAAAGACACAGGTTGTGTCGATGTCTGATGTTGATGAGAAATATCCCGTAGAGGATGCCTTTGATATAGCCGAGGCAAAAGCGGTAATCGGAGCGTTACCTGACGAAGACAGAAAAATTCTTCTGTTACACATTCAAGGCTACACACAAGAGGAGATTGCGAAAAAGTTGGGATATAAAACTCACAGTGCTATCGGCAAGAAACTTAAAAAGATAAAAACACAATTGAAAACAACAATATAAGATTTCTCCACCGATAAATAAGTCGGTGGAGATTTTTTGTTGTGCAAAGAAAAACTGCCCTCACAAGGAGAGCAGTAATTAGGTGGATTTTTAATTAGAAGTTTTATCCTCTATCATTTTAATAGTGTCAAGATAATCCTTTTCAACCTGACTTAATGTTTTTTGTTGATACTTTTTATATTCCTCTGTTGCTTTGTCTATTGCCTGAGTGTGTGAAACACTTCCTGCACCTATAAGCAGTTGTTCACCTGACATTGTAAGGATGCGGTCTAAATGCTCTGACCAATCCTTCATCGTCATTGTCTGTTCACGCTCAGCCTGCCTTTCAGCAAAATCAAGATAACCGGAAACTAACTGACCGAGGGAGCGAAGCTCTTTTTCATCAAGATAATTTTTGGCAATCTTTGCATCACTCAAATGAGGTCTGCTGCCCTTGAATGAGGTTAACCCCATAAATTCTTTTTCGCTGTCGGCGCGGTTATAAATAACCTCTGCGGCGGTCTGTCCGTGAACGGCATAATGAATTTTATTCTGCACCTTTTTGAAAAAGTCAACGGAAATTTCTGCACGAGGGTCATAGTCTATGCTTGTGGCATAGATGTCCAATATCTGACGGTAAAAGACTTTTTCGGAAGCACGGATATCACGGATTCTCTCTAAAAGCTCCTTGAAATATCCGCCACCGCCTAAGCTTTTAAGCCTTTCATCATCCATTGTAAATCCTTTGCGGATATATTCATTTAAACGCTTGGTTGCCCATTGTCTAAACTGAACACCTCTCTGAGATTTTACACGGTAACCGACAGAAATAATTACATCAAGGTTATAGTAATCGAGCATTCTTTCTACTTCTCTGTCACCTTCAAGCTGAACTGTTGCAAATTTTGCAACAGTTGACTCTTGTACTAATTCACCTTCAGTAAACACATTTTTAATGTGTCTCGAAATTGTAGATTTATCCCTTTCAAAAAGAGTCGCCATCTGGTCTAATGTCAGCCAAACTGACTCATCATAAAATCGAACATCAACGGCTATCTGATTATCATCCGTTTTAAAAATTACCATATTGTTTTCTATATTCATAAGCTCATCCTCGGTTTTGATTGTGGAAAAATTATAGCATATAACAGAATTAAACACAAGTGTACTATCTTCTGTCTTTAGCGTTATTCATCCTACAGAGTGACCAATTAAGTGTGGACGCTTTTATTTCATCAGCAATTTTCCATAAGTTATCTACAATACGGATTTCAACATTTCTTTGCATTAACTCTGAAAACAAATCTGTAACTTGCTGTTTTGCTATAGGTGTTTGCGATGTCTTTGAAACATAATATCCTGCGATTTCATCCTGTAATTCAAAATCGGTTATATCAAATTCATACAAAAACAAAGTAGTATTCTTCATTCTGTCAAACCAATCTTTTTCAATTACAACAACATGTTTAACAGTTTCAGATGTAAAATACTTTCTCTTATCGTTTTCAGAAGTGTTTTTGTCAATATGATATGTAACCCGAGGGCAATCCCTGGGTGTTAAAAAGTTAGGAAGTCGATCTTCATCAATAGCCCATACTAAACCAATATTCTTATCTAAGTCGTTGCGAGTGGGTGTTCGTGGATAAAAAACTTCAATATTTGCTTCTTCACTCACATGAAATAATCTCATTGAAAAACCTCCTCTGCTAATTAAGTCATTTTACTTTTTCCATTCGATAGTGTTTTTCTTCGTCTAATTTCTCAATACCATTTTTAAATTTATATCCCAATTTATAATAAAATTCTTTTGCTGTAATTGAAGCGGGAACCTCAATTCTGTTTGCTCTGATTCCATATTCATCATTTTCAAGTGTTTGAACAATTTTCTTTCCGATGCCCATTCCGTGACATTCAGGCAAAACAAAAACATTAAGTATAATGCTTTCTGTAAGGCTACCAAAATAACTGGAAATACCACCCACACCGATAATGTGACCGCCTTCTTCAGCAACATAGATATGACAAAAAGAAGCTCTTTTGCTCAACCAATTTGCATCACAGATGTCAACAAATTTTTGCATATGTTCCAAACCGTAATCTTTAGAATTAATTTCAAGACTGTTCCTATGAATCAAATTCAAAACCTCACCGGCATCTTTTTCATCATATTTTCTGATTATAATATCTGTCATGCAAATCACCTCACAAAATAAATTTAATTTATTATAGCATATTTCTATCGCAAAATTCAATCTATACACACTTGCTACCCCAAAAGTAGCAGGTATTTTTTATGCCTCAAAATATTTTTCAACTTTTTCTAACTCCTTGGAACATTTTGTATGCGCTTATGTCGTATATAAGTGAAGGGCAATTTCAAACACAGAAAAGATGGCATTAGTCTTAGCAAGCACTGGATTTGTGCATACAAATCCGCTTGTTAAGGACACCCTAACACCCGAAGAAAGGAGGATATAAATGAAATTAACAAAAACCCTGTACTGTTACCTTGACGATGAAGAATTAAAAGAGCTTGATTCGGATGCGTCATCGTTAAGGTTAACACGGTCAGAATATGTGCGAAAACAAATAAGAGAAAGTGAAATGATACCTACACTGAAAATGAACTATACAGCTTTTACTTTAACCTTGAGCTCAATTCTTGACCGAGTGGAAAGTGTTGCAGACCGACTGTGGCACAAAGTAGTTTTTGATGTTCCGATGCTGCGTGGAGCATTAAGGGACATCGAAAAGCTAATACCTGAAATTAAAAAGGAGATAAAACAATGCGAACAAGAAACAACCGAATAGCGGTACGCATAACAAATGAGGACTATGAAAAATTACAGGGATATGTGAATAAAAGCTTCTTCCCGAAAGAAGCACTTTTGCGGTACATTATCGCAGGCTACCCGATACAAGAGAAACCAACCCAAGATGCAATAAAGTTTCTTGTGGTATTTAGGAAGGTCGGCTCTATAATCGGAAATCTTTGTCTGAAATATGATTTAAAGAATACACCGATAGGTGAAGAACTTGAAGCCGTAAAGGAAATGATGTACGAAACAGACAGAGGCTTACACCGTATGCACTATGTACACTATGATAATAAGCTCAAAAAGCAGATAAGAAAAATCAAAAAGGAGGCTATTAAAAATGGCAAGCAAAAAATTAAAGGCACCGGTAAATATACCGACAGAAAAAATCCATTCATTTGAGGGACACCCCTACAAAGTATTAGACAATGAGGAGATGACACTACTCATAGAAAGCATAAAGGAACAAGGAATATTATCTCCGATAATTGTCAGACCCATTGAAGAAGCAGAAAAAGAATACGAGGTGATAAGCGGACACAGACGCTTACATGCAGCAGAAAAGGCAGGGATGAAAACAGTCCCTGCTTTAATTTACGCCATAAGAAGAGATGAAGCAGCAATTATGCTCGTTGACAGTAATCTGCACAGAGAACATATTTTACCAAGTGAGAAGGCGTTTGCGTATAAGTTAAAGTATGAGGCACTTAAAGCGCAGGGCAAGAGAAACGATTTAACTTCGGGACAACCTGTCCCGAAGTCTGACGAAAACCGTACAATGTCAGCAATCGGTGAGAATGTTGGTGAGAGTTACAAAACGGTACAGAGATATATCCGTCTGACAAATCTTATCCCCGAACTGCTTGAGCTTGTTGATGAAGGCAAAATAGCTCTTACACCTGCAGTTGAACTTTCCTATCTTACGGATGAACAGCAGTATGTTCTACTTGATACTATTGAGGAAGAAGAACGCACGCCGTCATTTTCGCAGGCAGTCCGTTTTAAAAAGTTGAGTCAGAGTAATGAATTAGATACTGAACAGATTGAAACGATTATGCAGGAGGATAAAGCAAACCAAAGAGAAACCATTAAGTTTCTGCTTGAACGCTTACAGCAGTTTTCACCGAGAGCGGATAAGAAAGAACTTGAGGAGTTTGTGCTGAAGGCTTGCGAGTATTACAGAAAGTTTTTGATTAAACAAAGGGATAGGGATGCGAGGTGATTGGATGTTAAAGAAATTATTTTTATGGTTATATGCTTATCTTTACGATACCCGCGGCGAGTTCTCTTTCAAACCCGTTGATTACAGTAAAATTGAACTACCGAAAGAGGTTCTTGATTCTTTTGCCTCGGCTATGGTTCCAGAAATCAAGAAGTTTTATGAAAGTGATTTCGGAAAGGAATATTTCAGAAAGTGGTTAGAAAAGCATCCTGAATATGCTTAATATACAGCTCCCCGATATTTTTCACAGTATCGGGGAGCTTCACACATTCGACAAAGAAAATAAATATAAATAAAATTAAAATAACAAATTTAGGAGGATTAAAATGAATGTAGTTATATATGCCCGTTTCTCTTGTAAAAGACAGACGGAACAATCAATTGAAGGACAGTTAAAAATCTGTTATGAATATGCAGTGGCTCATAATTATACGGTAGTCGGCGAATATATAGACCGAGCACAAAGCGGTACTTCCGACAACCGTTCAGACTTTCAGCGAATGATTACCGACAGTGAAAAACACACCTTCGAGGGTGTGCTTGTTTATCAGCTTGACCGTTTTGCCCGTAACAGATACGACAGTGCAATTTATAAGGCAAAGCTGAGAAAGAATGGTGTAAGGGTGTTCTCAGCCAAAGAAAATATAACAGAAGATGCTTCAGGCATTCTTGTTGAAGGTTTACTTGAAAGTATGGCAGAGTATTATTCCGTTGAGTTAGCACAGAAGATAAACCGAGGTCTTGCTATTAATGCAGAAAAGTGCTTGTCAAATGGTAGTAACCCCGGACTCGGCTTTAAGGTAAACAAGAAAGACCGTACCTTTTATGTTGACGAGGCTGAGGCGGAAATCGTAAGAGAAATCTATGAACGCTATGCCCGTGGTGAACCAAAAGTCGAAATAATTAAAGACCTTAACAGACGGCACATAAAAACCTCAATAGGTAATGAATTCAGCTTCACAAGTCTTACAAGACTTTTAAGTAACAAACGCTATATCGGCTATTATTTGTACAGCGGAAAGGAGACTCCCGGTGGTATGCCGAGAATCATTGAAGATGATTTATACTATCGGGTACAGGAGATTTTGAACAGAAACAAGAGAGCACAGGCAAAAACAAAGGGCGATGATGCCTATATTTTAACCACCAAGCTTTTCTGCGGTCATTGTAAGGAAATGATGATTGGTGTTTGCGGTACGGGTAAGTCGGGAGCAGTATATCACTATTATGTATGCAAGAGTGCAAGGAAGAAGAAATGCGAAAAGAAGTCTATCAGCAAACAACTAATTGAAGACCTTGTTATTAACGAATGCCTTAAAATGCTGACGGATGAAAAGATGCAGTATATAGCCAAAAAGATTTCGGAAGAGTGCAACAGAAATCCTGACAATCTCTCTATAAAAAATCTTAAAAGCTCAATCAAAGAAATTGATGAAGCAATTGAAAATATGTGGTTGTCCATTGAAAAAGGCGGGGATGCAGTAGCACTTACAGAGCGAATCAATCGCCGTCAGGCAGAAAAAGAAGAGCTTGAGGAGCAGCTTGCCATTGAGCAGAACAAGAGAGTGATTCTCAGCGAGGCTCAGATTTTAGCCTTTCTTAATTATGTCTGTGAAATGCCCGGTGATGATACGGCAAAACGCAGAGCAATCATCAATATCTTTGTTCATTCGGTCTATCTTTATGATGACCATCTGACACTTATTATCAATGCGAGTAATAAGCCTGTCACTATAGATGACATCCCGCTTGATGATATTGAAGTAGCCTTTAGTGGCGAAAAATCAGCTATGGAGCAATGTTCGAACACCTCGGACATTGTTCCACCAAATGAACAATCCGAACACTGCTGATTCTTTCAGTAAGCATCGGGTTGTTTTTTATTTGCGGTAATCGAAACCGCAACAGTCCATCTTTTGCCATCGGCAAAAGGGACAAAAAATGCGAAAGATTGCGAAGCAATGACCGAAGCGGGAGCTTCGGATGACCGCCATCTCCAACACAAAACAGCACCCGGAATTTCTCCCGGGTGCTGACTTATTTAAATATTGCCGTCAATTAAAAATCAACTTCTGTGTCATAGAAGCAGCACTTGAGAAGCTGTGCCATCTGTTCTGGGTTGATTTCTCTGGGGTTGGAGCCTGTGCAAGCGTCGCCGACTGCAAGCTCTGCAACGGTGGGAAGCTTTTCAAGGAATTCAGCCTCGTCGATAATGCCACCCTCGTAATCCTTGATGCATGAAGGAATTTCAAGAGCCTTGTTCATTTCGTTGATCTTGTTGATAAGAGCATCAACTGTGGGCTCGAGGCCGATGAAAGCAGCAATTTCAGCATATCTTGCAGCAGCTGTTTCGTTCTTTGAGTTGAACTTGATAACCTTGGGAAGATACATTGCGTTTGCACAGCCATGAACAATGTGACCACCGGAGAAAGCAGCTCCTGTCTTATGAGCCATTGAGTGAACGATGCCGAGAAGTGCATTTGAGAATGCCATACCTGCAAGGCACTGTGCATTGTGCATTCTTTCTCTTGCTTCCATGCAGCCGTTGAAGGAAGGAATAAGATATTCAACGATCATCTTGATTGCATGCAGTGCAAGAGGATCTGTGTAGTCACAGTTGAGAGTTGAAACATAAGCTTCAATAGCATGGGTCAGAGCATCCATACCTGTGTGAGCTGTGAGCTTTTTGGGCATTGTTTCTGCAAGAGCAGGGTCAACAATTGCAACGTCAGGTGTGATGTTGAAGTCAGCAAGGGGATACTTAACACCCTTCTGATAGTCTGTGATAACTGAGAAAGCAGTAACCTCTGTTGCTGTGCCTGAGGTTGAGGGAATTGCACAGAACTGAGCCTTTGTGCGCAGTGTAGGGAAGTTGAAGGGAACGCAAAGGTCTGCAAAGCTTGTTTCGGGGTATTCATAGAAAGCCCACATTGCTTTTGCAGCGTCGATGGGTGAACCGCCGCCGATTGCAACAATCCAGTCGGGCTCAAAAGCTCTCATTGCTTCCGCACCCTTCATAACTGTTTCAACTGAGGGATCGGGCTCAACACCTTCAAAAAGCTGAACCTCCATGCCTGCAGCCTCGAGATTTGCTGTAACCTTATCAAGGAAGCCGAATCTCTTCATGCTGCCGCCGCCTGTTACAACGATAGCCTTTTTACCCTTGAGGGTTTTAAGAGCATCGAGAGCATCCTTGCCGTGATATAAGTCTCTGGGAATAGTGAATCTTGCCATAATTTTTCCTCCTAAAATTTGATTCGATCTATTCTACCATTTAATCAGTGGATAAGCAAGTACATACTGGAAATAAAAATATGAAATATTTGAAAATAAAGAGCAACGCTGTGCAATAATTTGACATCTTATGAAAAACTTGGTAGAATATATGAAACGACAATTTTCGCGGCGAGGTAAAGCCTTGCCCGATTTTTTTGAGCCGGAGGAAAAAATGAAAAAAACAGTATCAAAAAAGAAGCTTATTATTATCATTACTTCGGCAGTGCTTGTTATCATGGGCATATGGACCGTATGGGGAAATACTGCTCTTGAGATCAACAGCTACACTGTCGAAAGTGAAAATCTGCCCGACGCATTTTCAGGCTTTCGCATCGCCCACATCTCTGACTTTCACGATGCCGAAATCGGTGAAAGCAATGAAAAGCTTATCAGTATGCTTCGTGAAACCGAGCCTGATATTATAGCAATAACCGGCGACTTTATCGATTCAAGAAGGCCTGATGTGGAAAAATCACTTGCTTTTGCCCGTGAAATTGCAAAAATTGCTCCCTGCTATTATGTCACAGGTAACCACGAGTCAAATCTTTATAACACTCACTATGCCGAGCTCGAAAAAGGTCTTATTGATGCAGGAATAAACCTTCTTCACGACAAGGAAATGTTCATTGAAAAGGACGGTGCAAAAATCTCTGTTCTTGGCATTGACGATCCTGATTTTGCTGTTGAGCAGGGCTTCGGAAAAGGTCTTGACATGACGGGCGAAAACATTGCATCTGTTTCAGAATCTGAGGGCTTCAGAATACTTCTTTCTCACAGACCGGAATCCTTTGATGAATATGTGAAGGCCGATATGGATATTGTGCTTACCGGTCATGCGCACGGTGGTCAGTTCCGTCTGCCGTTTTTAGGCGGTGTCAATGCACCTCATCAGGGCTGGTTCCCGAAATATGATGCAGGGATTTTCACTGAGGACGACACAAGCATGCTTGTCAGCAGAGGAATAGGCAACAGCGTTATACCCATGCGCTTCAACAACAGACCTGAAATAATCATCGTTGATCTTAAAGCGATATAATCACCCTCTTCTGAAGCTTCTCGCATAAGGTCTGATTAAAAAAACAAAAACAGGGCATGTAAAAACGAATTTTTACATGCCCTGTTTTTAAGCTTTTCTTCACCTTGATTTATTTATGATCCTGTTGTTTGAGGCTATTCAAAAGACCTGCACAGCCCTCATAAATATCTGTGTATGCCACATCGAATCTGCCCGAATACCACGGATCTGCAACATCGCCCTTGCGGTCAGTATAGTCCATCAGCTTATGCACCTTGCTTTCCGGATCCTTGCCGAAAATCCTGCCGATGTTACGGATATTCATGCTGTCCATGGCAATGAAAAGGTCATACTTATCATAGTCACTTTTCTTTAATTGCACGGCCCTCTTACCCTCGCAGGAAAGGCCGTGCTTTTTAAGCTCATCCCTTGCAGGAGGATAAACGGGGTTGCCGATATCTCCCCATATTTCTTCCGTGCTTGTGGCTGAGGAGCAGACAACAAAATCATGCTCCCTCCCCTGCTTGCTTATTAAGTCCTTGAATATAAACTCTGCCATAGGAGAACGGCAGATATTGCCGTGGCAGACGAACATTATTTTTATCATATAAGTGCTCCTTAATCAGCTTTTTTCTGTTTCTAATATATCACAAAAAAGAATCTGTTACAAGAGAAAGGCGACGGACTTTGCTACAAACCCTATAGCCAAAGGCATGAAGAAGCCACCGGGATTTTTCCCCGATGGCTTTTCATTGATTAATAGTGCTTTTGTCCGCAGTCGCAGACAGGATTCATTTTGAACAGCTTCCAGAAGAATCTGACAATCTTCCAGATAAAGCCCATAAAACCTGACTTATGGCAAAGATGTGAGCAGTTTCTGGTCTTATCCATGCTGCAGTTATCACATATGCCATTTCTGTCACTGTCGGGATGGTCCTGTGTTGCGGGTATAACGGTGCCCGGAGTGAGTAACTCAGAGCAGTAGCTACACCTGACATCACCTGTGTAGCCGTTTTCAGAGCAGGTCGGCTCAGCATAACCGACAGTCACTGTTCTTCCGTCCTTATGGTCAGAGGGATTTTTCGGCAGAGTTTTTCGTATTGTTTCTTCACAGCTTTTGCATTTATAAATTGCATAACCTGTTGAATCGCAGGTGCCGAGCTGTTTTTCTGTCAGAACAGCAAATATATGACCTCCCGTTGCAGGTAAAATCTCACCGTAAGCAACAACAGCTGAGCAGGCAGTGCAGTATTCATCGCCTGTATATCCCTCGGCAACGCAGGTTGCAGCCTTCTCACCGACAAGCAAAGTAGCTGCTCCGTTATGGTTTGAGATATCCTTGTCGGAATACTCAGTTTTTTCTTTTGTGCAGACTGAGCAGGTATATACCTTCACGCCCTTTTCGGTGCAGGTAGGTGCTGATTCTGAAGTCAGAACAAAGCTGTGATTATCTGTTTTCGCAAGCACTTCTTTTTCATATGCGCCGCAGACATCTGAGTATATACAGTCGCTTCTTTTCTCACCTTCGTTTTTACAGGAGGGTTCTGAATAAACATACCATTCACCGTAAATGTGCTCCCCTGTTGCAGGAATCGGCTCCTCAACAGATGAATTGCAGTTTGTGCAGAATGTAACCTTTATTCCCTCCTGTGTGCAGGTGGGTTTCTTTTTGATATATGTACTGCCTGTATAAGAATGTCCTGTTGCAGGAATATCTTCTTTTTCTGTATAGTCACAGTTCACACATTCACGGAAATTTTTGCCGTTATATGTGCAACCCGGCGGAGTTGTCTCCCATTCAGTGAGTTCATGCTCTTTAAGAGGGATGTCCTCCCCTCTTTCTACAATACATTCGCAGGCGTCACATTGTTTGTTTCCGGTATATCCCTTTTCTGTGCAGGTTGCTTCACGTGCATCAACAGTGATTATATTGCCCACGTGCTCTTCCGAGGGTACGTCCGCATTTATGGTCATCGTCAGCTTGCATCCCTCACATCTGTACACATCAACCGTCCGTGTGATGCAGTTTCCGGGAATTCTCTCTACGAAAACAGTATATTGGTGTATACGCTTTGATGGAATCGCTTCACCTTCATTCAGCACTGCATCACAGCCTGTGCAGCATTCATCTCCGGTGTAGCCATCAGTGCAGATAGTTGCGGCTCTGGCATTTCTCAATTCAGTAGCATCAACGTGGTTGTCAGGATTTATTTCAAGTGTTTTGGTGTTTTCAGCCTTACAGACCGAACACACATACACTTCACTGCCTGTTTCGGAGCAGGTGGCAGCGACAGTTTCTGAAAGCTGATAATTATGCTCGCCCGTTGCTGTTGCCACTGTACGAAGTTCATATTCGGTGCAGTTGTCAGAGCATTTACAGTCACGTCTTTCAACTCCGTCATTGCCGCAATCCACATCAGTATATTTATACCAATCGTTAACAAAAAGATGTGCTCTGTTAATGCTGGGGTTAGCCTCCATGTTTACATTGACTCTGTTCCACTGTGCCCATGTGCCCTCATAATACACTTTTTTTATCGAGGTGTTTTCGATAAAGCCTAATATATCACAGAAAGCACTGTCTTCAATAGTAGTGACACTTGCGGGAATAGTTACACTTGGGCCAAAAAAGTTATAAAAAGCCATAAACTTGATTGTTTTGGTTCCGTCATCTATTACACAAGCTTCTTCTGTTTTTGGTGCAACCATAAGAGTGCCATCTCTTTTGTAGAGATATCCGTTGTTTGAATAATAAACCGGATTTTTTGCATCGACTCCGAACCATGCGACGCGGGAAATTCCGAATGCCTCATCACCGATGTAAGTGATACTGTCGGAAATATACAGGCTCTTTGTAACATCACTGTTTCGCATCGCATTATCTTCTATTCTCTCTATGTCGCCATAGAAGAACAGATATGTGAAGTTGCCGTCAATAGAATCGTATCCGATGGAAGTAACCTGATATTCTTCATTGTTATAAACAAGCGGCGAAACAATTGCAGCAAAACCCTCATAGTCTGAAGGAAAGGTGCTGCCGATAACGGTTGCTTTGCCGTTTTCGATTGAATAGATGAAATTGGAGCTGGTATACTCAATTGCCGCCGCACCAGCTGTCAGAGGCATCACACTAAAGACCATAATAAGGCATAGTGCCAGAGATAAAGCTTTTCTGAATAAACTGTGTTTCATTTAATATTACCCTCCTGAAAAAAATAATATACCGTCTTAATTTGCCCATCCGGAATAAGACTTTCCCACTCACTTTTTTCTTATATCGGACAGACTTTTAATTTCTTAATTGATTTTAACATTTTTTCCGCTTGAAAGCAATATATAAGTGAAATCTTTTGTTCTGTTCATGAACAAATCATCTGTAACATATCGAATTGATCAAGCTATAAAAAAGGGGCTGTAAAAAACGAGTTTTTACAGCCCCTTTTTGTTTTTATTCAACACGATTTGCTTATTACGAGTGCAACGAGTAACAAGGTTCTGAAATATAAGCATTTCAGGTTCTTATTACGAACGCAGTGAGTAACAAGGTTTGCTTATTTTGAAGCCTCTTCAATAGCAACTGCACATGCAACAGTCATACCACCCATGGGGTTGTTACCTGCACCGATAAGGCCCATCATTTCAACGTGAGCGGGAACTGATGAGGAGCCTGCGAACTGTGCGTCGGAGTGCATTCTGCCCATTGTGTCTGTCATACCGTAGGAAGCAGGACCTGCTGCCATGTTGTCGGGATGAAGTGTACGGCCTGTGCCGCCGCCTGATGCAACGGAGAAGTAGTTAACACCGTTTTCGTTACACCACTTCTTGTAGGTGCCTGCAACGGGATGCTGGAAACGGGTGGGGTTGGTTGAGTTGCCGGTGATGGAAACACCAACGTTTTCTTTCTTCATAATTGCAACGCCTTCGGGAACATTGTCTGAACCGTAGCACTTAACCTTGGCTCTGTCACCCTTTGAATAAGCTGTTTCGTTAACAACCTTAACTGTTTGTGTGTAGGGATCAAATTCAGTCTGAACATATGTGAAGCCGTTGATTCTTGAGATGATCATAGCAGCATCCTTGCCGAGACCGTTAAGGATAACGCGCAGAGGCTGTGTTCTTACCTTGTTAGCGTTGAGGGCAATTTTGATTGCGCCTTCAGCAGCTGCAAAGGATTCGTGACCTGCAAGGAAGCAGAAGCATTCTGTTTCTTCTGAAAGGAGCATCTTACCGAGGTTACCGTGGCCGAGACCAACCTGACGGTTGTCTGCAACTGAACCGGGGATACAGAAGCTCTGAAGACCCTCACCGATAGCTGCAGCAGCATCAGCAGCCTTTGTGCAGCCCTTCTTGATTGCGATAGCGCAACCGACTGTGTATGCCCACTTTGCATTTTCAAATGCGATGGGCTGTGTTTCTTCAACAATCTTATAGGGGTCTACGCCCTTAGCAGCGCAGATTTCTTTACATTCTTCAACTGAAGAAATGCCGTATTCTTTTAAACAAGCAAGAATTTTGTCAATTCTTCTTTCATAGTTTTCAAATAATGCCATGTCCGTTTACCTCCTTATTCCTTACGGGGATCGATATACTTAGCAGCATCTGCGAATCTGCCGTAAGTACCCATAGCCTTGTTGTAAGCTGTTGTGGGATCGTCGCCCTTCTTGATGAAGTCTGTCATCTTGCCGAGGGATACGAATTCATAGCCGATAACCTGATCGTCTTCGTCAAGAGCCATTCTTGTTACATAGCCTTCTGCCATTTCAAGATAACGAACGCCCTTAACCTTTGTGCCGTACATTGTACCAACCTGTGAACGAAGGCCCTTACCAAGGTCTTCAAGGCCTGCACCGATTGAAAGGCCGTCTTCTGAGAAAGCTGACTGGCTTCTGCCGTATACGATCTGAAGGAAGAGCTCTCTCATAGCTGTGTTGATAGCGTCACAGACAAGGTCTGTGTTGAGAGCTTCGAGAAGTGTCTTGCCGGGAAGGATTTCACTTGCCATAGCAGCGGAGTGAGTCATACCTGAGCAGCCGATTGTTTCAACAAGAGCTTCCTCGATGATACCGTTCTTAACGTTGAGGGAGAGCTTGCAGGCGCCCTGCTGAGGAGCACACCAGCCAACACCGTGTGTGAAAGCGGAGATGTCCTTGATTTCGTATGCCTTGGTCCACAGACCTTCCTGAGGAATGGGTGCGGGGCCATGGTTCGGTCCTTTTTTGACCATACACATTTGTTCAACTTCATGTGAATAATTCATGATGTTCTTTTGCTCCTTTCGGAATTTATTATTGGTTTTAATTTTATACCATCAATTATAATATCAAAAATCTTGTCGACTTTCAATAGCGAAAACATATATTTTTCGGTTAAAGCTGCATATTTTTTGTATAACTCGGCTTAATAGGTAATTTTATACTGTTCAGACAGAGTACATCCCACAGAGGTCTGCGCCGCAACCGTTGAGGCTCTGAAGGATATGTCGGAGTCGAATTCAGCTTTTATTTTCAGTGCGGTAAGTCTGCCGTTGACAACGGAGAACGAAATAATCACCTTGTTATAGGTTGTGTCTGCTGACACTATCTTCAGAGGGGTGGTGTCAATTTTTGTAAGATCAGCAACGGAAATCGCACCGTCACAGTAGGAGCCGCCAAACAGTCCGTTTTCATCCTTCTTCAGGCTGAACACTGCTGTGTACCCGTTTTGCTTAGGCTTTATTTTGTAGGAGCTGATGTCATTACCTATAACTGCCGCCGTGCCGGAGCAAGGCTCAAACAAGCCCTTCGCCGTAACCTTTCCGCTTTTACCTGATGTGAATTTATATGTCCTGTTGAGCTTGCCCTTATAAAGATTCAATGTGTTTTCAACAGAAAGAGCTAAATTATCCTTACTGCAGGAATACATCTGATTTTCAATGTATTTATTGAACTGCACCGTCATGCTCCCCTGCTTTTTCACATTATTGACCACAGTGTTATATGCCTTTGCAAGCTGTGCCGCCGTTTCCGGAACTCCGTCCTTATCTGTTTTTTCACGGCACACATCGCTTGTAACACCATAGGCAAGGGCATTATCAACCCAACGGTATGCCTTGACGATGAACTGATACTCCTTATTTTTTTCCAGACCCTTGACCTTCATTTTTAGCTTGGGTGTGTGATTATATGAAACAAACTTATTGTGTTTTTCATCAAAATAAAACACCTTATATCCTGTTGCACCTGCGATTTTGTTCCACTGCAGAGTTATTGAATCCTCACTGATATCACATGAATTCACAACAAGATCACCCTCAGGCGCCGTAACACAGACAACTGAATTACTCGCTCTGCCCGATATCTTCCGTCCGTTTTCGTATTTCATCGGAAGCACCCTGAAGTAGTGACTCTTTCCGCTTTCAAGGCCCTCAACAGTAACAGTATTTTCCTTCACTGCCTTTGTTATTTCATAGCTGCCGCTTTCTTCGTTGAGTCTGTATATATAGAAAAATTCCGCATCATCACTTGCCTGCCATGAAAAGGACACCGTGTCCTGCTCTCCCTTGACGAACTTCAGAGCTTTCACCTGAAGCTCATCTGTGCCGTGTGCAAAAGCAGTTGAAGAAAAAGCACACATGAAGGCAACAGAGAAAAACAGAAATAAAACTGACTTTTTCACACTTGCACTCTCCTTTCAAGAAATCTATTTTATAATACTACACCCTACCATGTTTGTCAATTAAGTATTGACCTGACTTCGCCCTGCAATTCACCCCATTCACAAAAAATGACAACCGACAAGAATAAATCTTATCGGTTGCCGATATAAGTCTTTACATTTTATTATTAACACTGTCGCTGTGACACATTCCCTTTGAGGGGCAGCTGTCACATCCGCAGCCGCAGCCCTTGCCGTTCTTTTTGTCTTTTCTGATTTTAAGCACGATCAGTGTGAGAACAGCCACGAGAACAGCCACCACGGCAACAGTGCCGATATTTGCTGCCAAAAATTCAAGCATGATGTGTTACCTCTGTTATTTTTTGATAGTCTTTCTCTGCGCAGGTCTTACTATCATAAAGATCATTGCGCAAAGAACAACCGATGCGCATATAAGACCGACAACATTCACAGAGCCTGTGAAGAGAAGACCGAACTGATAGATAATCAGTGACACTGCATAAGCAAACAGACACTGATATGAAATTGCAAAAGCAGTCCATTTCCAGTTGTTCATTTCTCTTTTGATTGCGCCCATTGCTGCAAAGCAGGGAGCACAAAGAAGGTTGAACACAAGGAAGGAATAAGCTGCAAGGGGTGTGAACAGTGTTTTCATTGCCTGCCAGATTTCCATTCCGTCCTCTGAAACCTCTGCATTGCCCATGAGAACACCGAAGGTTGAAACAACGTTTTCCTTTGCGATAAGACCAGTCACTGTTGCAACGGCGCTCTGCCAGTTGCCGAAGCCGATGGGTGTGAAGATCCAAGCAAAAACATTGCCGATTGAAGCAAGAACGGAATTGTTCAGATCCTCAACCATACCGAAGGAGCCGTTTTCAAAGCCGAAGCCCTGAAGGAACCAGAGAACAACAGTTGAAAGAAGAATAACCGTGCCTGCCTTTTTGATGAATGACCAGCCTCTTTCCCATGTGGAGCGAAGCACATTCTTAAGCGGAGGCATATGATAAGCAGGAAGCTCCATAACAAAGGGAGAAACATCGCCGCCGAAAAGCTTTGTCTTTTTCAGCATAATACCTGAAACAACAATTGCCGCAATGCCCACAAAATATGCACTGGGAGCAACCCATGCCGCCTTGTCAAAAAGGGCACCTGCAATAAGTGCAATAATCGGAAGCTTTGCCGAGCAGGGAATGAAGGTTGTTGTCATGATTGTCATTTTGCGGTCACGGTCAGACTCAATTGTTCTTGAAGCCATGATGCCGGGAACGCCGCAGCCTGTACCCACAAGCATGGGAATGAAGGATTTGCCTGAAAGACCGAATTTTCTGAAAAGCTTGTCAAGAACAAATGCGATTCTTGACATATAGCCGCAGCCTTCAAGGAAAGCGAGGAAAAGGAACAGCACAAAAATCTGAGGCACAAAGCCTAAAACTGCACCCACACCACCGACAATGCCGTCAATGATAAGGCCCTGAAGCCAGTCGGCACAGTTGATTTTTGTCAGAAGTGCTTCAACCAGCACAGGAACACCGGGAATATCAATGCCGAAAAGTGCCCAGCCTTCACCGAACACGCCGTCATTCATCCAGTCTGTTACCCATGTGCCGACTGTTGAGACGGATATGTAATAAATCATGAAAATTACAACTGCAAAAATCGGAAGTGCAAGAAAACGGTTTGTCACAACCTTGTCAATTTTGTCAGATACGGTAAGACCATTCTTGTTCTTTTTGACATAGCAGTCAACAAGAATTCTTGCCACATAATCATATCTTTCGTTGGTGATGATCGCCTCGGCGTCATCATCAAACTCCTCTTCAACATGAACAATATCCTTTTCAATATGGGAAATGACCTCTTTTTCTATCTTCAGCTTTTCAATCACCTTTTCGTCTCTTTCAAAAAGCTTGACTGCATACCATCTCTGCTCCTCATCGGGAAGGTCATGGAGAATAGCCTCTTCAATGTGAGCAAGGGCGTGCTCAACCTCACCCGAGAAGTTGTGCTGCGGAATCTTTCTGCCCTTTTCTGCAGCCTTTCTGACCTTTTCAATGGATTCTTCAAGGCCTGTTTCTTTAAGTGCTGAAATTTCAACAATGGGACATCCCAGATGCACCGAAAGAACATCGATATCAATTTTATCACCGTTTCTTCTGACAACGTCCATCATATTGATTGCCACAACAACGGGAATGCCAAGCTCTGTGAGCTGACTTGTAAGATAAAGGTTTCTTTCAAGGTTTGTACCGTCAACAAGGTTGAGAATTACATCGGGCTTTTCATCAATAAGATAATTTCTTGCAACAACCTCTTCAAGTGTATAAGGTGAAAGAGAGTATATACCGGGAAGATCAACAACGGTGATATCCTGATTCTTTTTCACCTTGCCTTCTTTCTTTTCAACCGTAACACCGGGCCAGTTGCCGACAAACTGATTTGAGCCTGTCAAAGCATTGAACAAGGTTGTTTTGCCGCTGTTAGGGTTACCTGCAAGTGCAACTTTTATGTTCATTTCAATCGTCCTTTCATATTGCTTCAACATCAATCATCTGAGCATCAGCCTTTCTGAGTGAAAGCTCATAGCCTCTGACAAAAAGCTCCATGGGGTCACCTAAGGGGGCAACCTTTCTGACATATATCTCAACGCCCTTTGTTATACCCATATCCATAATTCTGCGCTTGATTGCGCCCTCGCCGTTCACCTTGACAACCTTTGCCCTGTGACCGACCTTAATGTCTTTAAGTGTCATTTCAGAACCTCCGCCATATCCTTTTTGCAGTTAGTCAAAACTAACTGCTTTGTCTTAAAAATCGAGTTAGACGTCTC
Organism: Acutalibacteraceae bacterium; assembly: GCA_045533205.1. GTDB lineage: Bacteria > Bacillota > Clostridia > Oscillospirales > Acutalibacteraceae > UBA6857. Next base: position 16,039 of record JAZSHL010000037.1, on the reverse strand, counting down.
TAACCACATATATGTTAGCCTAAACTAACCGATTTGTCAAGTCTTTTTTGGAAATTTTTTCAATTTATTTTATTATTTTTTCGAAATAAATATTACAGCTGCAGTCCGGCAAAAATCTTTTTATTGAAAAAAAGCTTCCTCTGTGCTAAAATCAGAGCAGAGAATAAACACAAAAGAAAAACAACCCCACAGAAAGGATATAAAGCCATGGTCAAGCACATGATAATCTGGAAAATCAAAGAAGACGCCCCAAACAAGCAAGAGATAAAATCTGACATCAAAGCTTCACTTGAAGGTCTTGTCGGCAAAATTGAAGGCCTTCACAAAATGGAAATTCTCACAGAGGGCTTCGACTCCTCCTCGGGTGACCTTATGATGGATTCAGTTTTTGAGAATAACGATGCTCTCAGGGCATATCAGCAAAATCCCCTGCACAAAGAAATTGCAGTGAACAAGGTCCGCCCCAATATGTGCCAGAGGCTGTCTTTTGATTATGAGATATAAAAAGATCACCGTCAGTACCCTTCCGGCTACTGACGGTTTTTATATGCTTAATTTTTTATGTGCCTTTCTCATAAACACAGCTGCCTTCAATCTGCTCAACCTTTACATTTCTGACATCCTCATAGCCAAACAGTGAAAACTGCCAGTCGTCGCAGGTGTCAAGATATTTGAAAATCTTATACATAACCTCCTGCTGAATTTCATCGTCACTGTCAGAAGCATATTCAATAACAAAAGCACTTGTGAAAAAGTCCTCAGTTATTATTTTTCTGACAAGATACACTCTTTTAACAGAGCCTTTATCTACTGATTTTATATAATCAAGAATTTTTTCAAGCATGCCCTCAGGAAGCTTTTCTGCCGTCAGATTGTCTCCCTTTTCAAGAACACCGACCTTGCTGTAAATATCTCTTTCCTTCTGTGCAAGCTCAACTGCCTTTTCTCTGTAATAGTCGAGTCTGTCCTGCTTACCTGCAAGACAGCAGTATTCACCTATAACAGAGAGGCCCTCATCAATATAATTGCTGTTGTTTTCTATTGCCTTATAGACATAATCTATGCCTTCCTCGTCATAGCAGTGAAGCATGAAGCAGCCCTTCATGAAATAGCCGAAAAGTGCTGCAGTTTCGGGCAGCTGTTCAATTGCCCTGTCACAAAGCACAGAAGCATCTTTCACTCTGCCGAGCTGACGAAGGGCAGCAACAACATCAGAATATTCCTCTGCAACAAGAGGTTTTCCGTCTTTTTCCCACTGTTCAACAGTGTCCTTCGGCTCAAGATAATATGCCTTACGCTCCTCAGCATAGCTGTCAACACGGCTTTTATATATCAGCTCTTCCATATATTCAAGAGCCTTCTGAGCATCGGGGCAGAAATCTTCAAAGCTGACCTTCAGTTTTTCAACATCAGTTATGCCCAAGGCTTCAAGGCGCATTTTAAGCGTGGGATGACTCGCACTTCTTGACAGAATTTCAACATCAATCATTGAGTTCCATTCCTCTGCCCTTGCCTTGACAGCATCAGAGAACAGTGCAATTTCATTTGTGACAACATCCTTTGTGGGCTCCTCACCTTCAAAGATGCACTTTTCATCATAGGTACCCTTTTCCCAACAGAAGAAATCATAATATTTCAGCTTCAGAAGGGAGCTTGCCGCATGTTGAGCATCGCCGTATTCTGACATATATCTGTCAGCAGAAATTTCCTTGAGAATAGCTGCCGCATATCTGTAAAGCGAGGCTTCAAACTGATATTCCGTATCAAAGCGGGAATAGAACTTTTCTGTAAGAGCTGAAAGATAATGGGGCGTACCGCCCGTAAGAAGCCAGTTTAAATATCTGTTTTCCCTTTCGCTGTCTTTATCTTCAACTGCCATGTGAGCGAATTCATGAATCAGAACACTATAAAGCTCATCCTCGGTGAAGGTGTTGAGCATAATAACACCCAGCTGAACAGAATAAATGTCTGATATTTTTGCAATTCCTGCGTTGCAGTTGCTCACAAGAGCGACTCTGATTTTACCCTCACATCCGAGAGCTTCGGCGGCTTTTCTGACAAAAGCATAAAGCTCAGGAAAATCCTTTTCATCAACATAGCTTTCGTCCTCATCGAAAACTGCTTCAGGCACTGAAAACCGTATACGTGAAAAAGAAGTAAGAAACAAAAAAGCGCAGGCGAAAATTATGGCAACATTCACCGTTTCAAAGAACATGCCGACAGACACGGAAATAACAGCAGCAAGAAGAAAAAGCATCACTGCGTAACAGTCGGTTCTTCTGTGAAGCTTTTTAAGATGCGCTAACTTTTCAGCAGATGCTTTTTCAGCCTCTTCTCTGTGAGAAACAATATATTGTTGCATATCGGCAATATTTTTGTTGTTGAGCTTTTCAACAAAGCGCTTTTTGCCGATTATGCCGAAAAGAAGTGCTGCCACGGCGATGACAACGCCTGCAACAAAAATGCAGAAGGGAACAAAGCCGTCTGTTGTGTCATATTTCTGAAGAATTACACCGACAATGGTTCCCGCCAAGGCTGTAACAAGCGCCGTGATATTCAAAATCATACCACGCAGGGCAGCTATTTTTTCACTTTTTGTTTTAGCGACACGTTCAGCACGGGGCATCTGCCCATTGTTGATTCTGCCCTGCCTGAAGGCAAAAAAGAATGCCAGCAGCAGCGACACAGCTTCAAGCGCAATAAAGATGATAAAGCTCAAGGTGTCCTGCTTTGTGAACTCGTCGGTATCTCTGCCGCCTGTTATAAACATGGTAATAAAAATCAGCAGAAAGGACACGACTAAACAAACAATCATTGCCACAAGATTTTTTTGTAGCGGTTTTTTCATTTTCTGTCACCTCCGATAGGATAACCTGAAAATATTATACCAAGGCACCGTCGTATGTGTCAATATAAGATGGCACTGAAAAAAGGGGACTGTCTGCAAACAGTCCTTGCAAACAGTCCCCTTAATTTTAATTATTCAGCTGAAATCTCAACAACTTCTTCGATGTCTTCAATGACATCTTCGATTTCTTCTTCAATTTCTTCTTTTACTTCTGCAGCTGCTTCTTCGATTTTTGACTTTTTTGACTTCTTTTTGAAGTTGACGCCCATGTCAAAAAGGTTGATGAGTGCAACAGCAAGAGCTGCGGTGATGATGAGCACGGGTATGCCGACAACGACGTCTCCGATTACATAGAAAATCGAAGTCAAGCCAAAAGCTGAAATGATTGCATTAATCACGGCAAAGATAACTGAGGAAAAAACACCTACAACACAAGCCGATACTTTATATGCACCAAGGAACTTGATTGCTCCGTCAACCTTTTTTGTTGCCACAAAGCCGAGAACAGCACAGGCAGCAACACTGCCGATTGATACGAACATATTGAGAAGTCCGTATAAGACCGTTGTCCACTGACCGCTAATGCCTAAAAGAACCATCAGTGTATCAGGCAGCGCAAGAAGAGATGTAATCACAACTGCAACAGCCATTAAAATTGAAACTTTTTTGTTGATGGGAAGAGCTTTCTTCTTGGGCTTTTCTTCCTTTTCTGCTGCTTCTTCAGAAACTTCTTCAATTACTTCTTCGACAATCTCTTCTGCTTCCTGTTTTGCTTCTTCAGCTGCCTTTTTCTCTTCAGCCTTTTTCTCTTCTGCCTTTTTAGCTTCTGCCTTTTCGAGAAGAATGTTCAGAAGCGCTGCAGCTACCACTGAAATAACGAAAGCAATGATGCCTGTAACAATGCCGGATATTGTGTTGACAATGCTATATGCTTGATAGTTGTAATTGTTGATACAAATCTGGCTGATAATTGAAAAGACGAAGCCGGCAACTGAAGACACAGCCTGTCCGATTGCCCATGAGCCGTAAACAACACCCATAAACTTCAGAGCCTTGCTGATATTCTTGTAGCAGAAATAACCGACACCTGCGGCAATCACAAGACCGATTACAGAAATCACAGCGCCTAATATTCCTGAAACGAGGTTTATTACCCAGATAAACTCGTAACCGAGGCTGGTATACACCAAAGATGTTACGGTATTTATCAAACCACCGGAAATTCCGTTAATAATCAGAATCACAGCTATTACGCCCGGTGCGATAAGCATTTTCGGTGAAAATTTGAAATTACTCTTTTTCTTTTCTGCAGGTGCAGCAACGGGAGCTTCTTCGATGGGAGCTTCCGCAACAGGAGCTTGCTCAAGTGCTTCAATTGCTTCGGGCTCAACGGCCTGTTCTTCGCCACTGAACTCGTATTCGTCAAATTTGAATTCGTTATCCATTTTTGATCTCCTTTTTTCATGATTTTTAATAATTATATTCTTTTATCCGATTAAAGTCAACAACCTATGTCCTAAAAAGCAACTATACAATAACAGTATGCTCTTATTTTACATTAAGAGCTGCCTTTTCAGCTTCAAGCCCCGCTTTATATTTTTCGAGATATTCGTTAAAGCCCTTGACATCGGCTTCGTCAGGCTCAACAGTTACACATTCTGCATCCTTAAAAGCCACATTCTTAAGGAAGCTGTCAAGGCTTTCGCCCTTGCCGATAACGGAATAAAGAGCAAGCAGTGCCATTCCGTAGGGGCCGCCCTCACCTGCTGTTTTCATAACTGAAACAGCAGAGCCCGTTGCAGCTGCGGTAATGCTCTGTCCCACACCGGGATAGATATAATAGCCGCCGTGGCCGTAAAGCTCGTCGATTTCGACCTTTTCATTCCGGAACAGAAGATCCATACCGATTTTGAGCGCTGCCATTGCACCGTAAATATGTGTTCTCATAAAGTTGCCGAGAGTCATTCTGCTTTCGGGTGTGCGAAGGAACATGGGTCTGCCTTCATCGAGACCTGTCACAGGCTCACCTGAATAATAGTTATAGGTCACCATTCCGCCGCAGTCCTTTTCTCCCTCAAGAGCCTTTTCATACATAAGGTCAAAAACCTTACCCTTGGGAATATCCGAGCCGATTGCTCTTGCAAATTCAGTGAAAAGACCTGCCCATGCGTTGATGTCACTTGTGCAGTTGTTGCAGTGCACCATAGCTACAGGCTTGCCTGTGGGTGTTGTTACCATATCAATTTCGGGATACACCCTTGAAAGCTGCTTTTCGAGCACGAGCATAGCAAAAACAGATGTGCCTGCAGAAACATTACCTGTTCTTTCTCTGACACTGTTTGTGGCTGTCATGCCTGTGCCTGCATCACCCTCTGCAGGAGCAAAGGGAATCCCGTGAGAGAATTCTCCGCTTTCATCAAGCATAAGTGCGCCCTTTTCTGTCAGATATCCTGCATTTTCACCTGCAAGAAGAACAGAGGGTACGATTTCACGAAGCTTTTTTGTAAAGCCCTTTTCTCTTGTCAGACGGTCGAAAATTTCGACTCTCTTTTCGTCGTAGTCATTTTTCTCACTGTCAATGGGGAAGATACCCGAGGCTTCACCAATACCCACGGAATTTACGCCTGTGAGCATATAATGAACATAGCCTGCAAGGGTTGTGACATATGCAATTTCGGGCACATGCTCTTCCTTCGAAAGAATTGCCTGATAAATGTGAGAGGCTGTCCAGCGAAGAGGAATGTTGAAATCAAGTGCTTTTGTAAGCTCTGCTGCAGCCTGACCTGTGGTGGTGTTTCTCCATGTTCTGAAATCAGTCAGAAGCCTGCCGTGCTTATCAAAGGCAAGATAGCCATGCATCATTGCGGAGATGCCGATTGCACCCGTTGTTGTGAATGGGCAGCCGTATTTTTCTCTGACATCCTGCTTCAGTGCAGCAAATGCAGATTTAAGTGCAAGATGCACCTTATCAAGAGAATAGGTCCAGTACCCGTTTTTCAGCTCATTTTCCCATTCAAAGCTGCCACTTGCAAGAGGCTGACACTCCTCGTCAATGAGCACTGCCTTGACTCTTGTTGAGCCGAATTCTATACCGAGGGCGGTTTTTCCCCCACTTATAATAAGTGCTTTATCCATTTCACACCTCGTAATTATCTCATTGAATAATAAATATCATTGAGTCTGAGCTCACGCTTGAAGTCAGCTATTTCTGTGTTCTTGCCGATAACAACAGCCTCAATGCCCATAGCCTCTGCCCATGAAACCATCTGTGCTGATGTCAGGTCATAGGTGAATGCGGTGTGATGTGCGCCGCCTGCAATTGTCCATGCTTCAACACCGGTGTAGAAGTCAGGCTTCGGCACCCAGAAATTTGTTGCTGTGGGAAGTGAGGGCATTTCTTTTTCTGTTTTGATGCAGTCAACTTCATTAATGATAAGACGGAAACGGTTGCCCAGGTCAACAAGTGAGCAGGCAATACCTGCGCCTTCCTTTGAGGTGAACACAAGTCTTGCAGGGTCTTCTCTGTCGCCCATTGAAAGAGGCTTGCACTTGATTGAAATCGGGCCGTATGCAATTGAGGGACAGATTTCGAGCATATGCGCCTGAAGTATGCCTTCCTTACCGGGAACAAGGTTATATGTATAGTCCTCCATCATTGAGGTACCCTTGGCATCCTTTTTGCCCTCGGTCATGAGCTTCATGAGTCTCACCATCGCAGCAACCTTCCAGTCACCCTCTGCACCGAAGCCGTAGCCCTTTTCCATAAGTCTCTGAATTGCAAGACCGGGAAGCTGCTTGAGTGCGCCGAGATCACCGAAATGAGTTACGATTGCCTGATAATTCTTTTCCTTAAGGAAACGCTCAAAGCCAAGCTCAATCTGTGCCTGCACCTCAACATGACGGCGGAATTCGGCAGCATCTCTGCCCTCAAGAAGGATGTTGTATTTTTCGTAGTATTCGTCTGTAAGAGCCTTTGTATCGGAAACGGAAACAGCATCAACTGCTTCGGCAATTTCATTTACAGGGTAAGCGTCGATTTCCCAGCCGAACTTGAGCTGAGCTTCAACCTTGTCACCCTCTGTAACTGCAACGTTTCTCATGTTGTCGGCAACACGCATAACACGGATGTGAGAAGATTCGATGATGCCTACAGCTGTGCGCATCCATGTGGCAATTTTTTCCTGAACATCCTTATTTGTCCAGTGACCGACAACGATTTCTCTTGCAATACCCATTCTTGAAAGAATGTGGGCATATTCTCTGTCACCGTGGGCGGACTGATTTTCGTTCATGAAATCCATATCAATTGTGCCGTAGGGAATTTCCATGTTGAACTGTGTATTGAAATGAAGCAGAGGCTTTCTGAATTCCTGATGGCCTAAAATCCAGCTTTTTGCAGGTGAAAATGTGTGCATCCATGTGATAACACCTGCACATTCATCATTGATGTTTGCTTCATTGAAGGTTTTTCTGATAAGCTCGTTTGTGATAAGAGTAGGCTTCCAGACAATTTCAAAGGGAAGAATTCCGCTTTTGTTGAGCTGATTTACAATAACCTGTGAGTGCTCTGCAACATTTCTCAGACATTCATCACCGTAAAGATCCTGTGAGCCTGTGCAGAACCAGAATTTATATGCTTTCATTTTGTTTTCCTCCTTAAAATGGAAAATATTATATACAAAAAATGATAACATTTATTTGTGTCTGTGTCAAGAAAATCAGCAGCTGAAACACCTGCAAAGTGTATATTTATTGCAGAATTTTTGCGCACATTTTTTCGACACTTTTTGCAATTATGTCTTAATTTTGTTATAAATATTACTATTCTGATAAATTTAATCGACTAATTCTTGTTTTTTGTCTATTTTTAATTTGTGTATAAGAATTTGTTTCATATATATTCATATTTCCCAATTACAATTTTAACAAGGAGAAATTTTCAGGGGAGATTTTTATGAAGAACAAAGGCAGAAAAATTATCATCGCATTATGTGTGCCGCTTATTTTCGCAGTGACACTTTTTGCAGTTTCGCATCTTTTCTATCATCGCTCAGTCATGGCAACACTTTCGGAATTTTATATGGTAGCAATTGACAGAGATGCCATTTATGAGGAGGGCGAAAAATACGAAGAAAATCTCAGACTCCGCTCTGTTGAAAATCTTCTGCCCTGCGAAAAGCCCGACGGTGTGACAATGCACGTAGGATACCGCTGCACAAAAGAACATGAGATGCAGATTTTCTATTTCAATGAGGAAGAATTTTCAGACACCCTCATCGTTTATATTCCCGGCGGAGGATATACCAATAATCCGCTTAAATATCACTGGAAAATAATTGACACCCTTGCAAGGGAAACCCACAACCAGGTTATTATGCCAATTTATCTCAAGGTGCCCAACTATACCTGTGAGGAATCTTACAAGGCGATGCGTGAATTCTATGTTGACATTTCAACCAGGCCGGGCGTGAAAAGAATCATTTTTGCAGGCGACTCATCAGGCGGCGGCATGGCCCTTGTTATGGCACAGCTCATGCGTGACGAGCACCCTGAATTGCTGCAGCCTGAAGAGCTGCTTCTGATTGCGCCATGGATGGATGTTTCAATGGAAAACGAACAGATTCACGACTATGAGCCCGTAGATCCCATGCTCGATATGTACGGAGCAACAGAGCTCGGCAAAATGTGGGCAGGAGAAAGAGATGTGCACGACCCTCTGGTAAGCCCCATTTACGGTACATTTGAAAATCTCGGCAGAATCACTCTTTTTGTCGGCACAAGAGACATGCTCTGTCCCGACATTCTGAAATTTTCCGAAATTCTCAACGAGCAGTCAATTGAGCATACCCTTATTGTTAAAGAAGGACTTGACCACCCTTATCCTCTTTTCCCCATCCCCGAGGCTGACGAAGCGAAGCAGCTTATGATTGATATTATCAACGGTGTCAGATAAACAGCTTTTTTCTCTTGCAAAAAACAGAATAATGGAGTACAATACCCATAGCTTATATTTAGGAGTGACAATATGTTTGAACAACTGAATTTTGACGCAAACGGTGTTAAAACTATCTGCGAAATGGGTAAAAAGCATCCCGAAATGCTTATGACAATCAGAGTAAAGAAATTTTCTGACAACGAAGAAATCACAGTTTTTGACAGCGAATGTGAAACTGCTTTTCTGATTCTTATCGGTGAAGCAGAAATTTCATGGCAGGGCAGAACAGAAAGGATTTTCCGTGAAGGACCCTTCGTCAAGGAGCCCTTCTGCCTTCATGTGCCAAGAAACGTTGAGGTGAAAATCACTGCAAAAAAGGACACTGAAGTTCTTATTCAGCAGACTGACAACGACAGAGATTTTGAGCCTGTTTTCTATACCCCCGACGATGTTCTTTATCAGCACTTCGGAAAAGGTCAGTATGACGGCACTGCATACAGAATCTGCTCAACCGTTTTTGACTATGACAACGCACCCTATTCCAACATGGTGTTGGGTGAGGTTTTCAATCAGCGGGGCAGATGGTCAAGCTATCCCCCCCACCATCATCCCCAGCCTGAAGTGTATTACTATCAGTTCGACAAGCCACAGGGCTTCGGCGCCTGCTTCATCGGTGACAATGTGTTCAAAAGCACACAGGGCTCTGCCTGCTACATAACTGACGGATTTGACCATCAGCAGGTTGTAGCTCCCGGCTATGAGATGTGTTACATATGGATGATCCGTCATCCTGAGGGCGACCCCTGGTACAAAACCTCACGCTTTTATGCACCTGAGCACAAATGGCTTGCTGAATAACTGCGGCGTTCAAAATGCGGAATTAAGCAAAGCTTGTGCAAAAAAGAACAATCAGTCCGCTGAATTTACAAACAAAAAAATTAAAGGCATTTAACCAAAACGGTTAGATGCCTTGTTCTGTTATATAAGGGTTGAGAAGGTTTTTCTTTGCTAAATATCGTTGGAAGTCAGATCAAACCTTACCTGTAATTCCGAATTCCGCATTCCGAATTCCTAATTCAATCAGTCTCTTTCCTTCTCGCTTCTGAGGATCTTTCCGCTGACTGCATCGATTTCATAGTCGTAATCGTATCTGCCGTAATCGAAGCTGACCTCGTAAACCTTTACGCCTCTTTCATTGTCAAGCTCACACTCAAATTCACGCACCTGTGATTTTTTAAGGCCTGCATGTGAAAGAGCCACAGAGCTCGCCTTTGAAGCGCTGATGAGTGAATCTTTTGCCGGCTCTGCTGCTTTAGCTGCAGAGGCTGAAGCTGTTTTCACCTTGAGGGAATCGGAGAACTCACCGTAATAATAGGTATCGGCTGCCTTGAAATATGCTCTTACTCTGAACACATAGCTTGTGCCTGCCTTAAGATTTTTCACAACTGCAGTGTTCTTTGACACAACTGCCTTGCGCTCATATTTCTTTGTTGCGCTGTTGTAAAGATAAACCTGATAGCCTCTTGCGTTTTTAACCGGTGACCATTTGAGAGTTACTGAATTTTTTGTTTTTGCAGATGCTCTGACATTTTCAACCTCGTCAGGCTCTGTTGCTGCAACAAGAACAGAAGAATATTTCCCATATACTCTTTTTGAGCCGTTAAGTGTGTAAGCACGGACTCTGAATTTATACTGCTTTGCACTCTGAAGATCGTCGGCCTCAAAGCTTGTTTTTCTTGTTGAGCCGATGCCTCTCCATTTTACGCCGTCATACATAAACACTCCGTAGCCGTCTGCACCCTGAACTGCTTTCCATTTAAGGTTGATTTCGTCATCATCGATTGCGTATGCCTGCAGGGATCTGACTGCTGATAAGGGAGCTGCTGCAAAAGCTGCTGTGCCGAGTGAAAATACCACTGCGAATGCGAGTGTGAGTGAGAGTAATTTTTTAAGAGTTTTTTTCATTTTAATTCCACCTTTCGTTTTCTTTTGTTATATTTTATGATTTGTTTTTCATGGGGTTTCTTCTGTTTACACCCATATAATATACTCTGAAGATTAAGGTTTGATTAGAAAATGAAAGTTTTCTGAAAATAATAAAAAAAGTGCTGAACAGAGAAATCCGTTCAACACTGTTTAAGCTTATCAGAAATATTCGGGCAGATACTTTGTGACAAAATTCTTCGACTCCTCAAAGCACTTCTTTCCCTTTTTGAAAACGGTGACAATTGTCCATGCGTGATTGCCGATGATTCCGTCACCCTTGAACTGCTTATAGGGTACGCCGTATTTATCAAGCTCCTTCATAAGGTCAAAGGCTTCGTATCTTAACCAGTCCCTTGTTGTCCAGCCGATAAACATCGGCGGAAAGGCTTCACTGATTTTCGGTGTTGCAAGCTTGCCCTCCTCAGTCTTGAGCCACTGCACTGTTTCCTTACGGCTTTTGCCGAGGAAGGTGCAGACCATCATTTTTATGTCGGGGAATTTTGACTGGGGATTTTTCGGGTCAATCAGCTTTTCAAGGTTATAGCAGCCCGAATGGAACACCATTGCCTTAAGGGCAAAATCATCATAATGACGGAATTCTATTCCCTGCCTGTCGAGAATAGTCTTATCAGCCATGGCAGCAGCGATATATGAAATGAAATATCCTCCTGCGCTTTCACCTGCAAGAACAATATTTTCTGTATCAATGCCGTACTTTTCCTTATTGTCAAAAAGAAAATCGATTGCACTGAAAATTTCCTTTATCTGACAGGGATACTCCTTCTGAGGTGCGGGAGTATAGCTGACCGATGCGGTGAAAAAGCCGAGCTTTGCCCAGTGCGATATATAATTGTTACGCATCTCTGTGATACCCGAAATCCATCCGCCTCCGTGGATATATATGAAAAGAGGCTTCTTTTTATTTTCGAGTGCTGTGGGATAATATATATTGATATACTGCTTTTTCTCCTGTCCGTAGTACACCTTGGGAAGATATGTCAATTCTTTTGGTGTGGGTCTTAATAAAAGCGCATAGGCAAAGCACTCAGTAAAATTATACCAATACTGCCCTGCAAGACCTCTTGTGTATACCTTTTTATCCATTAAAAGCCCTCTCCTTCATTTTTTCATGACATTATATTAACATAGTGCGAAGGTTTTTTCAATTAAAATCATTGCAAATTCCGGAAAAGTTATTGAAAAGGCATCAAAAAATCAGCACTTCAATAAAAGTGCTGATTTTAACCCCATTTATATATTGGATTTATTTTTGCAAAGCTGAACAACCGTCTCCACATGGGTCGTAGCAATGGAATTGCTAACGCACGTCGTCGAAAACATATCCACTATGACTGTTGTAGGGAACATGTCTATCTGTTCACGTTCACGAATTTCTATTAATGAATCATATACTCATTAAAATACAAATCCACGATGTATCTAGACCATTTATTTGCTTCTATTTCTAAACTTCTGCTCGTCCTTTTATCTTCCTCCAAAAAATACCATTGATAATAATGTGTAATTTCATGAGCTAATGCAAATAATATATCTTCCAATGTATTATTTTTAGTCACTTTAGATGCAATGGATATTCTCGGATATATCTTTCTTTTTTCATCATCCATACTATAAAAAGCACCATAATATGTATGATTATCTATATGATGACGAAAAGCCTGTGTATCACAAAACAAAATATTTAATCTGATCGGAAAATAATATTTTTTCCTCAAAAAAACAATAAATTTTTTAACGGCTTCCATGGTATGTTCATCAAAATCATTTCCATAATTATAAAATTTATATCTGATTCCTGATGCCTTTGCAGAATCTTTATAATACTTCCTATCTTCTTTATCAATCCAAGAAATCATATGTAATATTATACATCCTTACTTATTTTTTCCTACGCTCGTGACAGCAGACAGACAGTCTCGACTGTAATTTTTTCATTCGGAAAAGATACCTCAACATTACTTGCATCATTCCCGTCAAAATAGATAGGAATACGGAACTTTATCTTTTTAAGTATCTGTCTGTTTTCAGTCGGCTCGGGGTTAATCTCGATGCGTTCAATAAAGCTACCGAGAAACTCTTTCTTTTCCGCATCAGTGAACTTTGGGTATATTATATCAAAGTATAACAGAAATTGGTATACCTTTTCCTGAGAAATTTTATCTTTACGGATATTTTCAAGTCTTTCATAGATAGCGGACAATTCTTTTTCAGTTTCATCTATATCACGGTACAAGCTGTCAAGCCTAATTTGCATATCGTCATATTTCTTATTGTAGAATTCGTCAAACACATCAAGGTTGTCCATAGTTTTACCAAGCTTTTCTTTCGCCATATTAAGCTGACGTAGCTTCTTATTCAGACTTTCAATCTCCGTTTCAATTTCGGCAGTATCAATTCTTGCATTTATCTTTTGCTTGATTGCTTCTTCAAATTTCGGATTTTTGACTATCTTTGATATAAACTCCTCGACGGCAGAATTAACTCTCTCCTGATGAATCTGCTTTTTATAGGTGCATTTGTGTCCGTCAAGCTCCAATCGGTGTTTACAGGCATAGTACCAATAGTCACGATAAAAAGTGCCATCCTTTTTTCTCTTTCTGTTTACACTGCCGTACATAGGCTGACCGCACTCGGGACAGCAAACTATACCCGAAAGCAAATGCTGATGCTCAAGGCTGTACACCTTCTCATTTTTAATTCCCGTTTTCTTTCTCTTTGCCTGTGCCAAAAGCCAATCGTCTTCGGAAATAATGGCATCGTGTACACCGTCATAAATCGGGTATTCATCTTGCTTTACTATATGGTATTCGTTTCTTGCTCCGTTTACCTTTTCGGTTTTTCTTCTGCCATAGGCTAACTTACCGCAGTACACGGGATTATCTAAAACGAGCTTAACAAAGTGTGCGGAAAATGTACTGAGTGTACCGTTCTGCCTTTGCTTCTTTTCATAGCCGTGTTGATTAAGATATTTTGCAATACCATTCGCTCCCATATTGGTATGAATGAACTTGTCATAGATAACTCTAATTGCCTCGGCTTCATCCTCAGCAATTTTCAATTCACCCTTATCAAGATAATATCCGTAAGGGGCAAAACCGCCATTCCACTTACCTTCTCTTGCTTTTTGCTTTCTACCTTCCATTGTCTGCACAAGGATATTTTCACGCTCAATTTCAGCAACGGCAGATAAAACAGAAATCATCAGCTTACCGCTGTCCTTTGAACTGTCTATACCGTCCTCAACACAAATAAGGTTTGCACCATAGTCCTGCATAATCTGTAAAGAGGAAAGAACATCAGCAGCATTTCTGCCGAAACGTGACAGTTTAAAAACGAGCACATAATCTACACCATCTTTTCCGCTTTCAATATCACTGAGCATTCTTTGAAATTCAGGTCTGCCACCTATATTCTTACCCGAACAGCCCTCGTCACTGTATATACCGGCAACAATCATATTTTGATATTCGGCATATCGTAGCAGCTTTTCTTTCTGCGCATCAAGACTGAAACCGTCAACCTGCATTGATGTTGATACACGGATATAGATGTAGCAAATTAATCGTCTCATATATTTTTCAACTCCTTATATATTTTCAGCTTTATTATATTTTTCTTTCTCATATTCGACAAATGTGTGGAGCAGGATTAACCTGCCCCACAATGCTTTTTATGCGGTCTGCTTTTTAGCTTTTTTCTCTACTTCTGACTTTACAATATCATCAAGCATCGGCCCATATTTTTCTACCATACGGGCAAGAAAATCAACCATTCTGTCAAATGCCACACTTTGCTCCGCCGTGAACTCACTTGGCTCAATACGAAAACTATATTCACCCTTGGTGTTGTTCAGAATGGTTTTTATTAGTTGTTTGATTCGTTTAAACATTCTCATCACCTCGCATCCCTATCCCTCTGTTTAATCAGAAACTTTCTGTAATACTCGCAGGCCTTCAATACAAACTCTTCAAGCTCTTTCTTGTCTGCTCTCGGTGAAAACTGCTGTAAGCGGTCAAGAGGAAATTTTATTGTTTCTCTTTGGTTTGCCTTGTCCTCCTGCATAATGGTTTCAATCTGCTCTGTGTTTAATTCGTTACTCTGACTTAATTTTTTGAATCGTACTGCCTGTGAAAATGACGGTGTGCGTTCTTCCTCCTCAATAGTGTCAAGCAGAACATACTGTTGGTCTTCCGCAAGATAGGATAATTCAACAGCAGGTGTAAGTGCTATTTTGCCCTCATCAACAAGGTCAAGCAGTTCAGGGATGAGATTTGTCAGGCGGATATATCTCTGTACCGTTTTGTAACTCTCACCAACGTTCTCGCCAATTGTTGACATAGTACGGTTTTCGTCAGACTTCGGGACAGGTTGTCCCGAAGTTAAATCATTTCTCTTGCCCTGCGCTTTAAGTGCCTCATACTTGAGCTTATACGCAAAGGCCTTCTCGCTCGGTAAAATATGTTCTCTGTGCAGATTACTGTCCACGAGCATAATTGCCGCTTCATCTCTGCTAATGGCGTAAATTAAAGCAGGGACTGTTTTCATCCCTGCCTTTACTGCCGCGTGCAAACGTCTGTGTCCGCTTATCACCTCGTATTCTTTTTCTGATTCTTCAATGGGTCTGACAATTATCGGAGATAATATTCCTTGTTCCTTTATGCTCTCGGTGAGTAATGTCATCTCCTCGTTGTCTAAAACCTTGTAGGGGTGTCCCTCAAATGAATGAATTTTTTCAGTCGGTATGTTTACCGGTGCCTTTAATTTTTTACTTGCCATTTTTAATAGCCTCCTTTTTAATTTTTCTGATTTGCTTTTTTAGCTTATTGTCATAGTGTACATAGTGCATACGGTGTAAGCTTCTGTCTGTTTCGCACAGCATTTTCAGCACTGAATCTATGTCTTTAACTATGGGTGTATTCTTCACATCGTATTTCAAGTTAAGATTACCGATAGCAGAGCCAAGCTTTCTTAATGCAACAAGAAATTCTTTGCCCTCTTTGGTCGGTTTCTCTTGTATCGGGTAGCCTGCGATAATGTACCGCAGCAGCGCTTCCTTCGGGAAGAAGCTTCTTTCAACATATCTCTGTATTTTTTCATAGTCCTCATTTGTTATGCGTACCGCTATTCTGTTGGTTCTTGTTCGCATTGTTTCATCTCCTTTTCAATTTTTGGTATCAGTTTTTGAATGTCCCTTAATGCTTCTCGTAGCATCGGAACATCAAAAACTACTTTGTGCCACAATCGGTCTG
>JAZSHL010000061.1:0-4748 GCA_045533205.1 Acutalibacteraceae bacterium | reverse complement strand
AGCACCTTAAAATTCAGATGGTTTTGATGCAGAACAAGGCGAAAAGCGCAGAAATCCTTGCGGATTTCGAGCATTTTTAACGCAGTTATGTGCAAAAACAGCGAATTTTAAGGCTTAACATCCTTGTGAAGTGCCGCCCTTGGGCGTCCTTTTTCATAAACCCGGCGATATCAAATGTTCCTCACAGAACAACTTTTTCCTCATTTGCGAATTCAGCACTTCCCTAACCTCCAGGCTCTAAAAAAGCACCTCCGCAGAGGTGCTTTTTTATATCATCTGCAATTATGCAGCTTTCTTTTCTTTCTTGCTCTTTATGAATGCTTCGATTTTGCTGAAGACGAACTTGTCAACAACAGGATAAAGATACTTGACAATGAGAACACCCATAAGTGCATAGATAACGCCTACGATTGTGCCTGCGATAACGTCTGTGCAATAGTGAACCTCAACAAAAATTCTTGAGAAGCCCATGAGAGCAGCAAACACTGTGGTGGGAATGCCGAGCTTTCTGTCATACCAGAGAACTGCAATTGCTGCTGCGAATGCTGATGAGGTATGGCCTGAGGGGAATGAGTAGCTTGAGGGAGCATGAACAAAGTTAGGGAAGAAGTACTTTGAAAGCTCGCCGCCCCATTCAGCGTACTTGCCCGGGTTTTCGATATAGAGATTGAAGGGCCTTGTTCTTGCAAAGAGATCCTTGAGAATAACATTGTTGCAAAGGGTCATAACAAGAAGTGCGATGATCATTGCAAAGCCGGCCTTGCGATACTTCTTTGTGAACATGAGAACAAGTGCCATTGCAATGAAGATGATGCCTTCATCACCGAGAGTTGTGATGATTGTCATGATTGTGTTGAGAATGGGAGACTGGATGCTCTGGATCCACTGGAAAACCTTGAGGTCGAAGTCAAGGAATGAATCAAAGAAGCTGAAGCTGTTCTTTACAAAAACAACCTTGAGAACTGCTTCTTCTCCGGTGTAGTCACCTTTCAGTGTGAGAGTGCCTTCGTAGTGAGCATTGTCTTCGAAAATAACAGATTCGTTGCAGAAAACAAGGCCGTTGATGTATGAGCCTTCTGCAGCGGTAACGTCAAGTGTGAATGTTGTGTCCTTGCCCGGCTCAACTGTTAATTTGTCAATTTCTTCACCGTTGATAAGAACATCGCCTTTACCGGAGCCTTTAACCTTGAGCTCGATTTCCTGAACTGAAGCAGCGTTGCCGTCGGTTGCAGCATCGGCAGCGCTGACTGTGAGTGCGGGCATGCTGAAAAGAACTGCAAGAGCCAGAAGCAAAGCCATCAGCTTGTGAATTGCGGGGGTATTGCTTTTGTTTTTCATGATTTACCTTCTTTCTTTATTTTTGCTATTAATTTTTATTTTCAGCCTTTCGGCAAAATTACCGTTTATACCTGCTTGTGAAAAATATCATATTTCCCTTTGCTTACGGATATGACACAATAACTGCCGTTGCAGAGAGCTCCCGGGTTCACTGCACAGACGCCCGAAAAGGGATCTGCCTGAATTTTCGGCACATGGGTGTGGCCGTAAAGAGCAACCTGTGCTCTGACAGAGTCTGCCTTGTTAAACAGGTCACGCAAAGAAAAGCGCACAGAAAGGGTGTCACCGTGGCAGGCCATAAAGGTCACGCCGTCGATGTGCTTATATGCAAAGCGTTCTGCATCGCAGTGAAAGTCATTGTTGCCTCTGACGAGGATGAATTTTCTGTCAGGATAAAGCTGCTTGGCGTGTTCAGCTTCCGAGATGCCGTCACCGAGAAAGAAAACGGTTTTGCAGTCTGCTTCTTTTTCGAGAATACGCATCAGAAAATCCCGACGTCCGTGAGAGTCTGACCAGACGAGAATATCCATTCATAAACCCTCCCTGACCGTCATAGACTTTAATATCTCAAATATATTATCATAAGTCAGGTGGTTTTTCAATGGATAAACAGACAAAACTTTCCGAAGAGCAGATAAATTCCATAAAAAATGAAATGAAAAATGTTGATATCAGTGAAAAAACTGACACCGAAGAGTTCATAAAAAAGCATCTGAATGAAGAGCAGGCACAGAAGGTCAGAGGTATTCTCAATGACCCCGAAAAGCTGAAAAGTGTTTTATCCTCGCCCATGGCACAAAGATTTTTGGCATCACTGAAAAGAAAGGATAAAAAGGAAGGATAAATGGATTTCGGCAATATTGACCTTGATGCGATAGGGGATATTCTTTCAACACTTTCCGATGAGGATGTGGAAAACCTTTCAAAAATGGCAACACAGCTTTTCGGCAGTGACGGTGAGAAAACAGGTGACAGCGAAGAAAACGGGCCCAAGAGAAAAGGCAGTAACGGTGGCGAAAAAAAGGGAAGGGCCGACTCTTTCGGTTTTCAGGATATGCCCTTCGATCCTCAGAGCATGATGAAAATTTTTTCTGTGATGAACAAGCTTAAAAATCAGCCTGAGGATGACAGAGTCAGACTCCTTTATGCCCTAAGGCCGATGCTTTCGCCTGAAAGACGGCACAAGGTTGATCAGGCTGCTCAGATGATAAAAATTATGTCGCTTCTGCCTCTTTTGAAGGAGTAAAACAGAAAGGGAGATAATATGCACAGGGATTTATGGGGGTACGAAAAAGGGGCAGGGGATAAGGAGCATTCCCGTCGAAAAAATCCGCAGCATCAGAAGAACGGAAAACAACAGCCCGATGAAGACAGTGCAATTATTATGGCGCTGGTGCTGCTTCTGATGAGCGACAATCCCGATGAAATTCTGATTTGTGCCCTGTTATATATTCTCTCTTGACAAAACTTTCTGCTTTTATTATCATAGTAGCAAATAGCACAGGGAGGCAAAGAAATGGAATATTCATACACACCAAAGGGCGTATGCTCAAGAAAAATAAATTTTGAAATCGAAGACGGAATTGTCAGAAACATCCGTTTTGCAGGCGGCTGCTCAGGTAACACTCAGGGTGTATGCAGACTCGCTGAGGGAATGAAGGCTGAAGACATTGTCAACAGGCTTTCGGGTATACGCTGCGGCTTCAAGGGCACATCATGTCCTGATCAGCTTGCAAAGGCTGTTGCAGAAGCGATAGAATAAGGCTCAGGGCGTTTTTAGGGCCAAGGGCTCAGGACAGAATTAGGGCCAAGGGCTGAGGTGAAGTAGTCAGTAGTTAGTAGTCAGTAGTCAGTAGGGGACGGCCCGGGTGCCGTCCCTGTTTTTATTCATCGAAGATGGCTGAGGGGGTGTCTTATCATTTTGTATTTTTCGTTTGTTCGCTCATGCCGCTCGGGCACTTACTTTGGCTCATTCGAGCGCCAAAGTAAGCAAAGCGCCCTTTTTTGTTGCCGTCAGGGTGATGCTTTGTATATAGATGTAGTCCGCCTTCAACAGCAGACTCCGCAGCGCAGAGGTTTATTCCTTTACCCAACGCCAAAGCTTCGGCAAGCTTAAAACCGCAGATGCCTGACGCTGCAGCAAGCTTATTCTTTTCAACAAGACATAGTCCGCCTGCGTCTGCAGTTTCCGCAGCGGGAAAGGTTGTGAGAGAGATTAAATGCCGTCAAGTTATGAATCAACCTTTCATAAAACTGCAGAAGGTTGAAGGAATTCTCTGACTTTATCATAACCGTAGCAGCTCACGACTGTCGGAATAAGAGGCTGTGAAAAGGCAAACGAAATTAGACGAGAGCCTTTTTGTCGGAAAGGCTGAGCCGTAGCGGGTTGCAGGATTAAGCATATAAGTAAGGCACACTGTGAAACTCACGAAAGATGGCACAGATGTCTGTAGCAACGTGAAGTGTCGGTGATGATGTTTTTGAAATAAGATAAAACACCGTAGAATTTATTAAACAGACAGAGCAAATAACTTTTGCTCCGACAACTTCACACTTGCGGACCGTTATATCACAAGCGTGCTTTTGCTTCCTTTTGTCACAACCGACAAAAGGAAGTGCCCTCGCGGCACGAGCGAATGAACAATGAATTCGAAATATAGTCCGTAAGGGTAGCAGACTCCGCAGCGGGAAAGGTTGTAAGGGAGATTAAATGCCGTCAAGTTATGAATCAACCTTTCATAAAACTGCAGAAGGCTTGAGGAATTCTCTGACTTTATAATAACTGTAGCGGCTCACGACTGTCGGAATAAAGGGCTGTGAAAAGGCAGACGAATAAATTAGACGAGAGCCTTTCTGTCGTAAAGGCTGAGCCGTAGCGGGTTGCAGGATTAAGCATATAAGTAAGGCACACTGTGAAACTCACGAAAGACGGCACAGATGACCGTAGCAACGTGAATTGTCGGTAATGATGTTTCTGAAAAAAGATAAAACACCGAAGAATTTATTAAACAGACAGAACAAATAACTTTTGCTCCGACAACTTCACACTTGCGGACTGTTATATCAGAAGCGTGTTTTTGCTTCCTTTTGTCACAACCGACAAAAGGAAGTGCCCTCGCGGCACGAGCGAAACAAGGAGAATTCGGAATGCAGAATTCGGAATTCGGAATTGCGGGGAAGGCTGTGCTGTGAGAGGTGTTTGATGCCGCCGAATTTACAAAGAACCTCTTTCATAAAACTGTAGAAGGTTGAAGGAATTCTCTGACTTTATCATAACCGTAGCGGCTCACGACTGTCGGAATAAGAGGCTGTGAAAAGGCAGACGAGAAAATTAGACGATAACGATGCTGTCGGAAAAGTTGAGCCGTAGCGGGTTGCAGGATTAAGCATATAAGTAAGGCACACTGTGA
>JAZSHL010000085.1:0-5101 GCA_045533205.1 Acutalibacteraceae bacterium | reverse complement strand
TATAATCAATTTGATAAATAAGGATTTGACGAGGAGGTGTTCCCTGTGACTGAAAACAGTGTTTGGAAAAAGGCTCAGACAGTAGAACTGAAAGTTTCTGAAAACATCTTGCCAGAATTTAATATTGGATTCGACAAAAGAATACCAACAGATGTTGAGCAGGAACTTCGTTCTTTTGTAACTTGGGTGGAAAACAATTATCGTATTCCTATTACCTTGTGGGTCGATTTTGAATATAATCATTATTTGATTAGCCGTAGTGGTAAACGGGTTGGATATTTGTTTTATTGGGCTGATTTTTCCTCCTATCCAACATTTAGTAGTTGCGAGGATATTCCAGAGATTCGTCTCCCTGTGAGAACAGAACATAGCACAATTGAAGAGATACTTACTTCTTTCATCGAGGCAATAACGGATTATTATGCATGGCTTTGCAATGAGATGTATGAGGGATATACGCCTAATGAGGATGAAGTAGAAGAAATCCTGCAAGCCTATCTTTGCTCTCGTCAATAGAAAACCGTTCGACAGGTTCTAATTTGTAGAACAAAGCAAATACACTACTTTTACGCTTTCTTACCTCAATTCTGCTCCGTTTAGGTAGTCTTTCGCAGAAAAGAAGTAACTTTTGTCTGCCGGAAGTTACTTCTTTTTTTATCCGGTGCTTCGCCTGTGATACACACCTTCCCCTTTGTTTTTTCACTTTTCAGTTGACTTAATGTGTCAATAGTGCTAAAATTAAGTGTCATATAATTCTTAATAAAGGAGAGAATTAAAAAAATGAGTAAACCAAACAAAAACCCCTTGTGGCAGACCACATCAACTGAACGAAAAAGCTATTATTCATACTTCTTCGGTCAGAATATGATCTACACCATGGTATCAAGCTTCCTTCCGACCTTTGTTGCCTTGATGATCGATGCAAAAACCTGTGCTATTGTTATGGCTATCGTCAAGATCTGGGACGCAGTCAACGATGCTATCTTCGGCGTAATTTTTGACAAAATCAAATTCAAGAGCGGAAGAAAATATCTCCCCTGGCTTAAAGTAGCCTGTGTTATCACTCCCCTTTCAACAATTGCACTGTTCTTTATCCCCAACGGACAGGATACAAATGATTCACTTCAGGTTATCTGGTTCGCAGTGGCATACATTCTTTGGGATACCGCATATACCCTCTGCGACGTTCCCGCCTTCGGTCTTGTAACAGCAATGTCAAACAACATTGAAGAAAGAAACTCCATTCTTTCAGTCAAGGGTCTTACCGCAGGTATCGGTGTTGCCCTTGCTTCCGTTCTTGTTCCTGCTCTTGTAAGTGAAGGTGTCGGCGTTTCCTACGGTCTTTCAAGTATTCTCATTGCTGTTATTGCTGCAGCTACAATGTTACCCCTTGTTTTTGTCACCAAAGAAAGAGCCCAGGGAACCGATGAAGAGCAGTTCACAGTCAGAAGAATGCTCAAATATGTTGTCAGCAACAAATATCTTCTTGTCTATTATCTTGGCTATCTCTTCTTCGCCGGTGCACAGACATATAACTCAATGCATCAGATTTTTGCATACTATATCTACAAAAACTCCCTTGCTTCTCTTATCACAGGTACAGTTGCGGCAGCTCCCCAGCTGATTATGGCTCTGCTTGTTCCGAAGATTATCAGAAAATACGACAAGGCTCTGGTTTTCAAAGTCTCTGCATTAGCTGCCTTTGTTCTTTCCTTCCCCATCCTTTTCACAAGAGACAACTTCATTTTCTTCACAATCACATATATGCTCCGTTCAATTCCCCTTGCTGTTATCGGTATTCTCGCATTCACCTTCACACCCGACTGTGCAGAATACGGTCAGTATAAGACAGGCATTGAAGCAAAGGGTATCTCCTTTGCAATCCAGACCTTTGCAGTTAAGCTTGCCGGTGCTGTATCAGGCTCCGCATGGCTTGCAATTGTTGGTATGTTCGGCTTCATTTCCTTCGAAGGTGTTTCCGACTTCGCAGGTCTTGAAAAAATCAATGCAATCGCTCAGCAACCTGTCGAGGCCTTCGACGGAATCTGGTTTGCATATAATATCTTCCCGATTTTCGGCCTTGCAATCGCCTGCATCATCTGGCACTTCTATAAGCTTAACGACAAAGATGTTCAGATTATGACAGACTGCAACGCAGGAAAAATGTCCAAAGAAGAAGCAACTGCTCTTCTTTCCAAAAAATATTAATCGCAACAAAGCCACAGGATTTCAACCGGTCCTGTGGCTTTTCTTTTTTTATCGCATTTTCAGAAAACAAGAGCTGTTATCATACCCACTGCAAAGCCGAGAAGAATGAATGCCGCTGTTTTCAGTATCTCTTTCTTTCTGTCCTTCTTCACCCTTGTGGCAGGAGTGCTGACTCCTCTGCCGGCAATAAGGCTCGCCCTTTCACGGATTTTCCCGTCACTTACCGAGGCATATTCGGGTTTTACAAAAAACAGAATCCTTTCAAAATAATCACTGCCCGTTTCACGGACCTCAACAACCTGACGGTTGATTCCCTTAATCATAATTTTCCTCCCCTTATCTTTCTTCCCTTCTATTTTGGATTATACTATATCTGTTTATTCCATGGAAAAATATATAAAATTCATGAAGAAAAAATTGTTTTTTGTTCAAATTTACAAATGTTATTTTTCGTCGTTTTTCCATGTAATATCAAAAAATTGTAGAAATTAAGCCTGAAATTTTGTATCAATTGTATAGCCGCTTTTTCCACGTTTTCCACACGGTTTTTAACGGTTTTATGTGGAAAACTCTGTGGAAAAAGTTAAAAACTCCCATAAAATCTATGTTTTTTCATGCTTCAGATGTTGAAAAACCCCTGTTGGCAATGTTGAAAAGTATGGCTGATTTTTTTGTCAATACCTTTCCTGTTAGATTTTTTGTAATATTTTTTGTTGATTTTTAAGCCTTGGTAAAGAATATAAGAAGAATATTTTTTTCTTTTGCTCTTGCTTCTTTTATTTCTTCATGTTATAATACCTTAATTATATTTTTCAGCACATTTCAGCGTGGGCAAAGCGCCCCGCCGAAGCAAAACTCAAGCCGAAATAAAAACAGAAAGGAAAATGATTATGGAGTACAATTCAAAGTTTGTAAAAGAAGGACTCACCTTCGACGATGTTCTGCTAATCCCTGCCGAGTCAGACGTTCTTCCCGCTGATGTAAGCCTTGAAACACAGCTGACAAAGGGTATCAGACTCAATATCCCCGTTATGACAGCTGCTATGGATACCGTTACCGAATCGAGAATGGCAATTGCAATTGCCCGTGAAGGCGGTCTTGGTGTTATTCACAAGAACATGTCAATCGACGCTCAGGTGCAGGAAGTTGACAAGGTTAAGAGAAGCGAAAACGGCATCATCACCAACCCCATGTTCCTCGCTCCCGACAACTATGTTTACGAAGCTGAAAATCTTATGCACAACTACCGTATTTCAGGTGTGCCCATCTGCGAAAACGGCAAGCTTGTAGGCATCCTCACAAACCGTGATCTCCGTTTCCTTTCTGATTACAATATCAGAATCAGCGAGGTTATGACAAAGGATAACCTTGTTGTGGGTGCAGAAGGCACTACCCTTGAAGAAGCAAAGCTTATCCTTATGAAGCATAAAATCGAGAAGCTCCCCCTTGTTGACGAAAATGGCAACCTTACAGGCCTTATCACCATCAAGGACATTGAAAAGGCTGTTCAGTACCCCAACTCAGCAAGAGATACTCAGGGCAGACTTCTCTGCGCTGCAGCTCTCGGTGCAACAGCTGATGTTCTTGACAGAGCAACTCCCCTTGCTGCTGCAGGCGTTGACGCTTTTGTTCTTGACTCTGCTCACGGACACAGCAAAAACATTCTCAAGGCTGTTGAAAAAGTTAAAGCTGCATTCCCCGGAATTTCTCTCATTGCAGGTAACGTTGCAACTGCTGCTGCAACACAGGCTCTTATCGAAGCAGGCGCTGACTGCGTCAAGGTTGGTATCGGCCCCGGCTCAATCTGCACAACACGTGTTGTTGCAGGTATCGGCGTGCCTCAGGTTACTGCAATTTATGACTGTGCTGAAATGGCTGCTAAATACGGTATCAATGTTATCGGCGACGGTGGTATCAAGTATTCAGGCGAAATCGTTAAGGCAATCGCTGCAGGTGCTTCTGCTATCATGGTCGGTTCACTTGTTGCAGGCTGTGAGGAATCACCCAGTGACACAGAAATCTATCAGGGCAGAAAATACAAGGTTTACCGTGGCATGGGCTCCATCGCTGCAATGAATCAGGGCAGTAAGGACAGATACTTCCAGGCAAACAACAAGAAGCTCGTTCCCGAAGGCGTTGAAGGTCGTGTACCCTACAAGGGAACATTGAGCGAAACCGTTTATCAGATGATGGGCGGTCTTCGTGCAGGTATGGGCTACTGCGGATGCGGCACAATTGACGAGCTGAAAACAAAAACACAGTTCATCAGAATTACATCAGCAGGTCTTATCGAAAGCCATCCCCACGACATTTCAATCACAAAAGAAGCTCCCAACTATTCAATGGGAAATAACTGATAAAAAGCTCTCCGCTGTGCGGGGAGCTTTTTAAACGCAAAATGCAAAGTGCAGAATGCAGAATTGCGCCCAACCTCTGATATAAAAAGATCATTCTTCACACCGGATTTATATTGTAGGGGACGGCCATGTGCCGTCCCTGTTTTTATTCCTCCCAGCTTCAGCCTCGCATTGCTTCCCTCAAGGAGAGAGTCGATTTCGCTCCCTCTCAGAGGGAGCTGTCGCAACCGTAGGTTGTGAATGAGGGAGTAATTCCGCATTCTCCTTGTTTCGCTCGTGCCAAATCTAATTGCGCCGCAGGTGCCACAAAACCTTGGCTCCACCCTTGGGGGAACTGCCGTCAAAGACAGCTGAGGGCATGGATTTTCATCTGGTATTCTTTGTTCGTTCGCTCGTGCCGCTCGGGCACTTACTTTGGCTCATTCGAGCGCCAAAGTAAGCAAAGCGCCCTTTTTGTTGACATCAGGCGTTGCTTTATAGAAAAATGTAGTCCGCCTTCAACAGCAGACTCCGCAGCGCAGAGGTCTGTTCCTTTA
>JAZSHL010000009.1:0-11482 GCA_045533205.1 Acutalibacteraceae bacterium | reverse complement strand
CTTTGCAAGAAAAGGCGAAAATCACCGATAATGCTGACGCATATCGGTGATTTTTAACGCGTTATTGTGAAATTATTTCACATTTTAAAGAAATACTGCCTTATGGGATGTCGGCGTTTCCTTCCGGTTCTCTTTTTTTATTCTGTTGCTTCTGTGTCTTCCTCTTCAGGTGCCTGGAAAAGCTTGAAAACATTTTCAATCATTGCAAAGATTTTCAGAAAGAGAGCTTCAATTTTGTCAAAAAATTCTGTCATAGTTATAAACCTCCTCAAATTTCAGGAAATGTATTCCTGTTGTTTATATTCTATATAAATTTATTACTTCTGTCAATATTATATTCACAAAAAAGTTCTTTTTATTGTTTACAGGCAGAAAAAAGGATAAAACAAAGCCTGCCGGAAAGGCAGGCTTTGTTTATTAAACAATTGTTTAATTCATTCAAGAATTATTCAGCCTTTTCTACGATGTCACCATCTTTTACTTCGTAGCCAAAGATTTCAAGAATCTTGTAGATGAATTCCCAAAGATATGCATACATTGTTTCGAAAACTTCAAAATTCATTATTGTGTTCCTCCTTATTAAATTTATCAAGGCATTCCTTAATATGGTTATATTATATAGCACTCTACACTGAATGTCAATAGTTTATTCAAAAATATTTCACATTTTGCATATGTTCCTGAACCAGAAAAAAGAACACCCTGTTGGGTGCTCTTTTTTTAAAACAATTGTTTTAATAACTAAAAATTATTCAGCTTCTTTGTACTGATCAGCTGCATCAAGGCCAAAGAAATCAAGTACCTTGTAAACCCAAGCCCAAAGAGCCTGCCAAACTTGTTCAAACTTTGCAAAATCCATTACTGTGTTCCTCCTTACAAAATTTATCAAGGTATTCCTTAATATGGCTATATTATATAGCACTCTACACTGAATGTCAATAGTTTATTCAAAAATATTTCACATTTTTTTATACTTGCCTATATAAAGACGGTCACGGTAAAAGCACCGTGACCGTAAGTCAGCATTTAAATTAATTATTCAGTTCTGCCGAGAACTTCGTCAAGCTTAAGAAGCTCGAAGAGTGAATCAAAGAACTTATCGAAGAGATCTGAAATCTTCTTGAGGATTGCCTGGAAGCCGTCAACAAAAGCTTCCTGACGATCGGGTGTCCAGATTTCATCAAACTTGTTGTCATCATCAGTGATGTCTTCGCTCTTCACTTCGCAGCATGAGCAACCGCAATCGCAGGGATAAATACCTGTGCATTCATAGCAGCAGAGTGTTCCGTCATATGAAATGCCGTCTTCACTTGAATCCTTAGCACAAGATGTAAGATATGTCTTGTCAAGATTCGGGCAGAAAAGGCAGCAATGGCAGGGAGCATTTGTGTTGTGAGGATGTGTGCATGTTCCTTCATAAGCAACGCCCTCAGCAAAAGCAGCAATGCCCATTGAGAAGACCATAATTACTGCAAGAATAAGTGAAATAAATTTTTTCATAGTATTTCCTCCTTATAGGATGGCGCAAAACGCCTGTTCTGATATTCATATTATAATAAAAGAAGGTGAAAATGTCAACCCAAATTTTAACAAATTAATAATTTTCCTTGAGGCACCCGAAAAGTGCGTTGTAAATGCAAAAAACTCCGACTTAGCCGAAGCAAGCCGGAGATCTGATGGAATCTTAATTATGCAGCAATTAAGACTTCTGCCTCTGTTGTGTCAACAACAGGCTCTGTTGTTGTTTCTTCAACCTCGCCGTTCTGTGCACCGTTGATCATGTCAGTGATCTGACCGATGATGTCGTTAGCATCGATAAGGCCGAACACCATGCCGAGCTTAACAACAACCTTTGCAAGCTTGAGAGCGATCTTTGCAAACTTGAAAGCGGGGCCTACAGTCCAGAAGGGAAGATCAAGAAGCCAATCAAAATCGCCGGGCTCTTCTTCAGTGCCTGCTTCTTCACCGTCTGTAACAGTGTCGCTTGTTTCGGGAGCTGTTGTGTCTTCAACTTCACCTTCAGCAAAAGCAACTGTGCCGAGTGAGAAGGTCATGATAACAGCAAGAATAAGTGCAATAATCTTTTTCATGTGAGTTACCTCCTTATTTTATAGTAATTTCAGTATAGTTATATTTACGAAATTTGTCAAGATGTTTTTATTATTTAACTCTGCTTATTATTGTTCACATATTTTTTCAGACATTCGAGCACTTCAGTCTTCTTGTCGTCAGGCACAAGTCTGTAGCACATGAGAACAATCTGCTCTTCTTTTTTCAGAGATAAAGCCTCTGAAGTGTGGGCAGCGACCATACTGTCTGCACTTATGTTCGGGTATGCTGCTTCGCCTGTCAGATAATCCAGCGTGCAATTATAGGCTGTTGCAAGCTTTCTCAATGTGAAATATGATGGCGGAGTTTTGCCGGTTTCATAAAATGTGTAGGTTGTTCTGTCAATGTCGAGAATGTTCGCCACATCCTGCTGTGTCAGGTTGTGTTCTTTTCTCACTTTTTTCAATGATTCTGCAAGCGTCATATAAACACCTCTTTCCTGATAAATATAACATGTTTTTTATACAAAATCAAGTTGGAAAACGCCTTTTTTGTGATGAATCATCCCATTTTTAAAAGCTCTGCTCTGTGTGAAAATAATTATATATGCTTTGCGCATCTTTTTGCCCGATTCCTTCTGCACAGAAAAGCTCCTCAACGGTTGCAGTTCTGATTTTTGAGATTGTTCTGAAATGCTTAAGCAGTGCTGCAGCCTTCTTTTCACCGATGCCCGGAATTTTTGTCAGTGAACCTGCAAGTGCAGATTTTGTGTGTTTTTTCTTGTGATAGGTTATGGCGTAGCGATGAACCTCCTCCTGAATTGAGGAAACAAGGGTAAACACCTTTCTGCCTGAGCTGATTGAGATTTCCTCTCCGCCGGCAGCAATAGCTCTTGTTCTGTGCTTCGAGTCCTTCACCATGCCGAAAACAGGGATATTCAATCCGAAGGCTTCAACAACAGGTCTGACTGCATTGACCTGGCCTTGACCGCCGTCAAGAAGAATAAGGTCGGGAAGCTTGCCGAAGCCTTCATCGGCAGGGCTTTCTTCCATATATCTGTTGAGTCTGCGGCTTATAACCTCACGCATTGAGCCGTAGTCATCCTGACCGTCAAAGCTTCTGACAGCAAAGCGGCGGTATGCACTTTTGAGCGGTCTGCCGCCTTTAAAGACAATCATGCCTGCAACATTGTCACTGCCTGACGTGTGCGAGATATCATAGAACTCGATATATTCAGGTGTTTTTGAAAGGCCGAGAAGTCTTGCAAGCTCGTCAAGTGCTGCAGTTTCGCTGCCTGCTCTGCCCATAACCTCACCCAGCTTCTGGGCACCGTTGCTCATACACATTTCAAGAACCTTTGCCTTCTCTCCCCTTCTGGGCTGAAGAAGACTGACTTTTCTGCCCTTCTTTTCGCTGAGCCATCTTTCAATCAGCTCAGCATCGCTGATCTCACCGTCCACAACAATGAGCTTGGGAACATCTCTGTTCATTGAGTAAAATGAAATCAGAGCCTCGTGCCTTGCTTCGGGAAGATTATCGCTTGAAGGAATAATAAAATGCTCTGTGCCGTTGAGAAGGCCCTCTCTGATGCTTAAAACTGTCAGACATGCTTTTTCATTGTTCTGAACAATTGAGAACACATCCTCATCAACGCTGTCAGCAACAACAACCTTCTGGCGGCTTGCAATTTTTTCGATAGCTTTTATTCTGTCACGGATTTTGGCAGCCTTTTCGAATTCGAGATTTTCTGCTGCAGCTTCCATTTCCTTTGTCAGCTCTTTGACAGTTGCCGCCCCGCCGTGGCGAAGAAAGCTCACTGCCCTTTGAAGATTTTCTTCGTATTCGGCCTGACTTATTTTCTTTGCACAGGGGCCTGAGCATTTTGAAATAAAGAAATTAAGGCACGGCCTGCTTTTTCCGATGTCCCGGGGAAAAACCTTCTGACAGGAAGGCAGGCGGAATATTTCACGTGCCTGCTCAACTGCATTGGTGACGGAGTAATTGCCTGTATAGGGCCCTAAATAATCTGCGTTTTCATCGTCCTTACGAAAACAAGCCGAAATTCTGCCCCAGGGATTCGGTGTAATTTTAATGTAGCTGTATCCCTTATCATCCTTGAGCAGAATGTTATATTTGGGCATATGCTGCTTTATAAGGCTGCATTCAAGCACAAGGGCTTCAAATTCACTGTCTGTGAGTATATAGTCAAAATCCTCAACATTTTCGACCATTTTTCTCACCTTGGTGTTGTGACGGTTCTGTGAGCCGAAATACTGACTGACACGGTTTTTCAGCTTCTTTGCCTTGCCGATATAGATAATTTTTCCGTCTTTGTTCTTCATGATATACACACCCGGTGAAAGCGGAAGCTTCATGGCCTTTGCACGAAGAACGGGAAGATTGATGTTTTCGGACACCTCGTCACCTCTTTTCATTTTTAGTCTGTCTTATAAAACACCGCAAAGGGTAAAAGCGACAGAGCTGCTGCTTTTATTATACTCAAAATCCGGCATAAATCAACAATGTTAAAGCAGGTATCTTCAGGTTTTGAAATCTGACCTGAAAACACCTGCCCGAATTTTATTTTGTTTTTATTGTAAGCTTATCTGAATATGAGCCGTATGCAGTCAGATTATTTTTTTGTATTATTGCTCTGACACGATAGGTATATTCCTTTTTACTCTTAAGACTGATATTGGTGAATGAGCCGTACTTGGCCTTGACGGTTGCAACCTTGACATATCCGTCTGAGGTCTTGCGGAAAATCTGGTAATCAGTCGCTCCGCTGACCTTTCTCCAGGAAATTTTCACTTTTCCCGTGCCGACATTTTCAAGCTTCGCAGTCACCTTTTCAGGACCTGCCGTGGCAAGAACGGCACTTGAAACAGCGCTGTAGACATATCCCCACTCGGTTTTGGTTGCTGCGTAAACACGGTAATAAACTGAGCTGCCCGCTTTCTGGGATATCTTGAGAGAGGTCTTTTCCGTGGTCTTGATTTTGGAATACTTTTTCGTCTTGGAGTTGTATTTATAGACCGCATACATATCCGCATTTTTGGATTCATTCCATTTAAGTGTAACCGTACCCGACGAGGAAGCCGACTGAGTCAGACCCTGCACCTTTGCCGGATCGGAGGAGCATTTGATTTTTTCATACTTGCCGTAAATATAGCCCTGCTCGGTTTTCGCATATGCACGCACAACATAATAATAATCCTTGCTCTCTTTCACTGTTTCGTCAGTGAAGGCTGTCTTTTTTGTTGTTGCAATTCTGTCATACTTTTTTGTTTTGCCGTTGTATCTTGCCACCTGATAACCGGTGATACCCTCAACCTTGTTCCATTTCAGCGGAATTGCTTGTGATGTTGTTTTTGAGGGAATCTGCTTAAAGCCGCTGACATTGTCAGGTATAACAGTTACGGTGCAATATGCTGAGGTCTTACCGTCAGCAGATGTGCAGCTGATTTTTGCCTTGCCGTAATCATTTGCCGTAATCTCACCGTCTGAAGTGACAGTGGCAACAGAAGCAGTGTCGCTGTGCCATGTGAAGCCTTCCGCTTCAGCACCCCCGTCCGTTACGGTAACGGTCAGCTTTTTGCTGCCGCCTCTTCTGAGTGTAACAGCTTCCGGCAGGCTTATTTCAGGAATGTCCTCGTCAGAAGAGTCTTCCTGATCGGCTGCGACAGTGAAGTTAATCAGCTCTCCGTCAACCTTCCAGCTGTCACAGAATCGGTTGAAGGAATAAACCTTCACATAATAAGAGCCTTCACTGTCAAAGGGCACTTCATATCTGGTTTGCGTTGTGTTATATGACTGTATAATTGCTTTATCCTTGTCATAAAGGCGTATCTGATATTCATCTGCGCCGTTGACAGCAGACCACTTAAAAAGCACATTGCCCAACGGATATTCTTCCTTCGGATTCAGAATGTCTGCCTTTTCATATGAACCTGAAATATATTCGGAATAATTAAGCACGGACCAGCCTGACATAATGCCGAATTTAATCTTACCCCAGAGATATTTGTCGGTAAGTTTCTTTTCATAAACATAAAACTTTGCATTTGCAGGAACAGTGCCCACAATGCCTGCGTCGGTTGATGCCGAAACTCTGATATTTAGTGCGCTGTCGCCCATTTTCCAGGTTTCTTTTTTATCAACCACGATCGGTCTGTCCGGCACCTCAACCCCAACATAAAAATCAAGGTCGTCATTTTTCATTTCATTTTTTTCATGATGAAGCACATAGCTGAATTTTTTGATTTCAGAAAGCTTCATCTGTCCCCATCGGATGCCGCACTTTTTGTCATAGTTACAGTCAGTGAAGGATATGGTTTTTCCTTTGACGCCTGTTACGCAAATCGAGTGTCCGTTATATCTGATAACGTCACCGACTCTCAGCTTCGAAGCATCAAGCGTTTTGCTTTCTTTAAATTCGCGTGCAGAAACACCCACCAGCTCATATGCAATCTTGTAAGCATATCCCATACACTGAATAGCCTTGTCAAAGCTGTTGCAGGAGCAGGCATCTTCAACCCAGCTGCAGCCGCTGTGAGATTTGCAGGGCTTTTCTGTCCATGTGTCCGGACTGTTTTTATCGGAGCCCATGTGATTCCAGTATTTACCGGCAGGGAACCTTCTGACAAGCTCACAAAGCTGTGCTTTCACGCTATCTTCAGCAGCAACTGCGCCGAAAGACAACGGGACACATGAAAGCATTATAACAATCGACAAAATAAAACAAGTTATTTTTTTGAACATATAATCTCCTTTTTATTCGTCTGTTATCTTCGAAATTCTTACAACTTTGTAATTATATCATAAAAAGTGAATTTTTGCAACCTCAGGTTATTTTCCGTTTGTTACAGCTTTATCCGAGTGTCATTTTCACAAACAGCGGAGAGAGCACAAGGCACACAAAGTCAGCAAATATGCCCACTGAAACGGTATGTCCCGTGTCTTTGACGGCAACCGCAGAATAGTAAACCGTGACTGCATAAAAGGTTGTTTCCGTTGCCCCTGAAAGCACCGAGGCCACCTGACCGACAAAGGAATCAGGACCGTTATCCTTGAGAATACCTTCAAAAACGGACAACGCTCCCCCACCCGACACGGATGACATTACCGACAAGGGTATAACCTCAGCAGGCACGCCGAGTAATTCACCAAAGGGCTCCATCACGAGTGACAGAAGCTCCAGCGCACCGCTTTGCCTGAGCATTGTGACGGCAACAACGAAGCATACGATTGTGGGGAAAATGCCGTATACGGTTTTGAGGCCATCAAGTGCGCCCTCCTTAAAAAGATCAAAAACTCTGACCTTTTTTATAAGGGCGAAAACGACAATCAGCGTTACCGTGATAGGCAAAGCCCATACAGAAAGAACAGAAAGCATTATTTTACCCTCCGTTTTGCCGATATTCTGCATCCTATTTTAGCTGTTATAATCGCCACTGTCATGGCACAGAAGGTTGTAAACAAGGTTGGCAGCATAACCGACATAGGCTCCGAAGAGCCGTACTGCCCGCGAAGAGAGGCAACAGTTGTGGGAATAAAGCGCATCGCCGCCGTGTTCATAACCACAAAAACTATCATTTCGTCACTTGCCTTAAAAGGGTCCGGATTTATCCGCTGAAGCCTTTTCATTGCCTCAATGCCCAAGGGTGTTGCCGCGTTTCCTATACCTAAAATGTTCGCCGTCACATTAAGAGTCATGGCATCAAGCACATAGTTTTCTGCTTTAAGTGATGGAAAAATCAGCTTCATGAGAGGCTTTAAAAGCTTGGAAAGCACTGCTGTTACGCCTGATTTTTCTGCAATTTTCATCATTCCGGACCAGAAGCATATTACTGCAACAAGGTTAAGAATAAGCTCAACAGCATTTGTCCCTCCCTCAATTATCGCAGCTGACAGCTCCCCCATTCTGCCTGTTGCTGCAGCAGAAACAAACGACAGAATAAACATTACGGGAATTATGTAGTTCATCATTTTAAGTCACCCTTTGTTTTTTTTACATTTATATTATACGGTGGCTTATAATATGAGGGCATATCCGGCATACGCCGTTTTCTCATTAAGAACGTAGTTGACCGTGTGCCTCAATTGTGCTAATATATTACATATTTATACAATTATCGGTTTAACAGACCGGGAGGGATTTCTTTGAAAAAATTTGCAAATCCTCGTCTGATGCTGATTGCATCAATGACTATATTCGGCACAATCGGCCTTTTTGTAAGAAAAATTAATGTTTCTTCAGGCGAATTAGCTTTATACCGTGCCGTTTTAGCTATCATTCTCATTGGCGGTTTTCTGATAGTTACAAAGCAAAAAATACCTGTCAGAAACATCAGAAGAGATATTCCCCTGCTTATTCTGTCAGGCGTTGCAATGGCGATAAACTGGATTTTACTGTTTGAAGCATACAAATACACCACTGTTTCCACAGCAACACTGAGCTATTATTTTGCACCTGTCATCGTCACTGTTGTTTGTCCCTTTCTCTTTCATGAAAGGCTCACTGCCAAGCAGATTATATGCTTCATAATGTCCACTGTCGGTCTTGTGATGATTACCGGTGTGGGAAAGCTTACAGACTCAAAAGAAATTATCGGAGTTCTGTTCGGACTCGGTGCAGCACTGTTTTATGCGACGGTTATTCTGCTGAACAAATTCATAAAAAAAGTTGAGGGTATTCACAGAACCTTTTTTCAGTTCCTTGCAGCTGTTCTGATACTGATTCCCTATGTTCTTCTGACAAGCGGAATCACACTGTCAGGCCTTGACGGCAAAGGCTGGGCGAATCTGCTCATCGTCGGCATTGTTCACACCGGCATTACATACTGCATGTACTTTTCTTCTCTTAAGGAGCTGCCCGGTCAGAAAGCCGCTATCTTAAGCTACATAGATCCCCTGGTTGCCGTGCTGCTTTCGGTCACCGTTTTAAAAGAGCCTATGACAGTGTGGCAGGCTGCAGGCGGTATGATGATTCTCGGCTTTACTCTCTGGAACGAAATAACGCCCAAAGTGAAAAAGAAGCAATAACATTGCCCGATATGATATTCTGAAAAAGCTCAACAGATATTTAAAGGGACGGTAAGCGTTGAACTTACCGTCCCTGTGTTTTTATTTGAATCTGTCGAAAAAGCTTCTTTTCTCTTCACCGACAACATTTCCGTCAGGAATATTGTTTTTCGGCTTGTTGGGAAGTGAGTTGTTGAAGTTTTTCAGCATCTCCTTCTGCTTCTGGTTAAGGTTTTTAGGAACATCAACTATGATTTTGACGAACTGATCGCCTCTGCCCTTACCGGAAATCTGCTGAATACCTCTGTTTCTGAAGCGGAACACCTCACCGGGCTGTGTACCGGCAGGAAGGTTATACTTAACCTTACCGTCAAGTGTAGGCACATAAAGGGTATCACCGAGAGCTGCCTGAGCAAAGGTAACGGTGAATTCACACCAGACATCAAAGCCTTCTCTTTCAAAGAAGGGATGGGGTCTGACGTTGACATTTACTCGCAGATCACCTGTGGGGCCTCCGTTTGTGCCGGGATTACCGCCACCCCTTACATTCAGTGCCTGTCTGTCGTCGATACCTGCAGGGATATCCACCTCAACAGTCTGATTCTTGCTCTTAAGTCCTGTGCCTGCACAGTTGGAGCAGGGATTTTTAACAACCTTTCCTCTGCCGCCGCAGGTGGAGCACTGCTTTGATGTGCTGATAACACCGAAGGGTGTTCTTTGCTGAACATTGACCTGACCTCTGCCGCCGCAGGTCTGACAGGTTTCAGGGCTTGTGCCCTTTGCTGCGCCTGTGCCTGAGCATTCGCTGCAGCGTTCAACCTTTGTTATGTTCACCTTTTTCTTGCAGCCCTTTGCTGCCTCTTCAAAGGAAATGGTAACACTTGTCTGAATAGTTGAGCCCTTTCTCGGTGCGTTGGGATTCTGCTGTCTGCCACCGCCGAAGCCGCCGAAGCCGCCACCGAACATGCTGCCAAGAATATCACCAAGGTCAAAAGCATCGCCAAAGCCGCCGAAGCCGCCACCAAAGCCGCCTGCGCCGAAGTTGGGGTCAACACCGGCATGACCGTACTGGTCATAGCGTGCCTTTTTGTCACTGTCAGAAAGCACCTCATAAGCTTCATTGGCTTCCTTGAACTTAGCCTCTGCTGCAGCATCACCGGGATTCAGGTCAGGATGATACTGCTTTGCAAGCTTACGGTAGGCCTTTTTGATTTCATCGTCAGAAGCAGTCTTGCTGACACCGAGCACTTCATAGTAATCACGTTTATTTTCTGCCATTATTTATACCTCATCAAGGACACGACCCGAA
Source organism: Acutalibacteraceae bacterium (assembly GCA_045533205.1). GTDB lineage: Bacteria > Bacillota > Clostridia > Oscillospirales > Acutalibacteraceae > UBA6857. The sequence goes on along the minus strand of JAZSHL010000009.1, from coordinate 1,101 downwards.
AGCCGTGTCCTTTGAATTTAATTTTTAGTTAGCGTCTGTGAAATCTGCATCTGTATATCCTGCATCGGTGTAGCCGTCATTTGCTGCACCCTGCTGGAAATCATTCGGATTAAAGCCGCCCTGAGCACCTGCAAAATCATTGGGGTTGAAGCCCTGTGCGCCCTGGGGATTTGCCTGCTGATACATCTTTTCAGAGAGCTTATAGAAAGCCTGTGTGAGAGCTTCCTTTTCTGTCTTGATAAGATTGATGTCCTGACCGTTAAGAGCATTCTTGAGTGAATCGATCTTTGACTGAACCTCTGCCTTGTCTTCAGCTGAAAGAGCCTGTGCAGCATCTTCAGAAAGAATCTTTTCACACTGATATACCATCTGGTCTGCTTCGTTTCTTGTGTCAACCTCTTCACGGCGTGCCTTGTCTTCCTGAGCAAACTTTTCAGCTTCCTGAACAGCCTTTTCGATGTCTTCCTTTGACATGTTTGTTGAAGCTGTGATGGAAATTGACTGCTCCTTGCCTGTGCCGAGGTCCTTTGCTGAAACGTGAACGATACCGTTAGCGTCGATGTCAAATGTTACTTCGATCTGAGGAACACCTCTTCTTGCCGGCATAATACCGTCAAGGCTGAACACGCCGAGAGTCTTGTTATCTCTTGCAAATTCTCTTTCACCCTGAAGAACATGAACTTCAACTGAAGGCTGATTGTCTGCTGCAGTTGAGAAAATCTGGCTCTTCTTAACGGGGATAGTTGTGTTTCTGTCGATAATCTTTGTATTGATACCGCCCATTGTTTCGATACCGAGTGAAAGCGGAGTAACGTCAAGGAGAAGAAGACCCTGAACTTCGCCGCCGAGAACGCCTGCCTGAAGGGCTGCACCTACTGCAACGCATTCATCGGGATTGATGCCCTTGAAGGGTTCTGTTCCCATGAATTTCTTGACAGCTTCCTGAACAGCGGGAATTCTTGAAGAACCGCCGACCATGAGAACCTTGTTGATTTCGCTTGTCTTGAGACCCGAGTCGCTCATTGCCTGGCGAACAGGACCCATTGTTGCTTCAACGAGGTCTGCTGTAAGCTCATTGAACTTTGCTCTTGTGAGAGTTGT
>JAZSHL010000047.1:0-118944 GCA_045533205.1 Acutalibacteraceae bacterium | reverse complement strand
TCATAAAATATGTGCCTTAAAAGGAAATACCGCCGCTGAAATATTCAGCGGCGGTATTTCTTAATAAAAAAATTAATATCCACTAATTAAATGCTTGAGAAAATACTAATTTTGATATTAAAGTTACTGTCTTTTTTTCGTTAAGGCTGACCATAATTTTAATACAAATGCACCCCCTTTTGAGGTTAGGGGGTGCATTTTGAGCCAAAGGGGGTGCAAATTAGATTTAGGGGGGTGCAAAACTAAAAACCGTACTGGGAAAAAGGCACGATTTCTGCCTGCAATTTACTGACGATAAACGGATTGAGTTTATATGGAACATGGCTTGACATACCGATCAACTCAACTTGTTCCAGCTTTAAGATGGAAAAGCCACTACATTCTTGTATTTGAAAATAGTAATCTCTATGAGAACCATATTCTGAAAATCTTATGATTGCTTTCTCAAAATCAAATGTGCAGGATAGTTCATCAACGTCGTTCTTCAAACTTAACAAGTCAACTGCCTGTTGGTATGAGAGGTTAATCTTATAAACAAATTTTTTCATTGTGGAATCGTAGTTGATAATGCCACCGGTTACACTACTGTGCTTCTTATATATGGGAATTATTATCCCCAAAACCAGCGGAATAAGAATTACAAAAAAGAATATTGCAAAAAACAATAATTCCATTATAATCCCTCCTCTTTCTCATTATATCATAAAAAGAAAATAACCGCAACCTTGTATCAAGATTACGGTTCTTATTTGGCGGAGAGTTAGGGATTCGAACCCTAGGTGAGTTTCCCCACACAGCATTTCGAGTGCTGCACCTTCGACCACTCGGACAACTCTCCGTATATTTAGCTTAGTTATTTTATCAAAAAACAATACCTTTGTCAATAGTATTAACATATTGAAATTCCTGATAGCTCATGCTATAATTCATATATTGAAAATGCAAAGGAGAAATAATATGCCCTATTTATTTGCACATTTTAAAGAGAAAATTACTCCTGACGGTGAAAGTGTCTATTTTTCTGTCAGCAAAAACGGATATGATTGGGAAATGCTTAACGCAGGCAACTCAATTCTTAAAAGCAGATTAAGCATGAAGGGCTGCCGTGACATCGAAATTGTCAGACTTGTTTCCGGCGGCTTTGTTATAATCACAACCGATGAGTGTATTGCAAACCGATATGACGAAAACTATCAGGTGGATTGGAGCATTGTAAATAAAACAGGCAGCAAGGGCTTTTGCTTTTGGAGAACAGATGATCTTATTAATTTCTCTGAGCAGGAAATTCTGCCTTTAGGACGTGATGATTTCGGCTGTATGTGGGCTCCTGAGGTCTGCTATGATGAGGACGAAGAAGAGTATATGATTCATTGGGGCTCAACCGTCGCTCAGGATAACTTTAAGCATATGTCAATATATTACTCAACAACAAAGGATTTTGTCACCTTCACAAAGCCCAGGCTTTTCTTCACAAAGTCAAACGAGATTCTTGACACACATATAAAAAAGCATGGTGATAAATATCATATGTTCTATAAAAACGCCCACAATCCGAGTATGAACATGCACGCCGTATCAGATCACCTTTACGGGCCGTATATTCATGATGAAAAATTTGAAAAGCTTATGTCTGAGCTTGAAAAGCCCGGCAGCTACGAGGGCGCAACGTCATATATCCTTCCTGATGGCAGATGGTGTCTTATGCTTGACTTCTTCGGCTGCGAAAAGCCAAAAATGGGGTATGTTCCCTTCGTAAGTGAAAAGGTAGGGGACACCGATTTCAAAATGAGCAAGGAAGAGTTCAGCTTTCCTTACGGCTTCAAGCACGGCAGGGTTATTGAAATCAGTGATGATGAATATGACAGATTAAAGGAACATTATAAGAACTGAAAAAAGAGTTCATTGAAGAATGCAGTATCTTCAATGAACTCTGTATTTTTATAAGTACCCGCCATGCCGTTTATGATGTGTATAACCTGCTCTTAGGCAGGATGGTGATTGCGAGTCAGGTTCACGCTCCCTTCGTCCGCAAAGCGGGAGGTCTGCAATCCGCTGACAAAGCGTCTCTCCGTTTAATAACTTGTTGGGTTATAACGATCATAGTTTTCGAACACAGCAGGCATAATATTTTATTCGAGAGTATCTTCTGCCTCGTATTTTTCAATAAGTCTGTCTTCAAAGATGTTGCCGACCTCGTTGAATTCCTTTTCGTCCTCAATCTGAACGAGATAGGTTTCACCTTTTTCTTCAATTACCTTAAGAATAAGCACATCTCCGTCATCATCTAAAATTTCTGTTTCATCATCGTAAACAGGAATCAGAGCGATATATCTGTTTCCGTCATCGGTTTCGATTCTGTCAAGCTCCTCAAAAATATGCTCAACACCATCATCATCAACAACCGAAACTATATCCATATCCATATTAAGTTCGTCACTCATTTCATCTTTTTGCTGCCGCAAAGACAGCTTCCTTTCATACAATTATTATGTTATTATTTTAATATTTTATCCCTTTATTGTCAATACACATCAAAAATTAATAATTAAAATATCAAAAAAAGTTGGCAAACGGTATCATTATGTGATATAATACAAACAATTATATCAAAATTTTCATTTTACGGTTTTCATATAACAAAATATTTTGATTTGAGGTGAATATTTATGTCCGGCTCATTAAACCCTGTTTTCGGACAATGGTATACAGACCGTCAGCTCGGTAACGGTACAGACGGAAAGGTTTTTACAATATATAAAGAAAATATTGACACAAGCAGAGATACATCGGTGCTTAAAATTATAAGACTCGGAGAAAATCGCAACGAAAGGAAGTTGTTTTTACCAAACCACGAACCTACCGCTGAAGACAGTGGGGATTATTATGACTCAATTATAAAAAAAATCATTGAGAACATTGAAGAAGTCAAAGAAGCCGACGGCGGTAAATGCTTTGTCAGATATGAAGATGTTGAACTGCGACGTGCCAGTGACGGAAAAGGCAGACTGATTCTCATTAAGCTTGAGCAGGCAAAATCTCTGACAGAAATTCTGAAGGAGATTTCTTTCACACATGATGAAGCATTGCGTCTTGGTATTAATATTTGCACTGCTCTTGTCAAATGCAGGTCATTTGACTATATTTATCCTAATCTTAAGCCTGAGAATATTCTGTTTGATGCTGATGGCAGGTGTAAGCTCGGCGATTTTGGAACATTCAGCTTTCTTGAACCGGCAAAAAGCTCCGTTGCTTTCAAGCGAACACAATATTATATGGCCCCTGAATTCATCAGGACGGGCAATATCAACTGCACAGCAGACACATACTCACTCGGTCTCGTTCTTTATATGCTGACTAATCGAGGCAGACTTCCCTTTACAGAGCCCTATCCTGAAAAAATTACTGTTAATTTACTAAATGAATCAGTTAATAGAAGGATATCAGGTGAAAAGCTTGAGAAACCCGTTTTCGCAAGTGACAGCTTGTGGAAAATTATCAGCAAAGCTTGTGCCTTCAATCCTAATAAACGTTATTTTTCTCCTGAACAGATGCTTTCAGATCTTAAGAGCGCTCTGAATAATGAACCTTTTGATGAGCCGAAATATGATGATGTATATTCTAAAAGTATTCTGACTGACGACGAAGAAGAAAACATACTGATTCCTGATGTTGAAGAAGTTAAAACTGCTGTTGAAAAAATCACTCCTTCCGCATCTGTTAAAGAAGAAATTCAGATTCCGGAGATCGTGCCGGTATATAACAAAAAAAACAATAAAAAAAATAAAGTGACAAAATTTGAAATGCTGCCGGAAATAAAGAAAACAACACCCGGCAATGATAAGAAAAATATACGAAAGCTTGTTGTATTTGCACTGATTGCCATTGTGATGCTTATTATGTTTGTAACATCGGTTGTTCTGCATTTTTCTGACGGAAATGAGCCTGAAAGCGTAACAGCTGTTATTCAGGTTGCCTTAAAGCATATATATATCTACGGAGGTGTATTTTAATTGGCTGCTGAAATGATCAAAACAGTTATGCAGGCTGAAGCACAGGCCCGGGCTCTTGAAGCTGAAGCGAAGAAAGCTGCTGAAAAAATGATAAACGATGCGCACATTCAGGCGGGTATTATCATCAAATCCTCTGTGGATCAGGCTGAAAGCCAGGCAAACATTATTCTCAGTGATGCTGAATACACAGCAAACGGAACAATCTCTCAGGCTGAAAAGCTTGCAGAGCTGCGTGAAAAAAAGACAATCAGCGACACTGAAAAGAGATATGACTTTGCAATAAATATGATTTTTGAAGAAATAGCTAAATAAAACAATATGTTTCAAATACTACTTGCTGAGGGAGGTGTATTTTTTGGCAAAAGTAAAATTAGTTCAGTTTGAGCTTATTTCTCTTCTGAGTGAGAGCAAAAAGATTGTTGATTTTATTCAGCGTGTCGGCAAGGCACAGCTTATAGATATTGAAAATGATGAACTTATGAAGTATGATACTTCTTCGGTTGTTAACCAATACACGCTAAAGCATGAAAAGGTCAGGCAGGCTGTTTCAATTCTTGAAAACAATTGTAAAATAAAGAAATCTCTTACTCAATCCTTCAATGATTTCAAGGAAATTGAATATAATGACTTCAGACTCTTGATCGATAAGGTTGACAAAATCAGCTCTGTCTGTGATGAAATTCTATCCTTGAACGGCAAAATAGAGAAGCTGAATGCTGATATCGCCCTCGAAAAGACCAATCTGAATTATCACTCTTCGTGGCTCGGGTTAGATATACCGATGGCATCAAAACGAACATTGACTACTAATATATTCATCGGATATTTTCAAAAGAGCCTGTCTGCAGAAGAAATAACAGATAAAATCAAGGCATATGATGAAGAGCTTGACAGCGTTGCTGTTGAGGTTATAAAGCAGGACAAAATGATCACTTGTGCGGTTGTTATGTGCCATCATACAGATGCCGGAAAAACACTTGATGCTTTAAAATCCTTCGGTTTCATTGAACCTGAAAAGGTTGAGCCGTCATTGCCTGAGAAAAGCATTATAGCGATTAACGAAAGAATCCGTTTACTCGAAGAAGAGCTTGAAATAACAAGAAAAAGTATATCAGAGTTTAAAGATGAATACGATAATCTGAGATTTTTATCTGATTTTTACCTTGTTCAGACCGAAAAATACAAAGAGGTTGCAAAAACAGCATCAACACAGCAGGCTTTTGTAATTTCGGGATATATGCCCGAAAGAATCAGCGAAGAAATCAAGTTTGCAGTTGAGCAGAAGTTCATTTGTCAGATGCAGATCAGCGAGCCTGATTATAATGATGAGAATGTTCCTGTTCTGATTGAAAACGGATTTTTTGCATCAGGCGTTGAAAGCATTACGGACATGTATTCCTCACCGTCAAACAAAGATATCGATCCGAATCCCATTATGGCAGTTTTTTATTACATTTTCTTCGGATTTATGCTGTCAGATGCAGGATACGGAATTCTGATGATAATATTTGCTCTTGTCGCCAAGGCGAAGTTCAAGGTAAAGGGTAACACACTGAAATTTGCGAATATGGTTTTCTTCTGCGGAATTTCAACTGTTTTCTGGGGAGCAATGTTCGGCGGCTGGTTCGGTGATCTGATTCCTACTGTAGCGACTAACTTTCTCGGCTATGAAACCGGACCTGAGCTTGCAATATGGATGGATCCTGTCAGTAACAGCATGAGCCTTCTTCTTTATTGCCTCGGCTTTGGCATAATTCAGCTTTTTGCAGGTCTTTTGATAAGAGGATACACACTTATAAAGGAAAAACAGATTTTTGCTGCAGTGTGTGATACTGTTCCGGTTATGATTTTTGTTGTCGGCTTTGCAATCATGGGTGCCGGTCTTATTGTTGAAATACCGGGAACAATCAAGCCCTGGGGAACGAGGCTTTTATTGGTCGGCTCTGTGCTGATCGTTCTCACAGCCGGCAGAAGCTCAAAAAATATAATCGGTAAGCTTGGCGGCGGTTTTTATGCTTTATATAACACTGCAACAGGTTATTTAGGCGACATTCTTTCTTATTCCAGACTTCTTGCATTAGGTCTTGTAACCGGTGTTATTGCAAATGCTGTCAATCTTCTTGCAACAATGCCGGGAAATATCATATTGTTTATTCCGATATTTTTTATCGGTCACACAATTAATTTTGCCATCAACGTAATCGGAACCTATGTTCACACCAACAGGCTTCAGTATGTTGAGTTTTTCTCGAAGTTCTACGAGGGCTCGGGAAAGGTATTTACACCGTTTAAAATTAATTCTAAATACTTTACAATCAAGGAGGAAAAAAAGTATGAATAATTTAGGTCTTTTCTTCGCAATTTTAGGTGCAGCTCTTGCTGTCGGACTTTCAGGTATAGGCTCAGCAAGAGGTGTCGGACTTGCCGGTGAAGCAGGAGCAGGTCTTCTTTCAGAAAAGCCGGAAATGTTCGGTAAGGTGCTTATTCTTCAGATTCTTCCCGGTACACAGGGCCTTTACGGCTTCATCATTGCACTTCTTGTTGTCAACAAAATCGGCCTTCTCGGTGGTGAGCTTGCCAACATAACAGGTCCGCAAGGACTTTCGATGCTTGCTGCATGTCTTCCCATTGCTGTAACAGGTTATTTTTCAGCTGTATATCAGGGCCGTGTTGCTGCATCAGGTATTTCACTTATCGCAAAGCAGCCTACACAGGTCGGCCGTGGCATGACTCTTTCCGCACTTGTTGAAACCTATGCAATTCTTACATTCCTTGTTTCACTTCTTGCAGTATCAAATATTTCAGTCGCTTAATGACTGAACTGCAAAATTAACTTGAAAAGGAGTTGAAGCAATGACCGGTCTTGAGAAAATCACTGAAAAGATTATGCTTGAAGCGCAGGATAACTGTGACAGAATCATTGAAAATGCCAATGAACAGGTTAAAGATATTCTCGCACAGGCAAGATTGCAGGCTAATACTCAGTCAGATGAAATTATTGCGAATGCAGAAGCTGAGGCCGAAAAGAAGGTTGCAGTTGCAAAAAGTTCTGCCGAATCAATAACACGCAACCGTTATCTCGAAATAAGAAATGCTATTCTTAATGATATTATTTCTGCGGCATATCTTAAAATTGATAAACTTTCAGATGATGAATATTTTTCATTGATCAGAAAGCTTCTCATTAAGCACATGCAGACAGGTGAATGCAAAATGTTCATGAGCGGATATGACCTTGGCAGACTTCCTGACGGCTTTGAGGACGAAATCAATTCACTCATTTATGAAAGAGGTGCAGTTCAGATTTCTGATGCTTCTGTTGACATTGAAAACGGTTTCATTCTTAAATACGATAACTTTGAGGTCAATTGCACATTGAAGGCAGTGTTTGATGAGTCAATGGACCATCTTAAAGATACACTCAGCAAAGAGCTGTTCATTTGACGGAGGGCAATATGAAAAGACAAACAGATTATGCCTTTTGTGTTGCAAGAATAAGAGCTAACGAAACAAAGCTTCTTGATGATGATTTTATTATTAAGCTTGCTGAGGCAAAGGATTATCCTGAGGCAGTCAGAATGCTGAGCGAAAAGCATTGGATGAGTCAGGATGAATCAATCAATCAGGCAGTTAGAAGGCAGAGCTTCGATTTGTGGCAGCTTCTTAAAGAAAGTGTTCCGTATAAAGATGACCTTGAGCTTTTATGTGTGACAAACAATTTTCAGAACATAAAGGTAGCAATAAAATGCATTTTAACAGGCGAAAACGCAGAAAGCTTTTTTGTATATCCGACAACGCTTGACCTTCACGAACTTGTTAACTCTGTCAAGGTGCTCGGATTTGAGCGACTTGAAGAAAAATACATCAAATGTGCTCAAAAGGCATATGAAACTGCAACTGCAACAGAAAACGGTCAGCTTTCGGATATAATTATTGATTCAGCTGCTTTGGTGATGCTTCAGAAGTATGCAGCTGACTGTAAGGAAAAGAGTGTTTCACGGGCTTTAGCTTTTATTGCAGACTCTTCAAATATAAAAATTGCCTTCAGGTGTGCTGCAACAAATAAAGATATCTCGTTCATTGAAGAGGCGATATCTGTGTGCAGATATCTTGACCGTCAGCGGCTCATTGATTGTTGTCTTACAGGATTTGATGCTGTGTTGAGCTATCTCAAAAGCACACAGTATTCAGAAGGCGCTGAAATTTATTCACAGACACCGTCGCTTTATGACAAGTGGTGTGACTGTGAAATAATCAGAATTACAAACGAAGCAAAATACACTGCATTCGGCTTTTCTCCTGTTTGCTCTTATTATTACAAAAGGCTGACAGAGATTAAATGCGTCAGGATGATTCTGTCGGCAAAGCTTGCAGGTGCAGATATATCTACTGTCAAAGAAAGGGTGAGAGCTTTAAATGTCTAAAATAGCCGTTATCGGTGACAGAGAAAGTGTTATCGGCTTTGCTTCAATAGGGCTCGAGGTCTTTGCTTCGACCGATAAAAATTCAGCAATTAAAAAACTCAGAGAGCTTTCTAAAAACAATTATTCTGTGATTTATGTGACTGAAGCAGTTGCAGCTGAAATTATGGATGAAATTGATAAATATAAAGACAGTGTTACGCCCGCAGTTATTCTGATACCCGGAGTTTCAGGCAATACAGGTAACGGTATGTCTTCTATAACAGAAAGTGTTATAAGAGCTGTCGGCTCGAATATTTTATAAATTTTTTCAATACTTTTTTGTATGGAAAAGCAGGTGATATTATGAACTTGGGAACTGTAAAAAAAATATCAGGACCTCTTGTTATTGCATCAGGCATGAAAGAGGCGAATATGTTTGACGTTGTCAGAGTAAGTGATGAAAGACTTATCGGTGAAATCATTGAAATGCACGACGACAGAGCATCAATTCAGGTTTATGAAGAAACATCAGGTCTAAAAACCGGAGCAAAGGTTGAGTCAACCGGTGAGCCTTTGAGCGTTGAGCTTGGTCCGGGCCTCATCGGCAGCATTTTCGACGGTATACAAAGACCTCTTGTAGAAATAATGAAAAAAAGCGGCAACAATCTTGCAAAAGGCATTGAAGTACCTTCACTCAGTAGGGAAAAGCAATGGGTGTTTGAGCCGTGTGTCAGCCAAGGAGAAAGAGTATACGGCGGCGATGTAATCGGTTTTGTTCAGGAAACTGATGTTGTAAAGCATAAAATTATGCTCCCTCCGGACCGCGGCGGTATTATCAAAGAGATAACAGGCGGAACCTGCACTGTAGAAGACGTTGTCGCAATTGTTCTTGATGAAAAGGGCGAAGAAGTCGGCGTCGGCATTATGCAGAAGTGGCCTGTGAGAAAAGGACGCCCTTATAAGCAGAAGCTTTCACCTTCAGAGCCGCTGATAACAGGTCAGAGAGTTGTTGACTCTCTCTTTCCGATAGCCAAAGGGGGCGTAGCGGCAATTCCCGGTCCCTTCGGAAGCGGCAAAACCGTTACACAGCATCAGCTTGCAAAATGGGCAGATGCAGACATTGTCGTCTACATCGGCTGCGGTGAACGCGGAAATGAAATGACGGATGTTCTCAATGAATTTCCCGAGCTTATAGATCCGCATACAGGCAAGTCGCTTATGGAACGCACAGTTCTTATTGCAAACACCTCAGACATGCCTGTTGCAGCACGAGAAGCATCTATTTATACAGGTATTACTATCGCTGAATATTTCCGTGATATGGGCTATAATGTTGCACTCATGGCAGATTCTACCTCGCGTTGGGCAGAAGCTCTTCGTGAAATGTCAGGCCGCCTTGAAGAAATGCCCGGTGAAGAAGGATATCCTGCTTATCTTGGCAGCAGATTAGCTCAGTTTTATGAAAGAGCAGGCAGAGTTATCTCAATCGGTCATGAAGGCAGAGAGGGCTCTCTTTCTGTTATCGGTGCTGTTTCACCTGCCGGCGGTGATATTTCAGAGCCCGTCAGTCAGGCAACGTTAAGAATTGTAAAGGTATTCTGGGGGCTTGATTCTTCACTTGCATATAAGCGTCATTTCCCCGCAATCAACTGGCTTACAAGCTATTCACTTTATGCAAATTCGCTTGGCGACTGGTTTAATGATAATGTTTCTTCAGAGTGGATGGCATTAAGAGGAAAAATCCTCCGACTGCTCACAGAAGAAGCCGAGCTTCTTGAAATGGTGAAGCTCATCGGTATGGATGCTGTTTCACCCGCTGACAGAGTTAAAATTGAAGCAGCACGTTCAATCCGTGAGGATTTTCTTCATCAGCTCGCATTCCACGATGTTGATACTTATTCATCTTCGCATAAGCAGTACCTTATGATGAAGCTTGTCTGTGAATTTTATGACAAGGCAAGTGTCGCTATCAATGAAAATGCTGACATCGAAGCAATCGTAAAGCTTCCTGTCAGAGAAAGAATCGGCAGATTCAAATATATCCGTGAAGAAGACACAGATGCTCAGTTTGAAGAAATTATGCTTGAGCTTGACTGTGAAATCAACGACGTGCTGAAAGGGGAGGATGACTGATGCCAAAGGAATACAGATCAATCAGTGAGGTAGCAGGTCCTCTTATGCTTGTTAAGGGCGTTGATAATGTTGCGTATAATGAGCTTGGTGAAATTGAGCTTAAAAACGGTGAAAGACGTCGCTGCAGAGTTCTTGAAGTTAATGATAACGATGTCCTCGTTCAGCTTTTTGAGTCTGCTGCAGGCATAAATCTGAGCGATAGCAAGGTCAGATTTCTTGGCAGACAAATGGAGCTTGCCGTGTCAGAGGATATGCTCGGCCGTGTATTTGACGGCCTTGGCAGACCGATTGACGGCGGAGCATCAATCATCCCTGATAAACGCCTTGATGTCAACGGTATGCCTATGAATCCTGCCGCAAGAGAATATCCAAGTGAATTCATTCAGACAGGTGTGTCCGCAATTGACGGACTAAATACTCTTGTAAGAGGTCAGAAGCTGCCCATTTTTTCTGCATCAGGTCTGCCTCATGCAGAGCTTGCAGCACAGATTGCAAAGCAGGCAAAGGTTATCGGCACTGAAAGTAAATTTGCAGTTGTTTTTGCTGCTATGGGTATTACCTTTGAGGAATCCGATTTCTTTGTCAGGTCCTTCAGAGAAACAGGTGCAATTGACAGAACAGTTATGTTCTCAAACCTTGCAAATGACCCTGCTATTGAAAGAATTGCAACCCCGAAAATGGCAATGACTGCTGCCGAATATCTTGCTTTTGATAAAGGCATGCACGTTCTTGTAATAATGACAGATATCACAAACTATGCCGACGCCCTTCGTGAAGTGTCCGCAGCAAGAAAAGAAGTACCCGGCCGCAGAGGCTATCCCGGATACATGTACACTGATCTTGCAACTATATACGAGAGAGCAGGCAGACAAAAGGATAAAGAAGGCTCAATTACCCTTATTCCTATTCTGACAATGCCTGAGGATGACAAAACACATCCTATTCCTGACCTAACCGGTTATATCACTGAAGGACAGATTATTCTTTCACGTGAGCTTCACAGAAAGGGTATTGTGCCGCCTGTAGATGTTCTTCCGTCACTTTCAAGACTGAAAGACAAAGGCATCGGTGAAGGCAAAACACGAGCTGACCATTCCGATACTATGAATCAGCTTTTCTCTGCATATGCAAGAGGCAAGGACGCAAAGGAGCTTATGGTTATTCTCGGCGAGTCTGCACTGACTGATATTGATAAGCTTTATGCGAAATTTGCCGAAAGCTTTGAAGAGGAATATGTTTCTCAGGGCAGTGACACAGACAGAAGCATTGAGGATACACTTTCAATCGGCTGGAAGCTGCTTTCCATTCTTCCGAAAAGCGAGCTTCGCAGAATTTCCGATAAATTTCTTGAACAATATTATATTGAAAAGTAGGTGATTGCGTGGCGGTAATGAATGTTAATCCGACAAGAATGGAACTTACAAATATCAAAAAGAAGCTTGTTACCGCCCGTAGAGGTCACAAACTTCTTAAAGATAAAAGAGATGAGCTTATGCGCCGTTTTCTTGAGCTCGTAAAGGAAAACAAGGAGCTCAGAGCTAAGGTCGAAGACGGAATCAGAAATGCAAATCTTCACATGGCTCTTGCAGCAAGTGAAATGAGCGATGAGTCTTTGCAGGTTGCTCTGATGATGCCTTCACAGAAAATGAATCTTGAGGTGTCAGAGAAAAATATAATGAGCGTAAACGTGCCTGTTTTCACACCGAAGCTTAAAATTGCATCGGAAAACGAGATTTATTCATACGGTTATGCTTTTACATCGGGTGAACTTGATGTTGCAGTCAGAAGCCTTGCTGAAATTATGCCTGACATGCTGAGACTGGCAGAGGTTGAAAAAACATGTCAGCTTCTTTCTTCTGAAATTGAGCGTACAAGAAGGCGTGTCAATGCACTTGAGCATGTTCTGATTCCTGATTATGTTGACACGATCAGATATATCACCATGAAGCTCGATGAAAACGAAAGAAGCACAACTTCACGGCTCATGAAGGTTAAGGATATGATGCTTGAAGGCTCGAGAAGCCATTAAGTTTAAATCATCAGGAGTGCCGTGCGCACTCCTTATTTTGAGGTTGCTATGACAGAAAAAGAACTTCTTGTATCAAAGATACTCGACAAAAAGAAGCATGCCAACGATAATTCCATGATAACGAATTCATCCTTTCTGACTATGGAGGAAAAATCTGAAATCAGCTTTCTTGAAAGAGAAATGAATGATTCTGTCAATACATGGTATTACGGCGGATATGATGATGCGGAAAGATGCGTTGCAGTTTTTATTCCGACTTATTTTGATATCGGCAGTGATATTACAGAATATTTTTCACAAAACGCTGATGATAATCCGATTTCTCTTATCAGGTTAACAAAGGACAGGTTTTCAAATCTTTCACACCGTGATTACCTTGGCGCACTTATGGGCCTTGGCATAAAAAGAGAGGTTGTCGGAGATATAATAACCTGTGATGACGGATGCTATTTTTTCTGCCTGAAATCTATGGAAAAATTTATTTGCGAAAATCTTGATAAAAGCGGCAGGGGAACTGTTCGGTGCTCTGTGTGCGATGTCAATGATCTGCCTGTTGCAGCCGATAATTTTACAGAGGAATTTATCTCAACTGCGTCAATGAGGCTTGATTCAATCGTAGCCTTGTCCTTCGGCTTATCACGGTCCAAAGCAGCTGAAGCAATCAACAAAGGAATTGTTTATGTTAATTCTTCGCTTATTACAAAAGCAGATCATTGCCTTACCTGCGGAGATAAGCTTGTTTTAAGAGGCAAGGGCAAAGTTGTTCTTAAAGAGATTTCAGGATACAGCAAAAAAGGCAGGCTTCACCTTATAATCAAAAAATACAAATAACAGCTGTCAGGAATTACGTTTCCGACAGCTGTTTTCTTTATAAGGAATAATCTGAAAAACTTTGTAAACACTTTTAAAGGTGATAACATGAAAGAGTTTACAAACAGTTATATTGATAATCTTGATATGATAAATAAAGGCTTCAGAATACCGTCAAGCTTTGACATTATTATCAAAAGGCTTGAAATCGGCAAAAAAAGAGCAACATTTTATTGCATAGACGGCTTTGTGAAAGATGAAATGCTTGAAAAACAAATGGAATATCTTTCCAAAATAACAGAAGAAGAAATGAATTCAATTGCTGACGCTGACAGCTTCACTGACAAAAAGATAACTTATATTGAAGCAAGCACTGAGAAGGATTTTGATAAATTTTCAACCTTTATTCTTTCAGGTGCTGTAGGACTTATAATCGAAGGCTATTCAAAAGCAATAATCATTGATTCAAGAACCTATCCTGCAAGAACTGTGCAGGAGCCCGAATCGGATAAAGTGCTCAGAGGCTCACATGAAGGCTTTGTTGAAACAATAATTTTCAACACTGCGCTAATAAGACGCAAAATCAGAAACACAAATCTCACCATGCAGTCCTTTCAGATTGGTACAGAATCAAAAACCGATGTGGTTTTGTGTTATCTTGAGGACGCAGTTGACAGAAAACAGCTTGACAATCTGACTGAAAAGCTCAATTCAATTGATGTAAGAAGCCTTTCAATGAGTCAGGAAAGCCTTAAGGAATGTCTTGTTCCGAAGCAGTGGTGGAATCCTTTTCCAAGAGTCAGATACACTGAGCGGCCGGATGCAGCAGCAGCCTGCATTTTTGACGGGAATATAATAATTCTCACTGATGGCTCACCGTCAGCTATGATTGTTCCCACAGGTATATTCGACTTTGTTCAGGATATAAATGATTATTATTTTCCGCCTGTTATCGGCTCATTTTTAAGGCTGATCCGTTCAAGCGTATTTTTTCTTTCAATGGTGCTGATTCCTGTGTGGTATCTGATAACAGAATATCATGTTCATCTGCCGAATTTTCTGAAGTTTATGCTTATTGAGGAGCCTAACACTGTCCCTATTATCGCACAGCTTCTTATTGTCGAATTTGTGATTGATACCTTAAGGCTTGCTTCACTCAATACACCAAGTGCACTGAGCAATTCCTTCAGTGTGGTCGGCGCATTGGTTCTTGGCGAATTTGCAGTAAGGTCAGGCTGGTTCGTTTCTGAGGTAGTGCTGTTCATGGCCTTTGTTGCAATCTCAAACTTCACGCAGCCGAGCTTTGAATTAGGCTATGCTATAAAAATGTCCCGAACTTTTATTCTGATTCTATGCGGAATTTTCAAAATCTGGGGCTTAATTGCCGGGCTTGCAATTGTCTTTCTCGTTGTTGCAACAACAAAGACCGTTGACGGCTACACTTATCTGTATCCCGTTATGCCGTTTAACGGCAAAGCACTGAAGAGTCTTATTGTAAGAAAGCAGATTAAATGCACTTATAAAAAAACGCCGCAATAAAATTAAATGCCTCAATCTGCAGCATGCGAATTGAGGCATTATTATGTTTATTACAGCTTGAAATCATCTTCCGAGTAATCTGACATAAGCTTTGTTTTTTCAGGAACTCTTTTAAGAGGATCATATTTATAGTGTGAGCATTTACCGTCCGGGTCAACAACACCCTTCTTTTCACACAAAACTAAATCTCTTTCTTTTGTTGAACGGCCGAAGAAGCAGTTTTTACAAAGCTTTGAATATTTTTTATCGTCAAATAACTTCTGTTTCATTGTTTATCTCCTAAATTGATTTGACTAATTTTATCATAAAAATATGAACTTTTCAATCTTATTTTTAAAGATAAATCTGCCATGGTCTAATTTATTTTTCAAAGCCATATATTTTTATAAAAAACAAGGAGGTGCCCTATGCGTGGAAATGAAACAAGCTTTGACAATGCAATCAGGCAAATAAGCGGAGGCCTTAAAGCAATACTTTCATTAATTGATAACAGCCGTAAATTAAGAATAAATGAAATCCGTTTACGAATGAACAGGCCGGTAGTTCTTGTCTGCGGTAACGAAAGCTTTTATCTTCACTCTGACAGCACGCTTGATAAGTCGGCTGATAATACATTCAATTGCACTAAAGAAATAATTGAAGATACATTCGCAAGAATGTGCAGCTTTTCTGTTCACTCCCATCTGTCAGACATAGTTAACGGTTACATAACATTAGAGGGTGGGCACAGAGTCGGCGTTGTCGGCACAGCTGCGCTTGATAAAGACGGATGTATCACCTCTGTGAGGAATATTTCATCTCTTAACATCAGAATAGCAAAGGAATGTGTAGGCTGCTCAGATGAGCTTTTCATAAGAACAATGAAGCAGGGGGCTGAAAGTATTATTATTGCAGGACCTCCGTCGTCGGGAAAAACCACATTACTGCGTGACCTTGTCAGACGAATATCCGACAGCGGAACAAAAGTGTGTGTTATTGACGAAAGGCAGGAGCTTTCGGCAGGAATTGCAAATTTAGGTATAAACACCGATGTGTATAATTCATACCCTAAAACGAAGGCGTTGAATATGGCCGTCAGAACAATGTCACCTCAGGTGATTGCAATTGATGAAGTCAGCGAAAAATCTGAAATTGAAGCCATAAGCTCAGCATCAAATTGCGGTGTGAAGCTGTTTGTCACAATTCACGCTTCAACAATAAATGAAATTGTAAATAAGCCGCAGATCAGAGAGCTGATTAATACATATTCTTTTGATAAGCTTGTCCTTTTAATGGGCGCCGAAAATGTCGGAAAAATATCAGGTATATATGAAACAGGTGAGCTTCGTGATGAAATTTACAGGCGGAGTATTAATATGGATTTGTCTGATTCTTCTGAGTCGGAGTATAGTTTTTTATCTTAAAGCAAGAGTCAGCCAGCTTGAAAAAATTATTCTTTTGATTGATTCGTTTCAGTATAACATGAACACATTGATGATGCCTGTCAGTGAAGTCGTATACATATTAAATAATGAAAGTATATATGATGAATTGCGGTTTCTGAAAGTATGCTCATTTTTACTTGATGACGGGTTAGATTTTCCTGATGCGTGGAGGCAATCAGTTCTAAGCTGCAAATTGCGGCTGAAGAAAGAAGAAATCAACAAGCTCTCAGTTTTCAGCACATGTATAGGAAAAACAGATACGGAGAATCAGACAAGAACAATCTGCCTGTTCAGGGAATATTTTATCAGGCAATATGAGTTTGCAGAGAACGAAAGAAAAAAATACACCACGCCGATTATCATATCAGGCTTTTTATTCGGCTGTGCATTATTTATTTTGCTTATGTAACGGAGGTTGAAATGGGGATTGATTTACTTTTTAAGGTTGCAGGAATAGGAATAATTGTTGCGGTTCTCAATCAGATTCTTTCACGCACTGATAAGGGTGAATATGCGATGATAACAACTCTGACAGGTATTATAATAGTTCTGTTTCTTCTGATTCCCGAAATAAAGGATTTGCTTGAAAACATCAAGGATCTGGCGGACTTCTGATATGCTGAGATTACTTATATTTGCTATTATTGCCTCAACGCTCGGTGTCGTTATCAGATGCACCGCAAAAGAGCTGTTTGTACCTTTCAGTGTCTGCGCAGCGATAATTTTCACCTTTTACATACTGTCTGAAACAGAGCTGTTTATCACCAGGTTCATAAACACTGTTGAAACTATGCCTGTAAGAAGTGATGTTTTGAAAACGATATTAAAAGCAGCAGCCGTAACTGTTATTACAAAGCTTTCGTGCGACGTCTGCCACGAAAGCGGTAACTATCTTGTTGAGGATATTATAGAGTTAGGAGGAAAAATAATGATTTTCGTCGTTTCACTGCCCTTCATAACAGATGTGCTTGAAATTGCCGTAAGCTTTGTTAAATGAAAAAAATAATATATTTGTTAATCATGCCTCTTGTTTTATTATCCTTTTGCACTGTTTCTGCATATGCGCAGCAATATGATGAGCTGTATTTCAGTGAAAGCTTCTTTTCATCAATTGATGACAGCACAAAAGATGCTCTTGATTCGCTTGGTATAGATGATCTGGAAATTGATAATATATATTCTGTGTCATTCAACGAAATTGCAGAGTATTTCTCTGAAGATATGTTAAGCTCAATAAAAAGCACAGTCAGGGATTTCTTTATTCTTTTATCTGTGATTCTTGTTAGCAGTATAGCCATGTCTGTTTTTCAGATTGATAAAAAAGATAAAGCGCTGAAGATTCTTTCAGCATCAGTTATTATTGTTGTTTCAGTAACAAGACTTAATCCTGTCATAAATCTGCTTCTGAGCACTATGAAGATAAGCGGCGACTTCATGCTGGCCTTCATTCCGATATTCACCTTGCTTGTTGCGCTGAGCGGCAGTCCGGGCGGAGCAGTTACATACAATACGATTTCACTTTTATTTTCTGAAGGCATTTCTGCATTTATAAATAACTTTGCCACATCAATATTAGGCTGTTATTTTTGCCTTTCAATCAGTTTTTCAATGAACAGCATGACGAATGTCAATCGTTTCTTAAATACAGTAAACAAAGTCACAGGCTTTGTAATAGGCTTTCTTTCATGTATCTTCACGGCACTGTTGTCAATCAAGGGCGTGCTGTCTGTTTCGGTTGATTCTGCATCTGCCAAGGGAATCAGATTTCTTCTGAGCAGCCTGATACCGATTGTGGGCTCATCCATAAGCGATGCTTATTCTTCGCTTATCGGCAGTATCAGCCTTATAAAGGGCTCTGTTGCCGCAATTGCGATTCTTGCTGTTGTAATTATAAGCTTTCCTGCTGTTTTTGAAGGGGCTTTATATTGCATCTCTTTTTCGGCGCTGTCATATATTGCCGATATTCTTGAAATGGATGAAGCCTCCGGAGCATTCAGGGTGTTTTATACAGGAATAAGAATTCTTATTCTTCTGAGTATATTTGAAAGCTTTATTATGATTATATCTACAGGGATTATGCTGAACATGAAAGGAGAAATATAGTGACAGAGGTTAAAACAGTGTGCAGCAGCATATGCGTGGTTTCTGTTGTCAGTGGTGTGATTTTAGCTCTGATGCCTGAAAGCCGGCTGAAAAACAGCTTCAAGGCTGTAACAGCTATAATATTGATATACACTGCAGTGACATTTTTTTCAGGCTTCGATTACAAGAACATTGATTTCAAGCTCGGTGAAAAGTCAGACAGACAAGAAACAGAACCATATCATGAAATGTTCATTCTAAGCAAGTCAGAGCAGATGTTAAAGCAGGAAGCCTCTGATCTTCTTTCGGAAAACGGCATGAATATTTCGTTGACAGCAGAGCTGGAATTAGATGGTGATACAATAACTAAAAAAATTATCATTTTTGATTGTATCAGTGATAAAGAGCGCAATACGGTTGTCCGTCTTCTGAAAAAGAGATACGGTCAGGATATCATTATAGATTTTTCGGGGTGAGGTATGAAGATTGACTCAGATATGATTACAGAAAAAATAAGAACTCTTGCAGAAAAATTAAAAGAGGATAAAAAAACACTGATGATTATTCTTATGGCTGCAATCGGAATAATTCTAATTCTTTTTTCAGGAAGCGGTACAAGCAAAAGCGATGCTTCTGATGCAGCAGTGCCTTACACTGAATTTGCAGATAAGGCCGAAACAGAGAAATCAGTCGTGCAGATGATTGAAAGCATAAAGGGAGCCGGCAGAGCAAAAATCATGATTACATATGAGTGCGACAGTGAAACGGTGTTTGCAAAGGATACAGAGCAAAAGAGCGACACAGATGAAACAGATGTAAAGAATAAGCACATAATAATCGATGGCGACACAGGAGAAACGGGACTTAAGGTTAAAAGCATTTATCCGAAGGTAATGGGTGTTGCTGTTATATGCGAGGGAGGGGAAGATCCTGTTGTCAGAGAAAGAATATATTCCTTGATTTCTGCATTGTTTGATATAAACACGAACAGTATCAGTGTAACCGTTATGGCGTAAAAGGAGAGAAGCGTTATGATATTAAAAAAACGACAGTTATTGACAGCAACACTTGTGATTGCACTGGGCACCGCAGTTGCAGTCAATTGGTATTACACAAATCAGAATCCGGTTTCAGATGAGTACACTACAGACTATTCTGATTCTGTAAGCGGTAGCCTCGGTGACTCTATGCTTGTTGCCGGCACTGTTGCCGATGTAAACAATGACAGTCAGACAAATAACGAAAAGAGCGATGAAGAAAAATATTTTTCCCAGGCAAAGCTGAATAAAGAAAAATCAAACGATAAAATTGAGGAATATATCGATGAACTGCTGAAAAAAGATAGTCTGAATGATGACGATAAAAACAAAATACAAAATCTATTTAATGAATATCAGAGCATAATAAAAAGCCAGGCTGACTGTGAAAATCTGATAACAGCAAAGATCGGTTGTGAATGCTTGGTAATTATCAATGACGGTAATTGTCAAGTAATTTTGAAAAAAAATACACTGAATGAAGCAATAATTCTGCAAATTACCGAAATTATTGAAAAAAATACGAATATTTCTGCAGAAAATTTAACAATTATTGAAACAAAATAGTTGTAGGATTTAAAATTTGTGCTATAATATACATGAATGTATAAATAAAATCGATAACTATGCAATTTTCATGTTATCGGTGCAGGAAGGAAAATAACCATGACAAGACACGAATCAAGAGAACTTGCTTTTATTCTGATTTTTGAAAAGGATTTTCAGGAGGATGTAACAATAATCGAGCTTATCGAAAACGCATTGGAGCTTGAGCTTTTTCCTGAAAACTCGTTTGCAGAAAATCTTGCAAGAAAAACATATGAAAATCTTGAAAAGATTGACAGCGAAATCAATGATAATCTTGTCGGCTGGAGTGCGAAGAGAATTTCACGTGTTTCAAGAGCTGTTTTAAGACTTGCCGTGTGTGAGCTTCTTTTCAGCGAGGATATGCCTGTCGGTGTTGCGATAAACGAAGCTGTTGAAATTGCTAAAAAGTACGGCTCTGCTGAGGATGCTTCGTATGTTAACGGTGTTCTCGGCTCTGTTGCAAAGAAAAATAATAAATAATACGGAGCAGCTGATTTCGGCATGCTCCTGTCTGTCGTTATTTCCCTTTTAAGGAGTTATAAATTTAGATGTCATCAATATTAACGGTTTCTCAAGTCAATACTTACATCAAATCAATCGTAGATTCAGATTACAAACTTAAAAATGTATATATCTGCGGTGAGATTTCAAATTTCACAAACCATTACAGAACAGGGCATTTTTATTTCACGTTGAAGGATGAAAACTCAGCAATCAAAGCCGTTATGTTCAGATCCAACGCTTCGAGAATCAGATTCATGCCTGAAAACGGAATGAAGGTTCTTGTCCGCTGTAATATATCCGTTTATGAGCGTGACGGAATTTATCAGCTTTACTGCGAGGATATGCAGCCTGACGGAATAGGGGAGCTGACGGTTGCTTTTGAGCAGCTGAAGAAAAAGCTTTCTGACGAAGGCCTGTTTTCTGACGAGCATAAAAAGGCACTGCCTGAATATCCGTCTGTTATCGGTGTTGTGACTTCACCCACCGGCGCCGCTTTACAGGATATTATCAATGTTCTGTCAAGACGTTATCCGTCAGGTCAGATTGTTTTAGCGCCTGTTCAGGTGCAGGGCGAAAACGCTGCAAGGCAGATATCTGATGCAATATACGAATTCAATAAAAAAAAGGCGGCCGATGTGCTTATTGTCGGAAGAGGCGGAGGCTCTATAGAGGACCTCTGGGCCTTTAATGAAGAAATAGTTGCAAGAGCAATATTTAACAGTGAAATACCTGTTATATCAGCTGTAGGTCATGAAACTGATTTCACGATTGCTGATTATGTTTCTGATTTAAGAGCACCTACTCCCTCTGCCGCAGCAGAGCTCGCAGCTCCCGACTACAGAGAAGTGCTTTATATGGCTGACAAAATTCTTGATTCGGCATATGACTGTGTTATGCGCAGAATCAATACATATGAGAACAGGGTTTTATCTTTCGAAAAATGCCTTTCTGACAACAATCCCGCCAACACAATCGCCCTTTACGGACAATGTGTTGATGCTTGCGAATTAAAGCTGCGAACTACTATGGAAAAAAAGCTCGACTTTTATAGCAATGCTCTGGCTCATTATGCTTCTGTTCTCGAAAACACAAGTCCGTTAAAGGTTTTGTCAAGAGGCTATGCAATTGTTGAAAATGACCTTTCTATGCCCGTAAGGTCAGTCGGACAGCTTACTTCTGACGATAAAATTAAAGTTATAATGAATGACGGTGAGCTTTATTGCACAGTTAACTCAATCGAAGCTGACAGTGCCGAATGATAAAGATACATGAAAGGAAAACATATGGAAATATATACACTTGATACAGCAATGATAAGACTTAAAGAAATTTCAGAGGCTCTCGAGAGCGGTGAATATGATCTTGAAATGTCAATGAAGCTTTATGAAGAAGGCGTCAAAATTGTCGCTTTTTGCAATAAAACTCTTTCAGCAACAAAGGAAAGGCTCGCTGAGCTTTCTGAATTATCAGCCGGAGATGATGAAGATGAACAATAAATACACAATGGATGAATATTTCAAGCTTATAAATGATTCTCTCGACTCTTTTATACCCGAGTGCAATTTCGGTGAAAGGGTTGTTCATGATGCAATGAAATACAGCCTTTCAATCGGCGGCAAAAGAATCAGGCCTGTTCTTGTTCTTGAATTTTGCAGAATTTGCGGCGGAGATGTTAAAAAAGCTCTGCCTCTTGCCGTTGCGCTTGAAATGATTCACACATATTCACTTATACATGATGATCTTCCCTGCATGGATGATGATGATATGCGCCGCGGACTTCCCTCATGTCACATTAAATTCGGCGAGGAATATGCTCTTCTTGCAGGTGACGGACTTCTTACCCTTGCGTTCGGAACTGTTGCCGACTCTGATTTCGCCAAAGAAAATCCTGCAAGTGCCATCAAAGCAATCAGTGCACTTTCAGCACTTTCCGGTGTTAACGGTATGATTGGCGGTCAGGTTGTTGATTTAATCAACGAAGAAAGAAATGCCGATCTTGATACGCTGCAGACAATGGATTCACTTAAAACAGGTGCGTTAATCAGGTGTGCTGCATATCTCGGCGCCCTTTGCGCCGGCGCTGACGAAGAAAAAATGAAGCACGCTGAAATATATTCAAGCCGTATCGGTCATGCTTTTCAGATCATTGATGATATTCTTGATGTTATTGGTGATGAAAAGCTCTTAGGCAAGCCTATCGGCAGTGACAAGGAAAGTGGCAAATCAACCTATGTTACTCTTCTCGGACTCGAAAAATCAAAGGAATATGCTGAAAATCTGACGAATGAGGCTATTGATGCTCTTGAGATTTTCGGCGCTGAAGGTGAATTTCTCAAATCACTTGCCTTCAGTCTGATAAAACGACAGAATTAAAGAGATGGTTTTATGAATTACAAAATTCTTTCAAAAATAAAAGCTCCTTCAGATATAAAAGAAATGGACTGTCAGACACTCAGTGCTCTTTGCGAAGAAATCAGAGTGAAGATTATAGAAACAGTTTCAAACAACGGCGGACATCTTGCATCCAATCTCGGTGTGGTAGAGCTGACAGTTGCAATGCACAAGTCCTTCAATTCACCGAAGGATCAGTTTGTTTTCGACGTCGGGCATCAATGCTACACCCACAAGCTTCTGACGGGAAGGTTTGACAGTTTCCACACTCTGAGAACAAAAGACGGTATCTCCGGCTTCTGCAGACCCGGTGAAAGCGAGCACGATATTTTTTATTCAGGGCACAGCGGTACTTCTGTTTCGGCAGGTCTTGGTCTTGCTGCTTCAAAAATTCTTAAATCTGATGACGGTTATGTTGTGTCTGTTATAGGCGACGGCTCATTTACCGGCGGAATGGTTTATGAGGCCCTCAACAACGGCGGCAGAAGCAGAGCAAAGCAGATTATTGTTCTGAATGACAATAAGATGTCAATATCGGAAAATGTAGGCTCTTTTGCAAAATATCTTGCTGAAATCAGGGTAAGACCGAGTTATTTATCCTTCAAAGAGGGTACAGAAAAGGCTCTCGGAAAAATCCCACACGGTAAAAGAATTGCCTCCGAGCTGTATAAAGTCAAAACAGACATAAAAAATAAGGTGTACTCTCAAAGTACATTTTTTGAGGACCTTGGCTACAGATATATAGGTCCGATAGACGGACATGATATCGGGCAGCTTTGCAAGGCTTTTGAAAGTGCAAAAAAAATCAACGGACCTGTCCTTCTTCATGTGTTAACTGTTAAGGGCAAGGGCTATGAGCATGCCGAGAAATCACCGAGTGTGTTCCACGGAATTTCAAAGTTTG
Organism: Acutalibacteraceae bacterium; assembly: GCA_045533205.1. Taxonomy (GTDB): domain Bacteria; phylum Bacillota; class Clostridia; order Oscillospirales; family Acutalibacteraceae; genus UBA6857. Next base: position 95,090 of record JAZSHL010000047.1, on the reverse strand, counting down.
ATGTTGATACGGGCGAGCCTGTATCCGGTGCTGACTCTTATTCTGAAAAGTTCGGTGAATATCTTTGCGAGCACGCACAGAAGGATGACACCATCTGCGGTATCACCGCTGCGATGAAAATGGGCACCGGACTCGGAAAATTCAGCAGTCTGTATCCTTACAGATTTTTTGATGTCGGTATTGCTGAGGAGCATGCAGTAACCTTTGCATCGGGTCTTGCAAAAAACGGAATGAAGCCCATATATGCTGTTTATTCAACATTCCTTCAGCGCTGCTACGACCAGATTATTCATGACATCTCACTGCAGAAGCTGAAAATTATTTTCGCAATTGACAGAGCAGGCTTTGTCGGTGAGGACGGAGAAACACATCACGGTATTCTTGATGTTGCTTTTCTTAACACAGTGCCTGATCTTAAAATATATTCACCCTGTTGTTACCGTTCATTGTGTGCCGACATCAACAATGCACTTTATGCTGATGAATATTCCGTTGCTGTCAGATACCCGAGAGGCAGACCTGCCGATTGCGTATCAAAGCTTCGCTATGACACAATTGAATATGCTGTTTACGGCAATGAATGTGACAACGTGATTGTAACATACGGCAGAATTACAAGTGAGGCTATTGAAGCTGTTGATAGTCTCAATAATAAAGGCATAAGTGTTTCGCTTTTATCAATTAATCAGATCAAGCCCTTGCCTGACGATGCTGTGAAAATTCTTCTTAGCAAGAAGAAAATCTGGTTCTTTGAAGAGGGCATGCAAAGCGGCGGAGTAGGTGAAAAGCTCGCTTCAGCGCTCATTCTCGGCGGATATAAGGGTGAATACCATCTGACAGCAATTGACGATAAATTTGTTGAGCAGGCAAGCGTAGCACAGCTTCTCGACAAATACGGCCTTACAAAGGAAAGAATTATAGAAAAAGTAAGCGAGGAAATATAATTGGCAGAAAAAATCAGACTTGATGTAGCCTTGCATGAAAGAGGCTTTGTCGACAGCAGAGAAAAGGCAAAAGCGCTTATCATGGCGGGACTTGTCTATGTTAACGGAACAAAACAGACCAAAGCGGGACTGTCAGTCAAAGCTGAGGACTGCCTTGAGCTGCGTGGCGAAAAAATGCCTTATGTCAGCAGGGGAGGCTATAAGCTTGAAAAGGCAGTGAAGGAATTCGGCTTATCCCTTGGTGGATGTGTCTGTATGGATATCGGTGCATCTACAGGTGGCTTCACTGACTGTATGCTGAAAAACGGAGCTGTCAAGGTTTTTTCCATTGATGTCGGCTACGGTCAGCTGGCATGGAAACTTCGCAATGACAGCCGTGTTGTCAACATGGAGAGAACAAACTTCCGTTACGTTACCAATGAACAGATTCCTGAAGAAATAGACTTTGCCAGTGTTGATGTGTCTTTTATTTCATTAAAGCTCATTATCCCTGTTATGAGAAATCTTATGAAAAATCAAGGCCGTGCGGTCTGCCTTATCAAGCCTCAGTTTGAAGCAGGCAGAGAAAAGGTTGGCAAAAACGGTGTTGTCAGAGAGCTTTCAACTCACTTTGAGGTTGTAAAAGGCATATATGATTATGTTCTCCAAAACGGTTTTTCAGTTCTTAACCTTGATTTTTCACCCATCAAGGGGCCTCAGGGAAACATCGAGTATCTGATTTTCATTGAAAAAAATGATGAACCTGTGTCCTATCTTGAAAAATCTGTTGAAGAAATTGTTGTTTCTTCCCACGAATCACTGAACGGGAGTGAAAATTAATGACGGTTGCCGTCCATGTTAACATAACAAGAGAAAATGCAAGTCAGGTTGCGCTTGATGTTTGTCTGGAGCTTAAAAGACTCAATGTCAGAATACTGATGCCCAATGAATTAAAAGGTTCATTTAAGCTGGATTATGTAGAATTCATCGATGAAAAAGAGTCTGTAAAAAAATGTGACATTCTCATTTCAATCGGCGGTGACGGAACGATAATCCATTCTGCTCACGATGCCTGCGAATTTGACAAGCCCATTTTAGGCATCAATGCCGGCAGACTCGGCTTTCTTGCAGGCCTTGAAAAGCAAGAGCTTCATCTGCTTGAAAAACTAATCACCGGCGATTATACAATCGATAACAGAATGATGCTCGATGTCAGGCACTATGAAGCAGGCACTCTTGTCAATAAATATTCCTGCCTAAATGATATTGTTATCGCAAGAGGTATCAGCTTCAGACTTTGTGAAATTGCCGCTGAAAACAAAGGAAAATTGATTTTCGATTATCTTGCTGACGGTCTGATTGTGGCAACGCCTACAGGCTCGACTGCATATTCACTTTCTGCAGGAGGACCGGTTGTTGACACAGATATCGAAAGTATGATTCTGACGCCTGTATGCAACCATTCACTTTTCTCAAGATCAATGGTGTTCAAGCCTGAGAGCGAAATCAGCCTTTATGTTAAAAATCCTGAAAACAGCAACCCTGTTTTCAGCTGTGACGGTCAGGACGGTATTCCGATGACCGCTGATAGTGTTATAACTGTGACAAGGTCACAAAGATATACAAAAATCATCAGAATTAAGTCCGATAGCTTTTCAGATATTCTTTCATACAAGCTTATCGAAAGATACGGACAAGTTTAAGGAGAGTAAAAATGAAGAAAAACAGACATGAAGCCATACTTTCTCTTATTGAAAAAGAGGATATCGGCACCCAGGAAGAGCTTATGCTCAAGCTTAATGAGCTTGGATATAAGGTTACACAGGCAACTGTTTCAAGAGATATCAAAAGCATGAAGCTTGTCAAAACACCTGTCAGAAGCGGTCAGTATAAGTATTCATGCGTTCAGAACGATTCCGAAGATCTTTCTGTCAAATATTATTCAATCGTGGCTCATTCCGTTACAAGCGTTAATTTTGCCGGCAACATGGTTGTTGTCAAATGCTTTGCAGGTATGGCACAGGCTGCATGTGCTGCTATTGATAACCTTGAAATCAGCAATGTTATCGGTACACTTGCAGGGGATGACACCATCTTTGTGCTCTGCAAAGATGCCGAGAGTGCTGAAAGCTTCAAAAACTATGTCGACAGCATCGCAAAAGAAAACTAAAGTAAAAACCGAAAGGAATACGGCAAATGCTTACTAGCTTAAAAATTGAAAATGTGGCTGTTATCGAGCGTGCCGAAATCCTTTTTGATAACGGTCTTAACATACTGACGGGTGAAACCGGAGCCGGTAAATCAATTGTAATCGACGCCATCAATGCTATTCTCGGCGAGAGAACATCCAAGGATATCATTCGAACGGGCTGTGAAAAAGCTAAGGTTACGGCGCTTTTTGAAAATGTTCCCGACTCATTGATAACAGATCTTGAAAACTACGACATTGATTGTGATGACGGATGTGCACTTGTAACAAGAATCATATCTGCCGACGGCAGAGGAAGCTGCAAAATCAACGGCAGCCCCGTTACCGTGTCTATGCTTAAAGAAATCGGCAGAAAGCTGATAAGCATATGCGGGCAGCATGACAGTCAGTTCCTTCTGCAAAAAGACAGTCATATTTCATTTATCGACACTTATTCTGATTCCTATGAACTTCTCGAGGATTACAGAGAAACCTATTCAAAGCTGAAGAAATCAAATAAGGAGCTCAGAAGGCTTCTTCAGAATGAGGATGATAAAGAGCGAAAGCTCGAGTTTCTGAAATATCAGATTGATGAAATAACAGCAGCAGATATAAAGGTCGGTGAAAAAGAAGAGCTTCTTAAGCAGAAGAAAAAGATTGATGCCATCGAAAAGATTATGAAAAATCTGGCCGCTGCCTCTGCTATTATCGACGGTGACGGCGAAAGCACAGGAATATCATCATCTCTTTACAGTCTTATAAAGTGTTTGTCTGCTGTCGGTGAATACGACAATAGATTTGATGAATATACAGCTTCACTGAACGACATGACATATGTTCTTGACGAATGCAGCAGAGCCGTGAACTCTGCTTTGTCAGAGGGTGATGACGGCTATTCAGACATTAATTCAATCGAGGAACGGCTTGATCTTATTTATAAATTATCAAGAAAATACGGCAACACCGAAGAAGAGATTCTTGAATATCTCGAGAAAATCACTGAGGAATATGAAAGTATTGTCATGAGTGATGAACTAGCTGAAAAGCTGATGACAGAAATCAGTGAGCTTGAAGATGAGCTGTTCAAGAGAGGCTGTTATCTTTCTGATTGCAGAAAAAATGCTGCTGCTCAGCTTGAAAAGCTGATAAAGCAAGAGCTTATTTATCTTGATATGCCCTCTGCTGACTTCGTTGTTGATTTCAAGGATGTCAATGCAATGGAAAACGGCATGGATGAGGTTGAATTTTTATTTTCTGCCAATGCAGGTCAGGAGCCAAAGCCGCTTCACAAAATTGCTTCGGGTGGTGAGCTGTCAAGAGTTATGCTTGCAATAAGATGCGTACTGACAGATACCGATGAACTCGGAACAATGATTTTTGACGAAATTGATACAGGCGTCAGCGGCAGAGCTGCACATAAAATAGCAGACAAGATGAAGATGCTTTCACATAAAAAACAGATTATCTGTGTTACACATCTTGCACAGATTGCAGCCTATGCAGACCATCATTTTTACATTGAAAAGACAACAACAGGCAGTGAAACCTATACCGAAATTTCTGCTCTTTCTTATAATGACCGTGTTAAGGAAATAGCAAGGATTATCGGTGGTGATGTGCTTACTGAATCTACCATGCAGTCAGCTGTGGAGCTGATTGATTTTGCAAGTGAAAAATAATAAATACTGTTTCCCTTGACTTTAAGGATATAAAACAGTACAATATAAAGAAATTTATTAAACTGAAAGGATGACTTAAAATGCTGATATATGAGGAGCTTGTTGCAAGAGGCCTTATTGCACAGGTAACAGACGAAGAGGGAATCAGAGACCTCGTAAATAACGGAAAGGCAGTTTTCTATATTGGTTTTGACCCGACAGCCGATTCACTCCATGTCGGTCACTTCATGGCTCTTTGCCTTATGAAAAGACTTCAGATGGCCGGCAACAAGCCTATCGCACTTATCGGCGGCGGTACCGCTATGATCGGTGATCCCTCCGGCAGAAGTGACATGCGTCAGATGATGACAGTTGAAACAATCAGACACAACTGTGAGTGCTTCAAAAAGCAGATGAGCAAGTTTATTGATTTTTCAGAAGGCAAAGCACTTATGGTAAATAATGCTGATTGGCTTCTTGACCTTAACTATGTTGATGTTCTTCGTGAGGTTGGTGCATGCTTCTCAGTTAACCGTATGCTTGCAGCAGAATGCTATAAGCAGAGAATGGAAAAGGGACTTTCATTCCTCGAATTCAACTACATGATCATGCAGAGCTATGACTTTTATATGCTTTATCAGAAATACGGCTGTAACCTTCAGTTCGGCGGTGACGACCAGTGGAGCAATATGCTCGGCGGTACCGAACTTATCAGAAGAAAGCTCCAGAAGGATGCAGGCGCTATGACAATCACTCTTCTTCTTAACTCCGAAGGCAAGAAGATGGGTAAAACTCAGAGTGGAGCTGTGTGGCTTGATCCTGAAAAGACATCTCCCTATGACTTCTATCAGTATTGGAGAAATGTTGCTGATGCTGATGTTCTTAAGTGCATCAGAATGCTCACCTTCCTTCCTCTTGAAGAAATCGACAAGATGGATTCATGGCAGGGCAGTGAGCTCAATAAAGCAAAAGAAATCCTCGCATTTGAGCTTACAAAGCTTGTACACGGCGAAGAGGAAGCCAAGAAGGCTGATGAAGCTGCAAAGGCACTCTTCGGTGGCGGTGCCAACACTGATAACATGCCCACAACCGTTCTCAGCAGGGATGAATTCACTGACGGCGCTGTCGGTCTTATCGACATTATGCTCAAGGCTGGAATCATTAAATCAAGAGGCGAAGGCAGAAGACTCATTGAACAGGGCGGCGTAGCTGTTGATGATGAAAAAGCAAAGAGCTTCACAGACGTTGTTTCTCTTGAAAGCTTTGATAAAGGCCATGTAATTGTTAAAAAAGGTAAGAAAGTATTCATAAAATTTATTGTTGAATAATTCTTCTGAAAGGAGTTCCCTTATGTCAGAAAATACAACAAAAACTCTGAAACAGCCTTTCTCTGTTAAAGCATTGATTTTTGCACTGGTCAGCTGGGTGCTTTTACTCGGTTCCTATCTTACATACACGATTATACCTGTTTCTGACCTTGCAAACGGTATTGAGCATTCAGGTATGGATGCAGTCTATGTTCTGACTGTTTCGCCTGTTTTGGTTTTTGCTTCATTGATTATGCTCGCTTTGACACTGTTTCTCAATAAGGATTATCTTTTCAAGCTTACAGACAGCAAAATTATGCTTATTGCTTTTGGAATCAACGCTGTTATGACAATCATCAGCATAGTTTTCTCCATTATCTTTGTTGTTTCACAGTATGACCTTGGTTTCACAGCTCCGATTAACGGCACTGTGTATGAAAACTACAGCGTTTTCATTCTGGTCAATGTAATTGTTGAGGCAATTTCAATTATTGCTCTTTCTCTTAAAATGAAAGGCATCAGCTTTATCAAAAAATAACAATCAAAATTGTAAATACATGAGGTAGAATATGAATTTTAAGGACAAGAAAATTTACACAATTGCTACAGCACATCTTGATACTGTCTGGAACTGGGATTTCGAACATGTAATCAATGTTTGCCTTAAGGAAACTCTCGACCAGAACTTTGCCCTTTTCGAAAAATATCCTGATTACCGCTTCAATTTTGAAGGTGCATACAGATATGAACTGTTCGAAGAGTATTATCCTGAAAAGTTTGAGCAGCTGAGAAAGTACATAGCTGACGGCAGATGGAATGTTACAGGCAGCGGATACGAAAACGGCGATGTCAATGTGCCTTCACCTGAGAGCCTTTTCAGAAATATGCTTTACGGTAATCTTTATTTCGAGCAGAAATTCGGAAAAAGAAGCAATGATATTTTCTTGCCCGACTGCTTTGGCTTTGGTTGGGCTCTTCCTGCTATTGCTGAGCATGCAGGACTCAAGGGTTTTTCAACACAGAAGCTTTCATGGGGCAGTGCCTACGGCATTCCTTTCGATATCGGCCTTTGGTACGGCTCAAACGGAAAGGCAATATATGCTTCACTTGATGCGAAATCATATTGCACCACATTTAAAAATGTCAGAAACAAGAATGATCTTCTTTCAAAGCTTAACAACAATGTTTCGAGATATAATCTTCCGTGGACATACGCATATCACGGTGTAGGCGATGTGGGAGGAGCACCTAAGGAAGAATCCGTTAAGACAGTCAGCAATGAAATTGCCTCAAACGATTTTTCAGACATTAAGGTTCTTTCTTCCTCACCGACAGAGTTCTTTGATGACCTTGATAAGCTCACAAAAGAGGAAGGCATAAAGCTGCCCACATGGAATAATGAGCTTGTTATGACAGACCACGGTGTCGGCTCTTATGTTTCAAGAGCATTCAGCAAAAGATGCAACAGAAGAAACGAAGAAATCGCAGACATGGCAGAACGTGCATCTGTCGCTGCAATGTCACTTTGCGGTGCAGCTTATCCCAAGTCGGAAATTGATAAGGGCTGGAAGCGTACAATTGCTCATACTTTCCATGATGACATAACAGGTACATCGGTTCAGAGAGTATATCAGAGATCATGGAACGATTATATTCTCAGCGCTAATCAGCTCACTAACGCCTATGAAGGCTCAAGCAAAGAAATAATCAAAAATCTCGACACTTCTTGGACTAAAGGAATTGCTGTTGTTATAAACAACACAATTGAACAGCCCAGAATGTCAGCAGTTGATATTAAAATTCCCTATATCGGTAAGTCCCATGTAAAGGTTTACGACTCAAAGGGAAGTGAGCTTCCTTCACAGGTAAACTCTATCTCAGAAACAGAAATGAATATCTCTGTTGCAGCATTTGTTCCGGCATTGGGATATAAGGTTCTTGATATTGTATACAGTGACGAGCCCTGTGTAATCAATACAGGTCTCAGAATCGGCACAAGCATGATTGAAAACTTCAAATATATTGTTTCAATCGACAAAAACGGCAATATTTCATCAATCATTGATAAAACATTGGGCGATACAGAGCTTCTCAACAAGCCTATATGCTTTGAAATCAATAAGTATAAGGGCGCCAAAGAATATGCTGCTTGGGAATTAAGATATAACGAGCTTAAAAAGTATCCCTGGGAGTTTGCAGAAAAAGGAATTGTTTCTGTTGAAGAGTCAGGCAGTGTAAGAATGACACTTAAGGTTGTTCAGAAGGCTGCAAAATCTACGTTCACATATTATGTCAGCCTTTCGGCAGGTTGCCCCTGGGTAAGTGTATACAACGAGGTTGAATGGAGAGAGTTCAAGCGTGCATTGCATAACGGCTTCTCGTTCACTTGTTCAGATACAACCGCTACATTTGATCTTGGTCTTGGCACAATCAGAAGAGGTGTTGCCAACAAAAAGCTTTACAGTGTTCCTGCACAGAAGTGGGCAGATATCACTAATTCAAACGGCAGCTACGGTGTTTCTGTTTTCAGTGACTCAAAATATGGCTGGATAATGAAAGACAACAAAACGCTTCGCCTGACAGTTATCCATTCACCTAAAAACTGGTACAGAGATGACAGTGTACAGGGTATGCTTGAATTCGGTCACAACAGATACGGCTATGCTATATTCTCACATAAGGGCAAGGTTTCAACCGATACACAGCTTATGGCACGCTTCTATAATCAGCCGATGACTGCATTTATTGCTGACAAACACACAGGCTCTCTCGGAACAGAATATTCATTCGGCGCAATCAGCCACAATAATGTAATTATCCGTGCCATCAAGAAAGCTGAGAAGTCTGATGAGATAATCGTCAGATTTAATGAAGGCTCATGCTTTAATTCTGAAAGTGTTGAGTTCTTCCTTGGTAACGGCATTGAATCTGCAAAAGAAGTCAATGCAATGGAGGATGTTCTTTCTGACGCAATTGTTACTGATGGAAAGCTCGTTTTCAATATTGCACCTTATGAAGTCAAGAGCTTTGCATTGAAGCTCAGAAATTGTAAGGTTTCTGAAAAATCAGAAGCAACGACAATTGAGCTGCCCTACAATGCAGATATTGTAACCTTCAATCATAATAGAGGTGCTGCCTCAATCCCGACAGTAAACGTTTCAATTCCAGGTGAGATTTTCCCGAAGGAAATTCAGTGCTGCGGCATTAAGTTCAGAACAGGTGATGTCTGGGGTGATGGCAATAATGCTCTTATCTGCTCAGGCCAGACTGTTCCTGTAAACGGTAAAAAGCTCTATATTGTTGCAGCAAGCCTTTATGGTGACAGAACATATAATTTCCTTGTCAACGGCAATGCAGTTCCTGTGAATGTTCAGGCTATCAATGAGAGAATCGGTAAATGGGATCTTTATGATCTTGCAGAAACTGCAAACATCAAAACAGATAAGCTTGCATGGGAGTGTACCCACACTCACAGCACAAATGCCGACATTGCCGCTTCGCAGCTTTATTTCTTCATGTATGAGCTTGATATCAGCGGTGCTTCTTCTGTTGTTCTGCCTGATGATAACGGTCTTATCATTCTTGCAGCCTCACAGACTCAGGACGGTGATAATACGAAGCTTTACACTGCACTTTATGACAGAATTAAAGAGCGCAGCTTTGATTACAAAATGTCTGCAAAGGAAAAGAGAGCCTACAGAAGACATAAAATCCGTGAAAAGAAAACACCTAACAAATCATAAAAAATCAGTCCCTGCTTTCTGCAGGGACTTTTTCCGAAAGAGTGATATAAATGATCAAATCAAATTGCCATACTCACACAGTTTTCTGCGACGGTAAAAACACTGCCCGTGAGATGGCGCTTCAGGCAATAGAAAAGAATTTCTTCAGTCTTGGGTTCTCTTGTCACAGCCCGATGAATTATGAAAATGACTGGGCAATAAAAAAAGAAGATGTATCTGCATATATTTCTGAAATCAAAGCCTTAAAAGCAGAGTTCAGGGAAGAAATTGATATTTTATGCGGAATAGAGGTCGATGCTGATTTCTGTGATGTAGATTTATCCGACTTTGAATATACAATCGGCTCAGTTCACCAGTTCCACGCTGACGGCAAGGTTTATCCCGTTGACTATAATGCAGATTACCTTAAAATGGCAGCTGACGATATTTTTGATGGCGATTTCATTAAGATGTGCTGCTGTTATTTCAATATGCTTGCTGATTTTATCTGCGAAAATGATTTCGATGTGGTAGGTCACTTCGATCTGATAACAAAATTCAATGAAGCTACACGTCAGTTTGATGAAAATGACTCGGATTATCAAACAGCCGCATTAAATGCTGTTGACAGAATAATAAGTGCTAAGCCTGATATTATCTTTGAAATAAATACCGGTGCAATGTTCAGATGCGATAACACAAGGCCCTATCCTGCACCTTTTATCATGAAGCACTTATCTGACATTGGTGCGAACATAACAATAACATCAGATGCACACAAAACTGAGGCTCTTGATTTTGCCTTTGACAGAGCAGCTGATTATGCAAAAAGCTTTGGATTTAAAGCCTGCAAGATATTTACTTCTGAGGGAATCAGAGAAGTTGATTTATAACAGTGAAGACATCTCAACAGATGTCTTCATTTTCTTTTTTGTATTGATTTTTATTAACAGTTAGGATATAATAAAATGATAATAAAAATATTATTGCGGAGTGTATATAATGAACATAAAATCAATATTATTTGAGCTTGCAGCTGCCGCCGGCACAAGTGGTGATGAGAAGGCAGCAGCTATAACTGCTGAAAAGTATCTGTCCGAATTTATGAGCTGCTCATGTGACAAACTTAGTAATGTTGTCGGTACAACAAAAGGCGGAAAAGTGCACATTCTCCTTGATGCACACCTTGATCAGATTGGTCTTGTTGTCAGAGGTATTGACAGCAACGGCTTTATACTTGTTGATAAGGTAGGCGGAATGGACCTGAGAACTCTCATCGGTGCAGAGGTTACCGTTTACGGCAAAGAGGAGTTGTTTGGTGTTATCTGTTCCGTGCCGCCTCACCTTCAGTCAGGCGACAAAGAAAAGGAACTGCTTGAGCTCAAAAAGATGGCCGTTGACATCGGTTATTCTGAAGAAAAAGCAAAAAAGCTTGTTTCGATCGGTGACAGAATAACTGTCAGATGCTGTCAGCATGAGCTTGCAGGAAAAAACATTTCTTCTTCTGCCTTTGATAACAGGTCGTCTGTTGCTGCGATTTTGAGAGCCGTTGAGATGGTTTATGACAAAATAGACAATGTTAAGCTTACTGTTTTGTTTTCTTCTCAGGAGGAAACAGGAGGCAGCGGTGCAAAGGTCGGAGCATTCAGTGCAATGCCGGATTATGCCATTGTTGTTGATGTAGGCTTCGGCGATGATCCCTATACTGATAAATCTCAGACAATATCTCTTGGTAAAGGCCCTTCAATAGGCATCAGCCCGACACTTGACAGAGAGCTGACAATGGATCTGAAGGCCCTTGCTGAAAGAAAAGAAATACCTTATCAGCATGATGTGATGGGCGGAAGAACAGGCACAAATGCAGATTCAATAAATATTGCAGGCGCAGGAGTGAAAACTGCTTTGCTTTCCGTTCCTTTGCGTTATATGCACACAGCAAACGAGGTAATCAATATCGATGATGTTGAAAACACTGCAAGGCTGATTGCAGAATTTATTCTTGAAACGGAGGAAAAATATAATGCTTGATTACTTAAGAGACCTCTGTTTGATTGACGGCATTTCAGGCCGTGAAGAAAAAGTAAGAGAATATATTATTTCAAAAATCAAAGATAAATGTGAATACAAGGTTGACGCTCTCGGAAACATTCTTGCCTTCAAAAAAGGGGAGAAGCAGCCCGGAAACAAGGTTATGCTCACTGCACATATGGATGAAGTCGGATTTGTCATCACATACATCTGTGATAACGGCTTTCTGAAATTCACATCAGTCGGTGGAGTTGACAGCAGAGTTATCTCCGGAAGGACTGTCACTGTTGGTGAAAACAACATCGTCGGCATCGTCGGAAACAAAGCGCTTCATCTGACTGAGGGTGACGAAGATAAAAAGGTTCCTTCAATTGACAGAATGTATATTGATATCGGTGTCGGATCAAAAAGCGAAGCCGAAAAGCTTGTTTCTGTGGGTGATGCTGTATACTTTAAATCTGACTATGTTGAATTTGGTGAGGATAAAATCAAAGCAAAGGCCATTGACGATCGCTTCGGATGTGCTGTTATGCTGAAAATGATTGACAGCGACCTCAGTTATGACACTCATTTTGCGTTTCTTGTTCAGGAAGAGGTCGGCTGTCGCGGAGCAGGCCCGGCAGTGTTCTCTGTAAGACCTGATTATGCTGTCGTTCTTGAGGCTACAACAGCCTCTGACATTGCTTTTGTGGACAGTGAGGATTATGTATGTGTTCAGGGAAAGGGCGCTGTAGTGTCATTTATGGACAGAAGCACGATATATAACCGTGACATGTTCAGAAGAGCCTTCGAAATTGCTGAAGGCAAAAATATCAACATTCAGACGAAAACAACCGTTGCAGGCGGTAATGATGCCGGCGCAATTCATAAAAGCTGTGAAGGTGTTTACACAATTGCAGTGTCGCTGCCGTGCAGATATATTCATTCCGGCACATCAGTTGCGCAGAAAAGTGATATGCAGTCGTGCTACGACCTTGCAGTAGCACTGGCAGAGGAATATGCTAATGTTTAAGCTTCTCGACAGCAGTAATCTGAAACAGCTGAAAGCCTTTTGTCACGGCAGTATTATCGGCACACGCATTTCCTGCTATGCTCTCTGTTATGGCTTTGAACGCAGCTTTCTGACCTTCTGGGGTGAATTCAAAGATGAAAGCCTACTGACTGTTATTGCATTGTTCGATGATTCACTTACAGTCTTAAGCTCTGATGCAACCGATTATGAAGAGCTCTCTGATTTTTTAAGTGTTATTACATGGCAATCTGTTACAGCTGCTGAAGGCTGTCTTAAGGCACTCGGATATTGCAATTATACTGCAAAGCAGGGTTACAGATTCAACGGAGATGGTTCTTACTGTGAATTATGTGCATCGCCTTCAGAAGATGATATTCACGGTATATACAGCTTGATAAGCACCATGATTCCTGATTCCTTCAGCAACCAAAGAGAAGCGTACTTATCGTTTTTATCTGATTTTACATTCAGAAAAAGGCGCGGCTATTCAAGAGCTGTTTGCATAAAGCACGGTGATGAATTGGCTTCGTGCGCAATTACAGCTGCAGAAAATGATTGCTTTGCCCTGATAAGCGGTGTTGCGTGCAGTGAAAAATTCAAAAGAACAGGCTGCGGCAAAAAAACTGTTCTGTCTATTATTGATTTACTTGAGAAAGACGGCAAGAGGTGCTTCGTTATTGCTCTGAACGAAAATGCTGAAGGTTTTTACGAGTATATTGGCTTCGAAAAAGAAGAAAGAATAGCAACAGCAACAAGAAAGGTAATATAATGTTTAATTTTGACGAAAGAATAGAAAATTTTGCAGAAAATGCCCTTATTGAGGCAAAAACAGAATTTAAAAACATCGACTCTGTAACAGAGTATAATCAGCGAAAAATGCTCAAAGCATTTATAGACAACGGCGTTTCTGAAAATATTTTTGCAGAAAGCACAGGCTATGGCTATAACGACCGAGGCCGAGAAATTATTGACAGAGTGTTTGCTCAGGCAGTTGGTGCAGAGGATGCCCTTGTCAGACATAATTTCACATGTGGCACACATACTCTCACCGTTGCGCTTTTCGGCCTTTTAAGACCGGGTGATACAATGCTTTGTGTATCGGGAAGACCTTATGACACAATTCTTCCTGTCATCGGCGTCGGCTCCACAGCAGATCAGAACATGGGTTCACTTAAAAATTACGGAATCTGTTATGATGAAATCAGCTTAAACAGCGAAGGTCGTCTTGACTATACTGCAATTGAAAACAGACTCAACGAGTGTCCCGTCAGAATGGTTTATATCCAGCGCTCAAGAGGCTACAGCCTTCGTCCTACCTTATCGGTTGACGAAATCAGAAAGGTTGTTGATATCGCTCACAAGCACAAAAATACCATTGTTATGGTTGACAACTGCTACGGTGAATGGACAGAAAAACTTGAGCCTACCGATGTTGGCGCAGATATAATAGCAGGCTCATTAATTAAAAATCCCGGTGGCGGTATTGCAAAAACAGGCGGATACATAGCCGGAAAAAAAGAGCTTGTAGATATGTGCGCATACAGAATGACCACGCCCGGTCTCGGAAAAGAAGTAGGTGCAACACTCGGGCAGAGCCGCGATCTTTTCATGGGAATTTTCAACGGACCTCATGTTGTTGGTGAAGCACTGAAAACCGCTGTTTTCACAAGTGCAATTATGGCGCAGATGGGCTTTGATTCAACACCCACAATTCACGAAACAAGGCACGATATAATTGAGGCTGTGAAGCTCGGCAGAGAAAGCCTTCTCATTGCATTTTGTCAGGGACTTCAGAAGGGTGCACCCGTTGACTCCTTTGTCACACCTGAGCCATGGGAAATGCCCGGCTATGACAACAAGGTTATAATGGCTGCCGGTGCGTTTACACTCGGCTCATCAATTGAGCTTTCTGCTGATGCGCCGCTTCGTGAGCCCTTTGCTGTGTGGCTTCAGGGCGGACTTAATTTCCACAGCAGCAAGGTTGCCGTTATGTTCGCTGCTCAGGAAGTTCTTAAAGTTATGGAAAAAGAAGGTATAATATGAGTTCTTTTAACGGCTTCGACCCGAAAGCCTTTATGCTTCTTGAACTGAATAAATTCAACGACAGCAAGGATTTTTATGAGTCTGTCAAGGAAGAAATCAAAGCCTCTGCCACAGTTCCGATGAGGCAGCTTGCTTGTGATTTGTCAGATGAACTAATCAGAATTGATCCGAAAATGAATCTTATACCGACCAAGATGGTATCAAGAGTCAGACGTGATACACGATTTTCTAAAAACAAGGAGCTTTACCGCGATAACATGTGGTGCATGTTTATGCGTGACAAGCATCAGTGGAAATATCAGCCCTGCATGTGGTTCGAGTTTTATCCGCAGTGCTACAGCTACGGTGTTGGTACCTTCAGAACAGATGCGACTTATCTTGAATGCTTCAGGCAAACGCTGAAGGAAAATCAGAGCTTATTCAAAAAAGCATTAAGAAGCATTGAAATAACAGATGCCGTGCTTCAGATTGATATGTTCAAGAAAGAAAAGTCCGGCTCTGATGAAATTGATCCGTCGCTTCGGAAGTTCTATAACTGCAAGGATTTCTATTTTGTTGCAGTTAATCCCGAAATGCAGAATCTTATCGACGGAAGCATAAAGCAGGAGCTTATATATGCAATACGTGCATTTGCTCCGATGTACCGTTTTTTACTTATGGTAACTGAAAAAATGTATGAAAAAGGGGAGTAAGATTATGAATAAAGTCAATCCTTATCTTTCTTTGAAAAGCGGCACTGATATCAGAGGAACAGCCGTTGACGGTGTTGCAGGAGAGCCTGTGCAATTAACTGATGAGGCGGTTTTTGATCTTACCGTCGGCTTTTGCCGTTGGCTGAAAGAAAACAGCTACAACAAAAACAACAAAATTGCTGTCGGACACGATTCTAGAATATCTGCTGAAAGAATTAAAAAGAAGGTTGTTGAGGCTCTTTGTGAGTTTGAATATGAAGTTTATGATTGCTCCTATGCCTCAACTCCGGCAATGTTTATGACAACAATTGACCTTGACTGTGTTGCTTCTGTTCAGATAACTGCAAGCCATCATCCGTTCAACAAAAACGGACTGAAGTTTTTCACAGGTAATGGCGGTCTTAATTCAGAAGATATTCAAAGAATAATAGAGCTTGCCGTTTTGCCGCATGAGAAGACAAATGTGAAATCAGTAGTTATTCCGACGGACTATATGACAGTGTATTCAAAAAGGCTGCGTGACATGATTTGTCGTGAAGTTAATGCTGACAATTATTACAAGCCTCTTGACGGATATAAAATTATAGTTGACGCAGGTAACGGTGTAGGAGGCTTTTATGCAGCTCAGGTTCTTGAGCCACTTGGAGCTGACATCAGCGGCAGCTGTTATCTTGAGCCTGACGGAATGTTTCCTAACCATGCACCAAATCCCGAAAACAAACAGGCTATGGAATCCGTTTGCAGGGCTACGGTTGATGCTGGCGCAGATCTTGGTATTATTTTCGACACCGACGTTGACAGAGCAGGCTGCGTTGATAAACATGGTAAAGAAATCAACCGAAACCGTCTTGTCGCTCTCGCATCGATTATTTCTCTTGAAGGAAATGAGGGTGGCACAATTGTTACAGACAGTGTTACATCAACAGGACTTACAAAATTTATCAACGAAAATCTCAAGGGTGTTCACTACAGATACAAAAGAGGCTACAGAAATGTTATAAATGAGCAGCTTCGTCTGCAGAGTGATGGTGTTAACTGTCCTCTTGCAATTGAAACATCAGGTCACGCTGCCTTCAGAGAAAACTATTATCTTGACGATGGAGCATATCTCATTACAAAAATTATAATCAAGCTGGCACAGCTCGGAAAAGAAGGTAAGGAGCTTGATTCGCTTATTTCAGATCTGAAGGATCCCCTCGAAGAAAAGGAGCTTCGTTTCAGAATTAAATGCGACGACTTCAGGACCTACGGGAACGGTGTGATAGATAAATTGCTCGAATTTGCAGAAAAGAAGCCTGACTGGCGAATTGCCGATGACAACAGAGAGGGTGTCAGAATATACCTTGATTCCGAAAATGCTCAGGGCTGGCTGCTTCTCAGACTCAGTGTTCATGATCCGATTATGCCCTTGAATATAGAAAGTGATGTTCATGGCGGTGTGAAATACATCGCATCACAATTAAAGGGATTTTTAACAAGCTGCGATATGCTTGATATCAGTTCGCTTGAAATGTTTTTAAATTAAAATTTTAAAGGAGGCTCATAAATGAAAAAATATACTCTCGGACTTATTCTTTTTGCGTTGTTTGCTGTTCCGGTTGTAATATTTTGCATCAATGGCTTTAAGCCTATTGAGTCATTGATGGGACCTCCGAAGCTTGAAGGTGAAAACCTTGCAATTCAGTTGGCCTTTGAGGATTCCGTTGAAAAGGGCTATAAACTTAAATCACCAATAGGCGGCGATTACAGATCAGCATACATATTCAAGGATCTTGACTCTGACGGACAGGATGAAGTTATTGTTTTTTACAGCACTGAAGCTGCCGTTGATATTATCAGAATGAATGTTCTGAAAAAAATTGACGGTGAGTGGAAATCTGTTGCCGACTACGAGAGTTCACACAGCGAAATACACCGTGTAAAATTTTCAGATCTTAACAACGATAAGAAAAAAGAGATTATCGTTGGTTGGTCTGTTTATC
Source organism: Acutalibacteraceae bacterium (assembly GCA_045533205.1). GTDB lineage: Bacteria > Bacillota > Clostridia > Oscillospirales > Acutalibacteraceae > UBA6857. The sequence continues at coordinate 77,535 of JAZSHL010000047.1, read as the reverse complement.
AGAACGAGCTTTCCAGAAAGCTGAATGTTTATAAAATTTTCGACACTGATGAAATCAGGATTGCAAACATTTTTGATGCCTCATATTCAGAGTTTGATGTTATGGATGTCAACGGCGATTCAAGGCAGGATATTCTTATATTTGATGCTGATAAAAGAACCGAAAGCAGCACATATAATTTGTTTATGGTAAACTACTTTGATAATAAATTTCAGCTTGCAGAAGCCTATCAGCTTGATTCATCAATAACATCTATCAAATCGATAAAGTATGATTTTGATTCACATATTGATGCACGCCGTATATTTGTTGACGGCTACAAAACTGACAGTTCACTGATAACTGACTGCATTTACTTTGACCGTGAACGGAATTGCTTCGAAAGACTTTCGGTTGATGATATAACTGTTCCTTCTGTTTCTTCAAGAAACATCAACGTTTTTTGCGACGACATAAATTCAGACGGTCTGATTGAAATACCCGTAGTTAAAGCTATGCCGAAAAGCAGAGTCATAATAGAAGGTTCAACCCAGCCACAGGGGCAGAGCATTATTGAGTGGATAAGATTTGAAGACGATGAAATCAAAAGTATCTGCCACAGAATAATTAATTCAAAGTCAAACTATGAGATTCAGATTCCCACTGATCTTGTCAGTAAAGTCACTGTTTCAAACAATCATAAAAATAACATAATAACATTTTATGAGCTTATCGATGAAAAGAACGGTGAATATTCAACCGGTGAGCTTCTGTTTTCACTGTATTATCTCGACAGTCACAGTGATATCCGTATTCCGTCAGAATACAGATTCTTAAAAGAAACCGCAAGAGGAGAAATTTATTACCGTATTCATCATACAGCAAATGAATACGATATCGACAAAACAGCATTATCAAAAATGATTATTAAATAAGGTGATTTACATGAAAACCGCTTTGATAGCAGAAGATGAAAAATCTATTAGAGAATTTATAATTATCAACCTGAAAATTGCCGGCTACAATGTGATTGAAGCCGAAAACGGCAGAGAAGCAATTGATAAATATAAAGAAAATGCCGGCAGCATTGACATTGCTATTCTTGATATAATGATGCCCGAAATTGACGGTGTCGAGGTATGCAGGCAAATAAGAGAGGTCAATGTTAATGTAGGTATAATATTTTTAACAGCTAAAACACAGGAGGAAGATAAGGTTGAGGGCTTGCGTGCAGGTGCTGATGATTATGTTCAGAAGCCCTTCTCAACTGCTGAGCTCATTGCTCGTGTTGACAGCCTTTACCGTCGTGTTGAATATAGCAAAAAGCTGACATCAGACATAACTTCAGACAAAATCAGACTCGGAAGATTTGAGCTTGATCTTAAAAAGCACGTTCTGAAAAAGGACGACAGTGTTATAGAGCTGACCCACATAGAATTTCAGATTCTTGAATGCTTTTTTTCTGCTCCCGGCACATCAATTGAGCGTGGATACTTTCTTGATAAGGTATGGGGAGATCCATATTTTGGCGACGATAAGGTTGTCGATGTAAATATCAGAAGATTAAGACTTAAAATCGAAGATAACCCTTCAACCCCGAAGCACCTGATAACCGTCTGGGGACAGGGCTACAAATGGAATGAGTAAACAATGAAAGGAGAGAAATTGCAATGAACAGCTCAATCAAAAGCAGATGGATCAGAAATATTCTTTTGGTTATAATTGCGATTTTTCTGGCTTTCACTTGTGTTGTGTTATATTCTGTATTCAACAGATACTTCAGCTCTGCAGAAACAACAATCAGAGCCCGAATAAACAAGTCTGTTGACACATTTTTTGCATCTTACATCGGCAATGATGATGAATTATTTGCCATTGGTGCCGGTGAATTTGTTGAAACCTTTCTTTATAAGGATATAATGGAGGTCTGGGTGCTTGACAAAAACGGCAAAATGATTGTTTCCTCAAGCGGCTTCAGCCACGATATAAGCTCAGATTTGCCTGATTATGAAGAGGCGCTGCACGAAGAAAACGGCATTGGTGTTGTACGCATGAGAATGGCTTCAGGAGAACCTGTAACAGCTGTTTCTTATATTCTTAAGGATAAGTCAGGTCAGGCTGTCGGAGCTGTCAGATATCTGATTTCAATGGAGGAAACTTATCATCAGCTGACTTTGCTGTCTGTGATAATAATCGTTGTTGTAATACTCATTATTTTGCTTATAACATTATCCGGCATGTACTTTGTCTCATCTATTGTAAACCCGGTGCAGAGGATTAATGCAACAACAGGTAAAATAGCAAACGGCGACTTTGATGTACGAATAGAAATTGATTCAGAAGATGAAATCGGTGAGCTTTGTGCATCTATCAATGATATGGCACTGCGTCTGAGTCAGACCGACAGAATGAAAAACGAATTTATATCCACGGTTTCACATGAAATCAGAACACCTCTGACAGCCATCAAGGGCTGGGGCGAAACGTTGCAGAATCACGGTGACGACAAAGAGATTATGAAAAAAGGCCTGGATATTATCGTTGAAGAAACAACAAGGCTTTCGTCGATGGTTGAAGAGCTTCTTGACTTTTCAAGAATGCAGAATAATGGTATGACAATTATCAAGGAGCAGATAGAGCTTTCTTCAATGCTTCTGCAGACATGTGAAATATATAAACAAAAAACGGACGCCGAAAATATATCAATGAAAACTGAAATTGATATAAAAAGTGAGTTGAAGTTAACAGGAGATTATGATAGAATAAGACAAGTGTTTATCAATATTCTTGATAATGCCGTTAAATATACAGATTCCGGCGGAGAGATTGATATAAGACTCACAGCAAACAACAGCTTTGCTGATGTAACTTTTTCTGACACAGGCTGCGGTATCTCTGAGGAGGACCTGAAGCATGTCAAAGAAAAGTTCTATAAGGCAAACAACACAATCAGAGGTACCGGCATCGGTCTTGCTGTTGCAGATGAAATAATCAGAATGCACGGCGGCCAGCTGATTATAACAAGTAAATTCGGAGTCGGAACAACCGTTAAGGTGCTTTTACCGATTTCTGATACGGAGGATAACAATGAGTAAGAAAAACAAAAGCTGCTGCAAAACCTCAATCGGCGGACAGGCTTTGATTGAAGGCATAATGATGCAGAATCCCAACGGAAAGGCTGCAGTTTCCGTCAGATGTCCGGACGGAACAATCGACACACAGGAGATTAAAGTCAAGCATGCAAAGGACAAGTTCAAGCCCCTTGGCTGGCCGATGATCCGTGGTATCGTCAACTATGTTGAGTCGATGATGTTCGGCTACAAATGTCTTATGATTTCAGCTGACAAATCAGGCCTTGATGACATGGAGGAATCAGAGGAAAACATGTCAAAGCTTGATAAATGGCTCAATGCTCATATAAACAAAAAGGTTATGAGTGTAATCACCGGTATCGCATCAATACTCGGTGTCGCTCTCGCTTTTCTTCTTTTCTTCTATCTGCCGACTGTTATTGTTGACTTTATCAACAAGCTGGCAGGGGAAAGCCTTGACAATTTCAGAGCCCTTTTTGAGGGTGTTATACGAATGGCAATTTTTGTAATTTACATCGCTGCTGTTTCTCTCATGAAGGACATTAAACGAACCTTTATGTATCATGGAGCTGAGCATAAAACTATTTTCTGTTATGAAAACGGACTTGAGCTTAATGTTGAAAATGTTAAAAAACAGTCACGCTTTCATCCGAGATGCGGAACAAGCTTCATATTTGTTATTATTATAATCAGTGTTATTATTTCATCTGTGTTATCTATTTTTACAGGTTTAAGAGATAACACTGTGCTTTGGATGCTTACCAAAATAATGATTCTTCCCATCGTTACCGGCCTCAGCTATGAATTTATAAGATACGCAGGCAGGCATGATAATTTTATTGTCAGAATTCTTGCCGCACCCGGTCTCTGGATGCAGAGATTAACAACCAAAGAGCCTGATGACAGCATGATTGAGGTTGCTCTTTCAGCTTTTATCGAAGTTCTTGACGATGAAGAAAAAGCCAAATATAAACAAAAGGAATGTGAGCTTGACTGCAATGAGCATACTACTCAGGAAAATCTCGAAGAAACTGAAGGATAACGGAATTGAAGATTCCGCCTTTGAGGCTGAAATCATTATTAGTCATTTTTCAGGGATTCCTCAAAGCAAAGCACTTTTTTCTGATGAATCCGAGTTCAGCGAGCAGGTCCTCTCTGACATTGATAATGCTGTAAAAAAACGCATATCAGGAACACCTGTTCAGTACATTATCGGACAGTGGGATTTTTATGAAAGCACCTTTTCTGTTGGCGACGGTGTGCTTATTCCGAGGCCTGAAACTGAGCTTTTGTGTGAATATGTGATTTCTGTTGCAAAATCGCAAAAAGGCTCTGTTATTTACGATTTGTGCTCCGGCAGCGGATGTATAGGCATTTCAGTTAAAAAGGCCGTGCCGGATTCTGAGCTTATACTTGTTGAAAAGAGTGAAAAAGCATTTTCTTATCTGAAAGAAAATGTCAGAAATATTTTGAATGGCAGTGAAATTTCAGCCGTTAACGGTGATATTTTTGATTACGACTCTTTCGGAAATTATCCTATGGCCGACATCATCGTAAGCAATCCGCCATACATCAGAAGCGATGAAATTCAGACACTTCAAAAAGAGGTGCTTCGCGAACCTTCAATGGCACTTGACGGAGGAGAGGACGGACTCGTTTTTTACCGCTATATTATTTCATATTGGAAATCAAAACTGAAGGATAAAGGAATACTTGCCTTTGAGTGCGGTGAAAATCAGGCAGTGGATATTTCAGAGATTTTCACGGAAAACGGATTCGATTGTGAAATAAGACAAGATTACAACCACATTAACAGATTTGTTATCGGGAGGAAAAATTAATGCGCTTTATAAGCAGAATACTGACTGAGGGCTTTTCCGTTGATCTTATAATTGATTTATTGGCAAGAATATTTATAGTGTTTTGTTTAACACCAATACATGAACTGGCTCACGGTTACACTGCCTATAAATTAGGGGATAACACAGCAAAAAACAGAGGAAGACTCACTCTTAACCCTCTTGCACATATTGATCCCATCGGTGCATTGATGATATTCTTCATCGGCTTCGGTTACGCTAAACCTGTACCTGTCAATATCGGCAATTTCAAAAGAAACAGGCGTAAGCAATATATGGCTCTTACTGCTCTTGCAGGCCCTGTGTCCAATATAGTGATGGCAATTATCTTTGCTTTTATCCGACAGGCAATTCTTTTCAGAGGCGTTTACGAAAATACTTTGCCTGATTATATTTGTGACTTTTTGCAGTTCACGGTGCTGATAAATATAGCTCTTGCCGTGTTTAATATGATACCTATTCCACCCTATGACGGATCAAGAATTCTGAGCGCAGCACTACCGGATAAATATTATTATAAGCTTATGAAATATGAGAGATATACAAGTCTTATTGTTGTTGTTCTTTTCTTCTCGGGTGTACTTGACGGAATAATTTCAGGTGTTACAATTCCTGTTTATTATGCTATAAATATTTTTGTATCGCTACCATTCAGACTCTTTTGAGTTCGGATAAAATAAAGTTGTTAAGGAGGAGCCATGGAAAAAATTCAATATAAAATTGATGTATTTGAAGGTCCCATGGATCTGCTTTTACATCTGATAAGTAAACACAAACTGAATATTTATGACATTCCTATTTTCGAGCTGGTCGAACAATACATTGCATATGTTCATCAGATGGAAGAAGCTGACATGGAAATCGCAAGCGATTTTCTCGAAATGGCTGCTCGCCTTGTTTACATCAAATCTGTGTCACTTCTGCCTGTTCATGAAGAAGCGGATGACCTGAAGAAAGAGCTTCAGGGTGAGCTTCTTGAATATCGTGACTGCAAAATTATGGCAGGTAAAATTGCAGAAACCGCAAACGGCTTTGATTATTTCTCAAGGCATACCATGCAGATTGAGTCAGACAAGAAATATGAGCGCACCCACGAAAGCAATGAGCTTATCAGCCATTATCTTGCTGCAATAGGCAAGGGCAAACGAAAGCTTCCGCCACCGGTTGATGCCTTCTCGGCAATTGTTGCGAAAAAGATCGTTTCTGTCAGCTCCCGTATTTCAGGAATTTTCAGAAAGCTGAAAATCAGTGCAAAAAACCGTTTTTCTGATTTCTTCAACGATTCCCGTTCACGCTCTGAAATGGTGGCGACCTTTCTTGCCATTCTTGAGCTTATCAAGGCAAATAAAATAAATGTTGAAGACGAAGATGATGATTTGGTTGTCATTCAGACCGGAGAAATCGATGATGAAGAGGAATTTCAATTAAGTGCAGGTGGTGAAAACTATGATGAATAACGATAATCTTCTTGCAACCCTTGAGGCTGTTCTTTTTGCCGTCGGCGAGCCGATTGAAATTAAAAGAATCTCTCAGGCTCTCGATGTTGAAATAATTGTTTTGAGCGAGGCTCTTGAGGTTTTAAGAGAAAAATACGAAAGTGAAGATTCGGGAATATGCCTTCTCAAGCTCGATGACAAATATCAGCTTTGTTCAAAGCTCATATACGCTGACAGTATAAGAAAAGTGATTGAAGTTAAAAAGAATGCTCCGCTTTCGCAGGCAGCATTTGAGGTTCTTGCAATTGTTGCATATAATCAGCCTGTAACAAAAGCTTTTATCGAACAGATCAGAGGTGTAGATTGCTCTGCTGTAATTTCCAATCTCTGTCAGAAATCACTCATTGAAGAAAAAGGCAGACTTGAATTGCCGGGCAGACCTCTTATCTACGGAACTACGCCCGAATTTCTCAAATGCTTCTGTATTTCATCCCTTGACGAGCTTCCTGATTTACCTGACAGTCAAAATGAGCAGGAAAAAGATGAAAATAGCGAAAAAACACAAACAGATTTTGAGATAAGTGTTGACGAAACTGAAAATTTAGGGTAACATATAGTATAATATAAAAATGTGGAGGTGAGATGATGACAGGCTTTGAAATATTTCTGTGTGTAGTCGCAGGAATATTTGCATTTCTTCTTTTATTGATTTCTATACCTGTCAGGGTGACAATCGGTTATGATCGTCAGTTTCATCTCTCTGTGAGATACCTTTTTATTTCGCATAAGTTCTTCCCGACTGATCCCGACAAAAAGAAAAAGGAAAAGAAACCGAAAAAAGAGAAAAAACCAAAGGAAGAAAAACCTGAGGAAGAACCAAAAGAGAAAAAGCCCAATCCTATTGTTGAAATGGCAAAGGCAAACGGCTATGACGGTATAGTTTCTGTTATTGAAAATCTCGGACGAGTTCTGAAAAAATACAGTGTCAATCTTATGAAGAGCATTGTTTTTGAAGAGATTGATGTCAACATTGCGGTCGGCACCGGTGATGCTGCTTCAACTGCAATCAAATACGGACAGACCTGTCAGCAGGTTTTTCCCGTAATGGGATATATCTGCTCAAACTATCTCGTTAAAAAGTATGATGTCAATGTTGAGCCTGATTTCCTGGCCAACAAAACACAGGGCGAATTTTTCTGCGACATGAAGTTCAATGTCCGTAAGATTACAAACTCAACAATCGGCATGTTAATAAGACTTGTATTCAGTGTTGTTGTTAAGTTCGTCATGGGCGGCCTTAAAAAAACTGACAAGTCTAAAAATAAATCAAGCGAAAATTCAACCCAGCAAAGTCAAATGAAAGGATGATATACAATGTCAGAAAAATCAGCAGGTGCAATTCTTGCATCAACAATCGAAAAAATCCGTGAGCTCGTAGACACAAGCACAATTATCGGCGAACCCATTTATGCTGAAGGCGGAACAACAATTATCCCCGTTTCAAAGGTTACATACGGTTTCGCATCAGGCGGCGCTGATTTCCCCTCAAAGGCTTCTCAGGAGCTTTTCGGTGGCGGAGGCGGTGCAGGTGTGACAATCACTCCTGTTGCATTCCTTGTTGTTAACAACGGTGAAGTTACCCTCAAGCACATCACAGCATATGACAACGCTGCTGAAAGAGCTGTTAACCTTGTTCCTGAAATGTTTGACAAAGTTACAGGTCTCATTAATAAGGTTAAGAAGGATCCTTCACCTGCAGTTGAAGCAGTTGAAGAGCCTGCAGCTGAATAATTTGATATAATTTTAAAACAACCGCCTGCATAGTATTTTATTGGCAGGTGGTTGCTTTGTTAATTAAAAGAGTATTATTATCATCATTTTTGATTTATATTTTTTCCTTCTGCGCACTTTCTGCGCCTTTTTGCGATGTCAGCGGGAAAAGTGCCGTGCTCATAAACAGTGACACGAAAGAGATAATTTTCGATAAAAACGCAACATCAAAAATGTCAATGGCAAGCACGACAAAGATAATGACGAGTATACTCGCTATTGAGTCGGGCAAGCTTAACTGTGTTGTTGAGGCAAAACGTGATTCAACCGTTGAAGGCACTGCAATCGGAATAAAAAAAGGGGACAGGTTTTACCTGAAAACCCTTGTCTATGCAATGCTTCTTGAGTCAGGCAACGATGCTGCTGTTCTTGTTGCTGAATATCTTGCAGGCAGTGAAGAAGATTTTGCGAAAATGATGAATAAAAAAGCAGCTGAAATCGGCATGACTTCAACCAATTTTGTAACCGCATCAGGACTCGACAACCCGGAGCACTACACAACTGCATATGACATGGCTCTTTTAGGCTCATATGCTGTGAATAACCCTGTATTCAGACAGATTTGTTCAACGAAGGTATACACAGCAGAGTATATTTCCCCTGAAATCAGCTCAACATATTCTAATCACAACAGGTTACTCCGTTCATATGACGGTGTTTTTGGCATCAAGACCGGCTTTACCAAAAAAAGCGGCCGTTGCCTTGTAACAGCCTGCAAAAAAAACGGTGCTGTCCTTGTTGCAGTGACGCTTAATGCCCCTGACGATTGGAACGACCATAAAAAAATGTTTGATTACGGCTTTACAATGATGAGTGATGTGCAAGTACCCGAGATTGTTCCTGATACAGTGAGGGTGTATTCTTCAAAAAAACAAACTGTAGAAATTTCACTGTCAGATACAGATTTAGCAGTTAGTGATTGCCTTGAGTATGATTACAGAGTTGCTATACCGAAGCTTTTATATGCCCCTATAAGAAAAAATGAAGTGATCGGTTATCTTGAGATTTTAAGTGGCGACCGAATTGTTAAAAGAATAGAAATTTTAACAGACGAAGCTGCATCAATTGATACTCAAATCATCACAAAGCCACAATATAGCTTTTGTGACAAACTGAAGCATTTATTTTTAAACTGAGAGGATTGATAATATGACAGACGGTAAAGTCAGGCTGCAGAAATACCTCGCTGAATGCGGGGTTGCATCAAGAAGAAAAAGTGAAGAGCTTATTGAAGCAGGAAAGGTCAGAGTTAACGGACACCCTGCACAGATAGGTGACAAAATCAACCCTAAAAAGGATCTTATAACCGTAAGCGGCAAAAAGATTATAAAGCAGAAAAATTATACTTATATCCTTCTTCATAAACCAAGAGGTTTTATAACAACTATGAAGGATGAAATGGACAGAAAGTGCGTTGCAGAGCTTATCAAGGATGTGCCCGGAAGAGTTTTCCCCGTCGGCAGACTTGACAGAGATTCTGAAGGCCTGCTCATTTTCACAAATGACGGCGAATTTGCAAATGCAATGACACACCCTACACGACATGTCCCGAAAACATACAGAGTTACTGTCCGTCCTTCAATCAGTGAGGATCAGATTACGGCTCTGACAACAGGTATCATAATTGACGACAGAAAAACTGCACCTGCAGAGGTCAGAGTCATCACCAAGGAAGAAAACCGTGTTGTTCTTGAGATAATTCTCTATGAAGGAAGAAACAGACAGATCAGAAAAATGTGTGAGGAAGTCGGTCTTGAGGTTGCAAGACTTAAGAGAACGGCTATAGGCTCAATCAAGCTCGGTATGCTCAAGCAGGGTGCATGGCGCCATCTGACCGAGGACGAGGTCAGAAAGCTCAAGATTAACGCAGGAATGGAAAGAAAGAAGAAATAATATGATATTTTTCAAGCACGATTATTCCGATACAACAGAATCAGTTGTTGATTTCAATGCTCTCGACGGTGAAACCAATTTAGGAAAATGTACCCTTGTAATGGACGGAATGTATGCAGAAGTAACAGATCTTTCTTTTGACAGAAGCAATCCGTTTGTGGTTGAGGGCCTTTTGAAGGCTGCCTTCAACCTTGCTGCAAATCAAAATTGTTACATCGGCAGATGCCGCATCAGTGAAATCAGTGTTTTTCTCGACAGAATGAACTTTATCTGCACTGACGGTATGTATGAAAATGACATTCCGTCAATACTCATGGGCTCATGCAATTCCTGCCGGAATAATCAATAATATGTTTGACAAAAGCATCAAAACAATATATAATAAAAAGGATATAATCAAAAGTATATTTGGTGTTTATTTTTAATATCGAGAGGTAGAAAAAATGATAAGAAGTATGACCGGATTCGGCAGAGCTCAGCAGATTGTTGACGGCATGAGTATAACCGTTGAAATCAAGAGCGTTAATCACAGATATTTTGATTTTTCCTCAAGAGTTCCCAGAACATATGGGTTCCTTGACGAAAAGCTCAAGACATATCTTCAGTCATATATTTCAAGAGGAAAGACAGAGTGCTATGTTCAGCTTGAAGAGCTTGAGGAAGCAGACTGTATTGTTTCAGTCAATCACTCACTTGCAGGCGGATACATCAATGCTCTGAATGAAATCGGTGAGAAGTATCAGTTAAGAAACGATGTCACTGTTTCATCCGTTGCAAGATATCATGACATTTTTTCTGTTCACAAGAACGAAGCCGACGAAGAAAGAATCTGGAACGCTGTAAAGGCTGTTACCGATGCTGCTGCTTCTAACTTCGTTGCAATGCGTGAAAGAGAAGGCGAAAAGCTTAAGAATGACATTCTCTCACGCTGTGACACTATTCTTGAGCATGTATCTTTCATTGAAATGCGCTCACCGGAAACCGTAATTGAATATAACAAAAAGCTTCTTGACAGAATGAGAACTGTTCTTGAAGATGTTCAGGTTGACGAGCAAAGACTTCTCACTGAAGCTGCAATATATGCTGATAAGATTGCCGTTGCGGAAGAAACCGTAAGACTCCGCAGTCATGTCAGCCAGATGCACGAGTTCATGGAAAGCAAGGAAGCTATCGGCAGAAAGATGGATTTCCTTGTTCAGGAATTTAACCGTGAGGCTAATACAATCGGCTCAAAGGCTCAGGATGTTGATATCGCAAGAAGAGTTATCGACATCAAGGCCGAGGTTGAAAAAATCAGAGAACAGGTTCAGAACATCGAATAATTAATTCAGGTGATTAAAATGAAGTTGATAAATATAGGATTCGGAAATATGATAAATGCACAGCGTCTTGTTGCTATTGTCAGTCCCGACTCAGCACCGATTAAAAGAATTATTCAGGAGTGCAAGGAAAGAGGCACCCTTATTGATGCAACTCAGGGCAGACGAACAAGAGCTGTTATAATCATGGACAGTGATCATGTTATTCTTACATATCTTCAGTGTGAAACTGTTGCAAACAGACTCGAATCCGATCAGGGCGAACTCACAGGGGAGGAATGTGACAATGACTGATAAAGGCTTGCTTTTTGTTGTTTCAGCGCCTTCAGGCTGCGGCAAGGACACAATAATCGCCGAAGTTCTTAAAAAGCTCGGTGACAAAGCTATGCTTTCTGTTTCCATGACAACAAGAGATATGCGCTGCGGAGAAAAAGAAGGCGTTAACTATTATTATGTTGACAAGGAAACCTTCTTCAAACATATAGAAAACGGCGATATGCTCGAATATACTAACTACGGCTCAAACTATTACGGCACACCAATCAAACCTGTTCAGGACAGACTCGATGAAGGCAAGATTGTTTTTCTTATCATTGAGGTTGAAGGCGGAACAAATGTCAGAAAGGTTTTTCCGGAAGCAAAAAAAATATTCATTATTCCTCCTTCAATGAAGGAGCTTGAGGAAAGACTTCGCAGCAGAGGAACAGACTCAGATGAAGCCATTGAAAAACGGCTTAAAATTGCCGAAAGCGAGCTTGCAAGAGCATGCGAATATGATTACATCGTTGAAAATGATAACCTTAATGAGGCGATTGACGATGTTATGTCAGTAATCAGAAGCGAACAGCTTAAAATAAAAATGATGAAAAATAAGATAAAAGAGGTAATGAACAATGCTTAATCCCGATCTCAGAGAATTACTCAAAAACAACACCAGCCGTTATTCACTTGTAACAGCAGTTGCAAAAAGAGCAAGAGTTATTTCCGAAACACCCGAGCTCAACGAAAAATGCGGCACTGAAAAGCCTGTAACTTATGCTCTTGACGAATTCCTTTCAGGCAAGCTCGAGATTTCAGAGCCCGAGGAAATCAGAAACATATAACAAAAGGATGTGAAATGATATGAAACAGGTTCTGGCTCTTGTTGCCGTTGAAAATGTTGCATATCATTTTGACATTTTATACGGTTATCTTATAGATGACAGCATGTCAGACAAGGCAAAAATCGGTTCACGTGTTACAGTACCCTTCGGTAACAGCAAAACAGCAAAAAGGCAGGGAATAATCTTTTCCTTTGCAGATGCTTGTGATGATGTAAGATATAAAAAGATCATTTCCGTAATCGATGAAACACCCTTCGTAAGTGAGGAAATGCTTTCCATCGCTTGCTTTCTCAAGGACAGAACGTTCTGCACCTATTTTGAAGCGGTTAAAGCGCAGATTCCTTCAGGACATAGCTATAAAACTGCAGTTAATTATTATGCAGTTTTCAGCGAAAATCTGCCTGTGCTTTCTGAAACTGAAAACGAGATATATTCTTTCATGCTTTCGCTTGATGAGCCAAAGGACAGAAATTTCATCTGCAGCTCACTTGGCTTGAGTGCTGACTGCACTGATTTTGACAGGCTTATCAGAAAAGAGCTGATAAAGCGCAGCTACGACACTGTCAGAAAAATGAATGATGCAACAAACAGGTTTGTCAGTGTCTGCAAGAATTCAGATGATGTCAGGCTTACTCCAAAGCAAAAAGGCGTTTATGATGTTCTTTGTGACATCGGAAGCTGCACTGTGAAGGAGCTGTGTTATTTCACAGGCGTAACCACAGCCGTAATCTCTGCACTTGAAAAAAAAGGACTCGTTGACATTTGTGATAAGGCTTACTACAGAATGCCCGAAACGAGCCTTATTGATGAAAAAGCAAAAAAAGAAATCATACTCACTGCAGCTCAACAGACAGCCTTTGAGGGAATTTTGTCCGAATATAAAAACGGCAGTCAGGTCAGTCTTCTTTACGGTATTACAGGCAGCGGAAAAACATCAGTTTTTCTTTCCGTAATTGACGAAGTTATCAGTGACGGAAGACAGGTTATTGTTATGGTGCCGGAAATATCGCTGACTCCACAGATGATGGCCGTTTTTAAAGGCCGTTACGGCTCTGAGGTTGCAGTTTTTCACAGTGCACTTTCTGTCGGTGAAAGACGTGACGAATATAAAAGAGTCAAGGACGGTCAGGTGAAAATTGTTGTCGGCACAAGATCTGCCGTGTTTGCACCTTTTGACAACATAGGACTTATAGTTATTGACGAAGAGCAGGAGCACACTTATAAATCCGAAGGCTCACCGAAGTACCACACCGTTGATGTTGCTAAATTTCGCGCAAAAAGGCACAATTCACTGATTTTACTTTCTTCCGCAACTCCGTCGGTGGAAAGCTATTGCTACGCTAAAAAAGGCAAATATAAGCTTTTTAAGCTTACTGAAAGATACGGCGACGCCGTTTTGCCCGATGTGTCCTTGGTCGACATGAAGCAGGACAGAAAATCAGGCAACAGATATAATATCAGCAGTGATTTACTTGAAAGGCTCGAAAAAAACCTTGAAAGCAAGAAACAATCCATTCTTCTGATGAACAGAAGGGGATATAATACATTTGCAGCATGTGACAGCTGCGGAAGCGTCATCACATGTCCCTCATGCAGCATTTCGCTGACATATCACACAGCAAACAACAGACTGATGTGTCATTACTGCGGCTACTCCAGGCCTTTCACAAAGCACTGCCCTGAATGTGAAAAAGACGATGTACGATACGCAGGCTACGGCACACAGAGAATTGAAGAAGAAATTGAAAAGCTTCTTCCCGAAGCCAGAGTTCTGCGCATGGATGCCGACTCCACCTCGTCACGTCATTCTTTTGAAAAAGGTCTGACTGATTTCGGTGATGGAAAATACGATATATTGCTCGGAACACAGATGGTGGCAAAGGGCTTAAACTTTGAAAATGTGACACTTGTCGGTGTTATCAATGCAGATCAGCAGCTCAATAATGATGATTTCAGAAGTGAAGAAAGAACCTTTGACCTTCTCACACAGGTTGTCGGAAGATCAGGCAGGGGAAGTATAAAAGGAACTGCAGTCATTCAGACACTCACGCCTGAAAACCACATCATTCAGCTGGCACAGGAGCAAGATTATGACAGCTTCTTTGAAACAGAAATTCAGATAAGAAAAGCGCTTGTCTATCCTCCGTTTTGTGACATCTGTTCAGTTATTTTCACCTGTGAAAACGAAATAAGCGCCCTCAATTGCTCAAGAAGCTTTCTTTCTTCAATAACTGAAAAGGTTGAAAAAGAATATAAAACAGAAAAAATTATCATTCTTGGCCCAATGCCTCCGAGAATTTCAAAAATAAACAATAAGTTCAGATACCGGATCATTATAAAATGCAAAAACAGCCGTAATTTCAGAAAAATGATTTCTGATTTACTCGTTGAATACGGCAAAAACAAAAAATATAAGGACGTTACAGTATCAGCGGATATGAATCCGACTAATTTAATATAAGGAGTATAAAAATGGCAATCAGAAAAGTTGTTACATCAGAGGATCCGATTCTTCGTAAGACAAGCCGTAAGGTTGAAAAATTCAATGACAGACTCTGGACATTGCTTGATGATATGAAAGAAACGATGTATAAGGCAGAAGGTGTCGGACTTGCTGCGGTTCAGGTAGGAATATTAAAAAGAGTAGTTGTTGTCGATGTGGGTGACGGCTTTCTTGAGCTTGTAAACCCTGAGATTATTGAAACATCAGGTGAATACAAGGATGTTGAAGGCTGTCTTTCAGTGCCGGGTCAGCAGGGTGTGGTTTCACGACCGGAATATGTTAAAATCAAGGCACAGAACCGTGAGGGTGTGTGGAGAAGATATGAAGCAACAGGCCTTAAGGCAAGGTGCTTCTGCCACGAAATTGACCATCTTGACGGTACACTCTATACTGACAAGGTAATTAAAGATATAACTGCAGAAGACCTGAAAAGAATGAGAGAAGAAGATAAATAAGGAAGGATTGATTACATGCGCATCGCATTTATGGGAACTCCGGATTTTTCTGTTGATTGCCTGAAGACACTTGTAAATTCAGAGCACGAAATTGTGGGAGTTTTTTGTCAACCGGACAAGCCCGTCGGAAGAAAGCAAATTTTAACACCTCCCGATGTTAAGGTTGAGGCACTTAAGCATGATCTTCCCGTTTTTCAACCGACAAGCCTGAGAAACGGCAAGGGTGTTGAAATTCTCCGAGAGATTAAGCCTGATCTGGTTGTTGTTGTGGCATACGGAAAAATCCTGCCTAAGGATTTTCTTGATTTTCCCAAGTACGGTTGCATCAATGTTCACGCTTCAATTCTACCGAAATACCGTGGTGCTTCACCGATTCATTATGCTGTTCTCAACGGTGATGAAGTAACAGGTGTCACTGTGCAGCAGATGGATGAGGGCGTTGATACCGGAGATATTCTCAACATAAAGGAATGCAGAATCGGAATCAATGACACAACCGAATATATGTATGAGGTTTTAGCGCCTTTGGGTGCCGAAGCTATGATGGAAACAATTGAAAAAATTGAAAACAATCAGCTTAACCCCATAAAGCAGGATGAGTCAAAAGCAAGTCATGTGACACTGCTTTCAAAAGAAATGAGTCCTATTGACTGGAATGATTCAGCATTCAACATACACAACAAAATCAGAGGCCTGTATTCATGGCCAGGCGCATCAACTGTTATTGACGGAAAAACCTTGAAGATACATTCCTCGGTTATCTGTGACAGAAAGGGTAATAATAATCCGGGAGAGGTAATTTGTTCTGCCGGTAAATTCATAGTTTGCTGTGGTGATAATGGATGTGTTGAACTGACAAGTGTTCAGCTCGAAGGCAAAAAAAGAATGGATGCTTCTTCGTTTCTCAACGGTTATTCGATTGAAAAAGGAACAGTTTTAGGAAAATAAGGAGATGCTTACTTTGATCTGGTATGACTATTATTATCTTATTCTCGTTGTGCCTGCAATAATTATATCTCTTATCGCTCAGGCTAACGTTAAAAGCACTTACAGAAAAATGTCTGCAATACAGAACAGAAAGCGTATTACAGGCGCTCAGGCTGCATATCTTGTTCTTAATTTCAGCGGTCTGGCTCAGGATATAAAAATAACCAAGATCCCCGGAAAGCTTTCTGACCACTATAATCCAAAATCAAACGTTATTAGTCTTTCAGATGAAGTTTTCTCAGGAACATCAATTGCAAGTGTCGGTATAGCCTGTCACGAAGCAGGTCATGCAATTCAGCATGCGCAAGGCTACGCACCGATAAAAATCAGAAATCTGATTTTGCCCGTTGCAAATTTCGGCTCAAGCGCAGGCTTCTTTCTTGCGATTATCGGCTATTTTATGAATCTGCCCGTTCTTGTAACTGTCGGAGTTATCCTTTTTGCAAGTGTAACCGCTTTTCAGCTTGTTACCCTGCCTGTGGAATTCAATGCCAGCAGAAGAGCGATGACGCTTCTGACTGAAAGAGAAATATTATATGAGGATGAGCTTCCGAAGGCAAAAAAGGTGCTCACTGCAGCTGCGATGACCTATGTGGCTGCACTGCTTGTATCTTTGATGTCACTGATAAGATTAATTCTTCGCACAAGAAGAGATTGAGGATTTTTATGGCAAATGCAAGACAAACAGCATTTAATGCTTTGTTAAAAATAGAAAAGAATAATGCTTATTCTAATATTGCGCTTGACAGCATGCTGACTGAGACAAAGCTCGACACAAGGGACAAATCTTTTGTGTCTGCTTTGTTTTACGGCGTTATTGAAAGAAAACTGACAATTGACTTTGTTTTGCAGAAATACCTGTCAAAACCCCTGAAAAAGCTTAAGCCCGAGGCATTGACAATTCTGCGAATGGGTGCATATCAGATTCTTTTTATGGATAAAATTCCAAAATCGGCAGCTGTTAATGAAAGTGTCACTCTATCACGAAAAAACAACTGCTCATATGCTTCCGGAATCATTAATGCTGTTTTACGAAAAGTTTCAAGGGATGATATCACGATCAAAGACAGAAGTGATGTCGTGAAGTTTTTAAGTATAACCTATTCCTGCCCGGAAAACCTTGTCAGGTTGCTTATTGATCAATACGGTGCTGATGACGCTGAGGGAATTCTTTCCCATACTATCGGCACAGCTGAATTATATGTCCGCGTAAACACAACAAAGATTACAGAAGATGAGCTCATTGAACTTCTTTGTGTAGAAGGAGTCAAAGCGGATAAAACCTATCTTAAAAATGCTCTTGTTCTTAATCTTAACGGAAAAGATATCGAATCTCTTGACTCCTTCAGAAAAGGCTTATATCATGTTCAGGATTTATCCTGTCAGCTTTGCTCAGCAGCTCTGAGAGCAGAAAATGATATGCGTGTTTTTGATTTATGCTCCGCTCCCGGCGGAAAAGCATATACCGTGGCTGAAATCATGGAGGATAGCGGAGAGGTTCTCTGCTTTGACATACATAAAAACAGGGTTGAGCTTATAAGAAAGGGTGCTGTCAGATTAGGCCTTTCCGCTATTAAGCCGGATGTTTCCGATGCTTCTGTTTATAATAAAAGCCTCGGTCTTGCAGACCGTGTTCTGTGTGATGTACCTTGTTCAGGCCTCGGAATAATCGGAAGAAAGCCTGAAATAAAATATAAAAGCCTTGATGAATTCAAATCACTCCCCAATATACAGCTTAAGATACTTTCAAACGGCGCTGAATATGTCAGAAACGGCGGTTTGATTATTTATTCCACCTGCACTCTTTCAAAGCAAGAAAATGAAGGTGTCTGCAAAGACTTTTTAAAGGCTAATAAAGATTTTGAAGCTGTAAAACCTCTACCGGAAATTTCAGATGACAAGTTTGTGACTCTTATGCCGCATAAAAACGGAGGAGACGGTTTCTTTATTGCTGCTTTCAGAAAAAAGGATGACATAAATGAATAACGACATTAAATCATTAAATTTAGACGAATTAAAAGCTGAAATCACATGCTTGGGAGAAAAAAGCTTCAAAGCAGGCCAGATATATGACTGGCTTCATAAAAAAGGGGCAATAACCTTTGATGAAATGTCTAACATTTCAAAAGAATTACGAGAAAAGCTCAAAAATAAGTATGTTATTTACAACTGTACTATTGAAAAAAAGTTGGTTTCGGTGTATGATGGTACAGTTAAGTATCTGTTCAGGCTGAATGACGGTGAACTGATAGAATCCGTTGTTATGAAGTATAAATACGGATATACAATCTGTGTTTCAAGTCAGGTAGGATGCAAAATGGGCTGCCGCTTCTGCGCATCAGGAATTGCAGGCTTTGTCAGAAATCTTAAGCCTTCCGAAATTCTGTCACAGATATATATGGCACAAAGAGATCTCGGCATAAGAATTTCCCATATTGTAATGATGGGAGTAGGGGAGCCTCTTGATAATTTTGATAATGTTATGAAGTTCCTGTCGTTGATTTCTGACGAAAACGGACTTAATATAGGTATGAGAAATATATCTCTTTCCACCTGTGGTGTTGTCAGCGGAATATATAAGCTAATGGATAAAAAGCTGCAGCTGACTCTTTCCGTTTCACTGCATGCCCCCAATGACATTATCAGAAGTCAGACAATGCCTGTAAATGACAGATGGAACATTGATGAGCTTTTAAAAGCATGCAGAGATTATACTAAAACTACCTCAAGACGAATCTCTTTTGAATATGCCATGATAAGCGGAGTTAACGACAGTGATGAATGTGCATCAGAGCTCGGTAAAAGGCTTAAGGGCATGCTTTGCCATGTCAATCTTATTCCGGTCAATTCTGTTAAAGAAAGAGATTATAAAAAAAGCTCAGATACAAGAATAAAAAGCTTTATATCCGTTCTTAATAAATACGGGGTCAATGTAACCGTCAGACGGACTTTAGGCAGTGATATTAATGCCTCATGCGGTCAGCTCAGAAGGGGCGAGAATTAATAGATAAAGGAGATGAAAAACATGAATATTGTCGGCAATACCGATGTCGGAAAGGTGCGTTCCAACAATGAGGACTGTTTTAATTTCGGATATTTTGATGACGGAGCAGCCTGGGGCGTTGTCTGTGACGGCATGGGCGGTATTCACGGAGGCAGAGTTGCAAGTGACACTGCAATTTCAATGATCAGTGAAAAAATAAAAAAATGCTACACAAAATCAATGCCTGTTTCATCTCTTGAAAATCTTCTTTTGTCGGCTATTACAACAGCCAATGTTGCAGTTTTCGACCGTGGCTCCGCACAGGAAACACTTAAAGGCATGGGCACAACAGTTGTTGCGGCTGTATATAAAAATAATGAAGCCTGCATTGCACATGTTGGCGACAGTCGTGCTTACATAATCAGCAACAACTCAATAAAGCAGGTCACAAAGGATCACTCTTTAGTGCAGAAGATGCTTGATTGTGGCCAGATAACGGAAGAAGAATCAGAAAATATTCCCATAAAAAATATCATCACAAGAGCAATGGGCGTCAATGAAGAAATTGAAATTGATTTTGACTTCGTGTGTGTTAACGAAGGTGATGCACTTCTTCTCTGCTCAGACGGCTTAAGCGGACTTGTAAACAAGAACGAAATATTAAAAATTTATAATGAAACTGAATTTGAAAAGCTCGCCGATAAATATATTGAAGTTGCAAACAAAAATGGCGGTCGTGACAACATAACGGTTGTAATCATGAAAGGTTAAGGTGAAGTCATGGAAAACTACGTTGGAAAGCGTCTTGACGGACGATATGAAATAATGGAAATCATCGGTATTGGTGGCATGGCTGTTGTTTACAAAGCCTTTGATAACATCGACCACCGGATTGTAGCGGTTAAAATTCTTAAAGATGAATATCTTGCCAATGAAGAATTTAAAAGAAGATTCAAAAATGAATCCAAGGCTATCGCTGTTCTTTCACACAAGAACATTGTTAAGGTTTTTGATGTCAGTTACGGTGACATGCTTCAGTATATTGTTATGGAATATGTTGATGGCATAACTCTTAAAGAATATGCAAAGCAGCAGGGCACAGTTGACCCGAGAGAGGCAATTTATTTTGTTACACAGATTCTGCGTGCGCTTCAGCACGCTCACGACAAAGGCATTGTTCACCGTGATATTAAGCCGCAGAACATTATGCTTCAGTCCGACGGTACAATTAAAGTTACTGACTTCGGCATCGCAAGATTCAGCCGCAGCGAGACAAGAACAATGACTGACGGTGCAATCGGCTCTGTGCATTACATCAGCCCCGAGCAGGCAAAGGGCAGTATCACAGATGCAAAGACCGACCTTTATTCCGTCGGCGTAATGCTTTATGAAATGCTCACAGGCATGCTGCCTTTCCAGTCAGATAATGCAGTTTCGGTTGCTCTTATGCAGCTGCAGAACGATCCTGTCAGTCCCCGTGAGATTAATCCGAATATTCCTATCGGTCTTGAACAGATCATAATGAGAGCCATGCAGAAGAATCAGAGCGACAGATATCAGTCAGCATCTGAAATTCTGATGGATCTTGAAACATACAAAAAAAATCCTAATGTTAAATTCGATTATATGTATCGCTCCGAAAATACAAGCAGTGAATATGTAACTGAATATAACGCTCCTGTCAGTGAGCCCGCTGCGGTTCAACCTGTTGAAGATGACGATTATGACGAATTCGACCGTGAGCCCTCAGACACAGGCAAAAAGGTAACAATCGCTATTTTAGGCGGTGTACTCAGTGCCCTTGTGATTTTTGCAGTTGTGTTGATTTTCCTGTTCTCATCAGGAGCCAATAAGCTTGATGTGCCTTATCTTATTGATTTGAATTTCTATTCTGAGGTCGACAACAATCCTGACTACTCAATGTATAAGTTTGAACCTGTTATTGATGCTGAAAGCACCGAAGAAGAGGGCACAATTGTCGATCAGAAGCCTAAGCACGGAAAAATCTCCAGAGATGATAAAATAACTGTGTATGTTGCAGGCCCAAAGGGCAACAGAGTTGTTCCCGATGTTACAAACCAGCTTTACAGCGTTGCGGAAAGCATGCTTAAGGCACAGGGCTTTGAGGTTATTATTGTTAAAGAAAAGAACGAAGATGTTGAACTTGGTAAAGTAATCAGAACAGTGCCTAAAGCAGGTGAAGAGGTTGATGACGGTTCACTTGTAACGATTTATGTCGCAACAAATCAGGATGTCGAACCTATAGACATTCCGGATCTTATCGGCCTTACATTAAGCGAAGCCAGAAAAGCATTAAGCGCTGTTGGTCTTATTCTCGATGAGGACAATATAACATATCGTTCGTCTTCAAAGCCAAAGGGTACAATTATCGGCTATGAAGGTGTGGGAGAAGAGGTGCTTCCCGGCACAGCAATTGTTGTTTTTGTAAGTACAGGCAAGGAAGCTGAAGAGGATGAAACAACAACCGAAGAAACAACTGAGGAAACCACCGAGGCAACAACTGAAGAAACAACTGAAAAAACAACGAAGCCGACAAAGCCCTCAACAACGAAAGAAACAACCACTAAACCAACCACAACTAAGCCTACCACAACAAAACCCACAACTACTAAACCTACTACCACAAAGCCGACAACAACAGAACCTTCAACAGAACCATCAACATCCAGACAAACAACCGAGCCCACATCAGAGCAGGCCAGCGAGGATGTTAACGGAGATGAATAAGCAAGATGCAGCTTGAAGGAATTATTATTAAGGGAATCGGCGGATTCTATTATGTTGAAACCGGTTCCGGTGTGTTTGAATGCAAAGCAAAGGGTAAATTCAGAAACAAAAAAATTGTTCCGCTTGCGGGTGACAATGTTAAGATAACTGTTCGTGACAATGAAGAAAATACAATAGATTCAATCTGCGAGAGAAAGAACAAGCTTACCCGTCCGCCCGTTGCGAACATTGACAAGCTTATTATCGCTGTTTCTGTTGCAAAGCCTTATCCTAACACTCTGGTAATCGACAAGATGACAGTTCTTGCAGAAAAGAACAGTATTGTTCCTGTAATTGTCATAACCAAAACCGATCTTGACGATTCAAAGGAGATATTTGATATTTATAAAAGCACAGGCTACAATGTTTATCGCTTTTCAGATAAGGATGACTCTGAATTAGAGAATATAAAGAGCGAGCTCAAGGGCTGCTTATCTGCCTTCACCGGGAATTCCGGTGTTGGAAAGTCAACACTTATAAATGCACTTAACGGTGATTTATGTCTTGCAACCGGTGAAATAAGCGATAAGCTCGGCAGAGGCAGGCATACAACAAGGCAAGCTGAAATTTTTCATGTTGCTGAAGGCCATGTAATTGACACAGCCGGCTTTTCAAGTGTAGAGTTTATTGACGATGACATCTTTCTCGCTGAAGACCTGCAATATTATTTCAACGAATTCAATGAATATATCGGTATGTGTAAATTCAGCGGCTGTGCCCATAACGGCGACAAGGGCTGTAAAATTTGCGAAATGGTAGAAAAGGGCGTTATCAGTCAAAGCAGATATGAAAGCTACAAAACCTTATATAACGAGATGAAGAACATAAAAAAGTGGCAATTATAAACTGTTTTTTATCACAACATGCTGCTGTTTCCGTATAATATTAGTGAGCTCTGATGACATGAGCAAATAATATATCAGGTGATAGCATGGCATACAAAAGAGGCAACTCAAAAGGGCTTGTTTTTGCCGCTTTCGGTGCGGGTTTTCTTCTGGCTGTGTGCTTTCCCGATAAGTTTGTGCTGTTTATAATGGCACTCATGCTTGTCATTCTGGGCATCTTTTCCTGTCAGAAACGATGATAGCTGCTGTTAGGAGGTTACTTGAATGAAAGTTGTTGTGTTCAGAAGCCCGAAGGCTTTCAGAGGAATTCTGAAAGTTATATTCAAAATCAAAGATAATGAGAGTTAATCCTCAGAAAAAAATATATGCAGATGGATTTCTCCGTCTGCATTTTTTAAGTTGGTGATATGATGGAAAAATATGTAGAAGTTGAAAGAAGCATAATAAAAAAATACCGCAAAGATATATGGAAGAGATTCATTGCAGGTATCAATGAATATGAAATGATAAAGCCTGGGGACAGAATCGCCGTTTGCATTTCCGGCGGTAAAGATTCAATGCTTCTTGCAAAATGTATTCAGCACCTTCAGAAGCACAGTGATTTTCCCTTTGAAGCTAAATATCTTGTTATGGACCCTGGATATTCACCTGAAAACAGACAAAGAATAATTGACAACGCAAACATGTTGAATGTTCCGATTGAAATTTTCGATGCAAGAATTTTCGATTATGTTGTTGACATTGAACAGTCACCTTGCTATATGTGTGCAAGAATGAGAAGGGGACATCTCTATAAATTTGCAAAATCACTGGGCTGCAATAAAATTGCGCTCGGCCATCATTTTGACGATGTGATTGAAACAATACTATTGAGCATGATTTACGGAGCAGAAATCAAAACGATGATGCCAAAGCTGCACAGCACTAATTTTGAGGGTATGGAGCTCATCAGGCCGTTATATATGGTCAGAGAGGCTGATATTATTGCCTGGGCAAGATACAATAATCTTGAGTTTTTGCAGTGTGCGTGTAAATTCACCAAAGAAAACAATGAACAATCTGAAAATGAAATGAAATCAAAGCGTAAAGAAATGAAGGAGCTGATTTCTCAGTTCAGAAAAATCAACTCCAATATTGAAATGAATATATTCAGAAGTGTGCACAACGTTAACCTGGAAACTGTTATAGGTTACAGAAAAGGGGATAAAAAGTATAATTTTCTCGAGGATTATGACAGAGATTAAATGTAAGGGTACATATTTTCCTTATAATACATGCTTATTTCATTAATTCTGTGCTCAAAGAATGTATATACATCTTCAATCGGACATTCCTCATAATTATTTACATACCATTTTGCGACACCGATGACAGCACCGGAATAAAAGTTTGCAAGCATCTGAACCTTGTAGGAAGGAAGATTTGCAAGAACTAACTGCATTTTATCAATGCAGAAATTTGTTATCATTTCATCAAGATGTGCATTAAAGGTTATCGACTGCTTCGATGTGAATACAGATTTAAAAATGTAATGATACTTATGAATAAAGTTGAATATGACATTGACAAATTCGGAACAGCAGACCTTTACATTGTCAGGACTCGGTTCAACAATAAGATGATCAATATCAACATCATTCAGCAATGTGTCAAGACAAAAGCTGAGAAATTCATATTTATCATTGAAATGCTTATAGAACGTTGCTCTGTGAACATCAGCTTCTTCGCATATCTCTGAAACTGAAATATTGTCAAAAGACTTTTCCTTCAACAGCTTTAAAAAACCGTCAATAAGCTGACTGTAAGTCTTTTTTACTCTTACATCTATTTTCTCCATATTTTTCTCCTTTATTTACTGCATTTCTTCTTCGTTATACACATTTGCTTTTATGTCATCAACAATAGCACTAAGCTTATCAAGACGCTTACGGGTTGCTTTTTCGAGTCCGGGATAGTTAAGGAATATCCTGCTTGAGAGCAACTTTTCTCTTTTTGAATGTTTTTTTCCTTTTGATTTTGGCTTTTTTGTAATCATCTTTTCAAAGTCAGAGTAAATATCCTCAATCTGATCCTTGAAATCAAGCACCTTGTCTGATTGCTTCTCAAGCCTGTCCTGCAAAATAGCGTATTTATCACCAATTATTTCACGTATTGAGTTCAGCTCATTGCTCATTGTGTTAATCATTTTGTTGAGCTTCAGCTGAAGCTTTCTGATATCCATAGCCTTTCTCACAGCATTGATAAGGTCAAGAGTGAATATAACAAGAATTACAATAAGAATATAGAGCATATAGCTACCGTCAATTTTATTATAAATTGAATCTACAATCGGATGAATAATTTTAACGAAAACGATAGAAATAATACCCCAGAACAACGAATGCTTCAGGCATATTCTGCCTTTGATGTTAAATAACTCATATGTGTAATCCCACCACCTGGCAGCAAAAAGCTTTTCCATAACAAAGCTTGTGAGATATTCGACAATGTCACAAAGGACAATGCCGAGCAGAAAAACAATCAACGCTTTATCCTTAAAGGGATTATAAATCAAAACAGTCATCACAATTGCAGCTGAGCCGTAAATCGGACACAGTGGACCGGTTAAAAAACCTCTGTTAACAAATTTCTTCTGACCTAAGGAGCAGTAAAATGACTCAAGACACCATCCTGCAAAGCTATAGAAGAAAAACAATAGAACATATTTAACTATATTACTCATATTAACCCTTACCTATATCCTTCAAAAACTTTTCTTTGTATTTTTTATTAGTTGAATACATAACCTCTCTTGTGGCACAATACTTATCAGAAAAAGTCACAACCCAGCCTTCTTTTGAATTAGGTGTAAGAAGAGTCAGCGGCCACATATGGCGCATAATAATATCCTTTTGAGAGCAGGGGAGAGTGCCGCATAATTCTTTAGCATTAAGACAGGCAAGCTTAGGGTGCTTATAGCCGTGAAGCTTATGCCAACCACCTGTTTCACCGTCTCTCCAATCATAATAGACAAGATCGTGCATAACGGCAGCTCTTGCAGCATCTCTGTAATTAAGACCTTTTTCTTTACAGATCATGTATGTAAGATAGGCTACACTTGTTATATGCTGCAGCCTGTCGATTTCAAGATGCTGTTCATATTGCGCAAGCGACTGCACTTCTTCTGAAAAATATATATCAGCAACAGTTTCAAAAAAGCCGTTGGAATTTTCTTCAGTAAGCCCGGTGTATGTTTTACAGTATTCTTCGTATAAATTAATCATAGTAGTTATCCTTTTATATTATTTGCTTCGTATATTTCGGTAAGAAACCTCGCAACTGCGTCGTCATCATTTGAGCCGATGACACCGTCAGCAATATCCTTAAGCTCCTGACAAGCATTCGCAACAGCGTAGGCCTCATCTGCAAGTTCAAACAAGGGGATATCGTTGAGATTATCACCGAAAGCAACAATTCTGTCAACACTGAGAATTTTTTTAAGCTCCACAGCCGCAGAAGCTTTGGTTGCTTTTTTATTCATACATTCAAGGAAGTAACAGTCTGTATAATTGTCTTCGTAAAATGTGCATGTGACCTTATCAGCCATGACAATGCTATCATAAATGCCTTTGATCTGTTCCGGATAGTCAAGTGTTACAATGTAAATCAAATTGCCGCTTCCTGTTAACTCAAGTGACTGACGATATAAAAACTTTTTTCTTTTAAGGTCGTGCCTTTGATTTACATAATTCATCTGATGAGCATTTGTAAGATCGCTGTGCTCAATTCTCAGAAAACCTTCCTCCTGAAAATAGAGCATAGGGGATTTGCCTTGTTTTTCAAACAGCTCAAGAATTTCTGCTGCAGTTTCATTGTCAATAGAATGGCACAATAAATTCCTTTCTTCCTTGAAGTCATACAGAACGACACCATTCATAAGAATAAGGGGCAGATTAAGTTTTACGTCCTTAAAAATATCAAGAACAGTTGCTGCAGTTCTTGCAGTGGCAACGCTGAACAGCATACCTTTGTCAATAAGGTCATTTAACATTCTGCACGATTCAGATGAAAGAACTGCCTGTGAATTAAGAAGTGTTCCGTCAAGATCAGAAAGATACAGAGTTCTCATTTGTGCATATCAATCCATTCTAAAATTAATCATTTTGAATTATATCACATCTTTAATTAAATAACAACAAAAAAATACATAGTTTACAAATAAATTATATTTTTGAATTATTTTCTTATAATATTTTTTTGACAATATCTATTGAAATATTAGTCAAGGTGAAGTATAATGTATCCATATTATTCTGTGTAGCTGTATTTAAAAGGGTTAACCTTTTCTCTGTTAGACAGTTACATTTTGTAAAAGGGGATACCAATGTTAGGTAAATTTGTAAAGGTACGTGTAACCTCCCCTATGTACTCATACAACAACAGATTCGGCTTTAAATATATGCTGAACTACGGTGTCATTGAATCTCCGAAAAATCGGAAGAAATCCGTTCAGTGTGCATATATTATGGGCATTAATCATCCTGTCAGAAACTTTGACGGACGTGTTATTGCCATTATTAAAAGGCACGGTTGTAAGGGTATTGTCTGGGTTGTTGCACCGAAAAGCACACGATTCATTGTAAATGACATTAAGCAGGCTGTTGAATTCGCCGAAGGCAAAAACTCATATAATATTGAGTGCTTCTTTGAAAGGTCATGTGGCGCAGTTGTGTTCAGAGAGGAAAACAACACTCCGATGTATCTTCTCATCAGGAACAAACGAAGTGCACATTGGGGCTTTCCGAAGGGACATGTTGAGCCTGGTGAAACTGATGAAGAAACTGCAATCAGAGAGGTTCTTGAGGAAACCGGCATAAACATCGAAATTATACCCGGTTTTGTGAAAAAGTCAGAGTACACTATCCAGGGCAAAATTGAAAAATCTGTGTCGATTTTTCTTGCTAAAACAAAGAATACAGAATACAACCTTCAGGTCGAAGAAATTGAAGAATGTGGATGGTTTAATTTCCAGGATGCGCTGAAAACACTTAATTATGAAAACGATAAACTGATTCTCAACGAAGCTAAGCTTACGGTTGACAAGCTTATCAGTACGGAGGCATAACATGAGTGAAGCTATTACTGAATATATTGTCGGCAACCTTGAAGGGAAGATTGCATCAGAGTTGATTGTTTTTATTGTATCAATGCTTCCTGTTCTCGAACTCAGAGGCGGTCTTATTGCTGCAAAGCTGCTTGACATTGAGTTTTTCAGAGCCTTTGTGATTTGTTTTATTGGCAATATGTTGCCTATACCGTTTATTCTTCTTTTCATAAGAAAAATATTCAATTGGTTAAAAAAAATCAGAAAAATCAATAAGGTTATTGAAAGGCTTGAAGCACGTTCAATAAGAAAAGCAGATGGAGTTAAGAAATACAGGCTTTGGGGTTTGCTGTTTTTTGTTGCAATCCCATTGCCCGGTACAGGTGCATGGACAGGCGCTCTGATCGCAGATTTGCTTGACATCAGAATCAAGCATTCGTTACCGACAATCTCCGTCGGAGTGTTCATCGCCGGAATAATTATATCCATTTTGTCATATGGACTTTTAGGCGCCATCGGAATATAATATCAAACAATTTTGCTGCTGATTTACATGATTAATGTGCAAATCAGCAGTGTTATTTTATGCTTTAGAGAATCATAAAAAATCCGGTAAACAAGCAGTGTTTACCGGATTTTTTATTCAGATTCATTTTCAACTGCTAAAATTTCCCATTCCTCCATTGCCAGCTCAAGCCTTGTGCTTGTGTCTGCAATAGCTTTTTGCAGCTGTTCAAGTTTAATATAGTCGCTTATGTTTTCTTCCTTTTGAATTTCATCTTGCAGCTGTGTCAGCTCCGCTTCAAGTGACTCAATAAGCTCTTCACTCTTTTTAAGAGCTCTTTCCCTTCTTGATTTTTCTTTCAAAGGGGTAGTATAGCTTTTCTTGGGCGTCTTTTCAGCGGCAACATTGATTGACTCTGTTGAATCAGCCGGAGAAGGGGAGGAGAGCTTGCTTTGTTTTTCAACATAATCAGCATAACCGTATTCATACCAATTGACATCATTATTCTCAAAGGATAAAACATGATGTGCGACCTTATTGACAAAATATCTGTCATGTGAAACAAAAAGCAAGGTGCCGCTGTAATTTGTAAGAATATTTTCAAGAGTTTCCTTGCCGACAATATCCATATGATTCGTCGGCTCGTCAAGAATCAGGAAGTTCGGCTTGTGCTTAAACAGCTTACACAAGGCAAGTCTGACCTTTTCACCGCCGGAAAGCATATCAACAGTTTTAAAAACATCGTCACCACTGAACAAAAAGGCTCCGAGCGCACTTCTGGCTTCGAAAGTGGTAATAGATGGAAATTCATTCATGAAATCATCAAGAAGTGTCAGATTGCTTGAATACTGTGCCATTTGCTGATCAAAATATCCGACTCTGACATTACCGCCGATAATATACGAGCCTGAAATTTTCGGGATAGCGCCGACAATTGTTTTGAGAAGTGTCGATTTGCCTTTTCCGTTGCCGCCAATAATACCGACATGCTGACCTCTGCGCACATTAAATGATAATTTTGAGATAACGTGAGTATATCCTATCTCAAGATCCCTGACGGTTAAAACATCGTTTACAGACCTCATATCAGGCTCGAAATCAGCATGAAACTGCTTTAAATCAAATTTGTCAGGCGGCTCAATTAACTCCATTCTTTCAAGATACTTTATTTTAGACTGTACCATAGCAGCCTTGGTAGCTTTGTATCTGAATCGCTCAATCAGTTCGTTAAGCTTGGCAATTTCCTTCTGCTGGGCCTCATAATCCTTTGCTTGCTGTTCACGGACAAGCTCCTTCTGCTTAGCAAAGCTTGAATAATTACCGTCATATTTATATGTTTTACCGTGCTCAATCTCGTATATTGTAGTTACTGTTTTATCAAGAAACATTCGGTCATGAGATACTATTACAACTGCTTTTTTATACGTAGATAAATATTCCTCAAGCCAGGTGACAGCGTCAAGGTCAAGATGATTGGTCGGCTCATCAAGCAAAAGCAAGTCAGGCTTTGACAAAAGAAGCTTCAGAAATGCGATTTTTGTTCTTTGTCCACCGGAAAAGTCAGACAAGGGCTTATATTTTTCTTCATTAGTGAAGCCAAACCGCTTAATCGCCGCCTCGTATTCCTTTTCGAAATAGAATCCGCCACAATTTGTGAATCGATCCAAGAGGGTAGAGTACTCAGAAATAATATCTTCCTGAGCAGAAGAGCTTTCCATTTGCTGCTGCAAATCAGACAGCCTTTTCTGCATAGAAAGTAAATCTGAATATGCACTTCTAATTTCATCAATCAGCAAAACGCTGTTATCTTTAAAAGCCATCTGATTCAATGCACCGATTGTCGGCTTACCCGAAACAATAAATTGACTGTTAAGCTCCGTAGGTGTATCCTTAGAAATTTTGAGCTCACCGGAAAGAAGTCTTAACAATGTTGTTTTGCCGCAGCCGTTTCTTCCTACAATACCAATTTTACTTTCAGTGTTTATCTCTATATTAACTTTTTTCAACACAGGTTCACCGGAAAGATCAACAACTCCGTTCTGAACTTTTATCTGCATCTGATCAACCCTTAAACATTTTTCATATATGATATCACAATAAATAAAATTTTACAAGGTTAATATAAGTCAGGGTGAGGAATTATATTGTATAATTAATTGCAAGCAAAAAACTTTTCAAAAAAATATATCAGGCGATAATATGCAATTTACATAATAAACAACTATACAAAATAACTGCTTTATTTTACATTTTAAATTTTTTTATTTATTGTTTACGAAATTTAACGTAGTGCACAATGTGTTCCTTTAGGTGCACATTGTTTCAAGCGCAGGAGGGTTTATGAATAATAAAACTGAAACTACAATTCGTGATGTTATAATTTTATCTCGTTATTCTTTGTTTGAATTTTCCGTTCATTATGATGTTCCTTACCGTACTTTGTGTTCTTGGTCTTCGGGATCACGTACACCGCCTAAATATGTTGTTACTGCATTATTAAGGTGTGTGTTATGTGATTTAGGTTATTGCATTAACAAAAGTTATAACAACAAAGAGAGCCTGTGACGGCTCTCTTATTTTTGTTTTCTTAAGTAGTCTCTCATTTGTTCATCTTCAATTGTTCTGATTTGTCTGTTTACATATTTTCGTATTTCTTTTCTTTTTCCCTCTTCGAACTTTGTTCCAATTCCTATAAATCCGAGTGTTGCCAATAAATATATTAATTTGTTACCTTCGTCATGTGTGAATAACAAGATAAGAAATACAAGTCCGATTGTTATAAAGATTAGGCCTGTTAATTTAATTTTTCTGATTTCTTTCTTTTCCCATTGTATTAGCTCGTCAATCATTTCATCATATTTGTTTTTTGGTTGATTTTTCATTTTTCTTATCTCCTCTTTTATGTTCTTACAGTTGTATCTTCAGAATCACAAAAAGTAACAAAATTATTTTTTAGGTAATGGTTTTTGTTCTTTTGTAAATCCAAAAATGTATTCTGGTGACACATTATAAAAAATACATAGTTTTATAATGCTATCAATTTTCATGTCTCTTCTTTTCGTTTCCCAGTGTCCAACTGTTGCATCTGATACATTGCAAATTTTTGCTATGTCTTCTTGTTTTAAATCATTATCAATTCTTAAGTTTTTAAATTTTTGTCTATAATCCATAGTTTGCACCCCCTTATATTTGTACAATACTACAAAATGTAGTTTAAGGGGTTGAAATCCTACAAAAAGTAGGATAATATATAGACACTACATTTTGTAGTGTTCTGAAAAAATATTTGAGGTGAAAAAAAAATGGATTATGTACCTGATTTAGATGCAGTTAATGCTTATTTTAATTCAATACCTGCATTTGTTGCGGCTTTTTTTGTTTTTGCGGGTTTCGTTGGTGGTGTTATTATTGCTTCCTTAATTAATGTCGTTGATGATATATCACGAACAATAAAGCGTTATGTATTGAAGAAGCGTGTTGATAAATCAGCTAAAGAGCTTACAGATTATGTTGATTCGATTATTAACCGTGACGACGGTTGATATAAATAAAAATCCTACAAAGTTTTTAGAAAGAAGGTTTTTTTTATGTTTGAAATCGTAGGTGTAACAAGTATGTCTTTTCCTGATAGAGACAATGAAAGCAAGACTGTCCATGGTAAGATGATTTATTTTCTTACTGATCCTGATCCTACAGATCCTTATCCTACAACAGGTAAGTTAGCAGGATCAAAGTTTTTCCGTGATGGCAATGCTAAAATTCCTAACACTATTCAGTGTAACGCTTATTACGAGTGGATATTTCATTTTACTGGTGTTAAGAAAGATGAAAAACCTCGTATTGTTGGATTTAAACCTGTAAAAACATAATTTCTCTTTATCCTATCATCCTTTTTTGACAATGGGGGCATAACATGAAAACAGCAAAGAAAATAATTATTTTTATTGTTTGTTCTGTTATGCTCTCGTTGTCTTTTTTTGGTTCAGTTTCAGCTTTTTCTGTTGATGATTTATTTGAATACGGTTATGTATATGACGGTGTTTCATATGCTTTACCTTCCGGCTATTCTGATCCTCTTATGTCGGGCCCTGTAACGCTTTTATCACCTGAGAAGAATTATCCTAATTTTGATCCAAAGAAGCTGCCATGGTCTGAAGCTCCTTCATACATACAGGAAATTATTTATATGTCACTTGATGGTGCGCAGTCAACTGATCCTGCGACATATAAAATGCCTTTTGTCCTTGTCAGAGTCAGAAGCGCAACTGATGTTGTAGTTATTGCCGGCTTTAATTGCGGTCTTGGTTATGATCTTAAAAATGACCGTATGAGAGTTTGTGTATCTGAATATTTTTACAGTAATTCTGCCTGTTATCGTTGTTATTTTAACGCTGAAACTTATGAAGCTACAAGTGATTGGGTAAAGCTTCAGCCGACTTCTTATGGTGCTGAAGGTGTTTCTAAGGTTATGGCCTATACTTCTACATTTGCTTATCCGACATCAACTTATGATTTTTACTTTTATGGTGGTAACGGTGTCAGAGTCGGTAATGTAACGTCTGTTAACTTTCCTCTTCAATCTTCAAATGAAAATTGTTATTTTACTGTAGATAATCAAGTCGGTTTTCAGAGTGGTCGATTCTTTTATAATGATGCGGCTTCAACAACTATTTACTGTGAAACTTTCGTCCCGCCTACAGTAGATCAACAGGAACAGGAAACACAGAAAGGCATCTGGCAGAGTATAAAAGACATTCCTGCTCAGATTGGTGCTTTCTTTGATAAGCTTATAAATTACATGTTGTATTTTCAGGAAACTAAGCCTGAAAGAGAAGAATATTTTAGCGGCGGTGTTTTGACTGATATTGATTTATTTATTAATGAGAATGCCTCACGTACCGGTGATTTCGTTTTAACGCTTGAGGATACACTTGATTCTGTATCGGTTTATATTGAGCAAGGCACATCTATAATTAATACATTTTTTGATGCCGTACCTATTTTAAATGCCTGTTTTATCTTTCTTCTTGTTTTTGCTGTTGTTAGAAAGGTGGTCGGTCGCTAATGGTTGTTATTTTTTGGTATATATCTGATTTTTTTACTTCTATTTTTGATATTATCGATTCTCTTTCTGAATGGTGTCTTATTTTGGTGGATATGGCTATCGAATGTGTTAGTTTTTTGCTTGATCTTGTTTTCTTGCTTCCTGTTTCATTTTCAATCAGTTCTGTTGCTCTCGTTGCAGTTGCAGTTATATATAAAGTACTCGGAAGGGAAGGCCAAGATTAATGGAATCAATTATTCAGATTTTTGTATCAGCATTTCGTATGCTGTTTGATATCCAAGTTTTTGGTGTTCCTTTTCTCGCATGGTTCATCATTGCTTTAATCGTTGTTGTTATTCTTAAGTTTTTAAAAGGAAAGAAGTGATTTTATGAAAAAGAAAATACTATCTTTCATTTGTGTTTTTATAATTCTGATATTTTCATGTATCAATGTTTATGCAGCTGATGAAGAAACTGTGTTTACATGTGATATACCGGATTATGTAAATTATTCAGGGGGTGCATGGTTTGAGGCTCTCGATTCCACTGTTGGGCGGTGTACGGTTATTTTTCCGCTTGAATTTAAAGACAATATCTTTGGTTTTAGTTTGTCTGCTGCTGATTTGCCTGTTGATATTTATAACTTCTCAAATACAACTATCTACGGGATTGTCATTACTTCAAACGGTAATCAATATAGCTGCAGATGCAGTCGATTTTCTCCGATCGAAGTTCAGACTTCCAATACCGGGTATAACACTTATGAGTATTTGAATCCTGATGTTATGTCATTGTCAAACAGTAATATGTTATTTATAACCGATAATTACAATTATTATAATTCAACTGTTCTCGAAACAGATAAGTATCAGAATGTTATGTTAGCTCTTATTGCTTTTTGTTCATTCTTCAGTTTATGTGTAAATTTGTTCAGAAGGGGTAGACGTTTATGATTGATATTTTACGTGAGCTTATAGGAGTTCCTCTTGTTGGCTACGGTTTTCTTGAATATATATTTGTTTATATATTAGCTCTTGCCGGACTCTTTGTTATTTATACATGTGTCTGTTCATTTATTGATTTCTTTCGTTAAGGGGGGTGTAATTTATGATGACAGCTGCTGAAACTGCTGAAGGTATGGGCACATTGTTAGGCTCTTTAATGACTACATTTTCTGCAATTTTTCAAACTGTTTGGAGCATGATTGAAGGTAATTGGTTTCTTCTTGCCTGTGTCGGTATTCCTCTTATCGGTGGTGTAGTATTTGCCGTTATTTCTTGGTTCAGGGGTTGACGGTATGAATGCACTTGAGTTTTTTACTAATCTATTAGTCCTTGCAGGTGAATTTCTTAATGAATTATTTAATTTATTTGTTGGTTTTTCGCCTGTCTGGATTGTTCTTTCGATTCTTTTCGGTGTTTCTGTTGTCCTTATTATTGTCAGTATCTTAAGGGGGCGTAAATTATGACTTATGACTCGCTTTTTTCTGATATTAGTGCAATAAGTGATTACTTTTTTACAGTAATTGGTAGACTGATTATTTATATAAACAGTCAGCCGTTGCTTGTTTTAGCTGTTTTTATAAGTGTTACATTGCCTTCAGTGTTTTTTATCATATCTCTTGTATCTGTTTTAATTGATTCTCCTGAGGATCTTACTTCTGAGGGTATCAGATTTTATAAAATTTTCAGATTTAAAAAGTTTAAAAAAGAACAGCGTTTATTACGTGAAAGCTTTAAGAGAGAAAAAGAACATAACGAAGCTTTAAGATATGAGCAAGGTCTATCTATTGCAAAAACTTTCTTTTCTAATAATCCTAATCGAATGTCTATTCGTGTTAATGGATTTACTTATTATCAAGAAGGTTTTGAAAATAAACACTGGGGGAATTCTAAAAAGACTCGTGTTACAAAGAAATATAAACAGGCTGATGATGGTTCGTTTTATTTGTCTAATACGTCTTATACCAGCACGGAAACATATGATAATACTTCTGAACAGTTGGATGATAAATTAGATTTGGATTAAGGTGATAATTTTGTCTTTTATTAAAGAAAAAATTCAAGATTTCTTTTTTTATTTGCAAATAATTTCTGATCTTCTTCATGATATTTCTGATCAGTTACATATGTCAAATTTATATCTTTATGATATTCATAATATTGTTAATTCCTCGTCTTTTTCTGATCGAAGTATTAGCGCTGACGTCGATGCTGAATATGATGATGAATAATAAAATTCTATGAAAGGAGTATCGCCAATGGAAGGTAGTACAGTTGCTCTTGCTGATCTTTCCGGTCTCGCTTCTGATATCGGTTCTGCAGCTACATGGTTCTGGGGTATCTTCACGGACCTCATTAACACCATTGCAAGTAATAACCTGCTTCTCTGGCCCGTTATTCTTGCTATTGTCGCAGGTTCTGTCGGTCTTGCTATTAAACTTATTCGTAAGTTTGGTATTAAGGGCAGAAAATAAGAAAAGCATGGGCCGCAGCGTGAGCTGCGCCAATGCTTTGCAGTTAATTTAAAATTTTAAGAAAGGGGGTTAATTATGACCACTACAGCTGTTTTTTCTTCTATGACTATTGTTCTTGACACTCTTTTTACGATGTTCGGTTCAATCGTTACCACTATCACTGGTAACCCTCTGCTTTACGTTCCTGTTCTCATCGCGCTCCTTGGCGGTCTTGTAATGCTTTCTATCGGTATTGTTAAGAAGCTCGGTATCCGTGGCGTAAGTTCTGCAGGCGGTCGCAGACGTAGACGCAGATAATATAATTTTTACAGAAGGGGGTTAGGGGTAAATCTCCTTACCCCTTAATTTTATGGTTATTTTTTCAAAGTTATGTGATTTATTCGTTTCTATTCTTTCTTCATTGATTGCATTAGATTATTATCTTTATTCTGTTTGTTGTCTTTTGGCTTTATCTATCTCAATTATTTTGTTAAAGAAGGTTTTTGGTCATGGGTAAACGTTTACGTAATCATGTTTTAAATTGCTTCTGCGGCATAATTACAGGTGATAGGGGAGCTGGTAAATCGACATTGTTCGCCTTTATTGTTGATGCTTATCTCAATGAAGGTTATGAAGTCTATTGTCAGTATCCTTACAAGGGTTGTAAGCAGATACCGTTAGTAACTAAAACAATTAACGGTGTAGAGAAGTCTGATGTCGATAAGGATTGGCTATATTCTGCTAATCTTTCTCATTCTGTGGTTCTTATTGACGAAGCTCGTACTGTATGGCCTGCACGTAGTTACGCTAAATGGACTGCATCAGATGATGAATTCTTCAATTTCATTCGTAAAAATGATACTCATGTATTTCTCGCTACTCAGGCTTATGACTGCCTTGACCTCAATATCAGAAGAGCTGCGGATTATACATACTATCTCACTTCCGGTTTCTGGCATTTTACCCATATTGAAAGTTCACGAACTACAGTTGCCAAGATTGCTGATAAGAATACTGAAGTACAAGGAAGAATGTTCAAAAAGGGCATGCAAAAAGTATCTTATGACATTTGTGAAGTTCCTTCCGGTTACTTCCTGTTCTGGCGCAAGAAATGGTACAACAAATTTATATCTACCTACACATTTTATGAAAAACCTATCATTGATATGCCTATGTGGGATGAAATTTTAAATTTTGAAGAATTACAAGAAAAACAGGGTTAC
This sequence comes from Acutalibacteraceae bacterium, assembly GCA_045533205.1. Lineage (GTDB taxonomy): Bacteria > Bacillota > Clostridia > Oscillospirales > Acutalibacteraceae > UBA6857. Next base: position 40,154 of record JAZSHL010000047.1, on the reverse strand, counting down.
GTTGAAAATTCTTACGTTATTGACCAAATTAAGGTTTTTTTAGGCAAAATAAGGAAAGAACACGATATAGAAGCAGAAGATGCTTATTATGAGGATTTTGACGAATTTGACGATAATGAAGTAATGACAGATGAAGAATTCTGGCATAGAGAATAAGCATAAAAAAAATAAGCGGTTGCCACTTTCCACGGCCACAACCACTTATTCAGGTCAGTGTTTCCACTTCCCTTTTATTTTATATCATATTGCATTAAAAGTCAAGCATATTTTAAATTTTTGCAGTCTGTGTCCTGTTTGCTGTATTTGCCCTCTGTGCTTCCTTATTTGCCCTTTCTGCCTTCCCTATACTTCATTGCAGCTTTCTTTCTCTGGGGCGGTTATAGGGTTAAAATCGGCTATATTTGCTTAATCGTGAGTATAGCTTTCCATGCTCGATGTGGCTTTTATGGCACTATTTTGAGGTTTCCTCGCGCACGCACGCGTGCGCACGCGCGTACGCGCGTATTAAACTTGACTATAGACTCACAACTTGGACAAAACAACACAAAATGCTAATTGTGTTGCAAAACTTAAAGAGGGTGATATTATGTTAGGGGTTTAGGTGTAGTAGACACCTATATTAAAAGTAAGGCTTTTATATCCGGCAACAGGGTAGAGCATTACAAGTATATTAATCCGATACGGTGCGGTTATAGCAGGGGGTACAGTATAGAACGGCATGAGCAGCTTAATGATAAACGTTCTGCCAATTTGCTTCGCGCTCAACGTACCGTCAGGCAGATTATATGGGCAAATATCGGCAAATATACAAAGTTTCTTACTCTGACCTATGAAAAGACTGTTTTAGATTATGAAACGTTTTCATATAACTTTCTTGCTTTTCGTAAAGCTATGATACGTAAGGGTTACAAGCTCAAGTATCTATATGTTCTTGAACGACAGAAGGAAAGGGGAGAGCGTGAAGGAAATGAAGGTTGTCTGCACTGTCATCTTGTTGTTTTTAATGATGAGTATATCCCTTATGAAACTATTCGCCAGTGTTGGCATTATGGGAATATTGATATTCATGTTTTGAAGGGTATTCGGTATCAAGATAATCACAAATGTCATGAAAAGATAAATGATTTAGCTGCTTATGTTTCTAAGTACATAACAAAAGATACAGTTGCTTTGCCCGGTAACCGTTGCTTTACTTGTTCTGTTGGTCTTGCTCGGCCTCAGATCTATCGTGATGAATGTTACATGTGGGATACAGATCACGGCCGTGATGGCGTTGACAATCCTGAAACTTCATCACTTTTTGAAAGTTTAGAATATTCAACTCGTTTTAAATTTACTGTTTCGAGTACATGGTCTTATGTTTCATCTGACGGTATCGAACATAGTAACACTTTAATTTATCGTCAAGGGAGTCTTTTAAATGCGCGATCTTTATGATTATATTTTTCTTGCAGTTGGTACCGAAGAAACTCGGCTTCTGAATAAGCTTCATTCATCAGAACGCATCATGAAAGTTACTGATTATGATTTATCAAGTTTATGGAATTATATGAAAGTCAGAGTTGAATACAGATACTTCAAAGATTTTACTTGTAAATTACTTAACAGTATTAAATATTATGATAGTTTAAAGTAGGTGATAATATGTGTGAAGGATACTTCAAATTTGATGAAAACGGAAATGTTATTTATTTGGGCGATATTATGCAATTTGCATAATAAACAACTATACAAAATAAATATTTTCTTTGGTAGAGGGGAGGCGAAATAATTATTCTTAAGAGAGATGTCTGTTTATAATATCTTAATAATGAATCTATATGCTTATCTATATGTTTGCAGACATGAAAATAAATATTATGATTTGAATGATTTGTCTGAAAAGTTAACCCTAATTTTAATAATGTTTGAAAAATCTTTTTTAATATCTTAGTCAGTGACATTATTTTTACAGAACAAGCAGAAGCTTCATTTGATAGAAATTATTTTAATGATGCTCACATCGTTTTGAAAAATTCTATCAAATGATATAGTTGTTTAAATTTATTGTTTTCTCAGATTTATATATAAAATTTCCGAATTTGTTTGACTATAATCAAAGTTTTATATATTTGAAAAATATTATGTAATTCTACATGAATTAACTATATATTAAAAATAACTATATAAAATAAATAATTATTGACAAATATTAAAAAGTTTTGTATAGTTATTATATAACAGAAGAATAAGGGATGTATGTATGAATAGTAATATTGACAGAAGTAAGCTTCCTCCGTTTGTTAATGAATATATCAGTGAGTTAATTGTTGTAAAAGGCAGATCAGAACTTACTGTAGAACAATACGTAACTGATCTTCAATTATTTTTCTTTTTTTTGATAAGCAAAGAAAAGGGACTCTCCTCCCCTGCCGAAATAGAAAAAAATTTTGATATGAGCAATCTCGGCACTGAATTTTTCAGCAGAATTACTTTATCAGATGTTAATGAGTTTCTGATATACTGCAACAACAGCAGAAGTAATAACAGAACCACCAGAGCCAGAAAAGCTTCATCAATCAGAGGATTCTTCAAGTTTATCGCTGAAAAAATGAACTATATAGAAAGAAATCCAGTGTCGCAGCTTGAAGTGGCCCAACCGGAAAAAAAACTGCCAAAATATCTTACTCTTGAGCAAAGTGTTGCACTTCTTCAGAGCGTTAAGGGTGAAAATTCAACGCGTGATTATTGCATCCTCACCTTGTTTCTGAATTGTGGCCTGCGGCTTGCTGAGCTCGTTGGATTGGACGTCACTGATGTGAACCTGAAAAATGAAACAATGCTTGTTACCGGTAAAGGAAACAAGCAAAGAATTATTTATCTCAACAAAGCATGCGTTGATGCGTTGGAAGCCTGGCTTTCTGTCAGACCTACAGACCAGCTTAAGGGAGATGACAGAAAAGCTCTTTTTATAAGCAGGCTTCACAAACGCATGGGCAGACAGGCTGTGCAGCTAATGGTCTATCATTACCTCGAAGAAATAGGTTTGCAGGGTCAGCATTATTCAGTTCATAAATTGCGCCACACTGCTGCAACGCTCATGTATCAACACGGTGATGTTGACGTTCTGATACTCAAGGAAATGCTCGGACATGAAAATCTTGCAACAACGGAGATTTACACTCATGTTGAAAACAAACAGCTGAGACAGGCTGTCAAAAGCAATCCTCTCTCTAAGGAATTTAAAGAAAAAAGATAAATAACACCTAAAAGTCAAATAACCCCGAAAACAAAATAATTGCAAAATAATCTGTTACAATTTGCAGCAAGGAAAATACCATGGCAGTTACTATTTTTACAGAAATATTTCCTGAGTCAGGTTGTCCTTTTATGCTTTTGGCTTTTATATTCCGTGAGATTTCGATACACGCATCAGTCATAATCAGATATGATAAAAGCAGAAAAAATTTTCCTGGCAGTAGCACTATAAGGCAGTATTCAATGCCTTTTAATCCGAATTCTGAATAGATATATGAGATCAGTGTTGACAATGAAGTAATTCTTAAAAAGGTTATTAGATAAACCAGAGGTGCTCCGATCACGCTTGTTGAGCATAACAGCATTATAATTAAATAAATGAATGTCCAGACAAGCAGGCCTGTAAATATATCAGGCTTGCTTGTTTCAATGTTCAAACCACTGAAGCTTAAAAATACAACTGAAAATTTTTCCTTTAACCCGTATTGAGCAAAGAAATAAAATATCGGGCCTGATATAACAGCAATAAGCATTATTAAAAAAGTAATAATTGTGCTTTTGTATTTGTTGATATCCATACGTTTTATCTGCCCGAAATTTCTTGTAATGACAGCATTGACTTTCAATCATATCCCCTCTTTTATCTGCGCTTTTTTCTTGAATTGACTGATAAAATTCCGCCGGCAGCTGATGAAACAATTAACAGAAAAGCGGAAACAGGCAAATTATAGTCAAAACTGAAGCTATTAATAATAAGTGAAACAAACATAATCAAAACAATCGGTGCTGAGTTATAGATAATGCCGTACAGCAGTCCGTTTTTTCTGTTTATCTTTCCTGCATAAAAGCCTGTCAGTAATGCTGCCAGACAAAGCGCTGCAATAGAAATATAATAGTGAAAATCCTTCGGCACATTAATTGTAAACAACACTGTGCACGCAAGAATCGACATTAAAGAATAAATCATAAAAACAATCAATGTCTGAATTATTATTCTCTTAAAATTTAAAGAATTTTTAGTCCTGATATTTTTATTGTTTTTGCTTTTTTTCATAAAAACACCCCACATATCATCTGTTAAATGATATGTGGGGATATATGATATTATTACGATATCAGTCGTCCTTTTTCTTGGACTTAGCAGCTTTCTTTTCAGCCTTTGCTTTTTCAGCAGCTTCCTTAGCAGCAGCTCTTTCAGCTTCTACTCTTGCTCTTGCTGTGTCGTTTGACTGAATAGCCCAACGAGTGATAGTCATTCTGTTTCTGTCAGCGCCTGTTTCAATGATAAGGTTGTTTTCCTTAACTGTAACAACTCTGCCGCAGATGCCGCCAATAGTTGTGATTTCATCACCGATATCAACTGCATTACGCATTTCCTGCTCTTCTTTTTGCTTCTTTCTCTGTGAACGGGTTGACATAAACATGAAAACACCCATAACAGCAACCATGAGGATAATGGGCATCATGCCGCCACCCTGTCCTTCACCGCTTGCTCCACCGAATAATAAGAAATTCATTGGATTTTCCTCCTAGTAATTTTTTAAAATTTCTAATATTATAACAGATACTGCCAGTAAATATCAAGTCTTTTTGAATAAATATTGTTGAATTTTAAATTCTTGTATCAAGCAAATCGACATATTTTTCCTTAAAGGCATCAAATGTGTCGTTATCAATAGCATCACGAATTTTTTCCATCATGTTATTGTAAAAATAAAGGTTATGAATGACGCAAAGCCTCATTGCAAGCATTTCCTTTGCCTTAAACAAATGTCTGATATATGAGCGGGAAAAGTTTCTGCAGGTGGGGCAGTCACATTCCGGATCAATCGGAAGTGAATCTTTCTCATATTTTGCATTGTTGATATTAATTATACCGTTCCATGTGTTAAGGTGACCGTGTCGTGCATTTCTGCTGGGCATAACACAATCAAAAAGGTCAACTCCCCTGCTGACTCCCTCAATGATGTTGCCTGGAGTTCCGACACCCATGAGGTATCTGGGTTTATCCTTCGGCATATAAGGCTCTACAGCAGAAATAATACGGTACATATCTTCTTTTGGCTCACCGACAGCAAGACCTCCGATTGCATATCCGTCAAGATCAAGCTCTGCAATTTCCTTCATATTTTCGACTCTCAGATCCTCAAAGGTGCAGCCCTGATTGATGCCGAAAAGAAGCTGATTTTTGTTAATTGTTTCGGGCAGAGAGTTAAGCCTGTCCATTTCAACCTTGCAGCGTTTAAGCCAACGAACAGTGCGGGCACAGGAATCCTTGGCATATTCATACTTTGCAGGATTTTCAACACATTCGTCAAAAGCCATTGCAATAGTTGAACCGAGATTTGACTGAATCTGCATGCTTTCCTCAGGTCCCATAAAAATTCTTCTTCCGTCGATATGGGAAGCAAAGGTTACACCTTCCTCGCTGATTTTGCGAAGTCCGGCAAGCGAGAACACCTGGAATCCTCCGCTGTCAGTGAGAATAGGTCTGTCCCAACGGGTGAATTCATGAAGGCCACCCATTTCCTTGACAAGTACATCACCGGGCCTAACATGAAGATGATAGGTGTTTGAAAGCATAACCTGACATCTGATTTCTTTAAGATCAATAGCAGACAGCGCACCTTTGATTGCGCCACAGGTGGCAACATTCATAAAAGCAGGAGTCTGAACTGTGCCGTGTACGGTTTCAAATTCACATCTGCGTGCCTTGTCGTTAGTTTTGATTAATTTGAACATAGTCACCTCAAAAATACAGCATCACCGAATGAGAAAAATCTGTATTTCTCATCAACAGCCGTTTTATAAAAATTCATTGTGTTTTCATATCCGCAAAAAGCGCTCACAAGCATAATCAGAGTGCTTTCAGGCAGATGGAAGTTTGTTATAAGCGCATCGATGCACTTGAACTCATACCCCGGATAAATGAAAATATCCGTCCAGCCTTCGCTTTCTTCAATTTTACCCTTAAAGGTAGCAACTGACTCGAGAGTGCGGCAGCTTGTTGTGCCCACACCGATTACCCTGCCGCCGTTGTTTTTTGTATTATTGATAAGCTCTGCAGTTTCTTTAGGTAACCAATAATGCTCAGAGTGCATAATATGTTGTGAAATATCATCAGCTTTAACAGGTCGGAAGGTGCCAAGACCGACATGAAGTGTAACATATCCAATCTTCACGCCTTTTTTCTGAATCCTTTCCATAAGCTCATCAGTGAAATGAAGCCCTGCTGTCGGAGCTGCCGCTGAGCCGAGCTCTTTAGAATAAACTGTCTGGTATCTTTCTTTATCCTCAAGTCTTTCTGTTATGTACGGTGGAAGCGGCATCTGCCCGATTGTATCAAGCACTTCATAGAAATTGCCATCATAAATGAATTTAACTAACCTATTGCCGCCCTCAAGAGTGTCAATAACCTCAGCCTTAAGTATTCCGTCGCCAAAGCTGAAGCATGTGCCGGGCTTTGCTCTTTTTCCGGGGCCGGTGATACATTCCCAGACATCGTCACCCTTGTTGGTCAGCAGCAAAAATTCAACCCTTGCACCGGTACCATCCTTTATGCCGAACAGTCTTGCAGGAAGCACTCGTGTGTTATTCAGAATCAGACAGTCACCCTCATGCAGTTCGTCAATAATGTCATAAAAATGCTTGTGAGAGATGTCACCGCTGCTTTTGTCAACAACCATAAGCCTTGAAGAATCTCTCGGCTCAACTGGATGCTGTGCAATCAGCTCCTGAGGTAAATTATAAAAAAAATCAGACTTGTTCATTGTGAAACCCTTTCATTGCAATATATTATCGCAAATGATTAAAAAAATTGAAATTTAAATTGACAATAAATATAATAAGTGATATTATATAAAAGTTATTATCTATTATAGTGCATAATGCTGAAATTATCAACTGTTTTATGCAAAATAATGAAGTTAAATATAATTAAACAGAGGTGTTTTTTATGAAAAAGTATAAAGTAGGTATAATCGGCGCAACCGGTATGGTAGGTCAGCGATTTGCTACAATTCTTGACGGCCATCCCTGGTTTGATGTTACTGTTCTTGCAGCAAGCGGACGTTCAGCAGGCAAGACATATAAAGAAGCAGTCGGCAACCGTTGGAGAATCGCTAAGGAAATGCCCGAATCAATGGCTGACATGATTATCAGAGATGCAACTGAAGACATCAATGAAATCGCTTCAATGGTAGATTTCGTTTTCTGTGCAGTTGACATGAAAAAGGATGAAATCAGAGCTCTTGAAGAAGCATATGCAAAGGCAGAGTGCCCCGTTGTATCAAATAACAGCGCACACAGAGGCACTGCAGATGTTCCTATGGTAATTCCCGAAATCAATGCTGATCACATAAAGGTTATTGACTCACAGAGAAAAAGACTCGGCACAAAGAAAGGCTTTATCGCTGTTAAGTCAAACTGTTCACTTCAGAGCTATGTTCCTGCAATTTATCCTCTTGACAAGGAATTCGGCATCAAAGAGGTTCTTGTCTGCACATATCAGGCAATTTCAGGTGCAGGTAAAACCTTTGAAAGCTGGCCCGAAATGGTTGATAATGTAATCCCCTTTATTGGCGGTGAGGAAGAAAAAAGCGAACAGGAGCCGCTTAAAATCTGGGGCACAGTTGAAGGTGATGTAATCAAGAATGCCACATCCCCTGCTTTCACAGCACAGTGCATCCGTGTACCTGTTTCTGACGGTCATATGGGTGCAGTGTTCATGAGATTTGAAGACGGTAAAAAGCCCTCAAAAGAAGAGATTATCAAAACATGGGAAAGCTTTGCAGGCAGAGCTCAGGAGCTTGAGCTTCCCTCTGCACCTAAAAAGTTCCTCCACTATTTCGTTGAAGACAATATGCCTCAGACAAAGCTTAACAGAAATCTTGAAAACGGCATGGCTGTTTCAATCGGCAGACTTCGTGAGGACACACAGTACGACTACAAGTTCGTCTGTCTTTCACACAACACACTCAGAGGCGCAGCAGGCGGTGCTGTTCTTCTTGCAGAGCTCCTTTGCGCTGAAGGCTATATGGACTAAGGAGGTTATTCTTTGAGACCGAGCTTTATCGGCAGCGGTGTTGCTCTTGTGACACCCTTCAATAAGGACGGTGAAATTGACTTCAGGACATTTTCAAAGCTCATAGAATTTCAAATTGCAAACAAAACAGATGCTATTATTGTTTGTGGAACAACAGGAGAAGGCTCAACGGTTACAGTCAAGGAACGACTAAAGCTGTTTTCTCTTGCGGCGCAGCAGGTTAACGGACGTGTACCTGTTATTGCCGGCACAGGCAGTAATAGCACTTCTTTTTCCTCAGATTTAATGAAGGAAGCAGAAAAATGCGGCATAGATGCACATCTGTCAGTTACCCCCTATTATAACAAAACATCACAGGAAGGCATTGTTAAGCATTATTTTAACCTTGCTGACAAAGCTGAAAAGCCTTTGATTGTGTATAATGTTCCGACAAGAACAGGGATGAACATTATGCCTGAGACATACAAAAAACTCAGTGAACATAATAATATTGTTGCTGTTAAAGAGGCTGACTGTAACATATCAAAATTGCAAAAATCAATCAGGCTGACAGAAGGAAAGCTTGATTTTTACATTGGAAACGATGATCTTATATCTGTTGGCTGTTCTATGGGCTGTATAGGCGTCATATCGGTGCTTTCCAATATCCTGCCGAATTACACCAACAAAATGACAAGACTTGCCATTGAGGGCAAAACGAAAGAATCCTTCGCAATGCAAAAGGATGTTCTCGACCTTATTGATTGCTTGTTTATTGATGTCAATCCTATTCCGGTCAAAGCTGCAATGAATCTTCTGTTGGGGTTAAATAAGAATTGCCGGCTTCCTCTTTGTGACCTGTCAGAAGAAAATGAATATAGGCTTTTAAAATCTATTGCAAGACATAAAGATAAGTTTTCCATGGAAAACACTGAAATACTAATGTAACTACACAAACGAAGACTCCGCAGGTTAGTTCCAACGGAGTCTTTTTGTTTTATTCAGCAACAATTTCTATTTTATTGATTCCTGCGCTCAACATAATGTCAACAGCATCTTCTGTTATAATTTCACCGCAGACTGTGACAGGAATAGCCGGTGGGCAGCCGACAGAAACATCTGCACAGATTTTCCCGACCGCATCACTGACAGGCACTTTCTCTTTATCAGAAAAGAACGCAGCTCTTATGCTCATTGCATTTTTGCCGTAGCAGCGTTTTTCAGCAGTTTTTATATTTGGCTGAGATGTTGACAACTTCAGTGAAGAAAGAGCTTTAACAAGTGTTTTCGAGTCCTTTTCGCTGCTTTCAGTGCTGAACATAAACACGATGTAATCATTATCATAATATTCAGGAACGATATTGAACTTTCTCAAAGCAGACAAGATTTCATCTTTATTCAAACCCGATTTAATAATATCAACAGTGAGCTTCAACGGCTCATTTCCTGACAGAACATAGCCAATACCAATAAGCTCTTTTTTCGCATTTTCAACTAAGCCTGCAACATGCTCGAGCCTTTCTGACACAGTGTCTGAAAGATAGGAGTTGCATATGTCAAGAGATTGAAGAATCATATATGACGGGCTTGTTGAAGCAAATAATGACAGCATTGACTCAGCCTTGTTTGTGAGCATTGCAGCCTTTTCTGACAGGTGAAGATATGCTCCTCCTGTTAACACGGGCAAGGTTTTGTGAGCAGAGTCACAGCACATATATGCACCAAGATTTATCGGATGTATACTTTCATCAAGAAAACGAAGATATGCACCGTGTGCGTTGTCAACAAGAAGCGGAACGTTGAAGCTGTCACAGACCTTTGCGATTGATTCTATATCAAGAATATTGCCGAGATAATCAGGTGAAGTGACATAAACTGCATCAGGCAGAACCTCCATTGCTGACAATTTATTTGTCACATCATCAGCAGTGATATTACAAGAGCAAATATGCTCAAACAAATCAGGATATAGCCAATCAACATCAAAATCGAGTAAAACAGCAGAATAAATAAAAGCTTTATGTGCATTTCTTGCAGCTAATATAAAAGGCTTTCTGCTCTTATTGATTCTGTCAGATAAAACCATAGCAAGCATCGCTTTTATGCAAAGGCTTGAGCCCTCAACAGAATAATAGGTTTTATATGACGAAAAAAGCTTTGAAGCGTTGCTTTCACTTTCTTTGATTATGCCCTCAGCTGAGTATAACACATCAGCTCCGTCAATTTCTGTTATGTCATATTTTTCAGGACCTATAAGCACATTACCCTTGTGGCCGGGCATATGAAGCCTTACAGACTCTGATGTGGCATATTTTCTGACGAAATCAACTATCGGAGTGTTCATTCTTCAGCCTCTGCAACTTTCATCATAACTGCACATTCAATTCTCTTTTTGAAAAGCTCACAGCCGTATTCGTAAACGCCCATGATATCACCTGTTGCATGATATGAATTTGCAGCACAACCGCCCGAACAATACAGCTTTGCCCAGCAGTCCTTGCACTCTTTTCTTGAATAGGCATTACAATGTCTGAATTTATCCTGAACAGTGATATTAGTCACTCCGTTCCAGATATCTCCGAGCTTATACTTTTCATCCCCTACAAACTGATGGCAGGGATAAAGATCGCCCCAGGGTGTAACAGCCATATATTCTGTACCTGAGCCACAGCCGGTAATTCGTTTATAGATGCAAGGTCCGTTTGTAAGATCAAGCATGTAATGATAAAATGTGAAGCCGTCCCCTGCCTTCCTGCGGCGTACCATTTCTTTTGCAAGAATCTCATACTGCTCAAAAAGCTTCGGAAGGTCATCCTTTGTCAGTGCATAAGGGTCATCGGGTGGACAAACAACAGGCTCCATGCTAAGCTCTTTAAAGCCGAGATCAGCCATGTGGAAGATGTCGTTGGTGAAATCAACATTGTTGTGAGTAAAAGTGCCTCTCATGTAGTAATCCTTGCCGCCACGCTTCTGAACAAGATTTTTGAATTTCGGAAGAATTTTATCGTAACTGCCGTTTCCGAGATAGTCGACTCTGAAATGGTCATGAACAGCCTTTCTGCCATCGAGAGAAAGAACAACATTGCTCATTTCTTTATTCAGATAGTCAATAACATCATCATCAAGCAGAACACCGTTTGTTGTAAGAGTGAATCTGAAATTTTTGTTGTGCTCCTTTTCAACGCTTCTTGCATATTCAACAAGCTGCTTGACAACCTCAAAATTCATAAGAGGCTCACCACCGAAAAAGTCAACCTCAAGATTTCGTCTTGTTCCTGAATTTTCAATCAGGAAATCGAAGGCTCTTTTGCCGGTTTCGAAGCTCATGAGTGCTCTGTCACCCTGATATTTACCCTGACTTGCAAAGCAGTAAGAGCAATTGAGGTTACAGGTGTGGGCAACGTGAAGACACATTGCTTTAATAACCTTACTGTTGTTTTTGTAATCAACTGCAAGATTTTCATAAACATCTTCAGAAAACAGCTTTTTTGCCTTAATAAGCTCGTTAATATCCTCAATGCAAAGTAGTATCTCTTCTTTTGTTACATCGGGCAGATGAGCATATTTCTTAAGAATTTCAGAAACTATTTCGCCTGTTTCCTTTTCTTTGAACATTGCGATTATATCATAAGCAACCTCATCAACAGTATGCACAGAGCCACTGCAGGTGTCAAGCACAATGTTATAACCGTTTAATTTATACTGATGTACCATTATTTACTCCTAAATTAAAACGCCACCCTCAAGGCAGCGTTTTGTTTTTTGCTTAATTATTTGTTCTTGTTTTCACACTGCTGATTTGCAACACCGCATGATGTCTTGCAAGCTGACTGACATGATGTCTGGCATTCACCGCAACCGCCGTGAGCAACAGTCTTGTTGATATCTTTTGTTTCAATTGTCTTGATTCTGTTCATTGTTAGGTCCTCCAAGAAATTTATTAAGCGAAACCGCCTGTATTTACTCAAATATAGTATCATAGGACAATGTAAAAGTCAAGACAAAACATAAAAAAAGACCGATGCAAAGCATCGGTCTTTAAGCATGCAATTAAGCAGCGATTGTTGTGTACATGAAGTACTTGTAGCCAAGAGGATTGCAGAAATAGCCTTCTACACTGTCATTGAGCATATAAATGTCTGTGTAGTAGTAGATAGGAGCAATACAACCTGTTGCCATAAGCATATCTTCAGCGATGTGCATAAGCTCATAACGAGTTTCAGCATCTGTGCAAGCCTTGATTTCAACGATGAGCTTGTCATAGGTTTCTGCCCATGTGCCGTCTTCAACCTTGAGATCAATGTTGTAAGCTGTAAGGTCAAGATCATATGCCTTAAGTGAAGCATGTTCGCCCTTACCGTACTGGATGTCGTTGTTACCTGAAACAGTTGTCCACATGTCAAGGAATGAGATGGGATCATTGTAGTCAGCAAGCCAGCCGTTACGTGCTACTGAATAGTCGCCGTTCTTACGTGTGTTGAGGAATGTGTTCCATTCCTGGTTTTCAAGGTTCATTGTGATACCAACAGCTGCAAGTGCGCTCTGGATGTATTCAGCAATAGCCTTGTGACCGTCGTTTGTGTTGTAGATGTAATGAAGTGTGGGGAAGTCTGTGAACTTGCCTGTTGCTTCATCAAATGTGTAGTACTTCTTAAGAGTTGCAACAGCTGAGTCATAGTTTGCCTTGAAAGCATCCTTAGCTGTGTTGAAGTAACCGTCGAAAGCATCTTCAGTTGAGTTAGCTACCTTGTAGAACTGAGTGCTGCCGTCAGCTTCAGTAAGACCCATAGCTACGAATGATGAAGCAGGAACTTCACCAGCCTGTGAGATTTCTTCAACGATGTGGTTACGGTCAAGGAGAAGGCTTACAGCGTTTCTGATTTCTGCCTTAGCTTCTTCAGCAGCAATGCCTTCGAGTGTGCTTGATTCGGGAAGGATTTCCTCATTGATGTTCCAGCATACATAGTATGTACCAAGCTGGCCTGATACTACAAACTCTTCGGGATACTCTGTCTTGAGAGAAGCGATTTCGTTTGTGGGAACGTCGTCAATAAGAAGCCAGTCGCCGTTCTTGTAGTTTGTGAGCATGTTGTTAGCATCGTCTGAAAGATAGAACTTGATTTCAGGCATTGTAACTGATTCTGCATCAAAATACTTGTCGTTCTTTGTCATTGTGATTACGCTGTTGTGTTCCCAAGCTGTGATTGTGTAGGGACCGTTGCAAACGTATGTTGAGGGATCTGTTGCCCATGCTTCGTTAGCAACAACGTCTTCACGAACGGGATAGTAGGTGGGGAATGCAAGAAGCTCGTTCCAGTAGTTAACCTTGTTGTTAAGTGTAACAACGATGGTTCTGTCATCAGTAGCTTCAACAGCAAGCTTAGCGTCGGGATTAACAGCCTCTGTTACAGGGTTGCCTTCTTCGTCAACTTCGCCTGTTTCCTTCATTTCCCACATTTCAGCATAGCCCTTAACTACATCGAACATGTAGTTGTAGTCACCTGCAAGAGCGGGTGATGCTGCACGGTTCCATGCAAATACGAAATCAGCAGCTGTGAGAGCTTTGCCGTCAGACCATGTAAGGCCTTCCTTAAGTGTGTAGGTGTAGGTGATGGTGCCGTCTTCATTTTCAACACCTTCTACGAGTTCTTCTGCAGCGTCAGCAGCGATAACGAGTGAACCGTCATCAGCCTGTGCCCACTTTGCAAGACCTGAGAAAAGGTGTGCACAAAGTGTTGCACCGTCAACAGCAGAGTTGAGAGCCGGATCGATTGTGTCGGGCTCGGAAGCAAGACAAACAGCAAGTGACTTAGCATCTGCAGCATTGCCGTCTGTTGCTTTTTCTTTACCGCAAGCAGCAAGTGTGAAGAGCATGATTGCAGCAAGAACAAGTGCGAGAACTTTTTTCATTTTCTTTCTTTCCTTTCGAAAAATTTTTTTATATTTCAAAGCACACTCAGGCTTTTGAAACCTTAATTAATTTCGTCCACTCTGTGACAAGCAACAAAGTGACCTGTGGATACCTCTCTGAATTCAGGCATTGATTGAGAACAGATGTCTTTAGCATATTTGCATCTTGTTCTGAAGGGACAGCCTGAAGGTGCATTGAGAGGACTGGGGATATCACCTGAAAGTGCAATACGCTGATTAGCTCTTGCAATTTTAGGATCGGGAACAGGAACTGCTGAAAGAAGAGATTGAGAATAAGGATGAAGCGGATTGTCATAAATCTCGCCTGCATCAGCAAGCTCAACCATTCTGCCAAGATACATAACTGCGATTCTGTCACTGATGTGACGGACAACAAGAAGGTCATGGGCAATGAACAGATAGGTAAGACCAAGCTTATCCTGAAGCTCACCGAACATATTGATAACCTGTGCCTGAATTGAAACGTCAAGAGCAGAAACAGGCTCATCGCAGACAATAAAGTCAGGATTTACAGCAAGGCTTCTTGCAATACCGATTCTCTGGCGCTGACCGCCTGAAAATTCATGTGCATATCTTGAAGCGTGCTCACTGTTGAGTCCGACATGGCCCATAAGCTCAAGAATTCTTTCTTCTCTTGCTTTTTTATCCTTATACATCTTGTGAACATCAAGAGGTTCACCGATGATATCAGAAACAGTCATTCTTGGGTTAAGTGATGAATAGGGATCCTGGAAAACCATTGTTGCTTTTTTGCGGAACTCTTTGATGTCTGCAGAGCTCTTAATAAGCTTGCCGTCATACCAAATTTCACCTGCTGTAGGCTTATAGAGATTGAGAATAGTTCTGCCGACAGTTGTTTTACCACAGCCTGACTCACCGACAAGACCAAGGGTTTCACCTCTTTTGATTGCAAAAGAAACGTCGTCAACTGCTTTGAGAGGCTTTGACTTGAAAAGACCGACATTAATGTCAAAATACTTTTTAAGTCCCTTTACCTCAATTAAATTTTCATTTTTCTTGATATCGCTCATTTGGCGTCACCGCCTTCGTTTTCAGTCTGAGAATCATCAACGGTTATTGTTCCGTTTTCGATTCCGTTTTTGACGCACATCCAGCAAGATGATGAATGCTCGTCATTGATTGATATTTTAGGTGCTCTGTCTGTAATGCAGATTTTCATTGCAGCATCACATCTCGGAGCAAAGGGACAGCCCTTCGGCATGTTGAGAAGGTCGATGGGTGTACCTGTGATCGGCTGAAGCTTTGTGCCTGCTGAGGTTGCTGAAGGAATTGAACGAAGAAGTCCCTTAGTGTATTCATGCTGAGGATTGTAGAAAATCTCATCAGCAGTGCCCTGCTCACAGATTGAGCCTGCATACATAACGATGATTTCGTCACACATCTGAGCAACAACACCAAGGTCATGGGTAATCATGATGATTGCCATGCCAAGCTCCTTCTGAAGTGACTGCATAAGCTCAAGAATCTGTGCCTGAATTGTAACGTCAAGAGCTGTTGTGGGCTCGTCAGCAATAAGAATGTCGGGCTCACAAGCAAGAGCCATAGCAATCATAACTCTCTGACGCATACCGCCTGAAAGCTCAAAGGGATACTGCTTCAGTCTTTTTTCGGGCTCATTAACATTAACGAGCTTCAGCATTTCAAGAGCTCTTTCCTTAGCCTGCTTCTTATCACGGTCAGTGTGAAGAAGAATGGCCTCCATAAGCTGCTTGCCGATTGTATAAGTGGGGTTAAGTGAGGTCATGGGATCCTGGAAAATAATCGAAACCTTATTACCTCTGATTGTTTTCATAACCTTTTCGCCTGAACCGACAAGCTCCTGTCCGTCAAGCTGTATTGAACCGCCGACAATTTTACCTGTGCCGGCAAGAATCTGCATGATTGAATATGCGGTAACTGACTTGCCTGAGCCGGATTCACCGACTATACCGAGCACCTTACCACGCTCAAGATTAAAGGACACACCGTTAACAGCCTTGACTTCACCGGCATCGGTGAAAAAGGAGGTACGAAGGTCTTTAACTTCCAATAATGACATTTATATACTCTCCTTTCTTAACTGTTAAGCTTGGGGTCAAAGGCATCACGAAGTCCATCGCCCAAAAGATTGAGAGATAAAACAATAAGTGAAATTACAATTGCGGGAATTACAAGACGATATGCGTAAGAATTGATACCGTTAAGAGCTTCAGATGCAAGTGAGCCGAGTGAAGGCATCGGTGCATTAACGCCAAGGCCGAGGAATGAAAGATAGCTTTCAGTGAAAATAGCATTGGGAATCTGAAGGGCTGTTGAAATGATAACAACACTGATTGAGTTGGGAAGAAGATGCTTTCTGATAATCCAGCCACCCTTTGCGCCGCTTGCCTTTGATGCAAGAACATATTCCTGCTCACGAAGAGAAAGAATCTGTCCTCTGATAAGTCTGGACATTGATACCCAGTAAAGCAGAGCAAAAACTACAAACAGGCTTATGATATTTGTGCCGATTTTTGCAAGAGGAGTTCCGTCGATTAACGGTGCAAGAGATGTGTTGAGCACCGATGCAAGCAGAATAACCATAAGCATATCGGGCAGTGAATAAATAATATCAACAATTCTCATGATGATAAGGTCAACCTTGCCGCCGAAATAACCGGCAACTGAGCCGATTGTCATACCGACAATGAGAACGATAATACTTGCGAAAAATCCGACAGCAAGTGAAATTCTTGTTCCGTAAACAACACGGATGAAATAGTCACGTCCGTGAGAGTCTGTGCCGAAGATATGTGGGAAAACAAATTCACCGGCATCCTTCTTTGCCTGTTCTGTTGCACCGAATTCAAAAGGAGCAAGATTATTAAAGGAAGCATCAACCGGCTCACCGGGCTGAATACCAAGCTGCTGCTCATATGAATAGGGCCAGAACATGGGAAGTAAAATTGATGATAATGTGATTAAAACAACAACGATAAGTGAAAATGTTGCAACCTTGTTTTTCAGAAGTCGCTTCACACCGTCTTTGAAGAAGGTTGATGAAGGACGCATCTGAACCATGTATTCTTTCTCCTGCTCAGTTGCAGGAATAAATCTGTCAAGATTAACATGGAGGCTGAATGGCATCTTTTTCATTTTTATTACCTCCTTCAATTATTCGAGATTGATTCTCGGGTCAACAACCTTATAAAGTATATCACTTACAAGGTTCATAATTACGATAAGTGTTGCAAGCACAATGGTTGTGCCCATAATAAGTGTGTAGTCACGGTTTGTAATACTGTTAACAAAAGCACGTCCGATACCGGAAACAGCGAAAATCTGTTCTACAACGAGTGAGCCTGTTACGATATAAGCAAGCATTGGTCCAAAATATGTGATAACAGGAATGAGTGAATTTTTGAGTGCATGCTTGAAAATAATATTTACGCCGGAAACACCCTTAGCTTTAGCTGTTCTGATATAATCCTGACCTAAAACATCAAGCATTGATGAACGTGTAAGACGTGTGATATATGCCATGGGATAAAGTGAAAGGGTGATAACGGGCAGGATCAATCCTTCTGCCGTCGTGCCGTTTGCGGGCACAATTTTCAGCTGCAAAGCAAACACGAGCAGCAACAATGTTCCCATTATAAATGATGGCATCGAAACAAAGGCCGTTGTGACAACCATAATAATTTTATCAATGAATTTGTTCCTTCGCAGTGCTGCAACAGCGCCGAGAACAACGCCCGAAACCAATGCAATAAACGCTGCTGTTACACCGAGCTTTGCACTGGTACCAAGACCGTCAGTGATAATATCAATAACATCACGTCCACGCTGTTTAAGAGAAGGACCAAAGTCAAACTCTGTAATGATATCCTTAAGATAGGTGAAATACTGCTCGGCCAAGGGCTTGTCAAGGCCGTACTTGGCCTCAAGAGCAGCCTGAGCAGCAGGTGTTGTTGCCTTTTCACCGACAAAAGGACCACCGGGCACCATTCTCATAACGAAGAACGTGACGGTGATTACGATCCACACTGTCAGCACAGCAAGACCGATTCTTTTTAAAATATATAAAAATGTTTTTGAATTCACTGTTTATACCACCTTATATTATTTTTCACAACGCCTTACATATGGCAAAATCGAATTAAATCATATGTTATTATACAAAAAAACTGCTGAAATGGCAAGAGTATTTCGAATTAATCAATTATTTACCATGCTTGGCTGATTTTATCATACATCAGAGCTTTTTATCACATTCTATAACTGAATGAATAAGAATTCTCAAAGCAGTGAAAAAGCCCTCGATATCAATCATTTCGTCGCACTGATGAGCACCGCCGTGTCCGTCAGGCATCAGGAACGAAGAATTTTTACCATTTTCGAAGGCAAAGGTACCGACTGAAAATGCGTTCTTAAGCTTTCTCGCATAGGTTCCGCCTGACATAAGAACACGCTTCTTGCTTTCGCCTGTAATATCTTCATATATCTGTTCGAATATTTCAGGAAGCTCACTGTCCTTATCGATTGCAAAACCTGGGCTGTTGTCTTTTTCAACAACTGTAAAGCCCTTATCGGAAAGAACTTTTTCTGTTGTTTTTTCAAGATATTCTGCATCAAGCGTGCTTCCGTATCTGACATCAAAGCTGATAAACGGTTTTTTATCAACAGTTTTGCAAAGACCGTTCACGCTTGTCATTCTGCCGAAGTTTTCATCATCATGAACAACGCCGATACCGTGTCCGTAATCTGATGACAGGATATCTGATATAGCTGCGAAAATCTTTCTGTCACAGATATTTAAGCTTTCACATCCGGAAAGAAGTCTGCTTGCAATAAGTGCAGCATTGACTGAGCCGTCAGGAATACTTGCATGCTTTGCAATACCCTTAGCCCTGAAAATCAGCAAGCCTTCATCGCATGAGAGCTCAAACTCATTTTTGTTTTCAATTAAAGCTTTTATCTCTCTTTCAAGCTCAGGATTATGCCTGATTTTTACAGTGACATTGTCAAGCACAATGTTATAAGCTTCTCCGCCGTAAAAATCAACAACATCGCAGAACATCTCGTCAGAGCCTGCAAGAAAATGATAAATCCCCTTTTCACCGACACTGCAGGGAAAATCAGCATCAGGAACAATCGACATATCCGGAACAGCGTTTTTATCTTCAAGGTAATTCTCAAGATCCTGCATTCCGCATTCCTCGTCAGAGCCGATAAAGGTCTGCAGACGATTATTAAGAACAATATTGTTGTCTTTCAGAAATTTATACAGACAGAAAGAAGCAATTATGCCTGATTTATTGTCTTCCACTCCCCTGCCAATGAGTGCGCCGTTTTTTATCACGGGCTCAAACGGCTTTGTATATAACCAGCCATCGCCGACAGGAACGACATCACTGTGGCAGAACAGACCGATTGTTTTGCCTTGATTGCCATAATAAGCAAGAGCATAGCCTCTGTCAGATCTGTTTTCACAGGTAAAGCCTTTTTCAGAAAAAATTTCTGCAGAATAATCAAGTGCTTTTTTGCAATTCGCACCAAATGGTGCTCCGGGCAAGGCTTCCGACCTGATTGAAGGTATTTTTGCGAGATTGATCCATTTTTCTAAAATTTCATTTTTATTATCATCAATCCAACAGATTATTTTTTCATCAGTTAATCTATCAATCATTAAAAACACCTTTCTGAAAAGTAGGTAGTTTATCGTTTTAACCTTATACTGAACTAAAGTGTCAAAACTCACAAAAAAATGGCGTATCGCCAACATATAAACATACTAATCGATTTTTATTCGGTATATGATATCATATTTCAGAACAAAATTCAAGACTTTTGAGATATTTTTCTGCATTTTCATTAATTTGAATGCCCATTCTTGACATGTCAGGTCATAAATAATATAATAAATCATCATCTTCCGGAGGTATAAGAATGAGAATTGGATTTATCGGGCTTGGTATTATGGGCGAATCCATGTGTGAAAATATTGTCAGAAAACACGATGATACGGTTTTCTGCAACGATCATAAGGACAGCCAGATCAAAAAACTTGAAGCTTTAGGTGCAGTCGGATGCGCTTCAAACATTGAAATTGCTGAAAAATCAGACATAATCATTACAATGATTCCAACATCAGCGCACGTTAAAGCAGCATACACCGAAATGCTTCCTTACATCAGAAAGAATGCAATTTGCATTGATATGAGCACAATTGAGCCTTCAGTTTCTGTGGAAGTTGCAAATATGATCAAATCCCACGGAGCACAGTTTGCTGATTGTCCCGTTGTCCGTTCAAAAGCAGATGCAATCGCAGGCACACTTGGCGTGCTTGTAGGATGTGATGAAGCTCTGTTCCCTGAAATTGAACCGATTCTCTCTTACATGGGAAGCAAAGTGATATATATGGGCGAAAACGGAAAAGGCATCAGTACAAAGATATGTCACAATACACTGGTCGCTCAGATTCAGAACGGTGTAAATGAAACTCTGATTCTTGCTCAAAAAATGGGTATTTCAATTGATAATTTTGCCGATGCTGTTGCGGCAGGCGGTGCTCAGAACTTTTATATGAATGCACAAAGAGAAAAGCTGAAGAACAATGATTGGTCTACAGCCTTTTCCATGGAAAATATGTGCAAGGATATCACTATTTGTGCTTCGTTAAGTGATGAACAGGGCTTTGATATGCCTGGAATGAGAGCTGCAAAGGCTGTTCTTGACGAAGGAGTAAAGAGAGGCTGGGGAAAAGAGGATTTCCGCAAGACCTACAAAATTGTTCAGGAAAACTGATTTTCACATTAATAAAACAGAACAACTCTTTTAATCGCTTAGAATTAAAAGAGTTGTTTTTTATTATTCAGAAACAGTACATTTTTCTTTGCTGTGGCACTGCTTAAGACAGTATTTACAGCTTAATGCCTTATTTGTTTCCATATAGAATCTATAGGGGTATTTATGATAATTGTATTCCCACATAACAAGAATAACAAATGCAATAGAAATAACAGAATAATTTAGTACTGTTGCAAAGGTTGAAAGCTTCGGTGCAAAAAACAGTGCACTTGCAAAAATTGAGTAATCCCAGCTGTTGATTGTGCAATTCTTGCAGCAATCATTTTTATTGTGAAGGAACATCTTACTGAGAAGGCAGCATTTTCTTGCGAAAATTGAATTAAGCAAAAACATCAGACTTCCGCAACAAAGGAACACCTGCCAAGTAAGAACGTTGAGAAACTTGAGAAGCGCAACTGTTGACAGATAAACTACCCAGGCAAAAATTACACCTTTTATGCCTTTTCTTTTGAACTTCTTTCTGATTGCTTTATCAGAAACAGGAATATAATATTTTTTGAACATTTTAAAATGAACGGCATTATCAAGCTTCTTAAAGAAAAATTCGCACGCAAACAGCCAACCGAAGGATACTGTTATAAATGCTATATAAAGCATGTTTGCTATTTTTTCATCAATGTCAAAAAATGACAAAACAGCAAATATTACCATCAGCGCTGCATAAAAAGAAACTTCAATTGCAAGCAAAATGTTGTTTAATTTTTTATTCTTCATTATTACACCTATTATTTGTTATATTGTAAGCTTTTAATAGCAGTCGACGGATATTGTAACATATTAAAATAAATTAATCAATGGAATTCGACAAAATTATACATTTAATACACATTTAACAATAAGTGATGCAAATTTAACTGATTACAGAAATCCTTCGGAGTTATATGTGATAAAATTTTAATTATTGCATAACAAAAAAGAGACTTTCCATCTGAAAAGTCTCTTTTACGTTACAAAAGGTTAAATAATCGAAATTATTTAAGAGTTGCCTTTGCGCCAGCTTCTTCAAGCTTCTTAGCAGCAGCTTCTGCATCGTCCTTTGACATTGCTTCCTTGATAACCTTGGGAGCGCCGTCAACAGCTTCCTTAGCTTCCTTGAGGCCAAGGCCTGTGAGTTCACGAACAACCTTGATAACAGCAATCTTGTTGCCGCCAACTTCTGTGAGTTCAAGGTCGAATTCTGTCTTTTCTTCAACAGCAGCAGCTTCAGCAGCTACGGGACCAGCAGCAACAACTGCAGCAGCAGCTGATACGCCGAATTCGTCTTCTACAGCGTGTACGAGTTCTGAGAGTTCAAGAACTGTGAGAGTCTTAAGTTCTTCAATGATAGCAGTAATTTTTTCTGATGCCATGGTATTTTACCTCCAAATAATGTAATTGTTGTTTTGATTATGCTTCTGCGGGTGCTTCTGCAGCTTCTGCAGCTTCTTCAGCAGGAGCAGCTTCGCCGTCTTTGTCGACGATAGCCTGGATTGCACGTGCAAATGCGGAAATCGGAGCCTGGAATGCACCGAGAACATTTGCAAGAAGGATTTCACGTGAGGGAAGCTTTGCAAGGCCTGAAATTTTCTCAAGTCCGATAACTTCCTTGTCGATGAAGCCGTTCTTAATTTCGAAATTCTTGTGTCCGTCTGCAAACTTGCTCAGGATACGAGCAGCAGCAACGTAATCATCTGCACTTGTAGCGATAGCAGTTGTTCCTTCAAGAACTGCGTCAAGACCGTTAAGCTCTGTGTTAGCAATAGCAAGCTTTAAAAGTGTATTCTTAACAACTGTGTATTCAACACCTGCTTCACGAAGCTCCTTACGAAGAGCTGTATCATCAGCAACATTGATACCCTTGTAGTCAACGATAACACCTGCAACAGAGTTGTTAAGTCTTTCTGTAAGTTCAGCAACAACAACTTTCTTCTGTTCTAAAACGTTAGCGCTAGGCAAATGAATTCACCTCCTGTAAAATTTTATACCCTTGATGTCAGAATAAGAAAAACCCTTTCCCTCAAACCGAGAGAAAGGGTAACATAGTTAAATTAGACATACTTATCTAAGTCAATTATGCTCCGTTCCTCGGCAGGCGGCATAAGCCTTTAAGTCTAACACCTGCTGTCTTAGGGCTGGACAGCTTTGATATAATACCACAAAGATTGCTCTTTGTCAAGCATTATTTAAATTTTTGTTGAGCAAAATTATTTTGCTTCAGCAGCAGCGGAACCAACCTTGTTGGGGTTGATCTTAACGCCGGGGCCCATTGTAGCTGTAACTACGCAGGAACGGATGTACTGGCCCTTTGCAGCTGCGGGCTTTGCCTTGATAACAGCATCAAGAAGAGTGTTGAAGTTCTCCATGAGCTTTTCTGTACCAAAGGATGCCTTACCGATGGGGCAGTGAATAATGTTTGTTTTGTCAAGACGGTACTCAATCTTACCTGCCTTTGCTTCAGTAACAGCCTGAGCAACGTTGGGAGTTACAGTACCTGCCTTGGGTGAAGGCATAAGGCCACGGGGACCGAGAACCTTACCGAGACGACCAACAAGGCCCATCATGCTGGGATGTGCGATAGCAACATCGAACTCCATCCAGCCTTCGCCCTGGATTCTTGCAACGAGGTCTTCAGCGCCAACTACTTCTGCGCCTGCAGCCTCAGCTGCCTTTGCTTCTTCGCCCTTAGCGAAAACAGCAACACGGACAGATTTACCTGTACCGTTGGGAAGAACAACTGCGCCACGAACCTGCTGATCAGCGTGACGTGAGTCAACACCGAGACGGATGTGAGCTTCAATTGTTTCATCAAACTTTGCGGTAGCAGTCTTGCAAGCAAGTTCAAGTGCTTCCGCAGGATCATAAAGATTTGTTTTGTCGATGAGCTTTGCTCCTTCGACATACTTTTTACCATGTTTCATTGTCTTTCATCCTCCTATAGAGTGGTTAAATCGGATTTTTCCTCCCACCCGGAAGCATTAGTCAGCGACTACTATGCCCATTGAGCGAGCTGTACCGGCTATCATGCTCATTGCAGCTTCAACTGAAGCGGCATTGAGGTCCGGCATCTTCTGCTCAGCAATTTTTCTAACCTGCTCACCGGTAATTGTTGCGACCTTATTCTTGTTAGGTACACCTGAACCGCTTTCGATTCCGCATGCTTTCTTGATAAGAACTGCAGCCGGCGGTGTCTTGGTGATGAATGTGAATGTACGGTCTGCGTAAACTGTGATGACAACGGGAATGATAAGACCGATGTCATTCTTTGTGCGCTCGTTGAATTCCTTTGTGAAAGCCATGATGTTAACACCGTGCTGACCGAGAGCCGGACCAACAGGCGGTGCCGGAGTAGCCTTACCTGCAGGAATCTGGAGCTTGATTAAACCTACAACCTTTTGAGCCATTTTTTTGCACCTCCAAATTTATGTGGTTGATGGCGACTTGCTTTGAAATTTAGCAAATCTCCCACAGGGAACAAAGTTCCCCACATAATAAACGGCATTGCCGTAAATTATCGTACCTTTTTTTCTTAATCGGCGACCTCAATCTGATTGAGTCCGAGCTCAACAGGAGTTTCTCTGCCGAGCATTGAAATCATAACAACTACAACTTCCTTATCAGGATCGATGCTGTCAACAACACCGCTGTAGCCGTCGAAGGGACCGCTTAAGATGTTTACGAAGTCCCCTACCTTGTAGTTAACTTCGATTGTTCTCTTTTCAATGCCGAGGTTGATTACCTCTTCATCTGTAAGAGGAACGGGTTTACTTCCGGGGCCTACAAAACCCGTTACGCCACGTGTGTTTCTGATGACATACCATGCTTCATCAGTCATGGAAAGCTCTTCATCTTCAAACTCGCTGCGTTTTTTGTAGATACAGGCAACCTTTACCATAACATAACCGGGGAAAAGCTTGCGTTCAATAACACGAACCTTATCGTCCTTGATCTCTGTTACGGTTTCTGTAGGAATTCTGACTTCAAAAATCTGATCCTGCATCTTTCTGTTTTCGACAACAGTCGCAATGTTTGAGGCTACTTTGTTTTCATAGCCTGAATAGGTGTGTACTACAAACCATTTGGCATTATCCGCCATCGTGACACCTCCAAAGATCGATATTATTCTGCAACAGTTGTTGATTCTTATTCGTGTGCGTCATCGTCGTGATCAGCAACGCCGTCACCGTCATGGTCGTGAGCGACTGCTGATGTTGCTCCGGTTGTTGAAGTTGCTTCATCCTTGTGTGCGTCATCATCGTGATCGGCAACACCGTCACCGTCATGATCATGAGCAACTGTTGTGGGAGCATTACCCGGAGTAACTGCTGATGTTGTGGCCTCGTCACCCTTTGCAAGAAGCTTAAGGCCGTAAATGCCACGCTCAAGACCGAAGTCGATTACACCAACGAATATTGTTAAAATTGCAACAACAAGAAGTACAATACCGGTACTCTTAAGAACTGTTTTTGCATCAGGCCATACGATCTTCTTGGTTTCGCCTTTGAAATCCTTAAAGAAACGCTTTGTGCCTTTGCTTGCACGATCGAAGAAGCCTGGCTTTTTGTCTTTGCTGCCTTTTGCAGCTTTTGCTACCTTTGCGGCAGCTTTGCTTTCATCAGTTGTGGCCTTGTCAACCTCTGAATTCTTGGCAACCTTTTTTTCTTTGTCAGCCATTATTCTACCTCCCGTGTTATTTTGTCTCTTTGTGGAGAGTGTGCTTCTTGCAGAATCTGCAATACTTGTTCATCTCCAACCTGTCAGGGTTGTTTTTCTTGTTTTTCATTGTGTTGTAGTTGCGCTGTTTGCACTCAGTGCAAGATAAAGTGATTCTTACTCTCATTGAACGGCACCTCCATTATCGGAAATTTAAGATTAAACCGGAAACAACACTACCTTCCGTTTAATCGTGTAAGGCCTCCCTCCATTTCAGGGCACAAAAATAAAGCCCTCTGCAAGAGGTACGAGTATTCTATCACAACATACCAACTTCGTCAAGGGCTTTTCGATAACTTTTTTCAATTTTTTTCAAGTTTTTTACTAAAAAAACTTTATTTTATCTCTTCCATGGTTTTAATATAGATAGGCTCAATGGGAGATGCCTTTTCACCCATACTATTATATGCTCTTGCAACTGTGCAGAAAGCGTCGCACACCTCCATGCCTTCAATGACCTTGCCGAAGGCTGCATAGCTGCCGTCAAGAGCTCTGCAATAGTCTGAATAGCAGATAAAGAACTGGCTTGATGCTGAGTTGTTTTCCTGGCTTCTTGCCATTGAAATCACGCCACGTGTGTGCGAAAGAGTATTCTGTGCCCAGCCGTTTGTTGAAAATTCGCCGTAAATTTTTTCAGCGCTGCCACCCATGCCGTTTCCTTCAGGGTCACCGCCCTGACACATGAAGTTATCCACAACTCTGTGGAAGGTAAGTCCGTCATAGAAGCCGTCGTTGACAAGCTTAAGGAAATTCTCAACTGTTTTGGGAGCGTATTCGGGATAAAGCTCGATTATGAATTCTCCCCCGTTTTCCATTGTAACTTTTACTTTTGGATTTGACATGTTATTGTCCTCCTTCTGATTATCTTTTTCTGTTGTTTTCTCAACAGTTGTCTTCTCGGAATCCTTATCAGTCTTTCCGGGTTCCTTCTGGTCCTGCTTTTCTGTTGTTTTTTTGCTTTCGGTTGTTTCTTTTCCGTCATAAAGCTCTTCAGCTTTTGCTGTGGTTGTTGTGTCTGAATCTGTATTAGTGGAAACAGTATCATTTTTACAACCATAGAAAACAAGAAGCATGCTGAGAACAAGAAGAATTGAAACAACTGCTTTAGTAATGTTTTTCATTATAAGTACCTCGCTTCAGATATGCAATTGAGCAACACTATGATTATAGTCAAAATAGTTTTCCTGTCAAGTGAATTTATAAAAGTATATTAAAACTACACTGCATACCTAACCTGATTTTATCTGAATAATTCACTTGACTTTTTTGATAATATACATATAATAACAAAGGAAATATATGCGGGTATGGTGAAATTGGCAGCATCGCCGATAAAGCGCTGCCTGCGGCAGAAGAAGCGAGTCGGTGATGGCGCAGCGGTCAAAATCGCACGGCGCTCCAAGCCGTAAGGCGATTTTGGGGACCGCAAGAGTCACACGGAACATAAATAAATATGCGGGTATGGTGGAATTGGCAGACACGCAAGATTTAGGATCTTGTGCCCACAAGCGTGCAGGTTCGACCCCTGTTACCCGCACCAAAATTTGCAGTAACCAAAAGGTTACTGCTTTTTTATTTTTCATCGTTATTTAGAAAAGTTCTATCGTAAGGCGAATTTTTTTCCCGAAACAAGTTATTGAAATATGTATGTTTCTGCGATATTATTTAATCAGATCAGCGCTGATAAATATTTTGTGAGGTGAAGAAATGACAATTTATTTCAGTGAAAACTTAAAAAAGTTACGTCTTGACATGAATCTGACACAAGAAAAGCTCGCAGACTTTCTCAATGTTTCATATCAGACCATAAGCAAGTGGGAAAGAGGAGAAAACTATCCGGATATAACTACGCTTCCGGCAATTGCTCAATTTTTCAAGGTAAGCATTGATAATTTGCTCGGTGTCAGCAAAGCAGAAAGTGAAGAAGAATTAAATAGTTTACTTGAAGAATATGATAATCTTACTGATGAAAAGCTTATATCTGAACAAATTAAAACACTCAAGAAAAAATATCCTGCTGATTTCAGAGTTCAGCTCAGATGGATGGGGTATCTTTCATTTTATGACGGCTGGGATAATCTGGAAAAAAACACACCGGAAATTACATCTGTTTACAATCACATACAGAATTACTGTACTAATGATGCAGTACGAATGTGCGCCAAAAGATATTATATATGGTTTATGAGCAATCTGGCCTGCAAAGAAAATCCAAAAATAACCTTTGAAGATTACGAGCCTATTATCAGAGAAATGCCTCTAATGAGAGATGGCAGAGAAAATTATTGCTATTGCTACAGACTCCATAATCATCCCGACGCCGATAAAATTATTATGCAGGCAATCGAAGAACAGCTTTTTCTGTTTTACTCCACAATTTCAGATTACTATTTAACCGATAAATTCAACTGTGATTATCAAATAAATGCAACTGAAAAGACAAAGAAATTATTCAACGACATTTATGATGACGGCAACTACGGCAGAATGTGGAGAACTGTTATAAGTCGTTGTTGTGGTATGCTTGGATACTTCTATTTTCAGAAAGGCGACAAAGAAAAGGCGCTTCTCAATCTCAGAGAAAGCGCAGAACTTGCAATAAAGTTTGATAGTCTTCCAAGAATAACCACGCTGCATTCAACACTTCTTGATGGCAAAAGGTTTGATAAACATGAGCTCGGCAGTAACTTTATCGCAAAAAGCTGGATAAAAGAAACAATAGAAGGCTATCCTCTTTCTGATGATTTTAAAAACATGCCGGAGTTCAAAGAAATAATGGACATACTCTCATAAATAGTCTGATGTTAAAACAAAGAAAATGCAAACGGCTGTCACAGTAACATGTAACAGCCGCTTTCGTTTTATGCTTCGTTTTTTTCTTCGACAACTCTTCTCTCTCCGAAGAGAAGTGAGATGCACCAGATTGCGCCCAATGCCACAAGAGCATAAATTATTCTTGAAATAATAGCGCTCTGTCCGCCGAAGATCCATGCGACAAGGTCAAACTGGAAGATACCGATAAGTCCCCAGTTGATGCCGCCGATGATTGTCAATATCAAAGCAATTTTGTCAAGCATGTAAGTCACTCCTTTTGTGATTAGTATAGCCACAAAAAGAAGCTTTATACATCAGATGTCCTTTGCCATGAGAAAGCTTCCCATAAAATTCATCTGCTTTTTAAAATTATTTTTTTCATAAAATTTGATTGCACCCTTGTTGCCCATTCCGCATGAAAGCATAAGCCCATGAGTGCCTGTCTTTGAAAGATGCTCGGAAAGTGCATTGACAAGTCTTCTACCCACGCCCTGTCCCTGACATGTGTCAAGAATATCAATATGTAAATGTGCAGGATATTTCTTGCGGTAAATTCTGTGAACAAAGATTTCGCCCATTGCCATTACATAATAATTAAGGCCGAGCTCTCTGATTTCAGGAAGATAAAACCTTTTGAAATTTTTGTAGTATTCATCAAAATTTCTTGCACAAAGGATATATCCGACAGCTTCGTCATCACCATTAACAGCAACAAAGCAGTTATCAGCTTCAACCTCTGTGTAATAATCATTGAACATCAGCATAAGAAACTCTCGCTGTTCTTCTGTTTCAATTGGCATTGATGATGTTTCAAAAAGGATTTTCAATACGTTTTCTTTGTCTTTCGGTTGATACTTTCTGATTTCGATCATAATTTAATCCCCCATATTTCTTCAGATGATGATGACACACCGAGTGCGCCGCTTTCAATGGCGTTTTTAACCTCAGCCTCATTACTGACAAGTCCTCCGACAATTACAGGCATTTCAAGGCTTTCGCTCAGCTGCTTTGTAATTCTGGGCATAATTCCGGGCAGGATTTCAACTGCGTCGGGATTTATCATTTTTGATGACTTGACGGCAGTATCAAAAGAGAGTGAATCGATAATAAAAATTCTTTGCACTGTCAGCAAGCCAAGGCTTTTAGCAACCTTCAGCTGATTATTTTTCGTTGAAATAATGCCGTCGGGCCTGATTTCCTCCTGAATATAACGCAGTGCAGTTGAGTCCTTTGAAAAGCCGTCAATCAGATCAACATGAATGAATATCATTTTGTTATGCTTCTTAACTCTGTCAACTGCATCTTTGATGTTGAAAATAGAGCCGCAGAGAAGAAACACAATCTGACAGTCAGAAGATAAAGCATCGTCAAGCTTTTCAATATCCTTGACACCTGCAATGATAGGATTTTCTTTCATTTTGTCACAGAAAAGATTATTCATGATATCACCTTATTCTTCCACTGCCTTTGAAATCAGACTTCTAAGCTCTTCAACACCGTCACCCTTTGTTGCAGAAAAAGGCACAACACTGATATTGCCGTATTTTGTGAGAACGGAGCAAATCTGTTCAAGCTGCTTCATTCTTTCACCCTTATTGAGCTTGTCGCATTTTGTAAGGGCAACAACAAAAGGCACCTGAGCTTCAGTCATATATTCGATCATATCAATATCCTGCTTTGAGGGCAAGTGTCTCATATCAATAAGCTGAACGACAAGACGGATATCCCTGCCTGAGTTGAAATATCCCTCCATCAGCTCTGACCAGCGAAGCTTTTCGTCGTCCGACACCTTAGCATAGCCATAGCCGGGCAAATCAACAAAGCGGCAGCTGTCAAGCTTAAAGAAGTTGATCGTTACTGTTTTGCCGGGCACAGAGCTGACTCTGGCAAGTGATTTTCTGTTCAGCAGCTTATTCAGTAATGAGCTTTTGCCCACATTTGACCGTCCCGAAAAAGCTATTTCAGGCAGATCTGATTTTTTAAGTTGCTTTGAAACACCGAAGGATGTTTCAAAAACCGCATTGTCAAATCTCATCTTTTATCCTCCTGTCACGGACAATGATATCATGAGGTGAAAATCTTACTGATGTTTCTGACACTGTGCCGATATCCTTATTTTTAATAATCGCCACATCAAAAACCTCGTTGAGATCCGACACAGCTATAAATTCAACATTCTGTTTGACAACATCGTCAATTTCCCATAAGTCGCTTCTGTTCTCTGTGGGAATAATAACCTTCTTTATGCCTGCCTTATATGCAGCCATGGATTTTTCCTTAAGGCCACCTATCGGCAGAACTCTGCCGGTAAGCGAAATTTCACCTGTCATCGCAACATTTCCCTTAACTTTATTATCTGTAAGCACAGACAAAAGAGCTGTCGAAATTGTTACGCCTGCTGACGGGCCGTCCTTAGGCACGGCACCCTGCGGAACATGAATGTGTATATCCTTCTTTGTGAACATATCACTGTCAATTGAAAATTTTGTGTTGTGGCTTCTGAGATAGCTGTGAGCAGCCTTGGCTGATTCCTTCATAACATCGCCGAGTGAGCCTGTAAGCTCAAGCTTGCCGCTGCCGTCCATAACAGCAGCTTCAATCTCTAAAATCTCACCGCCGACACTTGTCCAGGCGAGACCGTTGACCACACCGACTCTGTCTTGCTTTGAAGCAGTTTCCTTTTTAAACTTTTCAGGGCCGAGAAGCTCTTTAACAAGCTTTGGAGTGACATTGATGCGTCTTATCTTTTCGTCTGAAAGTCTGACAACGCATTTTCTGCAAACGGCACCGATTACCTGCTCAAGTCTTCTTACACCGGCCTCCTTGGTGTAGCTCTCAATCATAAATCTGACAGCATCATCATTGAATCTGATTGAATTTCCGTTAAGACCGTGCATTTTAATCTGCTTTTTAACAAGATGATTTTTCGCAATCATGAACTTTTCTTCATGCGAATAGCTTGTAAGCTCAATGACCTCCATTCTGTCAAAAAGCGGAGCAGGTATTGTCGAGGTATCGTTAGCTGTTGTTATGAAAAGAACCTTACTCAGATCAACGGGGAATTCAATATAATTATCTCTGAAGCTGTTATTCTGTTCAGGATCAAGAACCTCAAGAAGCGCTGATGCAGGATCACCCTTATAATCCTTGCCGAGCTTATCAATTTCGTCAAGAAGAATGATGGGATTGAATGTGCCTGCCTGTGTCAGTGCGTTGACAATTCTTCCCGCCATTGCACCAACATAGGTTTTTCTGTGACCTCTGATTTCGGCTTCATCGCTGACGCCGCCCAAGGACATGCGCACATACTTTCTGCCCATTGCTTCTGACACAGAACGGACAATCGAGGTTTTGCCGATACCCGGAGGACCGACAAGGCAGATAATCTGGCCCTTGATGTCCCTTGCCTTTTCCCTGACAGCAAGCATTTCAACAAAACGCTCTTTAACTTTTTTAAGCCCGTAATGGTCTGCATCAAGAATCTGTCTTGCATTATCAAGGTCAAAGCAATCCTCTGTGTATTTTCCGAAAGGCAAAGCCAGGGCTGAATCAAGATATGCTCTTGTAATTGTTGCATCAGCTGAGTTGCCTGACATTTTAGCAAGCTTGTCACATTCAGAGCTGAGCTTTTTTCTGATTTCATCACTGCAGTCAAGCTCAGAAATTTTAAGTCTGTATTTCTGAACATCGCCTAATATGTCTTCTCCTTCACCCAGCTCATCAGCAATGGACTTCATCTTTTCTTTCAGATAATAATCCTTCTGATTCTTTTCCATCTGACTGTTGACCTGAGATTCGATTTTGTTTTCAATACGCTGAATATCGTTTTCCTTAAGGACAAGGTCGTAGAGCTTTTCGAGTCTTGAAAGGACATTGAACTCCTCAAGAAGCATCTGTCTGTCCTGATATCTGATGAGAGTATGAGATGCAATTGTGTCTGCTACTGCTTCAGGTGACTCTGAATAGAAAACCTTTGTCGCATCATCAATCTCGCCAAGTGAAAGCTGCAAAAATTCGTCAAAGGCGTCCTTGACCTTTCTGACAAGCGCATCGACATAGGTGCTGTCTGCGCCCTTTGGCATCACACTCTTTTTTTCCTTTGCATCACAAATGAAATAAGGCGACGACTGCAGAACCTCACTGACCTGCACCCTGCTTTCACCTTCAACAACAACACGCATAAAATCAGCTTCAGGTGATTTTATTACCTGCTTGATTGAAGCAAGCACACCGATCTTATAAAGATCTGTTGCTTCAGGGTCCTCAACATTGACATCCTTTTGTGTAA
Source organism: Acutalibacteraceae bacterium (assembly GCA_045533205.1). GTDB lineage: Bacteria > Bacillota > Clostridia > Oscillospirales > Acutalibacteraceae > UBA6857. The sequence continues at coordinate 7,323 of JAZSHL010000047.1, read as the reverse complement.
CAAGCAACACCTTCTGATTGTCATTCATTGCAGCCTTGATTGCTGCAAGTGATTTTTTTCTGCCGACATCAAAATGAAAGCGTGAGCCCGGAAAAATTACCAGACCACGAAGTGAAACTGTCGGCATTGCTTTATATATTAAATTAACTGCCATAAGATCATTCCTTTTGCTATACATAAAAACATTACATTTGATTATACATCAACCGATAAATTAAATCAACATATAAATATTAATTTAAGATTAAGTAATTTTTATAATAGTCTGATTGAAAAAAGCGGCGGATTATGCCGACATCCGATAAGGCAGTATTTGTTTCTCGAACAAAATTCCCTGTATTATTGCGGGAAAGCCTCGCAAGGCGACAGCCTTGCTGTGTTTTATGGCTTCAATACAAGAAATTTTCAGTTCTTACGAAACTGCGAAGCACTTTAAAATGCGAAAAAAGTATTCAAGAAAAGGCGAAAATCACCGATAATGCTGACGCATATCGGTGATTTTTAACGAATTATTGTGTGCTTAGTTCACATTTTAAAGAAATACTGCCTTACCGGATGTCGGCATAACAGCTGCCTGTTTTTTCTCTTGATAAAATGGCGGTTTTAATATATAATGACCTTAAATGAAAAAGAAAGAAGGGATACTTGTGCCGCAGAACAATAAAATCAAACGCTTTTCTGCCGTTCTTTCAGGCCTGCTTTTTCTGTCTGTCGCTGTTTTGAAGGTGCTTATCCCTTATGAAAGTCCGCTTCAGTCTGTTGCTTTTGTTTACAGCAATATAGTTTTCTTCGGAATAATTTTTTCCTGGGGAATATATGTGCAAAGAAGTATTCTTTCGGCTAAAATACGCCGTCTGATGCTCAGTGTAGTTTTCTTTATGCTTATGTATATACTCGTAGGATCTGCCAAGCATGGTGTTTTTCTTGACGGAGATTTTGCAGGCAGGTTTTTATGGTATCTTTATTATGTGCCGCAGATTTTTGCCACCTTCCTTGCTTTTATAATAGCCTTCAGAGTAGGTAAAAAAGAGGAGTACAGACTGCCAAGGGTGTTCAATTATCTTTTTGCAGTCGGTGTTATTGTTGTTATCGGTTATCTTACCAATGATATACATCAGCTCGCTTTCAGCTTCAACATTGATTTTGTAGCATGGGATCAGCAGTATGGCTGGGGACCTCTTTTCTATGTTTCTACAGTGTGGATATACTTTTTTCTTATTGCAGGCGTTATTATGCTTTCTATAAAATGCAGAGCCGTAAACAAGAAAAAAGCCTGGCTGCCGATCTTCTGGCTTGCGCTCGGTTCATTATACATATTCAGTGACTATATTCTCGGCTTGTGGAGTATAGCTCCCTTTAATCTGCCTGAAACACACTGCTTTATTGTTATAGCCATGCTCGAAAGCAGTATCCGTATAGGCATTATGCCCTCAAACAGTGCCTACGGTCAGATTGTTTCCGAGTCAAGTGCGGCCTTTCAAATTGCAGACTCTGATAACAATGTAATTTACCGTTCAGATAATGCCGTAAGCCTTTCGGGCGGTCAGATGGAGGAAGCTAAGGAAGGTAATGTTATGATTGACAAAAACATCCTTCTTCTTTCTGACAGAATAAAAGGCGGTTATGTATTCTGGACAGAGGATTTGACAGCTGTTAATGAAATGAATGAAAAGCTTTCTCAGATAGGTGAAAGCCTTTCGGAGGAGGGCGACCTTATCCGTGCCGAAAATGAGCTTCGCGAGCAGAGAGCAAAAATAGCCGAGCAGACAAGACTTTACGATTCTATTTCATTGCTGGTTAAGCCGCAGCTTGAAAAGATTTCCCGTCTGATTGATGCAGAGGGTGATTTCAGAAAAAATATGGCTCATATCTGCATACTAAACTGCTATGTAAAAAGAAGGTCCAACCTTGCACTCTTAAAGGATAGAAGACCTGCATTCAGCTCCGAGGAGCTTTATCTGAGCCTTAAGGAATCCTCGGAATATATAAAGCTTTACGGCGGTGTTTCCGATGTTTATGCTGATGAAAGTGCGGTTATGCCTTCGGATATACTTCTTCTTTGCTTTGATTTATGGCAGAGTGTGCTTGAAGATATCCTTCCTGAGCTTTATGCCGTTACGGCAGAAATAAGCTTCCCGAAAGATAATTTCACCTTCAGAATAACGGCAGATACAGAAAAAGAGCTGCCGTCCCTGTCGAGGTATTACAGTGAGGCTGAAAGACTTGGCGGAAAGCTCAGCCTTATCCGTGAGGATGAAACTGTTTTTATCACTCTCAGCTTCGGAAAGGGTGGTGGAAATATATGATGAACTTTTTCAACTTGCCTGAATATCTGCAGTATACTGTAGTTTTCTTCTGCCTTGTCACTCTTGTTGTTAATATATACTCTGTTGTGTCCTGTGTTATTTTTGAGGCGAAGAGACGAAAGCTCCATCTGAATCTTCTGCTTGCGGCATTTACTTCTGTGCTGTTTTATCTGTTTGCCTCGGCTAATTTTGTTTACCGTAAAAGCATAAAGGGACATAGCCTTTTGCTTGATATTTTCTCGGAATACGGATGGGCATTTATGGCCCTACTTGCCTTGCTTTCTGTCTTGTCTGTGCTTTCGTTATATCTCGTGGAAAAATGGAAAAGGGAGCATATAACTCCCGCATCCATTAAGGAAGGCATTGACAGATTACCTGCAGGTCTTTGCTATCATAACGAAAAGGGTGTGCCAAAGCTTATCAATCACCGTATGGACGGTCTTTGCCGATATATTACGGGGGAACCGCTTTTCGATGGCAAGGAATTCTGGAGAAGGCTCACCAAAGGTGAGGTGCTTCCGGGAAATACCGTGATAAAATGGGGAGAAAATCCGATAATTACTCTTTCTGACGGTAATACAGTCAGCTTTACGAAAATTGAGAGGGAAATCGGCGGCAAGAAGCTTTATGAAATCCGCGCCACAGATATTACAAAGCAGTACGCACTTAATCTTGAGCTGCAGAGAAACAATAATGAGCTTCGCTCTCTGAACACCCGACTTCAGGAGTACGGCGAAAATGTCTATGACATTACCCGTGAAAGAGAAATTCTTACTGCCAAGGTGAATATTCACGATATGCTCGGCAAGGCACTGCTTGTTACAAAGAGATACATCGAAAGCGGTGACGAGAGTATTACGAAAGAAGAGCTTATTGATATGTGGAAGGGTACACTCTATCTTTTTGAGGGTGGCTTTAAAGAAAGCAGTGAGGACGGAAGCCTTGACGAGCTTTATGATGCGGCAAAGCTTATGGGTATAAGCCTTAATGTTAAAGGACAGATTCCATCCGATAACCGACTTCTCCGTTTTATTATGAGTGGTGCGAGAGAGAGTCTGACCAATGCAGTGCACCACGCAAAGGCTACAGAGCTTACCGTAACTCTCTATTATGAATACAGCTTTTTTGTTATCGAATATACCAATAACGGTAGCAAGCCTGCAAATCCCGTTTCGGAGGGTGGTGGCCTTTCCTCACTTCGTCAGAGCGTGGAAAGTGAAGGTGGTATAATGGAAACAGAAATATTCCCACGGTTTGTTCTTAGACTGAAAATTCCCACAAAGGAGGTATCTTATGTATAATGTAATGGTTGTTGAAGACCAGGCAATGCCCCGACAGCTTTTTGAAGCGTTTATAGCTATGAGCGACAAGTATACTCTTGTCCACTCGATTAAAAATGCAGATATGGCTGACATTTACTGCGAAAAATCAGAAATTGACCTTATTCTTATGGACGTATGCACCGAGCTTAATTCAAACGGTCTCGATGCGGCTCAGAGAATCAAGCAGAAATATCCCGATATAAAAATTATTATTGTTACCTCTATGCCTGAGTTTTCCTATCTTGAAAGGGCAAAGAAAATCGGCGTTGACTCCTTCTGGTATAAGGAGGTAAGTGAAGAGCCTATCCTTTCGCTGATGGACAGAACAATGGCGGGGGAAAGCATTTACCCGGACAAAACACCGGATGTAACATTCGGACTTATAAAAAGCAGTGCCCTGACTGAAAAGGAGCTTATCATTCTCCGTGAGCTTACCAACGGTGACACCAATGCAGAAATTGCTGAAAAGCTTGATATGTCACAGTACACCGTCAGGGATTATATTCAAATTATTATGGAAAAGACGGGCTTTCGCACCCGCACTGAGCTTGCGGTAAGAGCAAGGGCAAGCGGAATTGTTATTGCAGATAAAAAATAGTTTAATCATTTGTGAAAAGGGTATGTAAAAAAACTCGTTTTTTTACATACCCTTTTTGCTGTTACCCTACATTTGTAGGGTGACTTTTACGGCTTATGTTTTGTATAATATATCTGTGTAACTATATATTCTTTTTTAAGGAGGAGTTTTTATGAAAAAGACACGCAAATTTTTAACATTGCTTCTGGCCTTAACGTCAGTTGTTATGCTGATAACAGCCTTAAGCTTTTCATCTTCTGCAGCAGACACAAAGGTCGAGGTAGACACATGGCAGGAGCTCAAAGATGCTCTCGGGGACTCGGCAATCAAGGAGATAGTAGTTGTTGACGATATAACCGGTTATTGTGAGTCATACTTTTATACCACAGGAGTTTTTGGCAGAAAAACACTTGACCTGAATGGTCACACGGTCGCATATAAGGATTATGTCGGTAAAAACGACCATAAATTTGACGGCATGTCAAATCACGATTGCTTATTTACTATTCCTGCAGGTAATTTTCTTACTATTGAGGATTCAAGCTATGCAAACACAGGTAAGATATGGTTCGACGGCTATCTCTGGGGCGGTCTGAAATATTCTATCCCTCCCATCAGAGATATGTTTGAAGTTACCGGTTCACTTACTGTAAACGGCGGTATTTTTGAAATCGGACACGTTGATGAATCATGGGTAACTGCATTTAAAGTAAACGGCAGCCTCTATACAGGTTACATTAATCAGCAGGTTTACGGTACCGTGTTTAATGTGCACGGAAATTTGGGTACTCTTGAACTGAACGGCGGTTACTTTGCTGCAAGAGGCGGTGCTTCCGTTTATGACAAGAACACCAGTGGAGGATATTCCGCTGCTGTTATCAAGTGTGACAATAAAGCTAAGGTTAATATCAATTATGCTGAAATGACAGGCCTTGGCGGTGCTTCTATATTCCAAGTGGCACTCGATGCAAAGGTTAGTATTGAAAATGCCGTTATGGAAACCTACGGTCTGGAAAAAGCTCTTATTAACTACAACGATATTGTTGCCGGCAACATTCCGAAGGGCAAAACCAGCATTTCAGGAGCTATGATTGCCAACAATATAGAAAATAAGGTTATTATATGCAACGGTACGCCATATACATTTGCTGCCGGCAGTAAGCCTGAGACGTTTTCGTATTCAATGTTAAATACAGAAATATATACCGTACTCGGCTTCAAATCGCAGACTCCTGCAATGCCTGAGGGCAAAACCAGAGATACACTCGGTCAATGCAATATAGCTTATGATAAGGTTGTTTCTTTCGAAGAAAAGCCCCTTTCAAATTATCTTGAGAGTATCGGATTTTCAATGCAGAGCTCACTTATTGTACGCAACAGCTCAAATGCCATTATTTACAGCAATCCTAAGCCGGGTCTTAAATCCTATAACTTTAAAAATGCTACCCCTGATACATACACAGTAGTAGAACAAATTACTCTTACCTATGAAGGTAAGGTTGTTTCAAAGCTTGAGCACACTTTCGTTATTGAAATGAAAAAATTCTGCAACCACAGTTACACAACTATTTCAAACACAGCAACCTGTACTGAATCAGGAAAAAAGACAGAAAGATGCACATTGTGTGGAGATGAAAAGATAACCGATGTTGCAGCTCTCGACCATCTTTCTCTTGCAAGTGACTGGACATATAATTCAACACATCACTGGTATTACTGCAGAAGATGCTATACACCCCTTACAATTCAGGCACACTCATGGATAAGCAGCACAAACAGAACCTGCAGCGCCTGCCGCTACAACGATAACTGTGAGTGGGGCAACGCTATGGACACCGAGCACGATGAAAATTATCATTGGTGGCCCTGCGATACCCACGCTCCTGATGAGTCCTGTCCGAATAACCACCAGCTTGAAAGAGAACTTCACACAATACTCACCATAGAAAATGCAGGCTCACTTGAACACGAGCCACAAATAGAATACAGCTGCCAAAACGGTTATGTCTGCGACGGCTGTGGTGAATACTTTGGCGAAACAGGTGAACACAAATGGGTGCTTGACGGTAGAGGCGCATTAAGAGAGCCTACATGCACAGTTGACGGTTATATAAAATACAAATGCTATTATGACGGAAAATATGACTGTAAGGGCAACCTGATTACCTGCAAAGAGAAAAAGATAATCAACTTTCCGAAATTAGGTCACAGCTTTGATCATAACAACCCTGTAAGCGATACTGCAACCTGCGCAGCAGAAGGCGAATATACCTTTAAATGCACAAAATGTTCCTTTACAACAACTATGTCTTCACCAAAGAAAGAGCATTCTTTACTTTGGGAAACAGAAACCGAAGCCGGTTGCACTACTTCCGGTTTGGAAAAAGCACTTTGCGAGCGCAGTGGTTGTGACTATAGCGAAGAAAGAGAGATTGCCCCACTCGGTCACTCTCTCGGTATTTTTGAAACTGTTACCGAAGTCGGTTGCACAACAGCAGGTAAAAACATTGCATACTGCACAGTTGACGGTTGCGATGGCTTCTCAGAAGAAATTATAGACCCTCTCGGTCACGAAATGGTTTTTGAAGCAGCAAAGAAAGCAACTCTTAACGAAAACGGCAATATTGAACATTATGACTGCCTTAACTGTAACCACAAATCATCTGATTCTAACGGTAATGTTGCTATTGATAATGTAAGCATTGCGAAAATTGCAAGCATTAAGCTTTCATCGGCAACCGTAACCTATAACGGTAAAGTCAGAAACCCAAGCGTTACTGTTAAAGATGCAGACGGAAATACTCTTGTTGAAGGCACAGATTACGATGTAACAGTACCCTCAGGCAGAAAGAATCCCGGTATTTATAAGTATGTTGTAACCTTCAAGGGCAACTATGAAGGCGAAAAGACACTTAAATTCACAATTAACCCCGAAACAGTTGACGTTGCAACTATAAAAGCAACTCAAAGCACATCTGTTATCAAGCTCACATGGGGTGCAGTTGAGGGCGCAACAGGCTACAGAGTATATCAGTACAGCCCTTCAAAAGGCAAGTTCGTTCAGATTGCATCTGTCAAGGGCGTAACCTCTTACAGAAAGGCTACAAACCTCAAGGCA
>JAZSHL010000071.1:0-4707 GCA_045533205.1 Acutalibacteraceae bacterium | reverse complement strand
TTCTCTGTGCTGGAAGAAGATGTCGCCGTTTTCGTGTGAACCGCGCATAACGGGTCTTTCGGGGTTGAGAGCTCTCTTTCTGAAAGCTTCAACAGCGTCCATATCGCACATTTCCTTGAGGTCTTCGAAATCCCATACAGCAATCTTCTGGAGTTCGTGGGATGTACGGAAACCGTCGAAGAAGTTGATGAAGGGAACTCTGCCCTTGATTGATGCAAGGTGTGCAACGGCACCGAGGTCCATAACTTCCTGAGTGTTTGTTTCAGCGAGCATAGCGAAACCTGTCTGACGGCAGGCATAAACGTCTGAATGGTCGCCGAAAATGTTAAGAGCGTGTGAAGCAACGCAGCGTGCCGAAACGTGGAAAACGCTGGGAAGAAGTTCACCTGCGATTTTGTACATATTGGGGATCATAAGAAGAAGACCCTGTGATGCAGTGTAGGTTGTGGTGAGAGCACCTGCTGCAAGTGAACCGTGAACGGTACCTGCTGCACCTGCTTCGGACTGCATTTCGGCAACCTTAACAGTTGTGCCGAAGATGTTCTTCATACCCTGAGCTGACCACTGGTCAACATAGTCTGCCATGGGGCTTGACGGAGTGATGGGGTAGATGCCTGCAACTTCTGTGAAGGCATATGATACCCATGCAGCAGCGTTGTTGCCGTCCATGGTCTTCATTTTTCTTGCCATAGTCTTTTTCCTCCTAAAAGTATATATGGTAAATTAATAATACACCACTGATAATACTATCACTTTTCTTTCGGTTTGTAAACCCTTTATTTAATCCAAATTAGTGTATTTTTTTGCAAAGATTTTGTATAATATTGTCATTTCTCTTATTTTAATGTAGATCACATATTTTTATCGGTTCTGAATCGTTATTGTTGATTTTTTGTTAATCGGAAAGTACGCTTATTGACTTTTTTTTCTTTTGGTGGTATCTTATTGTATATATTTAAATGGAGGTAATATGTTATGACCTTGAACTTTGTTCAGCAAATCTTTTTCAAACTCTTCGCACTTATTATGTCACTTGTCTATTCATTCAACGGCGGTGTTGTTGCTCCGTCAACAAATGACGTGATAAAAGCTGCAAAATCAGATGCACAGCTTGTTTTTGCAACCGTTGCAGACCCTCAGGTTTCAAACTATATGTTTGACAGATATCAGTCATTCCAGGAAGCTTGTATAGACCTTCGCAACGCAGAAAGACTTGACGCAATCGTAGGCATCGGTGACATTGCGGAAAACGGTCTTGCAGAAGAATATAAGCTTGCTTATGATGAGTTTGCTCCCATTGACACACGCTTCATTATGGCAACAGGCAACCACGATATCAGACTCCGTGCATACAGTCAGAGCACAAGCCGTTTCTATCAGTTTATTGATAATCTTAACGATGAAGATTCAATCGAAGGCAGAGTTTATTCGGAAGGCAAGTTTGCTTATTCAGAGGTTGTGAACGGTTATAAGTTCATCGTTATGGGTTCGGATAAGACCGAATTTGAAGAAGCATATATAAGCCCCGAACAGCTTGAATGGCTCGATAATGAACTTGCAGCAGAAAAGGGCAAGCCCGTATTTGTTGTTCTTCATCAGCCCCTCAAGCTCACCCATAATCTTCCCACAACATGGGGTAACGGCACAAACAAAGAGGCAGGTTCCGTAGGCCACCAGAGCGATGATATCAAGGGTATCCTTGCAAAGCACGCAAAAGACAGCACCGTTGTTCTTATCACGGGCCACCTTCATGCAGGTTTCAGTCAGTACAGCTATCAGCAGATTGAAGGCTTCCATTCACTCAACGTTCCTGCTCTTTCAATTGAAAACAAAGACGGTGAAGAAGGCGGCAACGGCTCAGGTCTTACATACATCGTTGAAGTTTATGAAGACGAAATCCTCTTCAGAGCAAGAAACTGCCGCACAGGCGAATGGCTCACAAAGTGGGACACAAGAATTGCATTATAATTTGTATCTGCATGGCGGAGGCTTGCTTCTGCCTTAAACAATAAAACAGATTATGAAAGGATAACAAAAATGATTAACATCAAAAAGCTCATTGCTCTCGTTCTCAGCGTTTCGCTTATTTTCGGCGTTGCGTCAACATCCGTATCCGCAGACGAACTTCTTCCCGAGGATACAACAACGGTTGCAGTTGAAGACACAACGGTTGCAGACGAAACAACAGAGGCTCCCGAAACAGAAACAACCACAAATCCTGTCGCAGACCCCGAAGTTATCGGCGACACAACTCCTTTCCGCATTTCCGTTGTTTTCCACGGCAGAGATGCACAGAGAGGTATCACATGGTATACAAAAACAAACACTTCGAGCGTTGTTGAACTCAATCCCGCAAACGCAAAAGTTGAATATGCCGAAGTTTTCGAATGGGAAGGCAACTTCGTTCACAAGGCAACCGTAACAGGTCTTGCAGCAGGTGCGGAATATGCTTTCAGAGTAGGCAACGGCACCGATTTCAGCGCATGGGGCAAGTTTATTACCGATAACGGTGACAGCAAGGTTGATTTCATCACTTTTGCCGACGTTCAGGCAGGCAACCTTGAAAACTTCAAAAGAGGTGCAAGAGTTGTTGCTCAGGCTTTCGAAACAATGCCCTCAGCAGAATTCATGGTAAATCTCGGCGACTTCACCGATGACAGCACAAACGAAGAATGGATCTGGTATGACAGCTCCATGAGAGATATCAATATGAATTCCACTCTCGCTCCCGTTGCAGGCAACCATGACGGTCTCGGTGTTGAAAACTGGTTCAACAATATGTTCAACCTTGACACTGCCGAAAGCGTTCAGACAAAAGACGGCGTTAACTATTCATTTGATTACGGCAACATCCATTTTGCAGTTGTAAATACAAACGACGTTCTCGCAATCTCGATTCCCCAGCTCACATGGCTTGAAAATGACCTCAAGAGCACCGATAAGGACTGGAAAATCGTTCTTATGCACAAGTCACCCTATTCACTCGGCAAGGATGCAAAGTGGCCCGATGCTCTCTATCTCCAGAAGTCACTCACAAGAGTTGTTGACGAATGCGGTGTAGACCTCGTTCTCAGCGGTCATGACCATCAGTATCTCAGAACAAAGCCTCTCAAGGCAAACAAGGTTAACGAAGACGGCGCAGTTTATATTCTTTCGGGCACAGCAGGTGCAAAGAGATATGAAGTCCGTCCCTTCCTTGCAAACCACTTCCTCAAGACAGATTTCATCGATGCTCTCACAATCCAGAGAAGCGGCGGCAACTATTGGAACGGCGAAAACTGGGACCAGCAGAATCCCGACTATGAAGGCGGTATTTTCAGCACATTCTCGGTTGACGGCGGCAATCTTACGGTTAAATCCTATGTTGTTTCCGACTACACAACAGACGAAAACGGCAATATTATCGATGTTAATGAAGAACCCAAGGTAACCTGCCACGATTCATTCACCCTCACAAAGGAAACAGGCAAAAACGAAATTACCTTTACGGGCGATAACACAACAAGCGAAACCGAATATACTCTCGGCATGGTTCCCAGCTTCATGGGTCTTGCAGCTTATGCAATTATTGAATGGCTTCCCAAGTTCCTCATCATGGTTCCCGAGCTTCTCTATTCGGTAATTGTTCTCGACATTTTCTAAAATAACAAAGCGGCTTGCAGATGCAGGCCGCTTTTCAGTTTTTATTGCCCTTTTAAATTATATTTTCTGCGTGATGTCCGACAAACGGAAAATGTAAACCGAACTTTACACCCGTGTAAATCAGAGTTGATTGCTTTTTGCTCCATAGTATATTATAATCATAAAAAAGGAGGCATTATTAATGGGTGCATCAATATGGTTGATTGTTCTTATACCGCTTTTGCCGATTGTGTTCATATTCAATTCGCTCGGAAGCTTTTATGTTGAAGTCATGAATAAAAAACAGGCAGAAATAGTTCTTCCCTATGACGAATCAAAAGGAATTGTATGGGAATATGACGATAAAGATGATTTCTTTATTGATTTTATTGAAGTCAGAATTGAAGAAAATGAACAGATTTTTGTGTTCAGCAATAACGAGGCAGAGCCACCGGAAGATAAAACCGGAAGCTGTATGGACCTTGTTTTCACCGATAAAAACGGAAACAAGAAAACATATTATGCCGATATCGTTGACTACGGTGCGTTGGTTTTCTATGAGGAAAGCGAATGCTTTATAACCGAATATACCGCCATTCCCAAAAAGCCCAACGATAATCAGCATTGGATTGCAGATAACAGAACAGACAGAATTCTCATTCAGCCGATAAGTTATGACACCGAGGCAACCTTTATCCTTGTGTGTATGCCTGATGATATCAGGGCACTGAAAAGGGGCGATAATTATGCGTTCGTTCCGGGATTTGATTATGTAAAAGAAAACGGCGGTTTTTCTGAAAGCGTCGGCGTTTTTTATGAGCTGATTGACGGAAAACTTGAAGTTAAGGATGAACGCCGGACAATAATAACTTAAAATGACCGAAACATGAGGGCAGCCCGTAAGCTGCCCTTGATTTTAAAAATATTAAAAAAATTCAAAAAAATGCTTGACTTAATGAGAAATATGTGATATATTAGTCAAGCGTTCTACGGAACACAGCAAAAATGCTGGTGTAGCTCAGTTGGTAGAGCAGCTGATTTGTAATCAGCAGGTCGGGGGTTCGAGTCCGTCCACCAGCTCCAATT
>JAZSHL010000016.1:0-27005 GCA_045533205.1 Acutalibacteraceae bacterium | reverse complement strand
AAGACAACACAAGGGGACGGTTCTATATGCTCGGATGAAAAATAAAAGTGAAAAAACAAAAAAATTTGTTGCGTTTTGTCATTTTGAGGATATATGTATGAAAGCCTTGTGATGTTAGAAGGTAAGCAGGTTAACGGGTGTTAGCATAGGGTTGATCAGAAAACACTATTAACACAGAGAACCGTCCCCTGTGTTATTTGATCTTGATTTGTTTGATGTAACAATAACATTTAATGGGTATTTAGGTGGATGCACAGCGGGGGCAGAGTTGGATTTTGAAGAGGGGAAATTTTCGTTTTCTCCGCCTTCTGCACCAATTGGATATAAATTGGAGGCTGATTTGGATTGGAAATAATAAAAGAAATAATTTCAGTAATTTTCGTATTAATGGTTTTTGTTACTTTTTTAGCAGCAATAAAACTGGGCAAAGCAGATAGCAAATTCAAAATGATAATGCCACTCCTATTTGTCGGAGCTATAGCACTGTTATGGTTTATGAATACGTTTATAAATAATGATGTGCTGAAGCTTGTGGTTTTTCTGATTGGAATAATAATCTATATTGCAGTAATTCTGTTTCTGTTTTACAGAGCATCGACAAAAAAGAAAACGGAAAATATTTTAATTGAAGAGAAAAAACAAAATGATTTTCATGCTTTTTCCGTAAACAAGGAAAGAAACAGTGGCATCAAAAAATATTACATAACGGTGTTTGCAGTTGCTGCAGTTTTGAGCATAATGGTTGTTGCTATATCTTTAAGCCGTCCGCGCAACAAGTTTGAAGACACAAACGGTGCAGAGAATTTTTCTCTTTGTCATATTTCGTTAGAAGAGATTGTTAACTGCTCAGTATCACCTAGTGCCAGCTTCTCGGCATATGGTGCTTATGGAGATAAAAGCAATGTCAAAGGTGATTATGAAGATGACGATTATGACAGAATAAAGTATTCTGCTAAAGTGAAACATGGTACATCGGTAATTAATTCAACATTGATAAACAATGAAGCTACAATTAATTTTGAGCTTGACAGCAAAATCAATTCCGGAAACTGCAGAGTTATTGTTACAGTTGACGATGAATACTATGATGAATTTGACTTGAATTGCATCGATGAAATAAGTGTAACCGATGCTTGCGGAAAGCGTGTATTGGTCATAATGGCTGCAGAAAGTTTAAACTTTGAACTTGAACTGAACAGGCGAATAGGAACACAAAAGAAGTAACACAGGGGACGGTTCTCCGCCTTCGGATGAAAAGTAAAAGTTAGGTTGCTGCCTTCTCCTCGGAGCATCCTCGATGAAGCGCCGCCTGCGGCGGATTGAGCGAGTCGAGGATGGCGCAGCGGTCAAAATCGCTCGGCGCCCCAAGCCACAAAAGCGATTTTGGGAACCGCAAGAGTTAGTGGCAGCCGTAGGCTGACGGATGAGGGCAAAAAGCCTTCCTCCTTGAGGAAGTTAACACTACAACCAAATCTGAAGGCGGAGATTTCTCTGCCTTCTTTTTTTGTAATATTGCGAAAGCGTCTTGACAAATGTAGGAGCATATAATATAATAACATTTGAACAATCGTTCAAATATAAAAATGAGGTACAGTTATGGATAGAACACAGAAAAACGAAAAAGAATATCTTGCACTGCAAAGTGATGAAGAAATCAGAATGCGTGACATAGAGCTTGACGAGGATGTGCTTTTTGACCTTGCAGAGCTTTTCAAAATTTTCGGTGACTCAAACAGAATAAGAATTCTCTATGCCCTTTCAGGCACAGAAATGTGTGTCAGCGACATTGCGCAGATGCTTTCTCTTTCAGTTTCTGCCGTCAGCCACCAGCTCCGCATTCTGAAAGCATCAAAGCTTGTCCGTTGCAGAAGAGAGGGCAAAATAATTTTCTATATGCTTGATGATGAACACGTGAAGGATATTATAAGTCTTGGCCTTGAGCACGTGATTGAGTGAGGTATTTATGAAAACACAAAGAAATATTTTAATAGCTTTTATTCTTAATCTTTCCTTTTCAATTTTTGAAGTTGTCGGAGGCATTTTTACAGGCAGTGTTGCCATTATTTCAGATGCAGTTCACGATATGGGTGATGCGGCAAGCATCGGCGTGTCTTTTTTTCTTGAGAAAAAAAGCCGCAAGGCTCCCGACGAAAATTATACCTACGGATATGTCCGCTATTCCGTTATAGGCAGTGTGTTCACAACTGTTATACTTCTTTTCGGCTCTGTGGCTGTTATATACAATGCCGTTGAGAGAATTATAAACCCGGTTGAAATCAACTATAACGGTATGATAATTTTTGCTGTTGTGGGTTCTGTAGTCAATCTTCTTGCAGCCTTTTTCACAAGAGAAGGGGATTCACTCAATCAGAAGGCAGTCAACCTTCATATGCTGGAGGATGTGCTGGGCTGGGTGGTTGTTCTAATCGGTGCGGTTGTTATGAGGTTTACGGACTTTTCTGTTATCGACCCCATAATGTCAATTGCGGTTGCAGTGTTTATTCTGATAAATGCAGTTAAAAATCTGAAAGAGGTGCTTGATATTTTTCTTCAGAAAACACCTCACGGAATATCTGTCAGTGAAATAAAAAACCACCTTTGTGAAATTGAAGGCATTATTGATGTGCATCATATTCATGTGTGGAGTATGGACGGATACAACAATTATGCGACCATGCACATTGTCAGCGGTGAAAATGCAGATGAAATCAAGCACAAGGTAAGGCAAGAGCTGGGGCACTTCGGAATAAGCCACGTTACTCTTGAATTAGAGGCAGAAGAGGACAAATGCCATGAAACGGACTGCCCGGGCGTCGGTAATGCACCGTCGGAACATCACAATCATCACCACCATCATCATCATTAATTACTTTTCAGGAAATAATGTTTGACATCGGAGACTTTGTCTGTTAAGATATGGTATAGAAAACAAAAGGAGAACGATTATGACTTTCTTAAGATTTTTTATGGCATTTCTCATGCTGGGCATGAATCTTTTCAACTATGTATTCAATGACTATGCTTTTCCTGCAGTGAGCACGGAGGGTGCATATCTTTTCTGCTATTTTGTGGGCAACGCACCTGAAGAGCAGACAATTCATTTTGCAGTCAGCTCTGACGGATATAACTTCGAGGCTCTCAATGGCAACGAAGCTGTTATCGACCAGACGATGGGTACCGGCTGTGTACGTGACCCCTATATTTTCAAGGCAGTTGACGAAAAGGGCGAGGATTGCTATTACATAGTTGCAACTGATATGGATGCTATGCAGGGCTGGACATCAAACCATGCAATCATTTTCTGGAAGTCCTATGACCTTGTTAACTGGCAGGATGAATATGTGCTTGATTTCCGCAGCTTTGAAGGCTGGGAGGGCTGCAACAGAGCGTGGGCGCCTCAGGTGATCTGGGACGAGGATGCAGGCAAGTATATGCTTTATCTTGCACTTTCAACCTGGGATGATCCCGATACCGAGGCTAATGAAGACGTTGCACAGCATTATTATTTATACACAAGCGATTTCAGAAGCTTCACTGAGCCTGAATATCTTTACGGCCGCAGAGATGAGGTTGTCACAAGAGAAGACGACTCAACCTTCACAGGCGTAC
Organism: Acutalibacteraceae bacterium; assembly: GCA_045533205.1. GTDB lineage: Bacteria > Bacillota > Clostridia > Oscillospirales > Acutalibacteraceae > UBA6857. Next base: position 23,396 of record JAZSHL010000016.1, on the reverse strand, counting down.
AGTGTATCGACGGTGATATGATCTACAATGAAAAAGACGGATATTATTATCTCTATTTCAAGGAAGACCTTACACAGAAAATTGCCTATGTGAAGTCCCGGAGTGCTACCGGCCCCTTCAATGAGGACTACATTGTCTGCTCACTTAACTGGTGGGGCGTTGAAGGCAGCACAATGTATAATATCACCGGCACAAATGCATGGATGATGATTATGGATGAATACAGTGAGGGTACATTCTTCGCACAGATGACAAGAGACTTTGAATCCTTCAGACAGGTCAGAAGAGCATCCTATTCCATTGACCAGCTGAAGCCCCGTCACGGCTCTGTTGTTGCAATTTCAGAGGATGAATACTTCGCACTTATTGATGCCTACGGTGTTGAAAAATAATTATTATCGGGACAGGTTATACCTGTCCCTTTTTTCTTGTTTTTGGAAGAATACTGTGGTATAATACAAAGGACAATATTTTTTAAGAGGTGTAATATGAAACTTCTTGTAATTGACGGGAACAGTATTATTAACAGAGCCTTTTACGGCATTAAGCTTCTCACCACAAAGGACGGTCAGTTTACCAACGGTATATACGGCTTTATGAACATTCTTCTCAAGCTCCGTCAGGAGTGTGAGCCTGATGCCGTTGCAGTTGCCTTTGACCTGAAGGCTCCCACCTTCAGACACAAAATGTATGAGGAATACAAAGCAGGCAGAAAGGGTATGCCCGATGAGCTGCGCTCACAGATGCCCATTCTCAAGCAGCTTTTAACATATCTCGGCTATACCATAGTCGAAAAGGAAGGCTATGAGGCTGATGATATTCTCGGCACCCTTTCGGCACAGTGTAAGGGCGGGGACAAATGCTTTCTTGCAACAGGTGACAGAGACTCACTTCAGCTTATTTCCGACAATACAACGGTTCTTCTTGCTGCAACAAAAATGGGCAAGGCAGTTACAACTGCCTATGATAAAGCACTGCTCATGGAAGAATACGGCGTTGAGCCCAAGGGCATGATTGAAATCAAGGCGCTTATGGGTGACTCATCGGATAATATCCCCGGTGTTGCAGGTATCGGCAAAAAAACTGCAGGCGATCTTATTCAGTCCTACGGCAGCATTGATTATATTTACGACCATCTTGATGAAATTGATATCAAAAAAGGTGTTCACGATAAGCTGGAGGCAGGCAAGGACAGCGCCTTTCTCAGCCGTACTCTCGGCACAATCTGCCTTGATGCACCGATTGATACAGACCTTGATAATTACAAGGTCAAGCCGTGCGATGTACCCGCTGCAATAAAGCTTCTTGTGTCACTTGAAATGTTCGGAATCATAGAAAAGCTCGGTCTTACTGCCGATGCAGTTGTATCTGCACAGCCGGAAAAAGAGGAAGCGTATTTTGAGTTTATTGAACAGCGTGATCTGCCGTTTCTTCTGGGTGAAATGAAGAAAGCAGGCAAGACATATTTCCTTTCTGATTTCGAAAAGGATGAGCTTTACGGTATCTGCTTTGCTTTTTCAGATAAGATTCATTATGTGCCCTCGAATTGCTTCGACTTTGAGGATTTTTTCAAAGATTTCTGTGAGGGTGAATGGGAAAAGCACACGGCAGATATAAAAAAGCTTTATAAATATGCTCTGAAAAAGGGCATTGAAATAAAAAATGTAAAAACCGACACCTCAATTCTCGGATATATTCTCAATCCCTCTGCAAATTCCTATGAGCTTAAGCGCCTTTGTGAGGAATATGCAGTGCCGATGTCAAGACTTGAGTGTGAGGACTGCTATAAAGAAATTGCTATGGAATGCTCTGCTGTTGAAAGGCTCTGCACTGTTTTGACAGAGCATATTGAAGAAAACGGACAGCAGAAGCTTTTATATGAAATTGAGCTTCCTCTTGCCGAGGTTCTTGCAAGCATGGAAAATGAAGGCTTTCTTGTTGACAGACAGGGCATTGAAAAGTTCGGCGAAGAGATGAGCCGTAAGGTTGACGAGCTGACAGAGAAGATATATCTTGAAGCAGGCTTCGAATTCAACATCAATTCACCCAAGCAGCTTGGTGTGGCACTTTTTGAAAAGATGGAAATTCCCTGCAAAAAAAAGACAAAAAGCGGCTATTCCACAAATGCAGATGTGCTTGAAGAATTGGCAGAGGAATATCCGATTGTAAAAGATGTTCTCGAATACCGCACTCTTGCAAAGCTGAAATCAACCTATTGCGAAGGCCTTCTCAAGGTGATTGCTCCTGACGGAAGAATCCGTTCAACACTTAATCAGACCGAAACAAGAACAGGCAGAATCTCATCAACAGAGCCGAATCTGCAGAATATACCTGTCCGCTCGGAAATCGGCAGAGAGATGAGAAAGTTCTTTGTGGCAAAGCCGGGTTGTGTGTTGGTTGATGCCGACTATTCCCAGATCGAGCTTCGTGTTCTCGCTCATCTTTCCGATGACGAAACAATGATAAAGGGCTTCAACGATAACGAGGATATCCACCGTATCACAGCATCACAGGTGTTCAATATGCCTCTTCACATGGTGACTCCGCTTATGAGAAGCAGAGCAAAGGCGGTTAACTTCGGCATCGTTTACGGCATCGGTGCATTCTCTCTGGCAAAGGATATCGGCGTTACAAGAAAAGAGGCAGATGCTTATATCAAAGGCTATCTGCACCACTATGCAGGCGTCAGAGGTTATCTTTCCGAGGTTGTTGATAAGTCAAGAGAAGACGGATACTGCAGCACAATGTTCGGCAGAAGAAGATATCTGCCTGAACTTACTGCAAGCAATAAAATGCTTCAGGCCTTCGGTGAAAGAGTTGCAAAGAATATGCCTGTGCAGGGAACTGCCGCAGACATTATCAAAATTGCCATGGTGAAGGTGTATAACCGTCTGAAAGAAGAAAAACTCAACGCAAAGCTTATCATGCAGGTTCACGACGAGCTTATAGTTGAATGTGCAGAAGATATTAAAGAAAAAGTGTCTGCAATTGTGAAAGAAGAAATGGAAAACGCCTGTCAGATGAAAGTGAAGCTTACTGCAGATGTCAGCACAGGCAGAAACTGGTATGATGCGAAGGGCTGAACAGGATTCAGGGTCCGGGGCTTAGGGGATAGTAGTAAGTAGTCAGGGACCTGTGTCCTTTATTCACTCTGTGCCGCTTTTTGTCGGTACAGGGTGATTTTTTTATGGATTTTTAGCGCTTTTTACGTCTGAAAATAAAAAATATGCTTTAAATTATTAATAATTTGTAAATTCATTTGCTTTAAATCAGATGTAGTAAAACACCTGTTTGTGCAAAGGAAAAACAGCTCTACAAGATGTTGTGTCAACGTCGAAAAATCCTTGATATTACAAGGGTTTACGGCGTTTTATTTTTTTAAAAAACATTGAAAAATTCTCAAAAATCCATTGACATTCTGAACAGTACATATTATAATAAAACTAACAATTTGGAGGATTATCCCATAAATAACACATTAAAGTGGAGGATGATGGTGGATGATCCTTAATCTAAAGGAAAGGACGGTGCTTTGAGTAAATGTTCATAGGAACCTTTGAACATAACCTTGACGGAAAAAACAGAGTTTTTCTTCCCGCAAGGTTCAGAAAAGAATTAGGCGACGAATTTATTTATAAGTTCCACGCTTCAAAATATCCGTCCATTCAGCTTTACAATGCGGACGAATTCAACAAGGCCCGTGACGAGGCTCTTATGAGAGCCAGATCTCCGATTGAAAAGAGAAATATTCTCGCTCAGTATCACATGGGCACAGACATTGCAAACTGTGACTCCCAGGGCAGGGTTGTTCTCAATCAGATGGTCACAACTGCAGCGGAAATTGAAAAGGCATGTATCTTTGTCGGTTTCGGTGATTATGTTGAAGTCATGAGTCCTGCAAACTACAAGAAATATCTTGCTTCCATCACTGCTTCTAATGCTGCTGACGAACAGGCTCTCGAGGATGAAGCATCTGTTTACCGTCAGTATCAGTCAGAAGGTAAATTCCTCAATATCGGTATTTAAGGGGTGGCACAATGGAGTTTTCACACATCAGTGTTCTGCTGAATGAAACCGTTGACGCTCTTAATATCAAGAAAGACGGAATTTATGTTGACTGCACCTGCGGCGGTGCCGGACACAGCAAGGAGATTCTTAAAAGGCTCGGTGAGAACGGCAGGCTTATTGCCATTGACCAGGATCCCGATGCAATTGAAGTTATAAACGAAAGAATCGGAAGCGACAAAAGAGTGACAGTAGTTCATGAAAATTTCTCACAATTGAGAAGTATTCTTGACGGTCTCGGAATTGAAAAAGTCGACGGTGTGATGGCGGATCTGGGTGTATCCTCCCATCAGTTCGACAAAGCAGAAAGAGGCTTTTCATATCATAACGATGCACCATTGGATATGAGAATGAGTCAGAAGGGTATGTCGGCAGCAGATGTTGTCAATACCTACAGCGAAAGGGAGCTTATAAGAATCTTCCGTGAATACGGTGAAGAAAAATTTGCTTCAAGAATTGCAAGAAGAATAGTCAGTGAAAGAGAAATAAAGCCGATTGAAACCACACTCGAGCTTGCGGAAATTATCAAGGAAGGAATACCTGCTGCAACAAGACGCAGCGGCGGACATCCTGCAAGAAGATGCTTTCAGGCAATAAGACTTGAGGTTAACGGTGAAATTGAAAAGCTCAGGAACACACTTGATGATATGTTCTATTGCCTTAATGAAACAGGCAGAGTTGCAATCATCACCTTCCACTCGCTGGAGGACAGAATTGTGAAAAAGGCTTTTCAGGGCTATTGCAAGGGCTGTGAGTGCTCGCCGCAGACACCTGTTTGTATTTGCGGAAAAACTCCCGACGGGGCACTTCCTTTTAAAAAGGTGCTGCCGAGTGAAAGAGAAATTGAAGAAAATCCACGTTCAAGAAGTGCAACATTGAGGTGCTGTGAAAGAATAAAGTGATTTCTTCTTAAAGAGATATGATTATACCGGGGTGAAATTAATGGCAGCAGAAAATGCTTACAACTATGCCTATGGCTATGAACCTGCTTATGCGCCTGACAGCAGGCCGGCAACACAGCCGGAGCAGGAAAAGAAGCCTGAACTGAAAAAGGTCAAAAAAAGAAAGATTGACATTCAGCGCCACAACGAGAGAGTGACAAATGTCAAGCTTTTCAAGATAACAGTGATTATCTGCAGCTTTCTTGCACTTTATGCTCTTGTCTGCAGCAGCTTCGCAGCAAGAACAGAAGCAAAGCAGGCACTTGACGCAGAAAAAGAAAAGTATGTATTCTGCGAGGCTGAAAACCGTGAATTGAAGGTTCAGCTCAACAATCTTGTGAGCGCAGAGAATATTGACAGAATAGCAGTTGAAAAGCTGGGCCTTGTCAAGGTCGCATCAGGCGACGAAATATACCTTGATACACACAGTGGCAATAAGGTTATTTACAGTCAGGGTAAATAAATTCGGAATATCGGAATATAAATTAAAAGGGGACTGTTAAAGGTGAAAACCGGACAGCCCCTGTTTTGACTATAGTATTGTAGAAAGGCGGAAAGAGCCGATATGCGTTTTGTTGTGTTTAAAGACAGAGTTAAAAGAAAAACAGACAACAGCTTTGTGAAAAGAGGCCGTTCGGTTGTGGCCTTTGTTCTGGTGTGCTTTTTTCTTTTAAGCTTTGTCAGAATCGGATATATCATGGTATTCAAGGGCGAGGAATACAGACAGACTGCGGCGAGAAATCAGCTTTATGACAGAACGATTGAGGCTGTCAGGGGCACTATCTATGACTGCAATATGACTCCTCTGGTAACAAGCACATCAGCATGGATTCTTTGCGCTAACCCCTATGAAATAAAAGAGAACTTCAAAAAATATCCTGATAAGCTTGACGAATTTTACGATCATCTCAGCAGTAAGCTTTCAAAGCTCCTTTCCGTCCCTGCAGAGGATATAGACTATCTTCTTCGTGAAACCGACGGACAGTATGTCAGAATAAAGAAAAAAATATCTGCTCAGATGAGAAACAAGCTTGAGAAATTTTTCGCAGAGCCCTTCACCTTTGAAGTGTTTGTTGAGGCAGAAAATTTCTGGCAGAAGGATAAGGTGGTTGTTAAAAAGTTTTATCCCTCAAACTATTTTTACTATGAAAATGACAGCATAAGAACATACCCTGAAAACAATTTTGCTTCAACCGTCATTGGTGTTGTCAATGCAGATAACAACGGTGACACAGGCATTGAGCTTTATTACAATTCGGTTCTCAGCGGTGAAGACGGAAGAGTTGTCACTGCAAAGGATGCAAAGGGTAAAGCTCTCGAAACAGGATACGAAACTGTTTTTGACGCTGTTGAGGGTGACGGTGTTGTGCTCACCATTGACAAAAATATTCAGACTTATCTTGAAAATGCACTTTCACAGGCTCTTGACAGTATCGGCGCTGCCGGTGTTTACGGAATTGTTATGGACGTTGACACCTGTGCTGTGCTTGCTATGAGTGACAAGCCTGACTTTGACCTTAACAATCCCCGTGTTCTCACTGAAGCAACAGACACGACAGAGCTTGATGAACTGGAAAAGGGGACAGAAGAATACAGTGCGAAGTATTCCGAGCTGCTTTTTGAACAGTGGAACAGTTTTTGCGTAACAAACAACTATGAGCCGGGCTCAACCTTCAAGATTTTTACTGCCGCTGCAGCTCTTGAAGAGGGTGTTGTAAACCTTAATTCTACCTTCAATTGCAGCGGTCTTTACAAGCTTCTCGGTGTTAACTATCACTGCGCTAACCGTTCAGGTCACGGACACGAAACCTTCACACAGGGCCTTATGAATTCCTGCAACCCGGTTTTCATTGAAATCGGTCAGAGATTAGGCGTTGAAACCTTCTCAAAGTATTTTGATGCCTTCGGTTTTAATGAAAGAACAGGCATTGATGTTGCAAATGAGGTTTCTTCAGTGGTGCATAACCCTGATAAGATGACAAAAATCGACCTTGCAAGTACCTCCTTCGGACAGAGTGTCAGAATCACTCCCTTGCAGCTTATAACTGCAACCTGCGCAATTGCAAACGGCGGTAAGCTCATGCAGCCTTATCTTGTCGGCAGTGTGATAGACAGCGATGGAAACATCATTTCCGAAACAGAACCTGTTGTCAAGCGCCGTGTTATTTCCGAATCAACGGCAAAAACTGTCTGCTCAATGATGGAGGCCGTTGTTGAGGGCGGCACAGGTAAAAACGCATATATTCCCGGCTACAGAGTTGCAGGAAAGACTGCAACGGCCGAAAAGCTTGACGATAAAAATAACGAAGATGTTTATATTGCCTCCTTTGTGTGCTTTGCTCCGGCTGATGATCCTCAGGTAGCAATTCTTGTGGGCGTTGACGATCCTCCGGGACAGTACAGAGGCGGCGGTGTTCTTGCAGCACCTATAGCAAAGGAAGTAATGGAGCTCACACTTGAATATCTCAACGTTGAGCCTCAGTATACAGAAAGCGAACTGGAATCGGTAAGCCACACAACGCCTTCTCTTGTTGGCAAAAAGCTTACCGAAGCAAAGGTTTCGGCAGCAGCCGAGGGCTTCACCACAAGAGTTGTAGGCTCAGGTGATGAGGTTGTTTCACAGGTGCCCTCAGCAGGTGAATCAATTCCCAAGAACGGTGTTATTGTTCTGTATACCGACAAAACAACAGGTGCCGAAGAGGTTGAGGTGCCTGACTTTACAGGCCTTTCAGTGAGTCAGGTTAACAGACTTGCGGCAAAGACAGGTCTGAATGTTGTCTTCTCCGGCCCGACTGACAGCGCCGGTGTGAAGGCCTATAACCAGAGCATTGCAGAGAAAACTCTTGCTCCCGCAGGCTCAAGAATAACCGTATATTTCAGAACCGATGATATAGCTATTGACTGATGGAGGATAATTTATGCTCATTTCAAAATTGCTTAAAGCAATCGACATAGAGTATAAAAATCAGGACGCAGACATAAGATTAATAACTGACGACTCAAGAAAATGCTGTGAGAACTCTGTTTTTGTCTGCACAAAAAAGGGAACAGACTATGTAAAACAGGCAGTTGAAAAGGGTGCTGTGCTTGTTGTGAGCGAAATGGCACTTGATGTGAACTGTGTTGTTGTTGAAAATGCCAGAAAGGCGTTTGCAGTGATGAGTGCAGAGTTTTTCGATAACTGCCACAAGCGACTTCGGCTGATTGGTGTCACAGGCACAAACGGAAAAACAACAACTGCAGAGATGATCCATCGAATTATCAGTCTGTCAGGCAGAAAATGCGGCCTTGTGTCAACCGTAAGAAACACTGACGGCGACAGCGACAAAGAAGCCTTGTGCACAACTCCCGATCCCTTCACCCTGCACGGTATTTTCAGTGAAATATACCGTAAGGGCGGTGAATTCTGTGTTGTTGAATGCTCATCTCAGGGGCTTCATCAGGAAAGGCTCTACGGCCTGAACTTTGAAACTGCAGTGCTGACAAACATCGGCAGAGATCATCTTGACTATCATGAAGATGAAGAGAGCTATATTTCCGCCAAAAAAAAGCTCTTTATGCACAGCGACAGAGCTGTTATCAACCTTGATGATGAAAAAGCAGATGAATTTATTGCTTCTTCAAAGGGAAAGGTAATAACATATTCACTGAAAAAGGATGAAGCAGATTTCACTGCAAAATGTATAAAACCCGGCGAAGAAGGCTCTGATTATGCCTTCGTCGGTGACAGCATCATTCACAGAATAAAGCTGAATGTTCCCGGTGAATTCAATGTTTCGAATTCCATGGCAGCCCTTTGTGTTGCACTTCGGTTTGATATAAGCCTTGACTGTGCTGCTGCAGCGATTCGCAGCTTTTACGGTGTCAAGGGCAGGATGGAGGTCGTTCCTCTCAACGAGGAATACAAGGTAATTATAGATTATGCACACACGCCTGAAAGCCTGCGCCAGCTTCTTCTGACTGTTTCAGCCTTCAAAAAAGGCAGAGTTATTGCAGTGTTCGGCTGCGGCGGCAACAGGGATAAGCAAAAGCGCGCGGTTATGGGGCAGACAGTGTGTGAACTCGCTGACATAGCAATTGTGACAAGCGATAATCCTCGGCATGAGAACCCGTCTGATATCATTGATGATATCCTTTCGGGAATGGAAAAAACACGTATTCCCGTATATATCAGAGAAAATCGTGATAAAGCTGTTATGTTTGCATTGAAAATTGCAGAAAAAAATGATATTATTCTGTTGTGTGGGAAAGGGCACGAAACCTATCAGATAACTGGCAATGAAAAAATCAGCTTTGATGAAAGAGAAAAAGTGCTCGGATTTATTAAAAAGATGCGTAATTGAAAGGAATGTTTTAAATGAACAGTATTATTGCAATGATTATCTCTCTTGTTGTTTCTTTTGCAGCGACAGCCTTGCTGGGATATGTGCTCATTCCTGTGCTTCACAAGCTCAAATTCGGTCAGAATATTCTGACTGATATCGGCCCGAAGTGGCATGCAAAAAAGCAGGGCACACCCACAATGGGCGGAATCATGTTCATCATCGGCACAATTTTTGCTCTTGGTGTAGGTCTTGTCGCATGCAAAATTGCAGGCTTCAATGCTTTTGCTGAGCTCGAAGTGACAAGACATCAGCAGTATACAAGACTTTTCGCGGGTATTCTTATGGCAGTGTGCTTTGCTCTTGTAGGCTTTGCCGATGACTATATCAAGGTTGTCAAAAAGAGAAATCTCGGCCTTACAGAAATTCAGAAAACAGTTCCTCAGGTGCTTATAATAGGTGCATATCTTGCTTCTCTTGCAATCAGTGAAAGCACAAGCATGTATATTCCCTTCTTCGGAAAGGTTGCACTTGATAACCCCATCGGACTCATTTTCTTCTTTATTTTCGGTGTCTGTGTTATTTACGGCGCAATAAATGCAGTTAACTTCACTGACGGCGTTGACGGCCTTTGCGGCAGCGTAACAATTCCTGTCGGTGTTGCATTTGCAGTTATGGCTCTTATTCAGCAGAACACCTCAATCGGTATTCTCGGTGCTGCTCTTGCAGGCGGCTGTGCAGGCTATATCATCTGGAATCATTACCCTGCAAAGGTTATGATGGGTGACACAGGCTCAATGTTCCTTGGCGGTCTTATCGTGGCTCTCGCTTACGCTCTGGAATGCCCCATTATTCTGTTACCTGTCGGTATCGTATATGTAATCGAAGCAATGTCTGATATTATTCAGATCGCATCAATCAAAATCCGCAAGAAAAAGGTGTTCAAAATGGCACCTATCCATCACCATTTTGAAATGAGCGGCTGGAATGAAAAGAAAATTGTTGCAGTTTTTACATTAGTCAGCTTAATCGGCAGTGTTCTCGGTGTTGTGATAATGTACTACACTGTAAATAAATAATTTCAGGAGGAAGACCATGGCTTCAAAGGTTAAAGGGGGCAACACACCCCGCCGTTTATTTGATAAAAAAATATCTACAAATCTGATACAGCACGGCAACTTTGACCTTATTTTTGCCTGCACGGTGCTTCTTCTGTTCTGCTTCGGAATCATAATGATGTATTCCGCATCCTATGCTTATTCGGCTTCAAACAGAGGCGGAGCCAATGCACTGTTTGTCTCACAGCTTAAGAGTGCATTGCTTGGCTTTGCTGCAATGGCGGTTTTAAGTAAGCTTGACTACAGAGTGCTTAACGGCAGATTTGCACCCTTTGCATTCATTCTCACCGTTTTCGTTCTTGTTCTTACTCTTGTGCTCAACATCGGAAACGATGAAAGAAGATGGATTATTATCGGCAGCCGTCAGATTCAGCCCTCAGAGTTTGCGAAGTTTTCGCTCATTCTTGTTCTCTCATATATGATCTGCGTTATGCAGAAAGCCTTGAGAGCACCCGACGGAAAAACAGCAAAATTCACACCCGAGGCTGACGGCCTTACAAGCCTTGAAGCTAAAATCTTTTCTTTCGGCAGAAATCCTTTCAGAGCCTGCGTTATTCTGGCGGCAGTTATCACAATTTATTGCGGCCTGATATTCCTTGAAAGCCATTATTCATGCACAATTCTGATGTTTGCAATCGGTGTTTTCATGATGTGGCTCAGCGGTGCGAAGAAGAAATATTTCATATATCTTGCCATTGCCATTGCCGTTGTCGTTGCCTTTGTTCTGATTTTTCCTCAGAGTCTTGAAAAACTGGGCGGCTTCGGTGCATCAAGAATCATGTCATGGCTCGATAAAGACAACCCCGCATATGCAGATAGCAGATATCAGACAGTTAACGGCCTTTATGCCATCGGCTCGGGTGGCTTGTTCGGTGTGGGACTTGGCAATTCAAAGCAGAAGCAGCTGTATATCCCCGAACCGCAGAATGACTTTATTTTCCCCGTCATCTGTGAGGAGTTAGGCTTTGTCGGTGCTTGCCTTGTGCTTATTCTTTTTGCAGTTCTCATCTGCAGAGGCTTCATTATCGCAAGAAGATGCAGAGACTTCTTCGGCTCTCTTCTTGTTATGGGTATCATGATTCAGGTTGCCTTGCAGGTTATAATCAACATCTGTGTTGTAACGGATATTTTTCCGAACACAGGTATAGCACTCCCATTCTTCAGTTACGGGGGCACGTCGCTATTGGTACTGCTATGTGAAATGGGCATTGTGCTTTCAGTTTCAAGAAACAGTACACTTGATAAGGAATAAAGATAAGGAGAGGTAAATATGAAAGTTCTTTTTGCTGCAGGCGGAACAGGCGGACACATCAATCCTGCTCTTGCTGTTGCAGGTGTTGTAAGAGAAAGACACCCCGATGCCGAGATTCTTTTTGTCGGCACAAAAGATAAAATGGAAGCAAAGCTTGTTCCTCAGGCAGGCTATGACTTCACCACAATCAAAATTTCAGGTTTTCAGAGAAAGATATCCTTTGAAAATCTTATCAGAAACATAAAAACAATCTGGTATCTTCTCACCTGCAACGGTCAGGTGAAAAAGATACTGCGTGAATTTCAGCCTGATGTTGTTGTTGGCTTCGGGGGCTATGTCAGCGGACCTGTTCTCAGAATGGCAGCAAAAATGGGCATACCCACCGCAATTCACGAGCAGAATGCCTATCCCGGCATCACAAACAAGGCGCTCAGTAAGGTTGTTGACAGAGTTATGCTCACAGCCGCAGAAGCTGAAAAATATCTTCAGCCTAAAAATGATGTAACTGTCACAGGCCTTCCCGTAAGAGGAGAAATGATGAAGGCAGACAGAGACTTCAGCAGAGCCAAAATGGGCATTAAGGACAATCAGAAGCTTGTTCTTTCCATGGGTGGCTCTCTCGGCGCAATGACAATCAACAATGCAATGGTTGATATTATCACAGACCACCACAATGACGAAAATCTCTATTTCCTTCATGCAACAGGACAGTACGGTCTGTGGGTTCCCGATAAACTCAAGGAAAAGGGCGTTGACACTGAAAACAGCAGAAATGTTGAAATAAGAGAATACATAAGCGACATGGATGTCTGTATGTCAGCTGCAGATGTGGTTGTCTGCCGTGCAGGCGCAAGCACACTTTCAGAGCTTCAGGCTCTCGGTAAAGCATCTATTCTTGTTCCCTCACCTAATGTTGCTGAAAATCATCAGTTCCACAATGCGATGGCACTTGTGAACAAAAACGCTGCAAGAATAATCGAAGAAAAAGACCTGACAAGAGAAAAAATGGACGAATTGTTTATGAGCCTTGTCAATGACGATGCAGAAAGAAAAGAAATCGAAAAGAATGCAAAAGAAATGGCCGTCAGTGACGCCAAGGAAAGAATTGCAGATATCGTTCTTTCCCTGATTAAATAAAGAAACAGAATAAAACAAACAGAAAAAATCACATTTTTGCCGTAAATTGCATATCATGGGGTGAAAGGTGTGATTTTATGCAAAGCATTCTCATCAGAGGCGGGAGAAGACTCTCGGGTGAAATCGACGTCCAGGGCTCAAAGAACAGCTCTTTGCCGATTCTTGCCGCAACTGTTCTGGTCAGGGGTGTGAGTGTTATTCACAACTGTCCTTACCTTACAGATGTTGACGCCGCAATTCAGATTCTCCGTCATCTGGGTTGTGATGTAAAAAGAGAAAATCACACGGTTATTGTTGATTCACGTAATGTTTGCCAATGCTCAATACCGGACCTGCTCATGAGGGAGATGCGCTCTTCAATTGTTTTTCTCGGCTCTGTTCTCGGACGAATGGGGCAGGCTGCCCTTTCATCGCCGGGAGGCTGCGAAATAGGTCTTCGGCCTATTGATCTTCATCTTGGCTCGTTGAGAAAAATGGGCGTTAGCATTGAAGAAAAGGGCGGACGGATTTTTTGCAAAAAAGAAAAGACGGTTGCCGACACTGTTATAAGCTTGTCGTTTCCCAGTGTCGGTGCCACGGAAAATATAATCCTTGCCGCAGCCCGTGGCAAGGGCAGAACAGTTATTCTCAACGCTGCAAGAGAGCCTGAAATCAGTGACCTTGCGGCATTTCTCAACGGTGCAGGCTGCCGCATCGGAGTGGGCTCACAGGGCACAGTGATAATTGATGCAGTCAGCGAAATCGGCAGCAGTGAGCATAAAGTGATTCCCGACCGGATTGTTGCTCTGACCTATCTTTTTGCCGTGGGTGCCGCAGGCGGAGATGTGCTCATAAGAAGAGTGAATACAGCAGATTTTTTGTCCGTTCTTCCCATTGTTGAAGAAGCCGGCTGCGAAATAACAGACAGAAAAGACATGCTGAGAATAAAAATGAACGGCAGACCGAAGGCGGTAAGAGATGTCAGAACAATGCCTTATCCGGGCTTTCCGACAGATGCTCAGGCTCCGCTTATGGCAATGACCAGCGTCGCGCGGGGCACAAGCGTTATTGTTGAGAACATTTTCGAAAGCCGTTTCAAGCATGTCGGGGAACTGAAAAAGATGGGCGCAGGCATAAATGTTGAAGGCAGAGTTGCAGTGATTGACGGTTCAGACAGTCTTGTCGGCGCTGCGGTTGAATCACCGGACCTTCGCGGCGGCTCAGCCCTTGTTGTGGCAGGCCTTGCAGCAAAGGGAGCAACAACAATAACAGGAATTAATCATATCGACAGAGGTTATGAAAAAATCGAGGAAAGCTTCAGGCTTTTAGGTGCAGACATTGAAAGAGTCAACTGAAAAGCCGCAAATATAAAATTTGAATTTTTTCATAGGCAGCTGTAATATACTGTGCTTAAGCAGTGTTTTACTCTGCCTGTTTTCAGTTAATATAAAGGAGTGTCGCAAATGTCAGACAACACAAGACAGAATATATCCGAAACCTTCGGCAGATATACAGGGCCTTCATCTGACAGCAACAATCAGAGCGTAAACGGGCCGAAGAACATAACATCGGATATGTGGACTCCCATAAGCACGGGGGAGTCTTTTGAAAAGCAAAAAGAAGAAAAGGTATTTGTTAACAGAGCCGAGGAAATAATATCCGAGCCTCATGCTAAAGCGGTGTCTGAAAGACCGGCGGCTGATAAAAACAGGGCTACTCGCAATGCTGCAAAAAAGAGCACGCAGTCTGCTTCGGCAAGAACACCAAAAGGAAAACCTGTTGCAAATAAGCTCATTAAGAAGCTGCTTTCAGACAAAAAAGATACCTCACAGCAGCAAAGACAAAAGCAACAGCGCCGTCAGCAGGAGCTGAAAAAAGAAAGAGCTGAATATGAAAGTCAGCTGAAGGAAGGCAAAAGCCACAACGAAATCAGCAAAAAAAGGGCAGAAATCAAACGCAAAAAACGAAGAATCAGAAACATAGCTACAGTTGTTGTTTTCTTTGTGTTTGTTGCCGCCTTTGCCGGTGTGTACATCTATGCAAAGGGAGCGCCTATAGCGAATATTGTAGTCGAAGGCGACAGCATATACAGTAACACTGAAATTTCTCAGGCAGCAGGCGTTGGTGTCGGTGTCAATATGTTTTCCCTGAAGGAAAAGACAATCAACAAAAATGTTACTGCAGCTTTACCATATATTCACAGCGTTGAAATTGACAGAGATCTTCCGGATACTCTTATAATAAAAGTGACACCGACAACAGAAAAGTATCTTATTGTCAATGATACCGAATATATCTGTGTTGATGAACACATGAAAATTCTTTCTCTTAAAAAGAAGAAGCTTAAAGACGGATTTTTCAGAGTTTACGGCTTTGAACAGCAGACGGTTCAGACAGGTATAAGCTATGAGCCTTCTGAGGAAAACAAAGAAAAATTTGAGCTCGTTAAGGATATAGTTCAAGAGCTTGAAAAAAACGGCGTTATAAAAAGCGCAGTTATAAACGTCGGTGATATGAATGATGTCAAGGTTCTGTATAATTCAAAAGTAATGCTGTATTTAGGCAGCTGCTCACAGCTGGCAAATCAGATAAACCTTGCCTGTAACGTCATAAAGGAAACCGTTTCTGAGGGACAGACAGGATATATCGACATGCGATATAACAACATGGCATTTTTCAACGAAGGCACAATTTATGCTGACTGATAACAGGAAAATTTCCGTTTATTGCAAAAATTCACAAAATATTATTCTATCTTATTTGAATTTATCCTTGTAATTTTGGTCAAACCGTGATATAATTGCTTGGATAATAAGCATTTATGCTTGTATTCGGCAAATATTTATCTGATTTTAAGTGTTACAGAAAATAAAATATATCAACAGGAGGAAGTAAAATGGGCTTCATAATGGACAACGAAAATATAGCTTATAACCAGATCAAGGTTATCGGTGTAGGCGGTGGCGGCGGAAATGCCGTTAACGGAATGGTTGAATCAGGCATTATCGGCGTAGAATTCCTTTCAATCAACACAGACAGACAGATTCTTGAAAACTCAAAGGCAACTCATAAAATTCAGATCGGTGAAAAGGTAACAGGCTGCATGGGCGCAGGCGGTGACCCTGCAATCGGCAAGAAGGCTGCTGAAGAAAGCCGTGATGTTATTGCTGATGCACTCCGTTCAACAGATATGGTATTTATCACTGCCGGTATGGGCGGCGGTACAGGTACAGGTGCAGCTCCCGTTGTTGCAGAAATTGCAAGAGAACTCGGCGCACTCACTGTCGGTATCGTAACAAAGCCCTTCAAGTTTGAAGGCAGAAAGAGAATGATGCAGGCTGAAGCAGGTATCAAGGAGCTTGAAAAGCATGTTGACAGCCTTATCGTTATCCCCAACGAAAGACTTAAGCTTCTCGGCGACAAGAGCCTGAGCATGAAGGATGCCTTCGGTAAGGCAAACGATGTTCTCTGGCAGGGCGTTAAGAGCATTTCAGACACAATCAAGGTTCCCGGTTATATCAACCTTGACTTTGCAGATATCAAGAGCGTTATGAAGGATGCAGGTCTCGCCCACATGGGTATCGGCCGTGGCAGAGGCGCAGACTGCGCAGCAGAGGCAACAAAGCAGGCTATCACAAGTCCGCTTCTTGAAACTGCAATTGACGGTGCAAGCGGTGTTATCATCAATGTTACCTGCTCATCAGATATGTCACTTGACATGATCGAACAGGCAGGTTCACTTATCGCTGATGCAACACATCCCGATGCAAACATCATCTTCGGTTCAGTGTTTGACGAGGATATGGGTGATGAAATGCTTATCACTGTTATCGCAACAGGCTTCGGCATGGCAAAGAAGGACGATGTTGCTGTTGAAGCAGCAAAGACTTCTGCAGCTCCCGCAGCACAGCAGGGACCGGCACCTGAATTTATCAGCCAGTCCACAAGAAAGGATTCAGCATCTGTTTTTGGCTCGATGGATCAGGACACACTTAATTTTGCATCAACAAAATTCGGTCAGAGCTTTGTTTCAATCTTTGAGCAGGCAGCAGCAGCTTCAGGTGAAAACAATGTGAAGGCAAGTGACTTCGCAGCAGCTAAGCCCGTTGCCGAACCGACTGTTGCAGCACAGCCCGTGCAGACACAGAGCTTTGATGTTATCGAAACACCGACAAAGAAAACAGAATCAATCTTTGACGATCCCGATGACGATGAAAGTGATATTCTTCCCGTGTTTAAGGGCAGAAACATTTTCGGCAACAACTGATAGTTTAAATTATTAAGGGGATGTAAAAAAACTCGTTTTTTTACATCCCCTTTTCAGGGACTATGAAAAAATGCGCAGAATGAACAAACTGAGCCCAAATATGCCGACAGCCGATAAGGAAGTATTTGTTTCTCGAACAAAATTCCCTGTATTATTGCGGGAAAGCCTCGCAAGGCGACAGCCTTGCTGTGTTTTATGGCTTCAATACAAGAAATTTTCAGTTCTTACGAAACTGCGAAGCACTTTAAACTGCGAAAGAACTTTGCAAGAAAAGGCGGAAATCACCGATAATGCTGACGCATATCGGTGATTTTTAACGCATTATTGTGAAGGTATTTCACATTTTAAAGAAATACTGCCTTATAAGACGCCGGCGTTTAAACTCTGCCGTGTTTTTTTGTTATTTTGTTATCTTTGCGGGGCTTTGTCCCACACCCCGCAAGCTTTCGAAAAAGGCTTAGTAAAGCTTTTGTCGGTTTGTCTTATACCTCCGAGTTTTCGTAAAGCCTTTTGTATACACCGTCAACACTTACAAGCTCCCCGTGTGTGCCCTGCTGTTCAATTCCCTTTTCAGTCAGCACAATTATTCTCGAAGCATTACGCACCGTTGAAAGCCTGTGCGCAATAGTAAAGGTTGTTCTGCCCACTGAAAGCTCTGCAAGGGATTTTTTAATATGCTGCTCGCTTTCATTGTCAAGAGCAGAGGTCGCCTCGTCAAGAATAAGAATCGGCGGATTTTTAACGAACACTCTTGCAATACTTATTCTCTGCTTCTGTCCGCCCGAAAGCATTACTCCCCTTTCGCCCACATAAGTATCATAACCGTCGGGAAGAGCAGAGATAAACTCATGTGCTCCCGCCTTTTTTGCCGCCTCAACGGCTTCCTCTCTTGTGCCGTTTTTCTTGCCGTAAAGTATATTTTCAATAACGCTTCCCGAAAAGAGATAAACATCCTGCTGAACAACACCTACCGCATTGCGAAGTGCGGAAAGTGAAAGCTCTCTTATATCCTTACCGTCAAGCAGAATTTCGCCCTGCTGAGGCTCATAGAATCTTGAAACAAGCGAGCAAAGGGTGGTTTTACCGCTGCCCGAGGGTCCGACAACGGCTATATTTTCTCCCTCATTCACCTTAAGACTGATATTTGCAAGCACGTCGCCCTTTTCCTTTGCATAGCTGAAGGAAACATCCCTGAATTCCAGCTCTCCTCTGACGGCTTCAACCTGCTCTCCCTCACCGTAGCCGGGCTCCGAGGGAGCTTCAAGAATTTCCGCGAAACGCTCAATGCCCGTCATACCCTTTTCGAACTGCTCGGTGAACTCAACAATTCTCTTGATTGCCGCAATGAGCATACCTATATAAAGCAGATAAGCGGTCATATCTGCGGCGGTGATTTTACCCTTGATAAGGAAATATCCGCCGAGGATTATCATAATAACATACATCACACCGTCAAAAAGCCTTGTGACAGCATTGAGCCTAGCCATATATTTATAGGAATCGCTCTGCACACGGCTGAGTGCCGTGCTTTCCTTATTGAATTTTTCCTTTTCAAGCTCTTCGTTGCCGAAGGATTTTACAACTCTTATACCGAGAAGTGTAGTTTCCGTCTGAGCATTGACGTCACCTGCAATGACTCTTCTTTCCTTAAAGGCGGCGCGCATTTTACGTCTGAAATAGATTGTACCGAAAAAGATAAGCGGAATTGCAACGAAGGTTGAAACGGTAAGAGTAAGATTTATCGAGGCAAGGATTGCAAAAGAGGCAACAACCTTAATACCTGCAATAAAAAACTCCTCAGGACAATGATGGGAAAACTCGGCGATATCAAAAAGGTCCGTTGTTATTCTTGACATCAGCTGGCCTACCTTGGTTTTGTCAAAATAGGAAAAAGGCGCCGTAAGAAGATGCGCAAACATATCCTCACGCATATCCTTTTCAATTTTCACACCCATACCGTGGCCGATATAAATCATATAATAGCCTGCCGCCATATCTATAAGCTTGAGTACGCCGTAAACCGCGGCAAGGCGGATAATAAGCGAGCCGGTAAGCTTTGAAATATCCGTTGTTGCAACGGAGGTGATTTCCCTTATAATCATCGGAAGCACAATTTCGCACCCCGTTGTCAAAAGGGCGCAGAAAAGGTCAAGTACAAGCACTGCCTTATGCTTTCTGAAATAAGGGAGAAAGTGTTTTTTTAGTAAGCCTTTTTTATTCATAGTTGTACCCTCTTTATGAATTTAAAAAGGTCGTCCGAGACGACCTTTTTATTAACCGAAAAATGCCTTGTGTACCGCTGATACAGCCTTGTCAGCGTATTCCTTATCAATCAGCACGCTGATTGTAATTTCACTTGTGGAAATCATACTGATATTGATTCCCGCCTCATAAAGAGCACCGAACATCTTTGAAGCAGTACCTGAATGTGACTGCATACCTGCACCTACGATTGAAACCTTTGCAATTGATGTGTCACAGGACACAACTGCACCTTCCATTGCGAAGGTATCGTTAAGAATTGCAACAGCCTCATCTGCAAGGCCCTTCTGGCAGGTGAAGGAAATATCCTTTGTGCCGTCACGGCCGACTGACTGAAGAATAACATCAATGTTGATTTTCTTCTGTGCAAGCTTTGAGAACATCTTGAAGGCATTGCCGGGAACATCCTTCATGCCCACAACTGAAATTCTTGCAACGTCTGTATCTTTAGTTACGCCTCTGATTAACATTTTTTCCATGTTTGCTACCTCCCTGACTATGGTGCCGCTTTCTCTTACAAGGCTTGAAAGCACCTCAAGTTCTACATTATATTTCTTTGCCATTTCAACTGAACGGTTGTTTAAAACCTGTGCGCCCAATGTGGCGAATTCCAGCATTTCATCGTATGTGATGTCTGCTAATTTTTGGGTGTTCTCAACCTTTCTCGGGTCTGCTGTGAACACGCCTGTTACGTCAGTGAAAATCTGACAGCGGTCTGCATGAAGTGCTGCAGCAATTGCAACTGCACTTGTGTCTGAGCCGCCTCTGCCGAGGGTTGTAACATCGTCATACTTGTTGACGCCCTGGAAGCCCGCAACAATAACAATCTTTTTGCTGTCAAGCTCTCTCTGGATTCTTTCAGCCTTGACTTCATGAATTCTTGCAGAGCCGTGTGTGGAATCTGTTCTGAAGCCTGCCTGCCAGCCAAGAAGCGATCTTACAGGGTAGCCCAGCTTTTCAATTGCCATTGCAAGAAGGGAAATTGAAATCTGCTCACCTGCAGTGAGAAGCATATCCATTTCTCTTTTTGAAGCATTGGGGTTGATTTCATTTGCTTTGTCAATAAGGTCGTCTGTTGTGTCGCCCTGTGCTGAAACAACAACGACAACATCGTTGCCTGCTTTATAGGTATCTGTTATGATACCGGCAACATTCATGACTCTTTTTGCATCAGCAACGGAAGAGCCGCCGAATTTCTGTACTATAAGTGCCATAGTTATCCTCCCGGTTTATACTCTTATCAATAATCTGCTATTCTGATACATGAGGTTATCTCAAGGCCGAGGCCGTCAATAATCTCTCTGATTTCACGCTCAGGCATAACAGAGGTGACAAAAGCGATTTCGTTTTCCGGCTGATTTTCTCTTGAAAGGAATTCAACTCCGCCGGAGATATTGTTGATTTCATCAATTTTTGCTTTATCCTGACAGCTTGCTCTGACATAAAGAGCAGTCGGGGCATCAAGATAATCTGCAAGGCTGTTTTCCCTTGCGTCGTCCCAGCCGAAGAATTTGCGCTTGTCATCGTTCACAGCGCAGTCGATAACATCGCCGACAACTGCAGAAGCAGTTGCAAGCTTGCCTGCGCCCTTGCCGTACATGAGAACATCGCCTGTTGCATCGCCTCTGACAAGGCAGGCATTGAACACGCCGCCTACGCCGGAAAGCATGCTTTCGTTTGAAACAAGGCAAGGTGAAACCATAACAAGTATTTTTTCGTTATCTAACTTCTTTGTTCTTGCAATCAGCTTGATAACACTGTTATAAGACGCTGCATAAGCCACATCCTCAAGGGTAATCTTCGAAATACCCTCGGTATAGACTCCGTCAGGATAAACGTGATTGCCGAAGGCAAGGGATGCGAGAATACAGATTTTTCTCATTGCGTCAAGGCCTTCCACATCAGCTGTGGGGTCCTTTTCTGCATATCCCTTTTCCTGTGCGAGTCTGAGAGCATCCTGAAAGCTCATGCCGTCTACTATCATTTTAGTCAGGATAAAGTTAGAGGTTCCGTTAAGAATACCTGCAATTTCACTGATTCTGTTACCTGCAAGGCAACGGCTGATAGGTCTGATAATGGGGATACCGCCACCGACGGAAGCCTCGAAAAGGAAGTTGACGTTGTTTTCTCTTGCTGTCTGCAGAAGCTCGAAGCCTCTTGTTGCAACAAGCTCCTTGTTTGATGACACAACATGCTTGCCCTTTTTAAGACACTTTGAAACAAATTCAAATGCGGGATTCACTCCGCCCATTGTTTCAACAACGATATCGATAGTGTCATCTGAAAGAATATCATCGAAATTCTTCGTCATAAGGCTCTGAAACTCATTGTTTTCAAAATCTCTTATGTCGAGAATACGTGTAACCTTCAATGAAACATCACTGCTTTTCAGAATAGTTTCGCTGTTTTTTGTGATAACCTCGGCAACACCTGAGCCTACCACGCCGAAACCAAGAATGGCTACATTCATTTTTCATTACTCCTTTCGCTTCACAAAGGATGTGAAACAAAATATATGCTATATAATATCACATTTTGTATTTTAATAAAAGCATTTATAAGAAAAAATTTTTATTTTGTTAAATACATTGATTTTCGCTCGTTTATGGGTTAATATAATATAAATATGATACAATAAACAAAGGGGTGTTCCAATTGACAGATGTTGAAAGAAAAAGAAAATTTATAATCAGCATAATCTATTATGCAATTATCGGCGTTATCGGACTCCTTTTGGTGAAATATGCTTTCGGTGTGTGCTTCCCGATTTTCTTTGCCTTCACCGTGGCAATTTTCCTTCAGCGCCCGAAGAATTTTCTTGTCAGAAAAACCTTCCTTAAAAGCGGATTTGCCTCCACCTTGTGCGTTATAACAATGACGCTGATTGTTCTTGCTCTTGTTGCTCTGACAGGTGTCAGGGTTGCAGAAGAGATCAAGGGCTTCGTTGATTATATCATGCTGCAGTTCCAGAACATTGACGTTCTGATAAATAATGTTGAGGACCGTCTGTTTGCCATAGTTTCAGGCCTGCCTGATTTTCTTTCAAACAGCCTTTCTGAAAGCCTCACAACCCTTTTCACACAGGTGCGTGAATTCATCGCAGGCACAAACGACGAGCTTTCTTCACAGATCACAAGCAGCCTGAGCGGCTCCTTCAGTCTTTCATGGATAACAACCCCTCTGTCGGGAGTAATCTCCACAGCCAAGCAGATTCCCTCTGCAGTTATCGCAATTGTTATCTCCATTGTTGCAGCCTGCTTCATGACAGCTGAATTTGACAAGGTCAAGCATTTCATCGTTATCCAGTTCCCCGAGGAGAAGCGTGAGGACCTCATCAGAGCAAAGAATCTTCTCAAGGATTCACTGACAAAAATGGGAAAAGCATATATTCTCATTATGCTCATCACCTTCTGTGAGTTGTTCCTCGGCTTTTCGGCGCTCAAACTTCTGGGCATTTTCAACTCAAATTATATTTTCATCATCTGCGTTGTGACAACCATAATCGATATTATACCCATTCTCGGCACAGGCACCATTCTTCTTCCCTGGATTGTATACAGCCTCATCGTGGGCAACTATGCAATGGCAATCGGCCTTATCGTTATGTATGCCACCATAACAGTTATCAGACAGATTATCGAGCCGAAGCTTGTTGCAGGTCAGCTGGGTCTTTCTCCCATCGTCACCCTCACAGCAATGTACATCGGCCTCAAGGTCTTCGGTGTTCTCGGCATTTTCATCGGCCCCATTCTTATCATCATGCTCAAGCTTCTCAACGATGAGGGTATCATCAGACTGTGGAAATCCCCCTCAAGAGAAAAAGCAAGGCTTGAAAAGATTGAAGCTGAAAAGGCAGAAAAAGAAGTTAAAGCAGAAAAGGAAAACGAAAAAGCGTAACGTATAAAAGGGAAGCAGAAGGGCGGCACTTCACAAGGATGTTAAGCCTTAAAATTCGCTGTTTTTGCACATAACTGCGTTAAAAATGCTCGAAATCCGCAAGGATTTCTGCGCTTTTCGCCTTGTTCTGCATCAAAACCATCTGAATTTTAAGGT
>JAZSHL010000106.1:0-12712 GCA_045533205.1 Acutalibacteraceae bacterium | reverse complement strand
ACGGCATCACGGTGGCTTCTGACCTGCATTGAGTTGTCATAATGCCAGGAATAGCGTGTCGCTCCGCTCGAATTTTTAACAGCCTTAAGGTTGCCGTAGGTGTCATAGGTATAGCTTGATATATCACCGTTGCCGTAGGTTATGCTTTGTAAAACACCGTTGTTGGCTTTGTAGGTGTTTGTTGAAAGCGGTTTGCCATTAACCTTGGTTGAAACAACGTTGCCGTAGGCATCGTAAACGAAGCTATAGGTGTCCGTGCCGTAGGTTATTTTTTCAAGGCGGTTGCCGTCGTAGGAGTAAGAAACCGAGGTATCGCCCGAGGTGACCGAGGTAAGTCTGTCCTGAATGTCGTAGCCGTAGGTTGTTGTAACGTTTTTCGGGTTAGTTACAGAATTTACAACACCCCTGAGCAGGTCATATCCGTAGGTTACGGCATAGCCGTTGGCATCGGTGGTATTTTCAACATAGGCTCCGTCGTCAGTATACTCCGTTTCGCTCTTAATTACAAGAGTTCCGTCAGAATTTTTAACAAAGCTCTTTATCTGCTGACCCTTATTGTTATACCTGAAGCCCGATTTCATACCGCCGGGTGCGGTAACGTCGGTCACATTGTGGTTGCTGTCGTACTCATAGGTTGTTTCGTTGCCGAGTACGTCAGTATATTTTTTAAGGTCATCCTCACCGTCATACTCCATGTTGTCCTTCTGCTCAGCGTTGGCTGATACGGAAACAATATTGCCCTCACTGTCGTAAACGTAGGACTGTGCAACGTCCTTGATAAGCTGAATGTTATCAAAATAACAGGTGTTCACCTGGTGGTAATACACGGGTACAACACGGATTTTCGTAGGCTGATACTCGGGGTGCTCCTCACTCTTAAGAGTAAAGGTCTGAGCAGTAAACTGCCAGTCATGTATCGCCGCATTGAACTTGGCCGGTGTTTTATACTCGGTATAGGTACCGCCGTTTCCGTCGTTATAGACAACCTGAATTGTCATCTGAAAGCGTGCTTCTTCGTGGTTATCGCTCTTTTCAACGGCATCAGCCTTCGCCCAACCGCTTAAAATATAGGTGTCGTCGGGGTTGCCCTTTACGGTAACGTACTGCGAAACAAACTTGTTTTTGCCTGCCTCGCCCTTTATGGACATCGACCTTGAGCCTTCGTGCTTCACGGTTGAAATACCCTCGGAGGAGGTAATATTGCTTGTTGCACTCCAACCGTCGGGAAGATTGTTGGTATATTTTTCAAAGCCTGCATTTGTCAGCAGGTTGAAATCGTTAGCTACGTCGCCCTCTTCAAGCTGTACGCAGTCGAAATATGCAACACCTGTGGCATCCTTGAGCGAAAGGTACGCTCTGAGCGAGCTTACATCATCAGGCAGAGTCACCGTTGCACTGATTTTTCGCCAGCCGCCATCAATATTTGCCGATGTTTCCTCGTCAATATATTTGGAATAGCTGTAAACGGGTGCGCCTTCTGAATTAACGTATCGCAGGAAAATGTGGGCACCGCTGTCGCCGTTACTGTAAACAGAAGCGAGGTTCTTTGTCTTAACGTAAGCCGAAAGTGTATAGGTGCCCCCTGCTTTGAGTCCCGTTATGCCCTGATAAAGATAGGCTCTTGAACCTGCAGAATTTACAGCAGTATTTTTAACATAAACAGACTTGTTGCCGATATACGAATTGCTCGACGTTGCTCCGAATTCAGCAGTAACTGCACTGCCGTTGCCGAAGGTCCAGTTTGAAACGCTTTCACAGTTACCGCCGTTTAAAAGGTTGACTACATTTGCACCCATAGATGCCGATGATGTAACCTTGTTTGCAGTTTTGAGAGAATTCGTGCTGTTATTGGTGTAGTTATATACTCCCGCAACAGAGTCTGTACCGTTTTTAGTGCGAAGCTGAGAGGTTATTGTTCTGCCGAAATTATCAAACTGATAGGTTGTGATAAGGTCGTCACCGTTACCGTAAACGCCGTCAATACCTGCAGACTGTATCTCAGTTGTATTGTACTTGTCACGTCTGAAGCCGAGCTTCTGACCCAACGCATTGTTTTTACCGTATTCGGTAACGTAAGAAACCTGCTTGCCATTTGTTGTAGCGGTATATTCAAAGCTGAGCTTGTAGCCGTCGACATCCTGTGCAGTAAGCATAGAACGTTCATTTGCAGAATCAGCATAGGTAAAGCTCGCAACTGTTTCACCCGCAAAGCTGACAGTAACAAGACAACCGTTACTGTAGGAAAAATCAATTTTTCTGTCTGAGGGGTCGGTTATGTAATCAATGTAGTCACTTACCGAGCCGTTAAGTATAAGATATGTGACTGTGTATTCCTTGCCTGCACCGTCAATCATTTTCTGAAGCTTTTTACCGGTTGAATCATAAACAAACTCATTGTAATTGCCGTTTGAGTTTTCAACCTTAATGAGATTGCCCTGCTTGTTAAAAATAAGCTTGTTATCCTTTTTATCAGTCAGAGTGTAACCGGTTACAGTGCTCCCATCCTTCTGAATAGTAAGAGTAAGTCCGAGGCCGTCTTCATCTTCATAAACAGTTTCATCATCTTCAGTATTCTTATAAATGTAATGATCTGTTCCGTCACCGTCAGTATACACGTAAGGATACTTTTCATTGAGATCGCCTTCGGTTTCCAGCAAGGTCTGCTGAACACTCAATCGCCAACCGTAACCGGGTACAGCAAGGCTCGAGCCGCCTTTACCGCTGGTATATTTGACATCAGAAGCGTAGCCGTTATAAACACAGTCAACACTCAGCGGCATAAGCTCGTTACTGCTTGATATGATATTTGTCGCAAAAACAAGATTACCTGTGTAATCGTTTATATATGCCGCACCTGCTCCGCCTGCTGAAAGGGAGGTATATGTCCAATAGTTTTCAAGGCCTTTGTTGTTGCGGTAGACTATCATAATTGCGGGATAATACTCATCTATACCGTTGTATCTGTCAACCCACAATACCGCCTTATGACCATTGGAAACTATATCAGCACTTTCTACAGATGATTTAAGCATAATACCGTTATTTGCCGTACCATCGTACCAAGCCTTAGCCGCCTTGGTTATATCAAAGCTTCTCCATGTATAGCCGCCGTTTTCAAATATATCGTAATCTAAAACAGTAGATTCACAGCCGGGCTTTGTTTCCCAGGTTACTGTATCGATATCCCATGCGCTTGTAATCATATGGGCATTTACCTGCATATCAAAAGTGTATCCTGCACTGTAATTTAAAACAGTATTACACATATTTAACCATGCCGAAACAACCATCTCACCTTTTTCAAGCTTCGGAAGTTCAATTTTAGTTAAAGTTCTGCAATACCCGTAGGTTTTTTCACCGCCGACAATTGTTTCAGATTGTTCGGAAAAATTATAATTCTTATACGCTGTTGAGTCAGAAATCATTACAGCATCAATTGATTCTTTTTCTCTCTCCGTCTCAACTATCGGATCAACCACAACGGGGTAAGCTCTTCCCTCAGCACTCAACCAGCTTTCGTCTGCACCTATCACAAGGCGAAGCTTACCGTTTTTATTCTTTTCTACAGTAAGTGTAACTGCTTCGCTCTTTTCACCGTTGGCATCGGTCATATACGGTGCAGAAATTGTGTAAACAACCTCATCCTCTGCCATAAGATTGATTGTGTTGCTGTCAACAACTTCAGCAGTAAGTTCACCTATGTTGTAATTGACGGTGAAGCTATTCTGAGCACTTTCGCTTTTAAGAATAATATTTTCTTTAAGTCCTGTAGGACTTACAATATACTGAAGGTCAACATCAACAAATACATTTTCATAGATAACTTCCTGAGTAATATCAGTAAGCGTAAGGAAAGCTTCGTCACCTTCAAGAACGGCTTTGTTATCTACAACATTAATGCAACTCTTTTTCACACTCTGATAATTGAATGAAATCGGATATTCCTTTGCTTCATAGGAAACAAGAGTATTAGAATTTGACTTTTCAGCGAAAACTACATTTTCAGCTCCGTTTGCCGTTGAATAAAGCTCATCTGTACCGAAAAGCTCTGTTTGCTCTGTTGTTGCCTGTGCTTCAGATATTGTGTTGTCAATATCAGCCCATTCACCGTTTTCATTAAGATAATGCACGGGCGTATTATACTGGGCAACAATATATGAGCCGTCAGACATTCGGAAATGCTTTGCATTTTCCTCACGCTTTTCAACAGCTTCAGAAACAATGTATGCTTCACTGTCTTCTTCCTGAGGAATATATAGTTCATCGGCAAAGTCAGCGTTCTGACTGTTTTCAGAAGCCAGTACCGGGAAGGCTGCAGAACAAGTTGCGGCAAGCATAACTACAGTAAGAACTAATGATATTATTTTCTTTGTAACAGACATTGTTTTTTACCTCCTTTAAAGTTTTTACATGTTAACCAAGATAATTAGACTTGTATTGATTAACCTTTTGTGATAACATATAAATGATTTTTAACTATCACCCCACAATAAAACGCTAAATTTGGCACGACTTAGCAATTTGTACTATTAAAATACCACACTTAAATTGCATAAATATATTTCTTGTCTTTTCGGTATGTTTTTATGTTTAAACGGCTTGTTTTTTTATTGGCACTACCGTTCGATACATATTCTTTTACCGAAAAAACAAGCTTGAATTTTAAACACTAATTTTGGATACTCTTCATCGTGGGGATTTTTTCCAAAAAATTATAAAAGTTCTCATATCTTCTCAAATCCTTTAGCTTATTGATGATATGAGAACACATCTTTTTATTTCTTCTTATAACTTTGCGATGAAATGTCGTAACTTTTGTCGTAAAACAGCACAGGAATTGACTTTCCTGTGCTGTTGATGTTTAGTTTTATTCTTATGATACGGTAACAATACCTGATGTGTTGCTAATGGTTTCAACCATCAGCAAATTTTTCTTTGCGTAATGTTTGCACGAAATTCTGTACTGATAACCGGATTCAACAGCAAGTGTGGTGTTTAGACTGGCAAAAGTTGCATCTACATAAAGATTGCCATATTCGTAATAATCCTCCCACGAATAAGAAGATGATTTTCTTCTTTGGATTGTTAAATCTTTAAATCCACATTTTACAACATCTGTTGATCCGTGTGTCTGACCGGTTATTTTCAATGTTGTTCCAGTCACAGAAAGATTTAAACCATAAGAGTTTATGAGCCCAGAAGCTCGCGTGTTAGTCTCACCGTCTACTGTAAAGTTGTCAATATCCGCACTGAGAGTAAAATCTACAACATACGGAACAAATTTTTCATCATTTATTGCATTTACCTGAAAACAAAAAAACATCGCAATCAAAATTATACAAAGAACAAAAGATACTGCTTTTTTCATAAACTTTAACTCCTTATTTAAGTGTTTCAGCAATATTAACTAAATCAGAATAAGAAACATTCTTTGTGTGTATATAGTACCGATATCCGTCATATATAAATTCGATAGAGCAATCGCCATTATCAAATTCAAAAACATATATATATACATCGTTCAACACAAGTGTTTTAGCATTAATAAGATTCTTATAATTAGTCGACTGCGAAGTATCCGTATATTCGTAAACGCCAAATGTATAATCCGATACATCTCCATACACATTGAAAGAAACTTGACCTATATTACCCTTTTTATAGTTGGGCACACTCACTTTATATACATCATAATTATTCACAAACTCCTGCGGAAATAATATATCTTCATATCCGTGGGCTTCCAAATCCGCTAACAGAGTATCAACCGTTATATACTCTTCTTCACCTTTACCAAAGAATACTACCTGTATAGTGTCCTTTGCAAAAGAAACAAACCCGTTCTCAATACTTATGTTATGGCTACTGCCTACAACATAAAGCCCGGAAAAGGAAAGGATAGAAAGCAACGCTGCTATGAAGAGCACCCTAAATGTTAATTTCTTCCTTTTTGACACCTTATTTTTTGCTTCTTCGGGGTGAGTTCTTTCAAGTATTTTTTCTATACCTGAATTTACTTCCTCTGCTGAAGGGTCGGGTATATCCTGTATGAGTGAGTCGATGAAATCTGACAAGTCTGCTGATGAACTATCGATATTACTCTTAGCTTCTTCCTTATTCTGATGGTAAAAATAAAAATCTTCTGACTCAAGATTTATATTACTGTCAACGGCTTCGGCATCCTTGCCGAAAACCTGATTTTCCTCTTCCAAAATAGACCACCCTTCCTTTTGGTAAGTTTCGCTCTTCGTATATATATCGCCGAAAAGCAAAAACGTAACAAAAAAATTTTTAATAAAACAGAATTTCTTTCATTATATCTCTGCACTTTTCTATCAAACGCTTTTTTCTCATAGAACAGGCGTGAGGCTCCAAGCCTAACACTTTAGATATTTCACCTGTTTTGACTGTGCCGTCACTGTATAGATCAAAAAGCTCTTTTTCTCTGTCAGACAGACGGCTATAAACCTCTTTTATGTGTCTTTCTCCGTAATAGGAAACCATATCTTCTTCAAAGCTTATGAACTTACGGGAGGCTTCAAGTAAGGCTTCATCAAAAATGCACTCTTTATTTGTTTTTATGTATCGCTTTTTATATTCACGTAAAACCATATTGTGTGCTGTTCTGAAAAGCCACATTTTTATATGTTCTTCATCAATAAGGTGACCTTTTTTACTGAAAACAACGAAGGCTTCCTGTGTTGCATCCTCGGCATCTTCCTTATTGGATAAGAAATGTAAACAATACTTATAAATAGGAACATAATACTCTTTAGCGTACGCTTCAACTTCCTCTTTGCTCAGCAAAATCTCACCCCATATACATTAAATACAATTGATAAATATCGTATCATATACAACTAAAGTTGTCAACAAAAGCATATTAAGATTAAACATAATTCAAACTATATCATCCCTAAGTAGTATAGAATGTTATTCTCTAAGTCTAAATGTATCAAACACAAATAATCTTACACTTTACTAAATTGAATATTATAAATTTAATTTCCTTTATATTTATCCATTTCAAGCAATATTTTATAAATCTGTTCTTGTTCCTCTTTGCTTTTAGCAGATATAAATTCATAGCAATCAAGTGCTACATCCTTTTCGACAGACTTGCTTCCACCTAACTTTTCAAAAAGTTTTGAAATAGGCAAATCTAAAGCTAACGATATCTTCTCTATACTTTCAACCGTTGCGTTTTTCTCTCCTCTTTCAAGTTGACCAATGTAAGTAGGATGACAACCTGAAAGTTCAGCCAATTTTTCCTGACTAAGACCAAGCTTCGTTCTATTATTTCTTATTCTTTGACCGATTATCTTTGCAATATCGCTCACATTATTCACCTTCCTTGCAACAATTTATAGTCTATAAATATCAAAAGAAATATTCCATAGACTATTGATATTGTTTGCAAGTGTACAAATACTATAAGTATTGAAGATATAATTTCAAGTGCTTATAGTATTTATTGAATCATGCTACCCATTCTACGAAGTTTAAATAAGGATACCAATATTTCATCGAGCTCTTATTTACTAATTAATAGAGTTTATTTATATAGCTATGTCGTAAGAGAACCCTCCAATTTCAAACTTCGGTAAACTTTATGAGTTAGATAGAATATTATTTAATCTCATATTATATTAATCAGCGCTCCAAACAATTTCAAGAATTGATTTTATTGGATAAATTAAGTTAGTATTATTTTATATCATACATTTACAGCTACCTTCTATATGTATAATGAATAGCTCTATTGTTATTCATCAACAATAGAGCTATTTGTTAGCATATTCATTTACATTTACGACAGTCATTTGTCGTAAATTTTGGTGTCTGAACAAATTTTGATTTGTCGTAAATTTGTCGTAAACCACTTTTTCGGGTGATTTTTGGATAAATATACCGCCTCAAAACCTGTCAAAACCTATGAATTTTTAATAATCAGTTTTGGATACTCTTCATTGTGGGGAGCCTCGGCTCCCACAATTCATATTATACTGTATGTTACCATAACTTACTGTCACTATCAACGGAAAATTGGGATTTTGCCGCTTTTTTACTGTATTTTACTGTATTTTACGTTCCGATTGATGTAAGTTTTGATGTAAGTTTGGTAACATACTTTTTAAAGGTTTATGCCTCCTTGAAGAACCTGTCAAGACCCTCGAATTCTACCCTCTTCAACTCCTTTGTAACATCAGTATAAATGTTAAGTGTTGTTGAAACATCTGTATGTCCGAGAGCATCCTGTATTACCTTTACATTAACCCCCGCTTCACACATTCTTGTTGTAAAGGTATGTCGAAGAGTATGACAGCTGAAATGCGGCAGTAGCACCTTCGGGTTATCACTTTTCAGAAACTGTTCGTCATTACAGTCCCTTATAATTCTTTTGATAGCCTTGTTTAGAGTGCCCTGATGCTGAACATTACCGAACCGGTTTACAAATATAAAATCTGTGTAACCGTCTATTACCGCTTCACATTTTATATCAAGAATCTCCTGCACCTCTTTTTCCTTAATAAAAGCCTCTTTAACAAAATCGAGCATAGGCACCTGTCTGTTACTTGCAGTAGTCTTTGGGGTATTGATATTGAAATAACACCCCTGTTTACTGTCTGCACTTCTGTGAGAATAATACACCAGTGTGTGATTGACATCGATAACGCCGTTTTCCAAATCAATATCGCACCACCTTAAGCCTGTCAATTCACCCACTCTGAGACCTGTACCAAGCATAACCGCAAAGACAGAATACCAATGACCATATATCCTGCTGTTTTTCAGGAAATCAAGGAACAAATCCTGTTCTGCTCTTGTGAGCGCCATTCTTTTTTCACTTTTGGCAAAGTATGATTGCTTAAGCTCTTTCAAAACCCTGTCTGAAGGATTGTTGCGTATATAATTATCATCAACTGCCATATCAAACACCTGATGAAGAACAGTATGAACACCGTCTATGGTTGAAGCCTTGAGCCCTCTCTCGTCCGCAAGATAAATATAATACCTTTTGACATCAGATTTCTTAAGCTTCGTCACAAATTTATCACCGATAACATGTCTTACAAAGGTGTCATACAAATAAGTGTAATTCTGAAAGGTATTATCCTTGAGACCTCTTTTCAGGTTTTTCCATAAATCGAACATTTCATTAAGGGTTGTATACCTTGCCTCGGTTTTGATGCCGTCGCTTTTGTCCTTTGCTATCTGCTCTTCTTTTATTCTGAGCTCCTCTAATGTTTTGGCATATACGAAACGCCTTTTACCACTACCGTCCATCCATGAATACTGATATGAGCCGTTTGTTCTCTGAACCTCTCCACTACGGAGTACCACTCTTGATTTATCTTTTCTTTTTGTTGCTGACATAAAATTTCCTCCTATATTCTAAATTGTTTATCCGTAAAATCATCCAGCTTTTCCCTTATAATATAAAGCTTGCCGCCTAACAATATTGCAAAGGGACAGTTTTTCTGCTGTGATAATTCTCTTATTTTGTTTCTGCCTATCCCCGAATAAGCTGCCGCTTCTTCAAGGGTAAGCCACTTCTTTTCCCATATGGGTACTTCGTTCTGTGTAACTGCTGCTTTAATATTTTCATTGCTTTTCATTATTTGGCCTCCTGTTATATGCAGTTTGTTTCTTCAAGATATTCTTCTAATTTTTTGCGCTTAAAAAGACGCTTTGCTCCGTTCCACAACACAAATGGGCAATCTTCTTTGTCGGACAGCTCTCTGAGCTTGGTTTTGCCTATGCCCGTATACGCTACAGCCTCCTCCAAGGAAAGATTCATTTTTTGCCATACCGGGAGTTCAAGTTCTTTTTTCATAAAAGTACCTCCTTTTTATAAGTGTGAATAAATCATAAAACTAAAAGTGCGGCAAGACCAATGTGTGGATTTTCTCACCGCACATAACATCTTAAATGGAGTACATTTTATCAATATATGAATCGAACACTCGTCTTTTTATCATCCTTTTGTTTCCTATCCAAAGTACAAATGGGCAGTCCTCTCTGCTTGTCATATCACGAAGCTTATCTCTGCCGATACCTGAATAAGCAACAGCCTCTTCAATGGTAAGATTAGACTTTTTCCATATAGGCACATAATATTTCTTATTGTTTTCTTCCATATTTCAACCTCCTTATCTTGAATCTCTGCCCTGACGGGCTCTGTATCTGCTTTCACAGAGTTTCACTATTGCTTCTTCAATCTGTTCCGTTGTATAGCTTTTCGGAAAGAACCTTCTTATCCTTTCAGCAGGTATTTTGATTTTCTCTCGCTGATTAGCCTTTTCCTCTGCTAAGATTTCACCTATATGCTCAGGTGTAAGACCTTCTTCTCTGCTGATAGCACGAAGCCTTTGCGCCTGATATAAATTAGGTGTAGCATCACAGACACCGATTTCTTCAACCAAGTCAGCCTGTTCCACCTCATTGAGATATGAAAGCTCAACCGCAGGTGTGAGTGCGATTTTTTCTTCATCAACAAGCTCAAGAAGTTCGGGAATAAGATAAGTCAGACGAATATAACGTTGAATTTGTCTACCGCTGTCTGTATCTGAAATTTCATCTCGTGACTTGTGGCCAACTTGTCCACAAGTGATACCCTGATGCTTCATTGCCTCAAGCTTCAGCTTGTAGGCAAATGCCTTTTCCGACGGGAGAATATGTTCTCTGTGCAGATTACTGTCAACGAGCATAATTGCCGCTTCATCACGGGTAACGGCATAAATAAAAGCAGGGACTTCTTTCATCCCTGCTTTGACTGTAGCGTGTAAGCGTCGGTGTCCGCTTATCACCTCATATTCATCTGTGTTTTCAATAGGTCGGATAATTATGGGAGTAAGAATACCTTGCTCCTGAATACTGCATATAAGTGTATTCATTTCATCATTATCCCGAACCTTGTAGGGATTTCCCTCAAAGGGATGAATTTTTGATACCGGAATGTTTACCGGTGATTTGATATTTTGATTAAACATAATTTACCTCCATAAAAATTAATAATTTCTTTTATATTTTTTCTGTTCATTTCTGATAATCTGTAAGTGTTTTCTGACAGAGTACCAAGGTGTACCCGAATACTTGGAAAAATATTCGCTTGATGACATTTCTTCTTCGTAATACTCATCACTGTCAACCTTTTTCTCTTCCTGCATTTTCTTGCATAATTCTTCAGCATTCATAACATCTACCTCCCTTCATAATGTTTTTCTTTGACCTGTGCTCTTTCGGGAAAGTACCATTCACGGATAAGTGCCTTCTCCGCTTCAAGACTTTCCTCAAGTCCCGGTCTGTCCTTGATAATGCGTTTTGCAATGTTAATCTTTTCCCGCAGTGTGCCGATTTCAGACGTAAGAAAATCCCGACGGGCAATAAGGTCAACCTTCGCCGTCGGGTCTTTGCATCTTCTGATTTGGTTGTAAATTTTGTTTCGCTGAGTTTTAAGCTCCTCCATACGGATGTCAGTCCTTGAAATGAATTTATCCACCTCGGCAAAGTCATAAAGCTTTTGATTTATTGCAAGCTCAATCTGCTTATGCATAAACTCAATTCTCGGTGCAGAATATTTCATCTTCGGTGAGAACGGATGAGGATTGCAGTTGTTCTTTTCTGTTATTGCTCCCACAAACAAGAGAGCAAGAAAGAAAAGTGATATAACAGGTGCACCGAGCACAGCGCCGCCTACAATCAGTTTTGTAAAATCAGAAACAGTTCTGCTGAAGGTTTCAGGGTGACGATAGCTTTCTGCCGACTCTTTAAACTCATAACCCTTGTAACAATAAATAAAGGTTTGGTTACGCAAATAATTATTTGCACGGGTGTAGTTATAAAAATTTTCATCCACCTCATAAGGCCTCTGATGATTAATTCTATCCCATAGACGTTCATAAGAGTATTCGTCACCAAGGTTTGAAAGCTTAACTCCGTGCTTGTCGGTACGGTAACCAATCTTACCGTCATCAAACCAATAACCCTTTTGACTCATAATTCTGAAAAACTGTTTTATACTTCTGCTTCTCGGAATAGCATAATCAATATCTTCACGCATATAATCATATTTTGTTTTGATACCTTTCTGCTTTGCCTTGTAAACATTATAGGGTATGCGTTTGCCTTTAGGATTTTGAATAACAGATAAGCCGTGTTCAAGACAGATTTCATCACTTGTCTTTCTGAACAGTCGGTACATCGCTCTGTCTTCATTCATCTTTTTTCCGTCAGTCATTGAAACGGAATTTATTACGATATGACAGTGAACACAGTTAGCATTCAGATGAGTGGCAACAACCATCTCATAATCTTTCGCCCACATCTTACTTGCAACTTCCATTGCAACCTGCTGTGCTTCTTCGGGTGAAACTTCACCGGGTTTAAAAGAAATATATGCGTGATAGGCAACAATACCTCCCGTCTTTCCATACATTTCTTTTGTATCAATCATCTGCTGTGCAGCAATGTCAGGGTCACAGTTAATGCCGTCAACAAGAAGTCTTTGTTCGCTTTCAATGTTTGTTTTATCCTTATCGGCGGCATAGTGAAGTGATGAAACAAGATCTGAATATTTTGATAAATCAGTTTTGCTTTTATTAGCAGCGTAAGACACAACCTGATGAATGTTATTTTTTTTCGGCCATATTCTTGTAACTGCCATTAAACAAATCTCCCTTTTCCCGGTTTAAAATATTTTGCAATATCC
>JAZSHL010000006.1:0-22545 GCA_045533205.1 Acutalibacteraceae bacterium | reverse complement strand
ATTATTGCATCAACCTTTTTCTCGTCGCTTCCAACCCACACATCTATTCCTGCACCATCCATAGAGGTTGTGTCCTTCAAATATCCATAATCAACCCGATAAATGAAATCAGGATACTTAGGGTGTGAAGTCCCTTTTGGTCTATCAATTATTATTTCTGAATTATTCACCAATTCATCTAATGCGTTCCAAAATTCAACATTATGTTGCATCTTATCAATCCTCTACAAATTCTTATTTGTCGAACTGATTATAGCACAGTAAAGACAAACTTTTCAACAGAAGCAAAAAAATGTCCCTGACTTTGCGGTCAGGGACAAAACATTTACTTTTTTATTAAATCAGGCGGGAATGCTGAAAAATTATTTGGTACCGCCTAAAACTATTTCACCGTTCAGAAGCTTCGCAATGAAATTTAAAAGGACTGTGATAAATCTGAATAATGACATGAGCTTTGTCACAAGCGTAGGCTTTTCTTCCGCTATGCTGAGCCATTCAAAGCTTGCGCAGTTATCCTCTGTCATCGGTGTGACATAACAATTTGCTGCCTTTCCTTTTTCATCAAACATGGAGAACTGAGCCATTCTGGAATCATTGTGAACAGTGAGATTTTTGTGTGAGAGGAAATGAACAGCAATCTCATCGAAGATAACTGCAGTAGAATGAACAGAGTTTTTAACAATCCATGTTGTTTCGGGGAAATATGCAGTTGAAACGTCAACCATTTTGTCAACAGAAATATACTTTTCATTTTCGGGGTTTTCTGCAATGCGTTCAGCAATATATTCATCTGAAAGGGTTGTTGTTACAGTTGAACAGGTTGCACCGAAGCTTGCATCCTTAAGACCTATGAGACTGTCACTGAGTTCATCGTAATCCTCAATGATCGGCATTGAAAGATAACCGTATTTTGCAAGAACACCTACTTCAATTCCGTAATCCTTGGAAATTCTGTCATAAAAGCCTGTAAGATCAGATGAAATGTGTTCTCTGTAGATCTGGATTTTTTCAATAAGACCTGCATATTCAGCGCGTCTTTCTGTGCCTTCCTCACCAAAGATAAGGTCAAGGGCATCATCCATATCCTCTTCATATACACTTGCCCAATAGTTAGGCATTGTTGCCATACCTGTGCTGAGCAGAAGAGCAGGTATAAGAGCCTGATAGAGCTTGCCGTAAAGCTCATCCAGATCGCCTAAAACTGTGCCGGCAACATTTGTCTGCACAAAAAGATCCATAGTTGCAGTGACAATTTCAGATGCCATTTCAGTAAGCTCAATCATGTTATTTTCTTCTGCAAATTTAAGATATACCTGAAGATGCTTGGCGTCAAAATCGAACTTACCGCTGAAGCACTGGCTTACATATGCACTTCCGTTTGCAAGAACTTCACTGTAGAACACTCTTTTAACATGACCAAGGTGACCGTAGGTGTCAAGATACGCATGAAGAAGGCTACCGCCGAGGCATCTTGCTGCAATGCAGATGCTGTCAGAGTCTGTTGTTTCCATGACGGTGAGAATGTATTCGTGAAGTCTGTCCACATGATCGTAGGGTGAAAGACGCCAGTCGTAGCAGAAATCATACTGACCTATATTGTAGTAGCCGAGATATCCGGGCTTTTTGAAGTCGATGTTGGCAGCATTATATTCAGACTTTGCCAGAGCCTTCGGTGAAACACCGGTGCCGTACTGCGGATTACCGTTGCCGTCAAGTGCAGCCTTTTCAAATAAAGGTGAAAACTCCTCATATATTGCATCGCCGTAATTATCCCATTCATCCATAAGCAGACCTTCAGCAAGGAAGGGAAGAAGAATGTTAGCACAGGATTCAATAAGCTGTTCTTTTGTTATGCCTTCCTCCTCGGGAACGATGTTTTTGTCGAACAGATCTGCAAATTCAACCGGTATCTCGTCGCCGGTTTCATCGTAAATTGCTTCGCCGTTACCTCTGATATAAACAATAGGTGTCATGTCCTTGACCTTTTCACCGGCAGCAAAAGCTACAGGTGACATAACAGCAAAAAGCATTGTCATGACGAGAATAAAAGAAATAAACTTTTTCATCTTTACCACCTCGAAATTATTAATTTTTATTGAACTATAACATATTTTTTCTAAAAAGACAAGTACACATAAAAACAAATTTGTTACACTAAAGATAAATCTGCTAATTTTTCAGATAAATGATGTATTATAAAAAAACAGGCGCGTATTATACTGGCTGTCGCACCGTATCGGTTCACTCACCGTTTTTCTTGCCGAGCTGATAAAACGCCACTGCAGAAGCAGCAGCAACGTTTAGCGAATCCACACCGTGAAACATTGGTATTTTTACAGTAAAATCGCAGTCGGATATGGTTTGGTCGGAAAGACCGTCGCCCTCTGTTCCCATAATAATTGCAAGATTGTCTTCCTTGGCCAGCCTCGGATCATCAATGGAAAGAGAATTGTCCTTGAGTGCCATGGCTACAGTTTTAAAGCCGAGAGCTTTTATTTCCTCAAGACTGTCGTCGTTTAAAAAGGTCCATTCAATCTGAAACACGGTACCCATGCTGACTCGTGCGGCACGTCTGTAAAGGGGATCTGAGGAGCCGGGAGTGAGCAGCACTGCATCCATTCCGAGTGCCGCAGCAGAGCGGATTATAGCACCTACATTGGTCGGGTTCATTACCCTTTCAAGTATAACTATTCTTTTTTTGTTTTCACAGAGCTTTCTCACATCGGGCAGAGGCTTTCTTTTCATGGCACACAGCATACCTCTTGTGAGCTTGAAGCCTGTCAGCTGAGTCAGAAGATCGGATTCAGCACAAAAAACAGGCACGTCTTTTATTCTCTCAAGAATTTCTTTCCCCTCGCCCTCGATATGTCTTTTTTCCATGAGACAAGAGACCGGCTCATATCCTGCATCAAGGGCACGCTCAATAACCTTCGGACTTTCTGCTATAAACAAGCCTTTTTCGGGGAATTCTCTGTTTAACAGCTGGGCCTCGGTCAGGCGTGCATATACATCCAGCTCGGGAGCAAGAAAATCTGTGATTTCTATAATTCTGTTCATGTTATTCTCCAATGCGTTTTATCTGTTGCGGCAGTTATAAGCACTGCCTGATTTTAAAATGCCGAGCTTAAAACCTTTTCTCTGCCGTCTGGCAACCTGATTTTAAGACGGCACATGTCATCAATTCCGGAAATTAACCCATTATATTCTGTTTCGCCCTCTTTTACGGTGATTTCTTCGTTCAGACCAAGCAGTCTTTGTGAATATTCCTCTATAAATTCTTTTTTAGTGAGGTTTCGGTAATATAATGTAAATTCATTGACGATTTCGCCTATAAGACGGTTTTTGATATTCTCATTTTCCTTGCCGAGAGCTGCTGCAATTTCTTTTAATTCTTCGGGGAAGCCACCCTCGGGTTCGCTTAAGTTGATACCTATACCGACAATTGCCCATTCAACTTTTTTGCGGTTTTCCGACAGGTGAGCTTGGGTGAGAATCCCTCCGACCTTTTTTCTGTTGAGGTAAAGGTCATTCACCCACTTGATCTGTAGCTTTGTGCCGATAACCTTTTCAATTGCCTTTGCACAGCTGACTGCTGCCATCGTGGTAAGAAGAGTACATTGCTGCGGGGTGTAGGCAGGTCTTAAAAGAAAGCTCATATATATCCCTGTGCCTTCAGGAGAAAAAAAGCTTCTGCCCTTGGTGCCTCTGCCTTTTGTCTGCTTTTCGGCAATAAGAAGAGATATTTCTCTTTCACCTTTTTCTGCCCGCCTTTTCATTTCATCATTAGTGGAGTCGATTATATCAACCGTTTCTATTTTTATATCCTTGGAATCATCCGAAAGGTATTTTCTGATGATTTTTTCATCTGCACATTCCTTCAAGACACATCACCTCTTCCATGCTTTCATTTTAACATGAAACAACCTCTGATTACAATATATTTCAGCGATAAGAGTACAAAATCAGCTCAGCACCCGATAATGAGTGCTGAGCCTTAAATTTAATATAATACTCTTTATCTGATTATTTTCCGCCGAACATTGCAAGCAGGAAGCCTGCTGCAACAGCGGAGCCGATAACACCTGCAACGTTGGGTCCCATTGCGTGCATAAGAAGGAAGTTCTTCGGGTTATACTTTCTGCCCTCATTCTGAGCAACACGGGCAGCCATGGGAACAGCAGAAACGCCTGCTGCACCGATAAGGGGATTAACCTTGCCCTTTGTGATGACATAGAGAAGCTTACCGAGAAGAAGTCCGCCTACGGTTGAGAATGCGAATGCTACAAGACCGAGACCGACAATCATCAGGGTTTTGCCGCTGAGGAAGGTCTGACCGTTAGCTGTTGCACCGACTGTAAGACCAAGCATAATTGTAACAATGTTCATAAGAGCATTCTGTGCTGTGTCTGAAAGACGGTCAACAACGCCGCATTCCTTAAACAGGTTACCAAGCATAAGGAAGCCGAGAAGGGGAACAACGGAACGAAGAACGAATGCGCAGATAATAAGAACAACAACGGGGAAAATAATCTTTTCTGTTTTTGAAACCTTACGAAGCTGCTTCATTTCAACCTTACGCTCTTTTTCTGTTGTAAGAGCCTTCATAATGGGAGGCTGAATAAAGGGAATAAGAGCCATATATGAATATGCGGCAACAGCGATGGGGCCTAACAGATGTGAAGCAAGCTTACCGGTAAGGAAGATTGCCGTGGGGCCGTCAGCACCGCCGATGATAGCGATTGATGCTGCTTCATTAGGCTCAAAGCCAAGGAAGATTGCAAAAACAAAAGCAACATAAATACCTAACTGTGCAGCCGCACCCAGAATAAGGGATACGGGGTTTGAAAGAAGGGGACCGAAGTCAGTCATACAGCCGATACCAAGGAAGATAAGACAGGGGAAAAGACTTGATTTAACACCTGCATATATCAGCCTGAGAATACCTGTATCGTACCAATGGGCGCCCTCAATAATATTTGAAGTGTCCATCATACCTGTGGGGTCATCCATAAGACCTGCACCGGGAAGGTTGGCAAGAAGAATACCAAAGGCAATAGGTACAAGAAGAAGGGGTTCGCATTTCTTTGCAATGGCAAAATAAAGAAGCACGCAAGAAATAAGAATCATAACAAGATTCTGCCAGAGGAATGTTCCATCCTGAAAAAGAGCATAAACGCCGGATTCTTCCCATAAGCCGACAAGGACATCTTTAATCATTTCCATTTGAGTAAAACTCCTTTCGATTTAACTTAATTACGGGAAATCAGAGTACA
The DNA here is from genome assembly GCA_045533205.1 of Acutalibacteraceae bacterium. GTDB lineage: Bacteria > Bacillota > Clostridia > Oscillospirales > Acutalibacteraceae > UBA6857. Next base: position 17,272 of record JAZSHL010000006.1, on the reverse strand, counting down.
GCGAGTACGTCGTCTGTATTAACTGTTGCGCCCTTGGAAACAAGAAGCTGCTTTATTGTGCCGTCGCAGGGAGCAACAATATCATTTTCCATTTTCATTGCTTCAAGAATCATAAGTACGTCACCGGTCTTTACTGACTGTCCGACAGAAACGTTAACAGAAAGGATTGTGCCGGGCATGGGTGAAGGAACCTTTGTTCCGTCGCCTGCAACGGGAGCTGCAGGTGCGGCAGCAGTAGCTGCAACAGGTACTGCGGGTGCTGCAACGGGAGCTGCAACAGCTGCGTCGGAAACATTGAGAAGCACTGCATCGCTTTCAGTAACTTCAACCTCATAATTTTTACCGTTCAATGTAACAACATACTTCATTTTATTTATCCTCCATCAGTTTGATTGACTTGAAAGAAAGTCTGTTAAGGGGAATCCCGCTTTTGTCAGAAACAATTGCCATAATAATTGCAGCAGTTTTTTCGTCTGTACCAATGAGCTCAAGCTCGCCCTGATTCATTCCCTCAGGCATCGGTATGCCCTGAGGAGATGCTGACTGAGCTGCTGCGGGAGCTGCCTGAGCGGTCTTGCCCTTGTTGGCAGAAGCCTCAATGCCTCTGATTACCTTTGAAACAAGAAGAATCAGACCTGCAATGGCTGCAAGAATGCACATAACGGTAGCAATACCGATAAGGGAAGTAAGAAGAGCTTCACCGATTGGCATTTTAATTGAATAATCACTTGTAAAAAGCATATCTGTTCCTCCTTATACTTCTCTTATTGTATATCTGAAGGTATTTCTTTCTTTTTCGTCACGCTTATCGAAGTAAGCTTCAGCCTGAGTGGGGAATGCGATATATGAAAGAACATCCTCTTCACTTCTTGCCTTGCTGCCGATTTCAGCCTTAGCCTTTTCCATATAGGGCTCAAGGGTATCTGCAAAGCGGCAGGTAACGGGTGTTTCGTCGCCGAGAATTTTCTTTGCGAGCTCCTGATTAACTTCGCCGGGAGCCTTGCCGTAGAAGCCGAGGAAATAGTTTTTGATTTCCTTTGAAACATTCTTGTATCTTTCGCCGGCGAGAACGTTCTGTGTTGCCTGAACGCCCACCATCTGACTCATGGGAGTTACAAGAGGAGGATAGCCGAGGTCCTCACGGACTCTGGGCACTTCAAGGAGCACCTCTTCAAATTTATCAAGCTTGCCTGCGGCTGTAAGCTGAGCCACAAGGTTTGAAAGCATACCGCCGGGCACCTGATATGAAAGGGCGTCTGTATCCGTTGCAAGAACAACGGGATTGAGAAGACCGCTTTCGAGAGCCTTTGCTCTTACGGGCTTGAAGAAATCGTTGATTTTCTTAAGAATATCCATATCAACCCCAACCTCGTAGCCCTGCTGCTTGAAGGAATAGACAAGAGTTTCTGTGGGAGGCTGTGATGTGCCGCCTGAGAAGCAGGAAATCGCAGTGTCAATAACATCTGCACCGGCTTCAACAGCCTTCTGAAGTGTGAGAGCACCGAGACCTGTTGTTGAGTGGGTATGAACAACAAGGGGGAGATTAACTTCTGCCTTGATAGCCTTGACAAGGTCGTATGCCTCCTGAGGGCCCATAATGCCTGCCATATCCTTGATGCAGATTGACTTTACACCCATCTTTTCCATTTCCTTGGAGAGCTCAACATACTTTTCAAGTGAGTGGATAGGGGAGAGGGTATAGCAGATTGTGCCGGAGGGATGTGCACCACACTTGAGAGTTTCATCAACAGCAACCTCAATGTTGCGAAGGTCGTTGAGTGCGTCAAAAATTCTGATAATGTCAATTCCGTTTTCAACACTCTTTCTGATGAAAGCACGGACTACATCATCGGGATAGTGCTTGTAGCCTAAAAGGTTCTGACCTCTTAAAAGCATCTGCAATTTTGTGTTGGGACAAGCCTTGCGGATTTTGCGCAGTCTTTCCCACGGGTCCTCGTTAAGATAGCGAAGGCAGGAGTCAAAGGTTGCACCGCCCCAACATTCGAGTGAGTAGTAGCCTGCCTTATCAAGCTCACTGAGAATGGGCTCAAAATCAGCGAAAGGCATACGTGTTGCAATCAGAGACTGATTGGCATCACGAAGGATTGTTTCTGTGAATTGTACTTTCAAATTATCACCCCATAGTATAGTATTTGTTTACATTAGTCACTTTACTGCAATTATTTATAAATAGAAAAAAACAACATTTTCCACTATTATATATCATACAAAAAAACTGAAGAATTTCAACTGTTTTTTTGCTTTTACCCGAATTTTCAGTGAATTGCTCATTTTTTTAAGCTTGCTAAGGAAGATTTTTGGTCACTTGTTCAGCAGTGCCTGAGAATGAGAAAAGGTTCAGGAATCCGCACTTTCGGGCAGTAAGCATAAAGGTCGGCTCATCTTTTTTTTAGGGCAAGCAACCCCTATGTGCATCCGTCTTAAATCGGGGTTATATAATCTGCTTTATCAACACAGAAAAATACCGCCGTGGCGGGGATTCGCCACGGCGGTATTTATTATTCAGCTGAATATTAATAGTGAGCTGCACCGCATTCACATACGGGGTTTGTTTTGAACAGCTTAATGAAGAATCTTGCTATCTTCCAGATGAAGCCCATAAAGCCTGACTTGTGGCACATATGGTCGCAGCTTTCTGAAGGCTCGTCGGGTGTAGGCTCTGAAGGCTCGTCAGGTGTGGGATCTGAGGGCACTTCATATTTATAGCCGCACTCATAATCACAGTAAAGATCTCCGTCATCATCCTTGTGGTCAGCAACAGGAATTATCTGTCGGCTGACAAGAATGCTTCCGCATACAGAGCATTCTGTTCCGTCAGTGTAACCAACCTGCTCACAGGTTGCATCGCTGCCGGGGATAAGCTTTTCTGTGTGGGGGATAGTATCAACAGAAACTTTTTCTCTGCTTATTTCTGCAGTACAGTCACCGCAACGTATAACAGTTTCATAAGAACCCTTAATTTTACATGTTGAAGCAACTTCGTTTTCCACTACTGCAGCAAGAATATTCTTGTGGTTTTCCGGGTTAAGCTCGCCGTAGCCCGCACCGCAGACGCCGCATGCAGCCTTTTCTTTACAGGTAGCCTCACCGCCGGTATGTGCATTGAAGTCTCTGATTTCATTGCATTTCGGGTCATCACATGCCTTCCAGTGACCGTTGCTGTCACTCTTCCAGTCGCCGGTGAAGGTGCATTTGTGAGAACTGAAGCCACACTCACATTCACCGTCTTCGTTTAATAAATGGTTAATTGTGTATGTAAATTCTGCAGTGCCGGGATAATCATCTACACCTGTGATAACAACTGTAACAGAACCGCAGGAAGTTAAATCGGTTGTTGCAACTCCGTCACGCTTGTAAGAAACAGTGTAATAGTTTTCGTCAAAACCCTTTACTGAAACTGTGGGTACCTGCGGCTGACCGTTATAGGTAACTTCAGCTGGAGTTACTGTGATATCATTTATGGGCAGACTGCCCTTTGTGATTTCGATTTCCTGAACAATAGTATGTCCTCCGAAAGAAGCATTCACCTTGACGATACCTGCTTTTGCGCCGAAAAGAACTCTCAGCACCTTACGATTCTGGGCATTTTCGATGATTTCAACATAAGGATAGTCCTCAGCAAGAGTGAAGGTTGCATTTTCACTTGTAATGCCGCCGACGTGATTAACATACAGAACTATACCTGACGTGTTATTGTCTGCTGATTCGGGAAGAGCAACAGTAGTTGAACCGTAATACTTCAGAAGACCGCATTTGAAAGCGATTTCAGCTTTTCCGCCGTATTCACCCTTATATTTTACAATTGCTTTAGCACTACTGCTGCTCTCAGCAACTATATTATTTTCATAAACTACAGCGTAGTCTTCGCCGAGGGTCAGCTTTTCACCGGTTGCATTATCTGTAACTGTAACCTCAGGCTTGATTTCTGCACCGAGAGCTCCTGCAAAATTTACTCCTTCAATTGATGCAGAAAAATAATTGTTACCGTTCTTGGCAATTGTGAAGGTACCGTCTTCATTTTCTCTTGCTGCAAGGTTAGTGTCCTTGATAAACAGATAGGGATCATGGCTGAAAGTGCCGCCGACAATGTTTGTGTTCTGTCTGGTGAGATCATTGAACGGGGTAGAGGCTATAATAGAGCCCATATATGTGCCGTTCTTTATAGTACATGTTGTTTTGTAGTCATTAACTATAATTACAGCAGAACCTTCAGAGGTAGTGTACATACCGCCGCTGTTTTTACTGTCGTAAATTTCAACATTAGTTACACCGTTAGCAATATCAAGAAGACCGTATTTAGCTGAAATAGTGTATCCGTTAAGGTCAAGCACGAAATCCTTGTTTATCACAATGTTTGGGTCAGCAAGACCGTTGTACGGGAAATCGGAGGTAGAAAAGCTGGTTGCAAGCTTCAGAAAACCGCCGTCCGCAAAAGCATCATGGGGTGATTCATAGGATTTTTCATCCGCATCAACAACGCCGTCATCGTCAGCGTCGTTCCACATAAGGATATCCTCAGCCTTTTTCTCCACAACATAATAATAAGGATATTCAAAAACAACCTTCAGGCCGTCTGTAAGATACTCTGAGGGATCGCAGAAGAATACACCGTCGGTAACAATAAGCTGTGCATTAGGCTCTAAGCGGAAAAAATATCCGAGAGACTTTTGTCCGTCAAAAGCAGCCTCAAGCTTACAGCCTGCAAATGTGAGCTTGGTGGTATGAGCCAGCTCAGTGAGCTTGTTGGTGAACATGTCTACTCTGCCTTCCCTTGAGGGATCGGTATTGGTATCAATAATGGTAATGTCTGAACTTCCCACAAAGCATGAGGGGAGGAACAGATAATATCCGTTGATATCAATAGTTGTTTTGGCAGAAGCATTAACTTTGCAGTCCTCATAGGGGCCGGAAGCGAAAAGCTTTACAGTACCGCCTGCCTCGAAAACTTCTTCGTTTGTGCTGTAAAGAGGCTCATCCGCATCAATAACACCGTTGTTATTCAGATCCTTCCATGCAAAGTAATCGGGCGTTTCCTCGCCTTCAGCTGCAAAAGCCACAGGCAAGGTGGTCATAATCATCAGAATTGCAAGGATGATTGAAAAGGTTTTTTTCATGGTTTTGTTCTCCTTTCGGAATTATTGATTAGTTTTTATATCAAGTTCATCGAAAACACTTTGCACTGCCTTTTTTGCTACGGCTTCAAAGTCAATCTTTCCGATAAACTCAATTGCCTCGGTGATTTTTTCATCCTCTGCTTTATAAATGCGCAGAAGCATTGTTATGAGTCTTTTTGCTTTTGCCTCAATAGTAAAATACATATCACAGGGAATGGTCATGTATGCCCTCATTATACCCATTGAAGCAATTTCAGTTTCGTAGAAGTCTTTTCTCTCAAAAGTTTCAAATACTTCATTGAAGGCTTCATACATCATATTTGTTCTTCGTTTAAGCACTTCTTCACTTGTCTTCGGCATTGAATAGCCGGCAAGGTAAAGATTACGCATATCCTCGTTCATTTCGGCCATATAAAGCTGTAAAACCTCATTGGCTATTAAGATAAGCACACGGTCATCAGTAAGCTTTTTTGAAACAGCATCCGATGCCTCTGTAACGCCGTCGAGGAATCTGGTCACAAGAAGGCCGAGAATTCCCTCTTTGCTGTTCATTTCATATATAATCATTCTTTTACTTACGCCTGACAGCTTTGCTATATCCATAAGGGTAGTTCTTTCAAATCCCTTCTGCATAAACATAGCAGTTGCTGCAGTAAGAATCTTTCTGTATAGCTCTTTTGTTTCAGCTTCATTTCTTATATTCGCCAAATCATCACCTCGCTTTGCTCGCATTGCGTACCGCGGTTCATTTTCAATTACGATATTACCATAATTTGGTGTTATTGTCAATGTGTTTGATGCAAAAAAACAACTGCTCTGAGATTCTCTCAAAGCAGTTATGGTACACCTGATACTTTCATACGGACCCCCTGCCGAATTCTTTAGGCAGGCAAAGGTTAATCACTTGTTTCAGCCTTAGTAATTTCTTTTTTTATCTCTTTGTAAACCGTCATGCGCATTGTAAGGTAGCAGGCCGCACCGCCAAGAACATTAGAAACCGGCTCAGCTATAAACACACCCATAACACCGAATCCCATTCGTGGAAGCAGAAGTGTAAGCGGCACCACAATTATAGCCTTGCGAAGCAGAGAAAAAAATACAGCGTGCTTTGCATCGCCCAAGGCCTGGAAGGTTGACTGACCTGCGAACTGTAATGACATGAACACAAATCCGAAGAAGTAAATTTTCATCGCTTCAATGCCGGGCTCCGCCATCTGTACATCGTCGGAAAAGATACCGAACCAGAAGCTCGGAAATAAAATCACAAGCATCCAGGCTACCAATGTATATACTGTACCGATTAAGGTGTTAAAGCGGATACCCGAACGTACTCTGTCAAATTTTCTTGCTCCGTAATTGAAGCTGACAACAGGCTGTGCACCGGTTACTATACCCATAACAGGAAGCATGAAAATTTCACGCACAGAGTTTGTTACGGTCATAATGCCGATGTATAAATCGCCGCCGAATGTCTGTAAGGTTTTATTGCACGCCACCTGAACAAGACAGGTAGTACCCTGCATAATGAAATTTGATATGCCGAGCTTACAGATATCTTTGGTGAGGTTTTTACTGATTCTTATATTGTCACGGCACAAGGGAATAATTGCTTTTTTGCCTGTAAGAAAGCGAAGCACCCAAAAAGCAGAAACAGCCTGACTGATTATTGTTGCCAGTGCGGCACCTGCAACACCCATATTCAGTCCGAAAATAAATATTGGATCGAGAACTATATTACATACAGCTCCGACAGTAACCGACCACATACCGATTTTAGGGAAGCCCTGAGCATTGATGTAACCGTTCATTCCCGTGGCAATCATAGAAAAGACTGTACCGAGAAGATAAACATCAAGATATTCCTTGGCATATATGTAAGACTCCTCACCGGCACCGAAAGCAAAGAGAACAGGTTTTGTAAAAGCATACCCTGCCACTGTTAAAATCAAGGAGCTGCACAGCAACAAAGCAAAGGAGTTACCGAGAATCCTGCCTGCGGTTTTCTCTTCACCTGCACCGCGCTTTATGGCAAAGAGGGGAACACCGCCGTTACCGAACAGAGCAGTAAAAGCCATAATCAGAGAAACAACAGGGAAGGTAAGTCCGACACCTGTCAGAGCCATACTGTTGCCGTCACCCATATGGCCGAGGTATATGCGATCCACAACATTATATAATAACTGAACAAGCTGAGCCACAGTCAGCGGTATCGCCTGAGTGACTATACACTTCCATACGGGACCAACTGAAAAGTCAGTTTTTGCAGAGTTTTTTACAGTTGACATTTGTTTTTTACACTTCCGTTCAAATGCTGGGTTTCGGAATGATTATAGCACAACATGGCGATGCTTTCAACCGAAGGCAAGAAAAATGCCCCTGACATTTCACAGTCAGAGGTATAACATTATTCATTCACAATTACAATCTTAATAACACCGTCGAGCTTATTCTCAAAAATCTCATAAGCTGACAAATTATTCAAGACACAACAGCAACGCCTTCAAAAAATCCGCATCATTCTGTGCAGTTCTCTTTTTAGGCCCCTTTGTTCTTGCCCCTGCCATTCGCTCCTTTTTGCCTATAAAACGGGTGAAAAGGAGATTTTCTATATTGCTGTCGGTGTAGATAAGTCCGTTCTGATTAAGTGCCTTTCCGCCCTTGCCGAGCACAAGAGCAGCAAGACCGTAGTCCTGAGTGACAATTACATCTCCCTTTTCGGTAAGGTTTGCGATACGGCAATCGGCAGAATCTGCCCCCTTATCAACAACAATAGTTGTTGCTCCGTCTCTTTCTATGGAGTGAGTATTGTCGCATACAATGATACACTCGAGATTTCGCTCCTTGGCTGTCTTGACAGTAATGTCTACAACAGGGCAAGCATCAGCATCAATTATTATTTTCATAATGTCACCTTATCAAAATTTATTCGGATATACGCTTAAGAGATATCCCACCGTTATCCTTAATCCACTTATTGCACCTTTTATACTCAGGAAACACCTTTTCAATCTCAGCATAAAACTGCGGCGAGTGATTCATATGCTTCCTGTGACAAAGCTCGTGCACAACAACACTGTCAATAACCTCAATCGGGAACAGTGCTAAAAGGCAGTTAAAGTTAAGATTGCCCTTTGACGAACAACTACCCCAACGGGTACGCTGACAACGGATAGTGATTCTGTTATAAGTAACGCCGATTTTCGGTGCGTAATATCTCACACGCTCAGGGATGATTATCTTTGCTTTCTCGGCAAGGGCTTTAATTTCTTCCTCGGTGAAAGGCTGCACCTTATAAAGAGCTTTCTGTCGCTCATTTATTTTGGCAAGATTCTTTTCAATCCATGACTTTTTTGACTCAATAAAGCTATATATTTCTTTGTCTTTCATACGTAAAGGTGCGCGGGCAATGATTTCATCGGGCTTGAGCTGTATAGAGAGAGTTTTTCTGCTGCTTCGGATAATAGTAACCTTCATATTCAATTCCTCCCGGGCAGAACATATCCACACAGAATTATATCATTTACAGCATCAGAATTGCAACTGCATAATTCATTTTGCCACACTGAAAATATTCTTTAATTTTATCTCCGTAAAACAGAACCACCGGGGAGTTTGCTCCCCGGTGGTAAGTTGTTATTAAATTAATAGTGAGCTGCACCGCATTCACATACGGGATTTGTTTTGAACAGCTTTATGAAGAATTTAGCTATCTTCCAGATAAAGCCCAGGAATCCGTCTTTGTGGCATATATGGTCACAATTATCTGAGGGATCTCCTCCGGTTGCTGCAAGGTATTCTTCATATGAAATATCAACTTTGATAGTCATACCGCAGCCTGTACATTCACAGTGCTTCGCATATTTAACTTCTCCGCCTTCATATTCATTGTAGGGGAAGTAGACACTTGCCTCTCCGAGGGTATGAGGAACTTCTTTGCATGATGAGCCACAAACTGAGCAACTCAGATAATGATGTGTTTCTGTGCCGACACCAAGCACAACCTCATCTGACGGGATACATTCAACCTTCTGCATTTCTTCGAATGCACCGTATTCCTTCCAGGTTTTCTTACATTCATTGCACTCATAAGATGAAATGCTGACATTGATGCAGGTAGCAGGTGAATAGTCAACAAGCTTTTCATTGCCGTTATGGTTTGCCGGGTTTATGTAGCCGTACACCTGTTCGCAAACGGTACATACAGCACACTGAGTACAAGTTGCTGTTCCGCCCACATGATCTTTAAGTGACCAGTTAACAACGTATTCAGTCTCACCGCATCCGCGTTCGCAACCATAAATAAGCAATCCCTCTTCAGAGCAGGTTGATTCCTTGTAAACACCGACATACTCTGTAAACAAGTGATTAAGCTGTGAACCTTCCCATTCTTCTTCCTCAGTATATTCACAATGGGCACATTTATAACGATATACAGCGTTATTCAAACAGGTTGCTTTTTTAATAAGACCATCCATGACAATGGAGTGTCCGCGTGCTGAACCCTCGTCAGCCACTGTTTCTTTATAAACATGGCAGTAGATACAGGTTGCTGTCTTTGTGCCGTCCTCAGTACAGGTTGCATTGACGTCTGAATAGTATTCACCGAGCTTATGGCCGCCGACTTCACCTATAAGTACATTTTCCACTACATCACCGCAGTTCTTACAAACGCCATTATAAGTAGCAGGATATTCACATGTTGCTTCTTCAACCTCAGTATATTCGTAATCGTGAGGGGTCGCCTTGGCTGGTCTTGTGTCTTTTGTGCCGCATCCGTAATGACAGTATGCGCTTTCTGTGCCGGGCTCGAGACAAGTTCCGTTTCCGTCAGATGTGTAACCAAAGAAGATATGATTACCTTCAGCGCAGTTTGACATATATGAAATTATTCTCTCTGCTTTGGAAATAAGAGCACTGATTTGATTTTTAAGGTAATATTGTGATTCGTCTGAGGCTTTGTAAGATGCAAGATCAGCTTTGATTGAGTCAATCTCTTGCTGAAGACTATCGTCGATATCAAAATCTTTTACTAAATCATCAATAGTTGCAACACGAAGATCTATTTCTGAAAAGTCGGCTTTGATGTATCTATCCTTATCAAATTCAATGCTGGAGTGTAAGTCTGTAAGTGTTCTGGTAGCGTTGTCTACCAATCTTTGTTCTGATGCAAACATATTCTCATTAATAGTATAACCTTCAAGTCTATCCTCTATATTCTGTCTTCCCTCGTCTGTAAGGTCGTATGTTTCGAGAATTGTTTCAATATCAGCAACAGCCTTATCGTATGCAGTAAAGTCTGCTCTCTTTACATCGTCAGCATAAACTTTCTTTGTTTCACCGCAGCCGTTTGCGCAGGTGTATTCATAATAGCCGTCTGCCCATGTTTTTGTGTTTGCATTGTAAACGGGGCGGACTTTATTTGCTGTTGTATCAAAGTTATGTGCATTCTTGTCAATGGCTAACTCCTCTGCACCTCTGATAGTTTTATCACATTCAGCGCAGAAATAGCTGTCTGTTACACCTGTCTTCACGCAGGTTGCAGCTGCGCCCTCAGTGTATACGGTATAGTGAAGTGAATCATTTCCTGAAGATACCTTAACATCGCTTTCAGCACCAAGATAATGCACGGTCTTACAACCGTTAAAAGCGCTATTTTCTATTGTTTCTGCAGTTGAAGGTATAACAAGGTTTTCGAGCATTGTATCTCTGTCAAAAGCACCGGCGCCGATTCTTATCACACCGTCTGCAATTGTAACTGTTTTAAGGGATGTACAATCGGCGAATGCGTATGAATCAATTACAGTAACAGTTGAGGGAATGGTAACAGTGGTAAGATTGATAGCTTCAGTAAACGCTTCTCTTACTATTGTTTTCACACCATCGCTGATAACGAGATTTCTGAGGTTAATATTCTTTGAAAAAGCGGACTCTCCGATTTTTTCGGTTCCTGCGGGAACGGTGTAGCTTTCACCTGCTTTGTTTATGGGGTATAAAACAAGAGTCTTGCCGTCCTTTGAAAAAAGAACACCGTCAACTGATTTGAAATAACTGCTTGCAGAATCAACGTTAATCTTCTTAAGTCCTTTACAACCGTAGAAAACATCTGCACCAAAAGTTGATACGTTTTTGGGGATTGTTATTTCTTCAAGCTTAACATCTCCGCCAAAAGCACCGTCATTTATAGCGGTAACAGTTGAAGGTAATGTGACAGATGTAAGATTAGAAAGGTAGGAAAGACTCATTCTTCCCACAGTTGTAATACCTTCACTGACAACAACACTGGTTATGTCGTCGCGGTACTGCGAGAACCAGGGAGTGTCCTGAGCATAGCCGTATTCAGGCATAGCACCTGTACCGCTTATGGTAAGCTTGCCGTTTGTGTCCAGCGACCAGGTAAGCGGGCTGCCAAAGCCGAGAGTACCGCTTGCACTCTCTGCCGCAAAGGCCATGGGTACAGTTGTTACAATCATTAAGATTGCAAGGATGATTGATAATGTTTTTTTCATTGTTTTTCTCCTTTCAGGAATTATTTTTTGTTTTTATTTCAAATTCTTCAGAAACCTTTTCAACCGTCTTTTGTGCAACGGTCCTGAAATCGGTTTTGCCAATGAAGCTCTTTTGTTTCGGCGTCTTTTCTTAATGTTCGCCGGATTATCGCTCTGCTTCGTCTACATTACGTACCATGGTTTATTTTCATCTATAATATTACTACAGTTTGACATCGTTGTCAATATGTTTGATAAAAAAACAATCCTACGCTCATTGTATCAAAACAAGCGTAGGATTGTGGTGCCGGTGACCGGGGTCGAACCGGTACGGTGTTGCCACCGAGGGATTTTAAGTCCCTTGCGTCTGCCTATTCCGCCACACCGGCGTGTCGGTTGCGACTTTGTTATTATACAGTTTATGCGACAGATTGTCAATAGATTTTTTCCGAATAAATTTATTGATTTATCCGGTGGTTTGTACTATACTGATAGAAATAAACTGTAGGAGATAAAGATGAAAAAAGTCAGAATTACCGTTATGCGGAAAAGTGAATACACAGATCTTATGGAAAAATATGAAAACCCCATTGAACACGCCTGTGATATAAAAGTCGGGCAGGTTTTTATCGCAAACGGCTGGCAGAAGCCTGACGGAATGTGCGACTCAGCATGGGAGAGTATGTCACCTTTTGTTATGACTCTTTCACATGGCGGCGGCAATTTTTACGACGGCTGGATGAAAAACGAAAAGTCAGCTATGATATCCTGCAACGACGGCTTCCGCCCTGTCAGCTTTCTGATTGAAGCATTGGATGAAGACGCACAGTGAAAGGAGAAAACAATGAAAAATTATCCGAACCCCTTTATTACCGAAAGAGCTGACCCGTATATTACAAAGGGTGGTGACGGTTACTACTATTTCACGGCATCTTATCCTGCAACAGCAGATGCAGAGCACGGATATGACCGTATTATTCTGCGTCGGTCAGAAACAGTCTGCGGGCTTGCCTGTGCGGAAGAAAAGACAATATGGCTTGCCCATGAATCGGGTGTGATGGCAAGACATATCTGGGCACCGGAGATACATTTTATCGGCGGCAGATGGTATATATTCTTTGCGGCAGGGGACAGGGACAATGTGTGGAATATCCGACCCTATGTTCTGCAGTGTCAGGGTATGGATCCCTATAATGATCTATGGGAAGAAAAAGGGAAAATGCAGGCCTTTTCAGATGACAGCGTTTCCTTCAACAGCTTTTCTCTTGACATGACATACTTTGAGCATAATGGCAGACACTATGTAATTTGGGCGGAGATCATCGGTGATTCTTCACTGTTTATGGCAGCGGTTAACCCCGACTGTCCGTGGATGCTCACAAGTAAGCCTATACTGCTGACAAAGCCTGAGTATGATTGGGAAAAGGTCGTTTTCAGAGTGAACGAGGGCGCAAGTGTTCTTAAAACAGATAATATGGTTTATGTTTTCTTCTCGGCATCGGGAACGGGAGCAGAGTATTGTATGGGAAGACTGTCAGCCTCAGCAGACAGCGACCTTATGAAGCCTGAAAGCTGGACAAAGCATCCTGAACCTGTGCTGTCAACGGCAGATCTCACAGACGAGGCAGGTCCCGGCCACAACTGCTTTGTTGTTGATGAAGAGGGTGACCTTCTTCTGGTATATCACGCAAGACCTTCATCCCATCTCAGGGGTGAATGCGGAACATATTGCAGTGAATCGCTTTATGATCCCTGCCGTCATGCGAGAATCAGAAAGGTGAGCTTTGACGGTGAGGGCATACCTTGTCTCAAGTGACAGGAAAGGAAGCAACTGATAAATGGAAAAGAAATATAGAATACTGAAATATGCCTGCTACGCCACAAATGTTTCAATGTCGGTCGTGGGAAATATTTCTCCGTTACTTTTTATAACCTTTCATGAAATATACGGCATATCATACACTCTGATGGGGCTTCTGGTGCTGATAAATTTCATCACACAGCTGTCTATTGATACAGCTTTCTCCTTTTTCTCTCATAAATTCAACATTCCGAAGGCTGTTGTTATGACTCCGCTGCTGACTCTCTTCGGCCTTGTCATATATGCCTTGTGGCCCCTGCTGCTGCCCGGCAGCGCATATATCGGCCTTGTTATAGGCACGGTGCTCTTTTCTGTTTCGGGAGGACTTTCAGAGGTGCTGATAAGTCCCGTTATTGCTGCAATTCCCGCAGAGGACCCCGACAGAGAAATGAGCAAGCTTCATTCCGTTTACGCATGGGGCGTGGTATTTGTGGTTATTTTCAGCACGCTTTTTCTCACCTTTGCAGGAAGAGAAAGATGGTATATTCTTGTGCTTTTGCTGACTCTGATACCTGCCACTGCCTTCTGCCTTTATATGAAAACGAAAATACCTGAAATGGAAACACCTGAAAAGGTCAGCGGTGTTCTCACGCTGATGAAAAACAAGCAGCTCTGGGTCTGCTTTTTCGTGATTTTTCTCGGGGGAGCGAGTGAGCTTACAATGTCACAGTGGTGCTCAGGCTTTCTCGAGCAGGGCCTCGGCATACCAAAGGTATGGGGAGATATGCTGGGCGTGGCACTGTTTTTCGTGATGCTGGGAACAGGCAGAACTCTGTATGCAAAAATCGGCAAAAACGTGACATTGGTTCTGCTTATGGGAACAACAGGTGCAGCACTGTGCTATTTTGTTGCGGCAATCAGCAATTCACCTGTAATCGGACTTCTTGCATGTGTACTGACGGGGCTTTGTGTATCCATGCTTTGGCCCGGCAGCATAATTATGGCGTCTGATCGTTTCCCCTACGGTGGAGTTTTCATTTTTGCAATGATGGCAGCCGGCGGTGACCTCGGTGCGTCACTGGCGCCGCAGCTCATAGGTATTGTGACGGATAAGGTTATTGAAAATCCAGAAGCTTTCAGCTTCATTTTCAAGGGTGACCTCACTGCAGATCAGCTCGGCATGAAGGTTGGCATGCTCGTGGGAATGCTCTTCCCTCTGATTGCAATTCCTCTTTACACTTATGTTCATGTGAGCACAAAGAAAAAGGTAAAGGATAAAAATTAAAGCGATATGCTTCTTTCATCTGAAGCATATCGCTTTTTAGTTGGTTTGATTTCTGCCGACGTCGGATTACAATTTTATCTGAAGCGGCAGGCTAACAGAGCTGTCTGTTTCAATTGCGCCCTCTTCAAGGCAAAGATAATACTGGTGATCGGAGGGCTCATAATAGAATTCTTCGTCATATACTGTTATTTCACAAACATATCTTCCGCTTCCGTCATCGGAGATTGATGTGCCGGGATTAACCTTCTGAATACATTCTCCGTCGTAATACATGGCGATGAAAACATTTCCGCTGACCATCGGTGAAGCACCTAAATCGCCGTATATTTCAAGGACGATTTTGTTCTGGTTTTTGTTGCTGAGCTTTTTGGTGACTATGCTGCTCTGAATTGAAGCGTAGATTTTTCCGTCTTCGCTGCGATCACCCTCGGCTTTGTCTGTTGACACAAGAACAGGCTCGGTTGTGGGCTCGGAAGAGGAGGTCTGCTCTTCGGTGGTTTCTTCCTCGGTTGTTTCTTCAGCCGTGGTTTCCTCGGTTGTTTCCTCTGTGGTTTGCTCGGTTGTTTCTTCGGTCGTGGTTTCTTCTGTAGTTTCCTCAGTTGTTTCTTCTGTGGTTTCTTCAGTAGTTTCTTCTGTTACATCAGTATCTGAAACGGTTTCACTTCCCACTTCAGTAACATCTACATCTTGTGTTTCAGGCTCATAATAGCCTTGTGTATCGTCGGAAAAGGTTGCGTTTTCCACATCGGTTGTAGGAAATTCTTCTCCATTATCCTTATCAATTGCTTTAATTACAAAAATACCTATTATTACAAAAATTACACCAAGCATTATCGCAAGGGTCAATGTGCCCTTATTCTTCTTTGAACGACGTCTTTTTTTCTTTTTAGCCATAATATCACCTACTTTTTAGTAATTAAATTATAGCATGCTTTTTACAGTTGTGCAACAAAATAGAACAAAGTATTAATTGAAAAAATTATTGTTAATAGTTTGGTAACAAACAAAGAATCCAAGTCTTACAACTTAGATTCTTCGGGTTTATAGCTTGAAATGGTAACAATAAGACAAATTGGAATTTATCTGCTTCTTTAATAAAAATCTTTTTCACGTTCCAATTATTAACCTACGTATATTTCCGGTTGTCGTTATTGCAACGGAATTCAATATATGATTCGCTTTAAGTTTCATTCATATCACGCTGAAAAATCATTCAAGCCTGAAAAGTTTTGTTTCTCCCTTTTGCATCTCAATGGTAACGGTGGCTGCAGCACCTTGATAAGTGCCACCGAGTAACTCGCTGATATTTCTTTCCTTGCCGAGATAAATTATTTTTTTACCGGCGGTTACGGCATAAATACAAATATAGTTTTCGTTCACATAAATAATGTCATCGGTTTCACAGTAAATATGAACTCCGCTTGTTTCGCAGAAAGCTCTCAACTCGCTTACCGTGAATTTTTCTTTCAAGCCCGAGGTCATAATACAGGGAACATTGTCCGTTTTGCAAAGGTTACGGGCATTTTCAATATAAGTTGTCTTTGCACTTGATAACAAAATAACTGCCTTATAATTTTGGTAAACCTCATCAAAATCATAAACGTCATATATATCATACGGCGTGCCTATAAAACCGAGTTCTTCTCGCTGGGTGTGGAAGATGTTGCGTAACGAGCAGTTTGTGAGATATTTATATGCACTTTCATCAACGAATACCGCAACTTCAGCATTTGAACTTCTGTCAGCATCGGTTAAGCTTTGCTCATAAATACTTTTATAAGTCGCCATTTCGTTCATGATATCATCATCTGCGTACCAACCGCCCCACATATCGAACCACCAAAGGGCATTGCCTTTTATAAGCTGGCGTGCAAAGGATTTTCGGATTTCGTTTACAGCATGATGTTTTGATTCTCTCGGTTGCCATATGGGAGCAGAAATAAGCCCGTACGGGTCGATTGAAGGGTCCTTCTGAGAAAGAGGTATGGTCAGATGCGTTCTTATATCGCATTCCTGAAAGCACATCTTTCCGTGCAGACGAACGGAATCGGCAGGATACATTTCTGTCCAATCCATTTCGGGAGAGCGGATGCCGATATATGAATTTGGCGAACAGATGAAGTCGATGTTTTTGTCTTTCAATATATAATTGAGTGCGTGATTGCCCAGCAGGGAGTTGGTTACCTCAAGTGTATAACCATAAAATGTGCCGACAACAACATTGTTGCCTGTTTCCTCTTTGACAATCTGAGCAAAGTGACTTATGGCTTCTGCAATCTTGAAGTTTGCGAATTCTATATACCATGTAAGATATTCGTCGTTGAAATAATTGTTTTTTTTATCGAGCAAGGTTAAATCGGGCAAACCTTCGTACTCAACTTCGGGATAATATTCTTCAAGAAATGCCTTGAAAGCCAACTTTGCGCATTCACCATAGCCACCGTTCATATCAAAGTGAAACCATTCTTCTGTTTGTCCGCCTGCTATCTGATAACCCACGATATGCGAGGCATATTTGCAGGAATTTGCATATTGCGTGAATTCGCGCGAAAACCGTGATGCATCA
>JAZSHL010000124.1:0-26487 GCA_045533205.1 Acutalibacteraceae bacterium | reverse complement strand
GCCCTTACCGTTCTTGATTGCCTTTGCTGTTACTGTTGCGCCGTCAACATAGGGAGCACCAACCTTGATGCCGTCGTCTGCGCCAACTGCGATAACCTTGTCAAAGGTAACCTCGGAGTCTGCTTCAACGTCAAGCTTTTCAATGTAGAGAACGTCGCCTGCTTCTACCTTGTACTGCTTGCCGCCTGTTTCGATAATTGCGTACATAGTTTCTTTCCTTCCTTTATTATGGACTCGCTACTTTAGGGCGGAATTAATCTCTTATGGCATGCCAAAACACGCCGCCCGTAATATGCGGTATGAATGAGTTTATCACAAATGTAAAGCCTTGTCAATAGCTTTTTGAAGTTTTTTCGGAAGTTACTCCTTAAAATGACGACCGGTGGCCACCCTTACATGTTCAGATGAATTGCACCTTCGGTGCATTGAAAATCGCCTTGCGATTTTCAATGACTACTGACTACTTAAATACACTCAACCTTTATAAGGTTTGTGTTGCCGCTCTGGCCGTTGGTCACACCGCCTGTGACAATCATTCTGTCACCTTTTTCGAGTTTCAGAGCATCTCTTGTCAGCTTCTTCGCCGTGTAGAAAAGCACATCGGTTGAGGGCACTTCCTCACTCATAACGGGAGTGACTGCCCATGAAAGGTTAAGCTTTCTCCATGTCTTTTCATTGGTGGTAAGACCTACAATGTCAATCGGTGAACGGAAGCGTGACACCATTCTGGCAGTTATGCCTGAAAGTGTGCAGGCAGTTATTGCCTTTGCCCCGATGTCAATTGCCATTGTGCAGGTGGCATGGGAAATTGCGTCAACCTCATTTTTGATAATAAAGGCTGAGTTTGCAAAGCGCTTGGCATAGTTTATGCTCTTTTCTGTCTGCTCTGCAATTCTTGACATGGTTTCAACCGCAAGCACAGGATGCTTGCCTGCTGCGGTTTCGCCTGAAAGCATGATTGCACTTGTGCCGTCATAAACTGCGTTTGCAACGTCAGAAATTTCAGCTCTTGTAGGTCTCGGATTATTTATCATGCTTTCGAGCATTTCTGTTGCGGTGATGACTCTCTTGCCCATAATGCTGCATTTTGTAATAAGCTGCTTCTGGATTGCCGGCAGCTCTTCATAGGGAATTTCAACGCCGAGGTCACCTCTTGCAACCATAATGCCGTCACATTCTTCAATGATTTCTTCAATTTTTTCAACACCGGAACGGTTTTCTATTTTTGCGATAAGCTCGATGCCCTCTCCGCCGTTTTCTTTGAGGAAGTTTTTGACATCAATAAGGTCCTGAGCGCATGAAACAAAGGAACAGGCGATGAAATCAACATCCTGCTCAATGCCGAAAAGAATGTCAGCCTTGTCCTGTTCACTTAAATAAACCTGCTTGAACACCTTACCCGGGAAAGCCATGCTTTTTCTGTCTGAAAGTCTGCCGGAATCGAGAACATCGCAGATGATATCGGTCTGTGTGATTTTTTTGACTCTGAAGCTGATAAGACCGTTGTTAAGAAGAACGGTGTCGCCCTCGCAAAGCTCCTTTGCCATACCCTTGTATGACACGGAAACTCTGTTTTTGTCACCGATAATATCCTCTGTTGTGAAGGAAAATTCATCGCCCTCACAAAGCTCAACACTGCCGTTTTCAAAAACACCGATTCTGTATTCAGGTCCCTTGGTGTCAAGAAGAATGGCGATAGGCAGCTCCAGCTCTTCTCTGACCTTTCTGACCATGTTCATAAGCTTCTCATGGTATTCATGTGTACCGTGTGAAAAATTGAATCTTGCCACATTCAGACCCTTTTTGCACATTTCGGAAAAAACCTTTTCCTCACTACAGGCAGGACCGATGGTTGCAACTATTTTGGTTTTTCTCATTTCAAATCTCCTGATATATCTGTTGCCTTTTGTTTTTTGCTTTTTTTATATTCCTATTGTGATAATTTCAAAGGGCTTATATTCAATTGTGTCCGTTTCAGCTTCAGCTTCTTCAAGCATATTGAGAAGCTTAACCCTTCTGTCAAGCTTTATTGTGCCTCTTGTACCCCTTTGCTCTGAAAGACGGATAACGGTCATTGCACCGTCTTCACTTTTCTTTGCAGCCTGAAGATACAAAGGCTCAAAGTGAGGCAGTGTCCATTCTTCATCACACTTGACAAGAGGTACATTATACTGAAAAGCAATTTCATTGACCTTTGCACTTACGGGGTCTGATTCATGGGGAAGAATCATATAGCAGAAATTGTGCTGACCCATGTCTGACACAACATCGGGGCGTATTGTCGCACGAAGAAGTGACAGACTCATTGTGTTTTCATAAAGCCCCACACCGTATTTGCCCTCATTGATAAGAGCCACACCGCCGCCAAATTCACTCATGTCACACCATTTATGATGGCAGCACTCAAAACGCGCCTGCTGCCAGGTTGTGTTGCGGTGGGTGTCTCTTTCTATGTAGCCTGCAGAGGTGTCGCACAATGCTTTTCTTGTCAGCACATTGCATGAAAACTCTGCCTTTGCAAGAATATGCTTTTCCTGCCAGTTAACATTGTTTTCAACCTCAATGCCTCTCGAGCGTCTGAAAAGGCGGACCGTCATTTCCCATGTAGATTTTTCTGTGCCGAGTGTGCAGGTGAAGGATGCACTTTCGCCGTCTTTTTCGGTAAGTGTCAGAGGTGACAGCACTTTAATTTCAATCTGCTTGTCCTTGTAATTCGGAAGGATATCCCACGCATCATAGTTGCCGGGATTGTCGGTATACATTTTCAGCTTGTTGAAGTCACCCTTTGCCCATTCTCTTTTAAGCTCTTTGTCATAAAGGCTTTCAATTGAGCCGTCGTAACCAAACTTCACCGAATAATAAGGAGTTTCAACGGTATCTCCTACGGTTATCCATTCGCCCTTAAACTTCGCACTTCTGACATTTGCCGATGAAAGTGACGGAATACTCGGAATAAGCCAGTTGCCCTTTTCTCCTTTTCTTGTGGCTGTGCCCTTTTTGTTCGGCACAAAGGTGAGGGCATCACGGGTAAAATTGAGTGTGTTAAAATATTTTGAGCCTGTGCCGATGATTTCATCAAGCTCTTTTTCGATATCAGCATAATCCTGCATAGCATCCTTATAAACAGGATGAATGTGTGAGCCGGGAAGAATATCGTGGAACTGATTGATAAGAAGCTTTTTGTAAAGCTCTGTTATCTTTTCAGTGTTTTCCTCCCCTCTCATAAGGGACACAATTTCTGCCGTTCTGAATTTATATTCAAGGCGACGGTTGATTTTTTTAAGGTCGCTCTTTGTGGTGAAGGTGCCTCTGTGCATTTCGAGGTAAAGTTCTCCGTCCCACACTTCGAGATTTTTGTTATCCTTAAGGTTCTTTTCGAGAAAATCAGCACCGCCCATATGCTCACACTTCGGCATAACGGAAAGCTTTTCGAAACGGTGCATCATTTCAATCATTTCTTCCGTACAGCCCGAGCCGCCGTCACCGTAGCCGAACATATTCATGGTCTGTCCGCCCTGATCCTTATCCTGATATGCTTCCCAGTTTTCCTGAATCTGTGAGGGCATATTCCAGGTAATGAAGTGTGTGGGCGGCACACAGGCATAAACCTCACTGCCGTCTATCCCCTTCCATCTGAAGTTGTTGTGAGGGAAACGGTTGGTGTCATTCCATGTTGACATCTTATTTGAAACAAAGTAGTCAATGCCGCTTTTTTTAAGAATCTGCGGAAGAATCCAGCTGTTGCCGAAAACGTCGGGCAACCATGCATTATTGACCTTTCTGCCGAACATTCTCTCATAGGCTTTCTGACCGTAAAGGCACTGACGGATGAGAGATTCAGCTGAAGGTACATTGCAGTCAGGCTCGACATACATTGCACCCACAGGCTCAAACTGACCGTTTTTAACCTTTTCCTTAAGCTCCTCAAACACCTCGGGATAATACTTTTCGAGAGTTTCATAGACATAAGGCTGTGTGTGGGTATATCTGAAATCGGGATATTTATCCATAAGGCGAAGCTGAATGAGCACAGTGCGAAGATTTTTCTGCACTGCATGAATTCTGCGCCAATAATATGCAACGTCAAGGTGGGAGTGAGCAATCAGAGCCACATCACCGCTGCCCTTGTAAGTATCGTTGGCATAAATCACTTCGTCAACATATTCTTTAGCTTTTTCAACGCCCGAAATTTCTTCGCCGTCAAAATCAATAAGATTCATTGCATTGTTAAGCTCACGGTTGAGAAATGCTCTGTAATCCTCATTAAAAAGCTCGCTTTTTGCAATATCGAGTAAAAGCTCAAAATCCCATACCAGATCCTGAACTGCGTGATTTACGGTTGTGATGTATGCACCCTCAAAAATCTGACGGCAGCCTCTGACGGAAAGAGATTCGGGATTTCTTTCATCGTCGGGCTTTGAGCGGTTGTAGCCCATCATTTCAAAATGAAGGGTTTCTTTATCGTTGATGTATGGAGAAAGAAGCATTCTTTCTCTGTTGGGGTCAACACCGCCTATGTATTTTCCGTTGACCTTAACGCAGATTTCAGCGGCAGTTTTAAGGCTGAACCACAGCTCTTTGCCTTGCAGTTCCTTCGGGATATTCACATCTGCCTTAATAAAAGCAGTGCCGTCGGGAGTGAAATACATATCCCCCTTTTTAAGAGGTCTGTAATCTTCACTGTAATATTGAAATTCCATTTCGGCAATCTGTCGGGCATCTCTGATGAAAAGATTTTCAATTTCCCATTTTGAGGAGTAAATATGCCTTTTGAGCCAGCCGAAGCGCAAATCTGTCCATTCCTCGGGACGCATAGAGCGTCTTACAACTTTAATGTGTGCCATTTTGCTCTATCCCCCTTATGTATCCTGAAAATAAGGCTTTTTACGAATGGCATTGACCTTAACATTTCTGTTAAGGTCAAGCTTTATCTGTTCTTCTATCCATGCTGTGCAGCGGTGGAGAATCAGACACTTTGAGCATTCGCCCCTGAAAACGAGGGTTAACTCCCCGTTTTCAAGTCCGACATATTCCACCCAGCCGCCGTCACCCTGTAATTTGGGCTGCAGCACTTCTTCAACATATTTCTGAACTGTCATATTTTTAACCTTCTATTACTGCGGAAATCTCTTTTCTGTAGGCACTGAGTCTTGCCTGTGATAAATCCTTGGTTTTATCCTGAATTGAATAGTAAACCTTGATTTTCGGCTCTGTACCTGAGGGCCTTACTGCCATCCATGAGCCGTCGTTCCAGAGATATTTGAGCACATTTTCCTTCGGAAGGTCGCGGATACCCTCGCTGAAGTCCATAACCTCTGTGATACCCTCGAAAAGGTCTGTACCCTTGTTTCTGAAGTATACCATAAGCTGCTGAATCTTTTCGGCACCGTCCTTGCCCTTGAGAGTGAAGGAGTCAAGGTGGTCAAGATAATAACCGTATTCATTATAGATTTCGTTAAGGCCGTCAACAAGAGTCATGCCTCTGTTTTTATACCATGCTGCCATCTGGCAGATAAGCATTGAAGAAACAACAGCATCCTTATCTCTTGCATGAGTGCCCACAAGATAGCCGTAGGATTCCTCATAGCCGATGATGAATTCCTGCTTGCCTGTTGCTTCATACTGATTCATCTTGTCACCGATATATTTGAAGCCTGTGAGGGTTTCTTCAATCTGCAGACCGAAGGCTCTGCCGATGTTCGCACCAAGCTCGGAGGTTACGATTGTTTTGACAAGAGTTGACTTTTCTGAAAGAGAAGCCTTTTTCATTGTGAGAACGAAGTTGACAAGAAG
The DNA here is from genome assembly GCA_045533205.1 of Acutalibacteraceae bacterium. GTDB lineage: Bacteria > Bacillota > Clostridia > Oscillospirales > Acutalibacteraceae > UBA6857. The sequence continues at coordinate 20,694 of JAZSHL010000124.1, read as the reverse complement.
TGCGCCTGTCTGGTTACCTGTGAAAAGAACATAATTGTCACCGTCTTTAACGGCAATACCCACTCTGTCACAGTCCGGGTCTGTGCCGAAAACAAGGTCAGCACCGATTTCCTTCGCTTTTTCGATTGCAATTGTGAGAGCATCCTTTTCTTCAGGATTGGGGCTTCTTACGGTTGAGAAGTTGCCGTCGGGCATCTCCTGCTCTTTGACAACGGTCACATTCATTCCCTCAATCATGTGTCTTACGGGGATATTGCCTGTGCCGTGAAGGGGTGTGTAGACAATTTTAAGGTCGCTTTCTTCTTCGTAAAGAGACTGCTTTTTGATTGCATCGTAATAATCAGAGAGGACCTCTTCACCGACCATTGTGATGTTTTCATCGCTGTCAGAGAAGGGAATTGATGAGAAATCTGTGATTTCATTGATGAATCCGATTGCTGCCTTTGCATCGTCGGTGCACAGCTGACAGCCCTTTTCGTCATACACCTTATATCCGTTATATTCCTTGGGATTATGTGAAGCTGTGAGCATAACACCTGCATTACAGCCAAGATGCTTTGTTGAAAATGAAAGCACGGGTACGGGAACAAGGGTCTTGAAAAGATAAACCTTAAAGCCGCAGGATGCGAAGATACCTGCTGCAGTTCTTGCAAAGAAGGCTGAATTGTTTCTTGAGTCATAAGCCAGAACAACCTTGATTTCGCCTTCATTTTTGCTCTTGAGATACTTTGCAAGTCCGTAGGTTGCCTTGCCTACAGTGTATTTATTCATTCTGTTTGTGCCTGCACCCATAATACCGCGAAGTCCGCCTGTGCCGAATGCAAGCTCTTTATAAAATCTGTCTTCTATTTCTTTTTCGTCTGTGATACTTTCGAGTTCCTTTTTTGTTTCCTCATCGAATGTGAGCCACTGATTGTACTTTGTCTTGTAGTTCATTAAATCACAACCTTTTATATTTTTTCAGCTGAAATCAGCCAATTCAAAACTATTTTAACACAGAATAAAATATTATACAAGAAATATTCCTATAAAAGTTATAATAATTCCTATAAAAGTTATAATAATTTAATATTATGTAAACTGCATTTACTTCAAATAAAAAAGATGTTATTATATATCTATCTTAACAAAAAGGAGAAACACTATGGGATTTTTACAGGGTAAAACAGCAATTATCACCGGCGCAGGACGTGCCGTATTGAGTGATGGAAGGTGCGGTTCAATCGGCTACGGCATTGCAACAGCTTATGCAAAGGAAGGCGCAAACCTCGTCATCACCGGCAGAAACGTTAAAAAATTAGAGGATGCAAAGGAAGAGCTTGAAAGACTATATGGCATCAAGGTACTCGTATGTGCTGCAGATATCAATGACAGTGCCGACAACGAAGCAGTTGCAAACGGCGTTGTAAAGGCCGCAATTGACGAATTCGGCAGAATTGACGTGCTTATCAACAACGCTCAGGCATCAGCATCAGGTGTTAAGATTGAAGATCACACAACCGAGCAGTTCAATCTCGCTATGTATTCAGGTCTTTATGCCACATTCTATTATATGAAGGCCTGCTATCCTTATCTCAAAGAAACACAGGGTGCAATCATCAACTTCGCTTCAGGCGCAGGTCTTTTCGGAAACTTCGGTCAGTGCTCATATGCCGCCGCAAAGGAAGGCATAAGAGGTCTGAGCCGTGTTGCTGCAACAGAATGGGCAAAGGACGGCATCAACACAAACGTTGTTTGTCCCCTTGCATGGACAGCTCAGCTTGAGGGCTTTGAAAAGGCATACCCCGATGCATTCAAGGCAAACGTAAAAATGCCTCCCGCAGGTCATTTCGGTGATCCCGAAACCGAAATCGGCAGAGTTTGCGTTCAGCTTGCAAACCCTGATTTCAAATATCTTAACGGTGAAACCCTTACCCTTGAAGGCGGTATGGGTCTGAGACCGTAAGGCTGTCACTTAAGATTACAAAAAGGCTGTTGCACTTGATCGTGCAACATCCTTTTTTATTTGTATATGACTATTTTAAATCGCAAATGTACCCTCAAGAAGCTGTGTGAAAAGCTTAAACAATGCTGTGAGGAATCTCATGAGAGAAGCGAGCATTGATTCAGTTGTAGGCTTCTGCTCAATAGTCTGAAGCCAGGGACCGTCTGCACAGTTTTCCTCTGTCATGTTCACGGCACTGTTGATGTTGTCGGGGTCAACAATGAGGAAGCGTGAAATATTTCTGCTGTTTTCGTTTGCATTGACACCCTCATACTGTGTGAAGAATTCTGACAGCTGCACAACCTGATTGAATGTGTCGTGGTGCTTGTTTTTGATAAACCATGTTGTGTCGGGGAAAAGGCAGGTTGAAGCGTCAATCTTCTTATCAACTGAAATGTAATCGCCGTAGCCGGCTTCTATTCTTGAGTCAATGTATTCCTGCGGAAGTGTGCTGAACACGCCTGCAACAGTTGCACCGAAGGATGAATTCTTTGTGTCAACAGTGCAGTCACCGTTAGCATCATAGCTTTCTACAATGGGGGGATTTACAAGACCGTAGCCTGCGATAACTGCGATTTCAACGCCGTATTCGTTAACAAATTTCTTGTAAAGATTATCGTCGCCTGTCTTTTCACGGGGCTTTACAATACGCTCTCTGATATAATTGATTTTTTCGATAAGACCTGCGTTTTCCTTACGGCTTTCAGAGCCTTCCTCACCGAAAACAAGGTTGAGAGCTGTGTCAAAGTCAGCATCGCAAACGCTTGACCAGTGGCTGGGCCATGTGCCGAGGCCTGTAGCTCTGAGCATTGCAGGCATAAATGCAGTGTAAAGTCTCTGATAAAGTGTTTCGAGACCGCCTGTAACAGAGTCAATAACACCTGTCTGTGTCATAAGGTCAACCGTTCTGTCAACAACTTCGATGAGCAGATCGTTCATGTCTGCAAGGTCGATACCAACATTGTATTCACCGAAATATTCGCTTTCAGCAACATATGCCTGAATGTGTTTGTCACTGAATTTGATTTTACCTGCAAAGCTGTCGTTGACAGCAACAGAGCCGTTTGACATAACCTCATCATAAACAACCTTTTTGACAAGACCCTCATGACCGTAAACATCAAGATAAGCAGTGATGACATTACCGCCAAGGCATCTGCCCACAAGAGCAACCTGATCGCAGCCTGTTGTTTTGATGATAGTCTTTATGTATTCGTGAAGTCTGTCAACATGGTCATAGGGGGAAAGACGCCAGTCATAACGGAAGTCGTAGTCTCTTAAACGGAAGTTACCGTCCTTACCGTGGTCCTTGAAAGCATTGTCGTCCCACTTTTTGATTTCTGCCTGTGCAACACCTGTGCCGAATTTGGGGTTGCCGTCGCCGTCAAGCTGGCTTTCTTCAAAGATGGGAGCGAACTCTTCGTACAGTGCCTCGCCGTAGTTTTCCCATTCATCCCTTGGCAGACCTTCGGTAACGAAGGGCAGAAGAATATTCATTGTGGTTTCAATAATTTTTTCTTTGGTGATTCCGTCACCCTCATCATCGTCGGTGAGAACATCGAAGCCTGTTGAAATGGGGTTCTGATCACCGTCAACAAGGTCAACGCTGCTGCCTGCGATAAAAATAACAGGGCATTTTTCATGCTTGTTCTGAACTGCAGAAGCGGGCATCACTGCCATGCTGCAGAGCATAAGAAGTGCTAAAAGCACAGATACGGTCTTTTTCATGTGCATTCTTCCTTTCAGTCAGTACTTTTTAAAGGGGATTTCTATTTTCCCTTCTTACAATGGAATTTTATCAGCATTGCGATTATTTGTCAATATCAAGCAGAATTTTTAATAGAATATGGCCATACCAAAAAAGCACACAAATTAATTATTAAAAGTGGCAGACGAATTGTAGGAAATAACATTGACTTTAACAATGCGTAAGCCTATAATATCGGATTGTAAAAATCAATGTAATTAAAAGAAGGTTAAATTAATGCAGACTCTTTTATCAATCGCAATCGCTCTTTCAGCAGGACTTCTGATGTCCCGCGTTGTAAAGCCGCTGAAGCTTCCTGCAGTTACAGGCTATCTTGTTGCAGGTATTCTCATCGGCCCTTACTGTCTTGGCAAAATAGGCTTCTCCGGTCTGGGCTTCACAACCCATGATGAGGTTGCAGCCTTAAGCGTGATGAATGACATGGCTCTCGGCTTTATCGCCTTTGCCATCGGTGACGAATTCCGTCTTTCACAGCTCAAGCATACAGGTAAACAGGCAACCATCATCGGCATCTTGCAGGCAGTTATCACAACTCTGGTTGTTGATGCCGCCCTTATCGGTCTTCACTTTGTTCTCGGTGAAGACAAGCTTCCTCTGTCGAGTGCAATTATTCTCGGTGCAATTGCATCTGCAACGGCTCCTGCCGCAACACTTATGGTTGTGCGTCAGTATAAGGCCAAGGGTAAGCTTACCAACCTGCTTCTTCCCATTGTTGCTCTTGACGATGCCGTCGGTCTTGTTATTTTTGCAATTTCCTTCGGTATTGCAAAAGCACTTGTTAACGGAGAGGTCAATCTCGTTTCAATCATCGTTGACCCGATTATCGAAATTGCGGCTTCACTTGTCATCGGTGCAGTTATCGGCTATATTCTCGCATGGGCTGAAAAGTATTTCAAGTCAAACTCAAAAAGGCAGGCACTTGTTGTAACAGCAATTTTCTTTGCCGTTGCCGTTTCAAAAGTCAAGCTTCAGTTAGGTCCCGTTCATCTTGGCTTTTCACCTCTTTTAGTGTGCATGATGCTCGGCACAATCTTCTGCAATGTCTGCGATTTCTCAGCAGACCTCATGCAGAAAACCGACAAGTGGACAGCTCCCCTTTTCATTCTCTTCTTCGTTTTAAGCGGTGCAGAGCTTGAGTTTTCTGTTTTCGCCGACCTTTCAATCATCGGCATCGGTGTTGCATACATCATCTCGCGTTCTTTCGGCAAATACTTCGGCTCAAGGTTCGGTGCAGACCTTTCAAAGTGTGAGCCTAACATCAGAAAATATCTGGGCATCACTCTTCTTCCCCAGGCAGGTGTTGCCCTTGGAATGTCAATCACAGCTATGGAGCTTGGTGAAACAGGTGTTATAATCAGAAATATTGTTCTGTTCGGCGTTCTCATTTATGAGCTTTTCGGACCTGTTATGACAAAGAATGCTCTTATGAAGGCCGGCGACATCAGCCCGAAAATCGAAAAACCGAGAGTTGCCCCCGAAAAAGGCAGAGTGTGATTGTAGGATCTAGGACCTAAGGCCTATAGCTTAGGATTTAGTGATATAAATATAAAAAGCGGACGAGGTGAAAACTTCGTCCGCTTTAACTTTTTATCTGTGCTTTTTCTTGGCTGATTTAGTCTGTTTTTTTGCCTTGTTCTTTGAAGATTTTTTCTTCACGTTCTTTGAATTTTTCGGCAAGGGTGCAGCCTTCTGCTCCTTTTGCTTCTTTTTCTTCGGAAGCATTTTCTTTATCTTCTCGAAAAAGGGCTTGAGCTTTGCCATAAGTCTGTCAAACTTTTCAAACTCCTTTTCTGCCTTTTCGGCATCCTTATCCTGATCGGCCTGCATACTGTGAAGCATCAGGTCATATCCGCATTCCTTACATTTCGGCTTAACATCAAAAAGCTTAAGCTCTCTTCCGCATCCGGGACATTTATCCATTTATATTTCCTCCCTTTATCATGATATCTTCAAAGCCATTTCTTCTCTCTTGCGTCTTAAATCCTCCTGAATCCTCTGAAGCTTTTCGCCCTCAAGGTCATAGAATTTATAGGGGATGAGAGAAAGAAGACCGAGAGTTGTGGGCACAATGGTCATGAAGCCCCAGAGCCAGAGCTTCGTGTTGACTTCTCCGCCTTCGGGAATCTCAAAGTCTTCGCCTGCCCTCTGGAGATCTATAATCGGTGCAATGGCAAAAGCGAGAGATGAGCTGAGTGAGCCTGTGAGCTTGCTGATAAATGTCAGAAGCGAGAATGCCATACCCTCTGATCTTTCACCTGTTTTCCATTCCATATAGTCAACGGTTTCACTGATCATTTTAGTGGGAATAACTGCATTGATTGAGCCGGAAAAGCTGGTGAAGATGCCGTATATCGCAAGCAAGGGTACGATGAGCCCGGGGCTGGTGTAGTTCTTCAGACCGATGAGGAAGATAAGGCCTGAAACACCGAATTTAAGAAATGAATTCATGTAAAGAATTCTTTTTGAACTGAATTTTTTCTCAAGAGGCGTCATAATACCGAAGGTCAGAAAGCTCGTTATTGTACCGGGAATACCTGCAACAAGAGAAAGACTTGCCATGCCGAGGCAGGCTTTAAAATAAATAGTACTGAACGCACCGCCAAAGCCTTCGAGGATACCGAGAATTGATGAAAGAACAATCAGAAGAAGGTTCTTGTTTCTGAACATAAGCTTGAAGCAATCAATGATACTCGGCTCATCATTACTCTGAACCATTCTTTCCCTTGTCATCAGTCCCGACAGTGAGAACAGGAACATACCGACGGTACCTGCAACCAGACCGAGAACGGCAAACAGAATCGCTTTCTGCTGTGCTGTTTTTGCAACAATGTCAAGGCATACGGTGATAATGATACCGGGAATACCGCCGATGATACCCGAAACGAGACGTGCAGATTTGATAACTCTTGAACGGTCAGCAGGGCTGGGTGAAATTGCTGACGAAAGCCCCCAGAAGGGTATGTCGCCGATGGTATAGAAAAACTCCCATGCGAAATATGTAACGAACACATAAATAAGCTTCGTTGTAAGCGCAGCTTCTCTGAGGAACATAGCACCGCCGAAGAACAGAATGGTGGTGATACCCAGAGGAATGGGAACAAAAATAAGATAGGGGCGAAGCTTTCCGTAACGTGTTCTTGTTTTGTCAACAATGGCACCCATTATCGGGTCATTGAAAGCATCCCAGAATGCCATAAATGTCATCATAGCACTGATATAGCCATACTCTTTTTCGTTGCCTCCGAGGCCGAAGGCAAAGGGCAGATAAATCATAAGCTGCTGCCTTATCATGTTGTAGCCTATGCACTGTCCTCCGTTTGCAATGCCGTAAATCAGCGTTTCTTTAACACCGACATAACGTTTTTCCTTTTTTTGCTGCATAATGCCTTCATCTCCTTTTTTATGTATATACAGGTGCAGTCAGACAAAGAAGCATATTTTCTTTTCCGTCTGTTCTGCCCCAAAGTTCCGCGCTGTACCAGCTGTCTTTTTTCATTGTCAGCTTTATTTCTTCACAGAAGGGATATTCCTTTTCTCCCTCGGGGGATACAATAACAATTTTTTCGGGAATGAGTTCCCTTTCTTTTTCGATTCTGTCATGCCTTTTTGTGTCACAGAAAAGCTTCAGTGTATGTTCCCCTGCTGACACACTATCGCCCACGGTTTCTCCGGCTTCTGTTTCAAAATAAAACAGAGGACCTGCCGAAACAACCGTTCTTCCGTCTGCGATGGCTTTTTTCATCTGTCTGTCAGAAAATTCATCATCGCACAGAAGATATGTGCAGGCTGAAATGAAGGTGTTGGCTCTTTTTCTGTGCCAGTCTCTGCCCATGGTGGGTGTGATTCTGTAGCCCTCTGACAAAAGAGAATGCCACAGTTTTCTTGCCTTTATGTTGGCTGCATTAAGATAGGGCGCTCCCTCGGAGAAAATCTCCATATAATCAATATTATTCCAGTTGTTCACCCTGAAATCCCAGTGTCCGCCGGTGCATATGGGTGTACCCAGCTGAAAGGGATGAGCAATGCCCACAAGGCCGCCGTTTTTCTTCACCTGTTCTGTTTTCGTGTCGATGTTGTCGGGCACTGCATCGCGCCAGTCAACATATTTTTCACAGTCAAGAACGAGCATATGTCCGTGATAGGTTGTCCACTCAATGCCCTTAAGAACAACGGGACTTTCCGATTTCTGTGTTTCTTCCCAGCCTGAGGTTGTGTTGTGGTCCGTCAGACAGATGCCGCTGAGTTCACGGCTTTTTGCCGTTTCAAGAAGCTCACTGACAGAAAAACCGCCGTCGGAGTGAAGTGTGTGGCAATGAAGCTCACAGGCATACCATTTCATACACATTCCTCCTCTGCTTCAACCTTTATAAAGCAGATGACTTCATCGGTAACAACTGCATGAACATTAAGAACAAGCTGCCAACTACCCTTTCTGATTTCACCCTTGATAAACCCCGGAGAGGCAAAATCAGGGCCTATTTCATGATGCTGTTCACTGTCCTGACGATGAGCTGCACCTCTGTAGTCACTGTCTGAATCGAGGGAAAGGGTGATAAGATTTTTCAGCGGCATGAATTTTTCATAGTCGCTGTATTGCTCTGTATCATCCCCCACATCACGGATAAGATTTTCTTTTATGAGCTTTTCTGCTTTTTCTCTATCCTCAAGAAGCTTCGGAGTGTAGGAATAGCTGATGAAAAGCTTTTTATAATTCTCATTCACCTCAAAGGGAACAACAACATTTGTTTTTTCGTCTTCCGGTGTGAGCTTAAGCTGTTTTTCTAAAAGTGTTTTCATGTCAGTCAGACCATTTACCTATATATTTTTCATATCTTTCACTGTAAGCATCCACAAGCTTTTTTGCAATTGGATAAGAGCAGACAAGAGGATGCACTGTCAGCGCCTTGACAGCCTTGCTTTTGTTCTTTTCGATTATGGCTTCAACCGTCAGATTTTCATAGTGCTTGATGGCACGGATAAGGTTTTTCTGCATTTCGGGCACAGCATCTGTTCTGTGAGGATGTACTCCGTTTCCGTCGACGGTGCAGGTGATTTCACAGACATCATCTGCATCAAGAAAATCAAGTGCCCCCTCATTAGGCACTGAAAGCACCATCTGCACAGCCTTACCTGTGTTTTTCGCTTTTATGTAATCAAGTGCCACTGCCGCATAGCTGCCGTTTTCGGGCTGCTTAATATAATCCTCAACAGTGGGAACATTGAATTTTTCTTCTCTGATTTTTCCGCTTTCGATGGAAAAATAGCTGTTTTCACGCATTGCATAATGACTCATGAAGCAATAAAAAGCCTTGTTAAAATCATTGTCAATGTCAATTGTTCTCATTTCTTCAAGCATATGACGGTTGATTTCCAGAATTGTTTCACCCCTTGTTTTTGAGCTTGACAAAACTGAATTTACCGCTCTGTCACGGTAGTGGAAGAAATAAAGATATTCGTTTGGTATGAGATTATCGGAAAGGGACAATATATCCTTATCAAAAAGGCGCATTTCAGTTTCATTGTAAAGCTTCGGATGGGAAAGAACCTTTTCTGTCACATCCTCGTCACCGGACCTGAAATTCAGAAACCATGAAAGATGATTAAGACCGAAGCACTCCATTGTGATGCTTCTGTCGCCCATCATGTCCCTGACCTGTCTTAAAAAGCCGCTGGGAGCATCACAGACACCGTAAACATTGCTGTAGCCCATTGTGCGCAGTGCCTGAGTCACAAGTCCGCTGGGGTTTGTGAAATTAAAAATCGGTGCATCGGGCTTTGCAACACTTTGTGCAAGATCACAGTATTCAATCAATGTATGTATGCTTCTCAGAGCCATGGCGAAGCCGCCTGCGCCTGTTGTTTCCTGACCGAGAACGCCCTCGTTGAGAGCTGTTCTTTCATCAAAGACTCTTCCCTCATCACCCTCGGCACGGATTGTTGTTATAACAAAATCTGCCTCCCTGAGAGCTTCTTCAGCATCCGTTGTGAGAGAAAACTCAAGATCAGGATTTATAAGAAAGGCTATTCTTTTTGCTATTTTGCCATAGATATTGAGCTTTTCAGAATCAATATCCATAAACACTGTTTCGGTGATTCCTGTTTCCTTTGCACCCAGTGCAATTGATTTTGCAAGAAAGGGTGAGCGGACACCACCGCCGCCTAAAACTGCTAATTTCATTGATTAATTCTCCTGTTCAAAATCAGCTACTCTGGTAATTATCGGCTTGCCGTCTGTGTCAAGAAGCGGAGTAAGACCTCCTGCATAGCCCTGTGTAACCCACATATAATTCACGCCTGTTTTTTTGTCGACAATTATCTGAACAGAGTCCATAAAGCCGCTTTCTTTTTCTGTTACGATAAAACGTTTTTCTTTTTTGCTCATTATAAACACTCCGTTCCTGAAAAATAAATACATCTGTTGGCATCATTGATTTTTTCAACAATATCTTTTGTGGGAAAGTCGAAGAAAAACCAGCCCTGTGCTCTGTCTTTTCTTAAATTATATGCCATGAAATAAGCATTCATTTCCCTTGCTGTTTCATAAAGGGTTTCGCCCTTTTTGCGGTAGCTTGTGGAAAGGAAATGGAGCCTGAAAGCGGCATCGGATTTTTCTTCTCTCTGAAGAAAAGGCTTTGCACTCTTTTTCCATTTTGCCAGCACGTCAAGGCTGTATCTGTCCTGCACCTCTGCAATAAGATTTTTTTCTGCTGACAGTATTACCTTTTCTGTGCCTGTCTTACGAAGTCCGCTCTGGTCCTTCCAATATGAAAAATTGAGACCTGCATCATGCTGCGAGATGAATTTTTTCCACACCTTGCACCGTCGCATAAGCACCATTTTTCCTCTGCATAAGGAAAGGCAGGGATCTTCATTTTTAAGATACCATTTTTCCTCGTTACCGCTAATATATTTATCATAAAAAGCAGGGAAAAAGAAGCGTGACATTATCCCTCTGTCCTGCTTGACGCTTATAACAAGTGTTTCATCGGGATTTTCACATAGAAATTTTTCGAACTCACAAAGCACATCACCGAAGGTGAGCTTTGTTTTTTTCTCTTTGTCAGCATAGCAGTCGGCAAGGGAGTGGATAAGATAAAATTCGTCGCCGCTTCTGTTGAGTCTTATGTCAAAAAGGCGGATTCCCAGATCAAGCTGCTCTTTCACCGTCAGGCTCTGACATCTTGACATGCTTTCCAAAGAAACAAAGGCGGTGCAACTATCATGAGTACCTGCAAGATTAATCTGTGACAACAGAACGCTGCCGTCAAGCTCTGAAAGTATCATGAGTTCACCACCTTATCAAAATCCGGGGGATAGTAGTCAGTAGTCAGTAGTCAGTAGTCAGGAAAAATTGCGAATTGTTGATTCTCACTTTTCAACAGCAGTAATTGTTGTTCTGCCTTCGTTGATAACACCGATATAGCTGTTGCCCGGGTTGACCTTGAGCTCTTCACCGTCTGCGTCATAAACCTTGATGGTGCTGTCCTCTGCGGGCTTCTCCCATGTGATTTTCTGGCTTGTGCCGTTGGAGATATAATAGCCTGTGCCGCCCTTCCAGTCGATCTGAACAAGAATTGTATCTTTATACTGTGACACATCGGTTTCAAGAACAAAGATATTCTTATAAGCAAGCTGCTCGCCTGTTGCAGAGTCTATATGAGCATTGCCTGAATGGAGCTTTTTATATGTCTTTGTTTCTTTGTCGTAATTGAAGGTGCTGTAATATGCGTTGGAGAAGGCAAGATTCACCTTGTCGCAGGCAACATCACCCTTTGTAAGTTCTCCCTCTTTATTGAAAAGGAAAATCGGTGTGTCCTTTTCTTCCTTGTATTCACTTCTGATGTCATACTTTTCGAGAATCTGTGACATGTTCTGTCCCTTGAGATAAACGGTATGCTCAGAGCCGTACTTCTTGAGTCTTTCGGGATCACGGGCATAAATCAGGCTGTCACCCAGCTGATTGCCGTCAAGATAATCGATGCCGATTCTCTTGAGAGTAGGTGTGCCGATGGTTTCATTGCTGCCGAAGCAGAAGTAAACAGCATCGAGGCCGTGAGCAAAAATCGGGTAGTAGTATCTGCAGGATCTTACGGTGCACACATTGGGAATTTTTGTCTGGTCTGCATAAACAGCCATCATTCTTGTGATACCGCCCTCTGTCAGCATTTCGAACATAAGGTCTGCCGAGCCGATTCCGTATTGGGGCAGCGCCTTTTTGATGTTGTTGATCATAACAGCGATCGGTCTTTTTCCGATAGCATCTTCTGAAAGGTCATCAAGACCTGTAAGTCTGTTGACATAAACCTCCGGCTCCTCAGGAAGAGTTGTTTCTTCGGTTGTGGCCTGTGTAGTCTGCTCAGGTGCTTCCTGCTTGCCGCAGCAGGCAAAGGTGAAAATAACCGTTGCAACAACAGCAAGAACAAGCATAATTTTAAATAAATGTTTAGTGTTTTTCATAAATATCACATCCAATGAAATTTTGGGGCTTTCCTGTATAGTTTCCCCATTATGTTGCATTATAACACTCTTTGTTTATTATTTCAACAATTTTTACTGCATTTTACACAAAAAAGAGAGGCTTTTTCTTCTTCACATTATCTAACATACAAAGAAACAGCCCCTCGTGGGGGCTGTTTCTTTTTGCGGATATTATTTATCTGAGGAAAGATAAATCATGCTGTGTTATCTGAAGAAAGATCTGAGCCATGCGAGAATTGCATTGATAAATGCCTCAAATCTGTTTTCGTAAGCATCGTCACCGTAGCCTCTTTCGTAATCCACATCTCTTTCGAGAATTCTTCCGTCAGACACTGCGATTTCATAGTCGTAATCCTTATATCTGCCGTCTTCTTCAACATGAAACTCAACATTCCACACCTTGATGCCGTCATCACTTTCACGGTCGGCTCTGATATATTTCACATCAGAAACGGAATATCCTGCATCCTCAAGGGCAATCTGTTTAGCTGCCTCGGCACCGATATTTGCTGCCATTGCAGAAACTGAAAGAGATGACAGAATCAGGAACGCTGTCATTGCTGCAACAAGCTTTCTGAATGGGTTTCTTCTCGCCTCAGAGTGCTTTCTCACACTTCTTTCTTTTTGCTTATTAGGCTTTTGTTTTATGCTGATGATAGTCATTTAAAAGACTCCTTTCTGTTTTTTATCTGTAGTGCTTTTTGTTTACACCCATATAATACAGCAGAAAGATTAAAGAATGATTAGAGAAACGAAAAAATCTGAATAAAACGTAAATTTTTAAACAGTTGTCCGAAAAAGTCGGCAGCGACCAAATGCACACAAAAAAACAACAGACTCTCTGAGGCTGCCGTGCTTCAGAAAAATCTGTTGTTTTTTCATCTTTTATTTCATCATTCAGATATTACTTCAAGTCATTTCTCACAGCAGAAATTCAACGGTGAACACGCTGCCCTTGCCCTCTTCGCTTTCAACCTTAACCGTTCCGTTGTGAAGAGAAGCAATCTGCTTAACCATCGGAAGACCGAGACCTGAACAGCCGTCCTCTCTTGAGCGTGCCTTATCCACACGGTAAAACCTCTGCCAGATTTTGTCAAGATGCTCCTTCGCAATGCCTATGCCGTCATCGGCAACGCAGAGAATAACCATATTGCCGCTTTTTCTGACGCTGACCTTTACCCTGCCCTTTTCTTTGCCGTAGTGAACGGCATTTGACACAAGGTTTGACACAAGCCTTGTCATCATGGCAAGATCAAGATTCATCTTAACATTTTCTTCTATATCCTTTTCAATTGTGATTTGCTTGTCTGCAACAAGGCTCATATCGTCACAGACTGCTGACACAAGCTCGCCAAGGTCCTCATTTTCAAAATCAGGCTTTTCAACGCCCTGCTCCATTCGTGAAAAATAGAGAAGCTGAGCCACAATCTGCTTCATGGAAAGAGCCTGCTTTCTGACGGTTTCTATGCCCTCTCTGTCTTCCTCGCTCAGATCGTCTCTTGAAAGCTGATATTCACACTCTGCCAGAATGACCGCAATGGGGGTGCGAAGCTCATGTGACACATCCGAGGTGAACTGCCTTTCCGTTTCAAAGGACAGACGCAGACGCTCGAACATGGCGTTGAAGTTATCTGCAAGGTTGACTATCATCGGATCGGTGTCGCTGACAGTGATATGCTTTGTAAGGTCTGTTCCCGTACGGGTTTCGGAGACGGTTTCGCTCAGCTGTCTTACCGGCATAAGCGCCCTCTTTGCAATGAAGTCACCAACTGCGGCAGCAATACAGACAATCAGTGGAATGAGTATTGTTGCAATTTTCACTACTGCTCCCCATACTCCGTCAAGGTCACTTGCCCTTGCAACGCCTCTGACCCAGATATCCTCATAGCCCTTTTCTTCACAGTAAAACTCAATTTCATAAATCGGCTGCTCGTTATATTCATAGCTTCTTGCCATTATAAGCTGTGTCTGCGATTTTTTAAGACCGCTGTGCTCCAGAGCGATTTCATATGCCTGCTTGTGTGACAGTAAGCAGTCCTCACCCACGCTGTCAAGATTGCCCTCATAGGGAGTGAAGGCATCTATTCCGTCACATTCACTGCTGATTATATCCCCTGTGACACCGTGGATTTTATATTCATATTTTGAAAATTCAATATGGCTGTCATAGATATAATATCCGTCAACGATGTCAAATCTGCCCTCCTGCAAAGGCTCCGAAAAGCTTATGCCATCGGGATATTCACCACCGAGAAGGCTCCCGTTTTCAGAATAGACAAGAGCATAGACATTGCCGCTTCTGAAGGCAAAATCCGATTCAATGTCAAGCACGCCGTTTTCAACCTCAATTTCATCAAGGTTTCTTTCAACACTCCGGATAAGATCCTGCTGTGCTTCACTCCTCTGGGCCGTTCTTGCCGCAGAAACAACGCAGGCGATAAGTGCCACCGACAGCACACACATCAGAATTGTGTACCACAGGTTAACCCTGAAGCGAAGGGATTTTCCGTTTATATGTTTTTTCATACTTTTCTCCTTCGGTGAAACTTAAATTCACCTTTTCTGATATATGAGGCTGCAAAGCATCATTCCTTCAGCACATAGCCTGCGCCTCTGACGGTGTGTATAAGCTTATGCTCAAAGTCGTCATCTATCTTCTTGCGCAGATATCTGATATAAACGTCAATAACGTTTGTGCCGCCCACATAGTCGTAATTCCACACACCCGACTCAATTCTTTCCCTTGACAGAACCGTTCCTGCGTTTCTTATCAGCACCTCAAGAATTGCGTATTCCTTTGCGGAAAGCTCAATTCTTCTGCCGGCACGTGTCACCTCATGGCTTTTCACGTTGACGGTCAGATCTGCCAAGGTATATTCATTTGTGGCGTTGCCTGTGCTTTTGCGGGTTATCATTCTCACCCTTGCGGCAAGCTCATCAAAAGAAAAGGGCTTTGTCAGATAATCGTTTGCGCCGAGGTCAAGGCCGTATACCCTGTCTTCAATTTCAGTTTTTGCCGTCAGAAAAATAACGGGAGTTTCAATTCCCTTTCTTCTCATTTCCGTCAGCACCTGAAAGCCGTCCTTTTGCGGCATCATGACATCCATAACAATGGCGTCATATTCTGCATTAGCTATATAATCAAAAACGCTTTCCCCGTCAAAGCAGCTGTCAACACTGTAGCCGTTCTTTGTGAACTGCCTGACAAGAATTCTGTTCAAGGCCTTTTCGTCCTCTGCGATAAGAATCCGCATAATAACACCCTCTTTCTTTTCACATTGTAGCACAAATAAAATTAAAATACCATTAGAAAAAATAAAAAAAAGAAGTGTCACCCGGACACCTCTTTCGTTTAATAATTATTCACCTGTGATAGCCTTGATTATTGATTCGATAATCTCACCAAGCTTCTGGAAAAAAGCTGTGATATCCTCCCAGAACATCATAAGGCCCCAATCGGGCTCGGGATTTTCAACAATTTCTTTTTTGTTTTCGTTCATCAGATTTTCCTCCTTATAGTATAGACATTCGTCTTTCATACTGATTATATACTCTCGTTAACAGTTTGTCAACAAACATTTTTAATTTTATTTAAGCTTATTTTTTCGTCAGAAATATTGCAAAGATTTTTTTAATGATGTATAATTTTTCTGTCTCAAGCGTAATTTTACGCAGAATTATATTAACAAAGGAGAAATAAACATGGATGCTCTTAAGAAAATTCTTGCAGTTATTATGTCTCTGATTCTCGGTGTCTACGGTCTTCTCGGACTCACTGCAGGCACAGGTGAGGAATACACAGAAGGCAAATACAAAAACGTTATTCTCATGATCGGTGACGGCATGGGTGACAACACTCTTGCAGCAACAGAGGCTGTGAGAAATGTTGAACTCGCAATGAAAAAGATGCCGGTTTATCTTCACAGCGACATCGACTCATTCCTCATCCCCGCAACTGACTCCGCTGCAGGCGGCACAGCCCTTGCAACAGGTACACGCGTATGGATCAACTCCGTTGCAGTTTATCCCTTCGATCCCTTCTCAATTGAAGACATCAATGTGCCCATGACACTTTGTGAGCTTGCAAAAACAAACGGCAAGGCAACAGGTGTTGTCACAACAGACGAAACCTCCGGTGCAACTCCCTCCTCCTTCTCATCACACACCTATGAAAGAGGCGACGAGGAAGGCATCAGCGCTGACCAGCTCAAGAGCGGCTTTGACCTTATCTGGGGTGCAAAGTCAGACAGCATCAATGAAGAAAACGCAACTGCCAACGGCTGGACATACGTTAACAACGAGGATGAGCTCATGGCTCTTTCTGCCGGCTCACGCTCATTTGCACAGTTCAGCTTTGATGACCTTAAATATGTTAAAAACAACCACAACACCCCCACAATTGAAGAAATGACAACAAAAGCAATTGAGCTTCTTGATGCTGATGAAGACGGCTTCTTCCTCATGGTTGAGGGCGCATGTATTGATAAGCATTCTCACTCCAACGACCTTGAAAATGCCACTCTTTCAGCAGTTGAATTTGACAAGGCTGTTGCAGCAGCTCTTGAATTTGCAGAAAAAGACGGTGAGACACTCGTTGTTGTCACAGCCGACCACGCAACAGGCGGTATCGTTTATAACGAAGAAAGCGGCGAATATGAATACACACACGGCACACATGACCTTTATGATGTTCCCGTATATGTTTCAGCAACAGATGCAGGCTTTAAAAACGGTGCAGAAATCAACAACCGTCAGATTTCTGTTCAGATTGCAAGAGTTATGGGCTTCGGTGAAGAACAGTTCCCCGCTTCAAGTGTAAGCACAAAATAAATTGAATGGCATAAAAAAGGACGTCCGACGGACGTCCTTTTTTTGATGCACCCTCAGGGTGACGGACAGTCTGTGGAATTCCTGATTCCGGATTTTCCTCCCCCTTGCAAAGGCACTTTGCACAAAGGGTTTTGTACAAAGCAGAAAATCTGTATTTTCCTGTTTTTTTGCATCAAAACAGTAGATTTTTTTGTCATGTTATGCTATTATATATCAGTATGGATTATTATGAGAAATTATATCTCATGTCTTACAAATTTAACGTACAAACGTTTAAAGGAGGATAAAAGTCAATGCTTAAGAAAATCAGCACAATCCCTTTCAAAGACACAGCTGAACAGGCAGCAAAGCTTGACGCTGTCATTGCTGAATGCACAGGCGACGTAAGTAAGCTTATGCACGTTATGCAGGAAGCACAGAACATCTACGGCTATCTGCCCTTCGAAATTCAGCAGAAAATCGCTGACGGAATGAACGTTCCCATGGAAAAGGTTTACGGCGTTGCAACATTCTACGCCCAGTTTGCTCTTTCACCCAAGGGTAAGTATGCAATCTCCGTTTGTCTCGGTACAGCCTGCTATGTTAAGGGTGCTCAGGAAATCCTTGATGAGCTTTCAGCTCAGCTCGGCATTTCAGCAGAAGAATGCACAGAAGACGGTAAGTTTTCACTTACAGCCTGCCGTTGCATCGGTGCTTGCGGTCTTGCTCCCGTTATGACCGTTAACGATGACGTTTACGGCAAAATCACAGCAGCTGACGTTGCAGGTATTCTTGCAAAATATCAGGACTGATGAGAGAGCTTTCACTCAATGTGCTTGACATTGCCCAGAATTCAATCAAGGCCAATGCTTCGCTGATTGAAATTGAGCTTTCTGAAAGCACAGAGAAAAAAGAACTTTTAATCGGCATATACGACAACGGCAAGGGTATGACTCCCGAGCAGGTGCAATCGGTAACAGACCCCTTCTTCACCACAAGAACCACCCGTAAGGTAGGCTTGGGTATCCCCTTTTTCAAAATGGCCGCCGAAATGACGGAAGGCAGCTTTGAAATTGAAAGTGAGATCGGAGTCGGCACAAGGGTGAGTGCAGTTTTCAGAACTGACCATCTTGATTTCACGCCTGTTGGAGATATGTGCTCAACCATTGTCATTCTTATCACAATGAACCTTTCGGTTGACTTTATTTATAAAAGAAAGCTTGACGGAAAGCAGTTCACTGTTGACACAAGACAGCTCAAAGAGGTTTTAGGCGATGTTCCATTGAATGAGCCTTCAATCGTGAGCTGGCTTACAGACTACATCAAGGAAAACACGAAACAACTAACGGAGGTGTAAATATAATGAAAACTCTTGAAGAACTTATGGCTCTCAGAGATGCTGCAAAGGCAAACATGACAACACGTGACGATTCAGGTGAGATCACAAGAATCGTTGTGGGTATGGCTACCTGCGGTATCGCAGCAGGTGCAAGGCCTGTTATGAATAAGTTTACTGAAGAAATCGCAAAGCGTAACATTCAGGGTGTAACTGTTGCACAGACAGGCTGCATCGGTATGTGCCAGTATGAACCCATTGCTGAGGTTATCGAACCCGGCAAGGAAAAGGTTACTTATGTTAAGCTTACTGAAGAAAAGGTTGCAAAGATTATTGTCGACCATATCGTAAACGGTAAGCCTGTTGCCGAATACACAATCGGCGCTATCACAGAATAAGGAGGAAGTCTAAATGTATCGTTCACATGTGCTCGTTTGCGGCGGTACCGGCTGTACCTCCTCAAACTCACAGCAGATTATTGACACAATGCAGGCTGAGCTCAAGGCTAAAGGTCTTGAAAACGAAGTTCAGGTTATCCGTACAGGCTGCTTCGGCCTTTGCGCACTCGGCCCCATTATGATTGTTTATCCCGAAGGCTGCTTCTATTCAGAAGTAAAGGTTGAAGACGTTCCCGAAATCGTTGAAGAGCATCTTCTCAAGGGCCGTATGGTTAAGCGCCTTCTTTACAGCGAAACCGTTACACCCGAAAAGATCAAGGGCCTTAGTGACACCAACTTCTACAAGACTCAGGAAAGAGTTGCACTTAAAAACTGCGGTGTTATCAACCCTGAAGACATCAACGAATATATCGCATATGACGGCTATCAGGCTCTTGCAAAGTGTCTTACACAGCTTAAGCCCGAGGATGTTATCCAGATCGTAAAGGATTCAGGTCTTCGCGGACGCGGCGGCGGCGGATTCCCCACAGGTCTTAAGTGGAGCTTCACAGCTGCTAACAAGGCAGACCAGAAGTATGTTGTATGTAACGCTGACGAAGGTGACCCGGGTGCATTCATGGACCGTTCAGTTCTTGAAGGTGACCCCCACTGCATCATCGAAGCTATGGCTATCTGCGGTTATGCAACAGGCGCAACAGAAGGCTATGTTTATGTCCGTGCTGAATATCCCATCGCTGTTGCACGTCTTCAGATCGCTATCAATCAGGCAAGAGAGCTTGGCCTTTTAGGCAAAAACATCTTCGGCTCAGGCTTTGACTTTGATCTTCACATCAAGCTTGGCGCCGGCGCATTCGTTTGCGGCGAAGAAACAGCTCTTATGACCTCAATCGAAGGTAACCGCGGTGAGCCCAGACCCCGTCCTCCCTATCCCGCAGTTAAGGGTCTTTTCGGCAAGCCCACAACAGAAAACAACGTTGAAACCTTCGCTAACATTCCCGCTATCATCCGTAACGGTGCTGACTGGTTCGCATCAATGGGTACTGAAAAATCAAAGGGTACAAAGGTATTTGCACTCGGCGGTAAAATCAAGAACACAGGTCTTGTTGAGGTTCCCATGGGTACAACCCTGCGTGACGTTATTTACGAAATCGGCGGCGGTATCCCGGGCGGCAAGAAGTTCAAGGCTGCACAGACCGGTGGTCCCTCAGGCGGATGTATCCCCGCTGCACTTATGGATACTCCCATTGACTACGACAACCTCACAGCTATCGGCTGTATGATGGGTTCAGGCGGTCTTATCGTTATGGATGAAGACAACTGTATGGTTGACATTGCAAAGTTCTTCCTCGACTTCACAGTTGATGAGTCCTGCGGTAAGTGCTCACCCTGCCGTATCGGTACAAAGCGTATGATGGAAATGCTTGAAAAGATTACAGAGGGTAAGGCTACTCTTGAGGATCTGGATAAGCTTGAAGAGCTCGCTCTTTATATCAAGCAGAATTCACTCTGCGGTCTCGGTCAGACTGCTCCCAACCCTGTTCTTGCAACACTCAAGTTCTTCAGACACGAGTATGAAGCACACGTTGTAGATAAGGTTTGTCCCGCAGGTGTTTGTAAGGGTCTTGTCCGCTACTACATCGATGCTGAGAAGTGTATCGGTTGCGGTATGTGTGCAAGAGCTTGTCCTGCAGACGCTATCGCAAGAACAGATTACATCGCTCCCGGTCACAAGCTTGCTTCCTTTGCAATCAATGCAGAGAAGTGTGTCAAGTGCGGTGCATGTATGGATTCCTGCAAGAAAATTCAGGCAATTTATAAGAAATAACGAAAGGAGTGTGCCACACAATGGAAATGGTAAATATCAAAATCAACGGCATGCCCTTAAGTGTGCCTAACGGTATATCAATTCTCGAAGCTGCAC